>NZ_JBFBCC010000022.1:0-124687 GCF_040682955.1 Amycolatopsis sp. NPDC051045
CACTCGCCCGCACCGGGGGTCTACGACTTCACCGGCGTCCGCGACATGGACCGCGTGCTCGACCTCGCCGCCGAGGCGGGGCTGTACGTCATCGCGCGGCCCGGGCCGTACATCAACGCCGAGGTCACCGGCGGCGGCTTCCCGGCGTGGCTGAACACGCAGGCCGGGCGGGCCCGCAGCGACGCGCCGGACTACCTGGCCGCGGCCGACGAGTGGCTGACCGCGATCGACCGGATCATCGCCCGCCACCAGTACACCGACGGCCGCGGCTCCGTGGTCCTCTACCAGATCGAGAACGAACTGGCCGCCACCGGCGTGGCCCAGCAGAACTACATCGCCCACCTCTACGACAAGGTACGGGCCGACGGCATCGCCGTCCCGATCTTCCACAACGACAAGGGCCGCAACGGCATCTGGGTGCCACCGGGCTCCGGCGTGCCCGGCACCGTGCCGGGCAAGGTCGACCTCTACGCCTTCGACGGCTACCCGGGCGGCACCTGCCGGACCGACGCGACGCCGGGCAGCCCGAACGCCGCGCCGGACTGGGGCCTCTACGGGCCGGGCGGGGCGAAGGGCGGCGCGAGCGCGTCGCCGGACACACCCGGGTTCGTCGCCGAGTTCGGTGGCGGGTGGTTCGACTACTGGGGCAGCAACGGCACCTACCCGTGCACCGCGGTCCGGCAGGGACCGGGCTACGAGCGGGTGTTCTACGGCACCAACCTGGCGAACGGCCTGACCATCCAGAACTTCTACATGACCTTCGGCGGCACCTCCTGGGGCCGGCTCCCGGCACCGGTGGTCTACAGCTCCTACGACTACGGCGCGGCGATCGACGAAGGACGTCAGCTGCGGCCGAAGGCCCTGACGATGAAGGAGCTGGGCTCGTTCCTGGCCACCGTCCCGGACCTGGCCAAGATGGACCGCGGGGCGCCCGTGACGCCGTCGTCGGCCGCGGTGAAGGTCTACCACAACGTCAACCCGGACACCGGGGTGCACTTCTACCTGCCGGTGCATTCGCCGTCCAGCGCGACGACGGACGACGCCTTCACCTTCCCCCTGTCCACAGCGGACGGTGACTACACGGTGCCGGTCCGGCTGACCGGTCAGGACGCCAAGTACCTGGTGGCGAACTTCGACGTCGCCGGTCAGCACCTGGTGTACTCGACGTCGGAGCTGATGGCCCAGGCCGCCGGTACCGTGCTGCTGCACGGCCGGCCGGGGGAGGACGGCGAGACGGTGCTGCGGTACGCGACGCGGCCGCGCGTCGACGTCCTCTCCGGGGACGTCACGACGACCTGGACCGGGAACGACCTGCGCCTGGGTTACCGCCACGACGGGCTCGCGCGGGTCCGGATCAGCGGCGGCGGCCGCCCGGCCGTCACGCTGCTGCTCGCCGACGACGCCACCGCCGACACGTTCTGGCCGGTCTCCGGCCTGCTCGTGCGCGGGCCGGATCTGGTGCGCACGGCCGAAGGCGGCCGGTGGACCGCGCTCACCGGGGACACGAAGGCGCCGCGGGACCTCGAGGTGTGGGGCGCCCGCGGCCCGGTGGTCCTCTGGAACGGGATCCCGGTGCCGATGCGGCCCACCGCGTCGGGCAGCCTGCTCGCCTTCCGGCCGCTGCCCGGACCCGCCGACCCGCGGCTGCCCGAACTCACCGGCTGGCGCGCGGCCCCCGGCTCCCCGGAGGCGGAACCCGGGTACGACGACTCGGCCTGGCCGGCCGCGGACCGGACCACGACGCACAGCACCACCCCGCCGCCGGCGGGGCAGCCGGTGCTGACGGCCGACGACTACGGTTTCGGCACCGGCGACGTCTGGTACCGCGGGCGGTTCACCGGAACGCCGGGGGAGCAGCTCAGTCTCCGCTACGGCGGCGGGGGCGCCGGGCTGCTCCAGGCGTGGCTGGACGGGCAGTACCTCGGCCAGCACGTCCTGCCGTCCGCGCTGGCCGCGCCGCCGACGACCGGCACCGCGGCGTTCACGGTGCCCGAAGGGCTGCGCGGCGACGGCCCGCACGTGCTGTCGGTGATGGTGCGGAACAACGGCCACAACCAAGACGGCGGCGTCAACGACGCGCACAAGGAGGGGCGCGGGTTGATCTCCTCGTCGCTGACCGGCGTGGCGTGGAAGATCCAGGGCGGGACGGCGGACCCGGTGCGCGGTCCGCTGAACAGCGGCGGTCTCGCCGGCGAACGTGCGGGCTGGCACCTGCCGGGCTTCCCGGACCGCACCTGGGCTCCGGCGGAAGTCCCCGCGGCGACCGCTTCGCCGGGCACGACGTGGTACCGCACGACGTTCTCGCTGCGGGTCCCCCGGGGACAGGACACGTCGGTGGGCCTGACGATCGGGGACCCGGCCCGGCCCCGGTCCGGCGGCCACTACCGGGTGCTGGTCTTCCTCAACGGCTGGAACGTCGGCCAGTACATCGGGGATGTCGGCCCGCAGCACACGTTCGTCCTGCCGGACGGGCTTCTCGACCCGCACGGCCGCAACACCCTCGCACTGGCGGTGACCAGCGAAGGCGGGCCGGGCAACGGCCTGGAACGGGTCGCGCTCACCGACCTCGGGTCGGCCCGGGGCGGCGTCCCGGTCCGGCCGGTCTCCTCACCGGCCTGGCACCCCCGCCCGTAACTCCGGTGCCGTGCGCAAGGCCTTGGTGCGGGCGCGGGCTTTTCAGCCGTCCGTGGCGGACGGAAGAGGCCCGCGTTTGGTTCCGGCGGAGCGGGGGTAGGAAGTGATCACCTGCAGCCGACACCGCGTGGAAGGAGCCCTCCATGAGTGCCCACGACCTGTCCTCCCTGCTGCTGACCGCGACGACCGCGGAGCCCCGGCCGGGGACGCTGCGGGTCACGGTCACCGGTGAGATCGACATGGCCACGCGGCCGCGCTTCGACGAGGAACTCGACCGGGCCGTGGCCGCCTTGCCGCAGCGGCTGGTCGTCGACCTGCTGGGGGTCGGCTTCTGCGGCGTGACGGGCGTGGCCTCGCTGGGCCGGCTGCGGGCCCGCTGCGCCGACGCCGGCATCGACCTGGTGCTGAAGCCGTCCGGGGTCGTGCGGCGCGCACTGGAGCTCGCCGCGGTCGCCCCGCTGTTCCGGCTGGAGGGCCGGCAGGAGCAGCTCATCGCCCGGTGACCGGCGGTCCGGTGAACGTCCGGGCCTCCTCCTCGGCCGCGGCCAGCTCACGGTCCGCGGCCGCGGCGTCGCCCGGTCCACCGCGGCGGAGCAGGGCTTCGGCGTGGCGGCGGCGGGAGAAGACCACCGCCGGCCAGTGGGCCAGGGCGAGGTTGTGCCGGACGGCGGCTCGCAGGTGCGTCACGGCCCGGTCCGGGTCGCCGGCCGTCAGGGCCGTCGTGCCCAGCGGGTGGTGGACGGAGCCGAAGCAGGCGACGGCCAGGCTCGCCATCACGGGCAGGTGCGCGAACGGCTCCAGCAGCTCGTGGATCCGCGCCGCCGTGGCGCGGTCGTCCAGCAGGTACGCGGTTTCCGCGGCGCCGGACAGGGAAGTCAGCCACGTGCTCGACCGCGGCAGCGCCCCCGGGTCGTCGCCGCACAGCCGCGCCAATGCCCCCGCCGCCGTGCGCCGGTCCCCGGCCGACGCGGCGGCCACCGCCAGCGCCGCGTAGTACGAGTTGTCGATCGGGCTCAGCGTCGGCGAGTGCATCAGCCCGTCCAGCACCGGCACGAGTTCGCCGAGCCGGCCCTGGAACCAGCGGATCGCCACCAGCTGGGCGCCGTACCAGCCGAGCGCGTCGGCATCGCCCGCGGCCTGCCCGAGCTCGGCGCAGGCCTGCGCACCGGTTTCGGCCTCGCGGAACCGGCCGGCACGGATGGCCAGCATCACCCGGAGCGCGTCGGCCACGAACCCCGCCGCCAGGTGCTTCCGCGCGGCCAGCAGGTCTTCGAGCTCGCCGAGCCGCCGTTCGGCGTGCGGGTCCGCGGCCAGGAAGAGGTCGACGGTGTCCCACAGCACGCCCATCACCAGGTCGGTGCGCCGCCCCGAACGGCCGCTCACGCCGACGAGTTCCGTCGCGAGCTCGCGCCGCACCCGGGTGTGGTCCGGGCCGAGCAGGCAGTGGTGGGCCAGGCTCAGCGCTTCGGCGTGCGAGACCGGATCGCCGGCTGCCCGCGTCCGGTCGGCCGCGGCCAGGATCCGGTCGTGCGTGCCCTGTTCGTAGTCCAGTTCGGCCGCGAGCCGGGCCTGGAGCCGGTGGCCGAGCGTCGAGGCGGGATCCACCCGCTCCAGCGCGTACCGCAGCCGCGTCAGCAGCGACGCCGACGCGGCGGCCGTCCGGTGCTCGTGCACCCACAGCCCGCCCAGGCCGAGGGCCGCGCGGGCGAGCGCGTCGGCGTCCCCGGCCCGCTCCGCCCGGAGGTAGGCGGTTTCGAAGTGTTCCCGGCCGGTCCGCAGGTCGCCGTCCTCGAGCAGGGCGTGCTCGCCCGCGGCGAGCGCGTCGTCCGGGGCGGTCGCCACGGCCGCGGCCCGGGCCGCGAGCAACGCCGGGTCGTGGGCGAGCACCCGGCGGTGCACCTGCGCCAGCACCGGTGAGGGCTCCACCCCGGCTGCGGTGATCAGGCCGTGCCGGGCCCGGCGGAACGCTTCGAGCGCGTCGCCTTGGCGTCCGGCCCGGTAGAGCGCCGTCATCAGCTGCGCCCACAGCCGTTCGTGCCCGGGGTACGCGGCGGTCAGCGCCTCCAGCTCGGCGATCAGCCCGGTGTCTTCGCCGGTCGCGAGGTCGGCGTCGATCCGGTCCTGGACGGCGTTGTGGCGGAGCCGGTCGAGCCGCATCCCTTCCGCGGCCAGGCTTTCGACGGCGCCGAACTCCTCGTAGGCGTGGCCACGCCACAGGGCCAGCGCGGCAGCCAGGTGCTCCCGCGCGGCCGCCGGCCGGCCGGCGGCCAGTTCCCGCTGTCCCTCGGCGGCGAGCTGTTCGAACCGCGCGGCGTCGAGGGCCTGCGGTGCCAGGTGCAGGGCGTACCCCGGCGGCCGGGTCAGGATCAGCCCGGGATCCACCGCGCCGCGCAGCCGCGAGAGGTACGTCCGCACGGTGCGGTCGGCGTGCGCGGGCGCCCGCTCGCCCCACAGCGCCCGGCTCAGCGCGGGGACGCTGACCACGCGGCCCGCTTCCGCCGCCAGTACCGCCAGCAGGATCCGCAGCCGCGGGCCCCCGACGTCCCGCGGCTCGCCGTCCAGCCGCACTTCGAACGGTCCCAGCACCTCGAAGTACACCCCGTCCACCCCGCCCATGCCCGCCCCTCCGCGACGCGGTATCCCGCGCGCTCCGGCGTACAGGAGCGCGCCGGGCGCCCCGGGATACGTCCTACGCCCGGTTGAACGTCCGTCGACGAATTGTCGACGGATTGTCGCCGGGCGCTGCCAGGCTCGGCAGCCGCGGACCGGAGAGGTCCGCAGCCACCGGTTCTTCGGGAGGAAGTCCATGAAACGCACGATTCGAGGTCTCGCACCGGTTCTCGCCGCCGCGGCGACGGGGACGGCGGTGCTGATGGCGGCTCCGGCGGCCCAGGCCGCGCCGGCGCACGGCGCGGCGGTGCTCGAGGTGAAGAGCGCGACCTGGGGTCAGCTGCACGTCGGCGACTGCCAGCAGGACAACGGGACCATGGTGATCCGGTCGGACGGCACGGGCGACTGGAGCGCGACCACGCTGACCTACCAGACCCACTCCGGCGACGTCTGGCACTCCGGCTTCGACTTCAAGACCACGGCCGGGACGAAGCTGTTCTCGGCGGGCACGTTCGACAGCCCGCGGATGAACGACGGCAACCCGCCGCCGCGCTACTTCTGGAGCAAGCACTTCACCTACGACGCGGCGCTGTTCGGCGCGGTCGACATCTTCAAGACCATCCAGCACTCGAACTGCTGACCGGGGGGAGAGAACCGCCCTGGGCCCCGGTGCGCGGGGCCCAGGGCGGTGCCGGCTTTCAGCTGATCGGCACCGTCGCGGTGCAGGACGCCGCGCCGTTGTCGAACGTCGTCGATGCCGTGCCCATGGAGGTGACCGGCACGGTGGTGGCCGCCGGCATCGTGAAGGTGGTACTCCCGGTCGTCGCCGACGACTGGGAGTACACCGTGTGCGTCGTCGATCCGCTGCGGTAGGAAATCCGCAGGGACACCGTGCCCGCGACGTCGCCGATGTACGGCCCCGACGTGGTGTACCCGCCGAGCATGCGGTGGTCGCCGCCGACGGTCTCGTACCGGAGGGTGAACGTGCCGCTGAACCCGCCCGCGTGGCAGAGGGCCGTCCGCTGGACGATCGTGGCCGCTTGCGCCGGGCTCACCAGCACCGTCGCGCCGGCCAGCACGGCCACCAGCGCGGCCTTCACCGCAGTCTTCATCTTCTTCCTCCCACTCGCGTCGCCCGTCATCCTGCCCGGTCCCGCTTCCGTTCCGCTTCCCTTCACGCGGTGGTGCGCACCAGGTGGACCGGGCAGGCGGCGTGGTGCAGGAGGGCCTGCCCCGTGGAGCCGAGCAGCAGGCCCGGGAACCCGCCGCGGCCGCGGTCGCCGAGGACGACCAGCTGAGCGGTGCCGCTGCGCTCGAGGAGTTCCTTCCGCGGGTGGGCGTGGACCACGATCTGCTCGACCACGACGTCACCGGTGTCGTGGGCCTGGACCCGCTCGTCGAGCAGCCGGCGCCCGGCCTCGGTGACGCACCGCGGGTCCCGGTGCGGTGGCGGGCTGTCGGCCCAGGCGTGCAGGACGAGCAGCGGTGCGCGGCGGGCGCGGGCTTCGGCGAGGGCGGTCGCCAGCACCCGCGCGCCGGCTTCGCTGCCGTCGATGCCGGTGACGATCGGCCGCGCGGCCGCGCCGGGCTCGTCCCAGGTGTCTCCGCGGACGACGACGGTGTCGCAGCGGGCGTGGGTGCCCACGGCGGCGGCGACCGACCCCGCGAGCAGGCTGGTGAGCCTGCCGTGCCCGGCCGACCCGACGACGAGCAGCGCGGCCGAGCGCGAGGCCCCGATCAGCGCCTGGGCGGCGCGGTCGGGATCGAGCCGGGTGACCGCGTCCGGTACGCCCTGCGCGGCGGCGAGCTCCTGCGCGGTCCGCAGCGCGCGCCGCCCCCGGGCACGCAAGGCGTCCACCATCTCCTCCGGCGGTGGCACGACCCCGCCCGCGAGCAGGGCCGGGACGTCGAGGGCGTGCACGATCTCCAGCGGCGCCGCCCGCAGGCGGGCGGTCCGCGCGGCCCAGCGGACGGCGTCGAGCGACTCGGCCGACCCGTCCACCCCGGCAACGATCGGCGATCCGGCGGCGGCGGTCATCCTCAAGACTGTAGGCGCGCGCGGTCGCGGGCGGGGCCGTTGTGAATGTCCGAGGCGGCGTGCGCCGCTGAGCAGGCCGTTCGTCGCGTCGGGTAGACCGGGGCCGCTGGTGGTCGAGGACTCGGGCCCGGCCCCCGGCGGTCGCCGCCCCACCGCCGCCCCCGCGGTCAGCACGGCGCGACCACCACATCGTCTTCGGTGGCTCGCGTGCACGCGCCGGGGATCTTCCGAAGAGGTCCGCCAAGGCCGGCTCGACGCCGCGCTGGTCGGCCTGCCCGAGGCCGACCTCGCCGGGCTGGCCGTGCTGCGGGTCGAGACGCGGCCGTTCGTCGCCCTGCTGCCGTCGGCTCACCGGCTGGCGGCGCGGCGCGCGGTCCGGCTCGCCGACCTCGACGGCGAATCCTTCATCGACCTGCCACGAGGGTTCGGCAACCGCGTCGTCCTGGACCGGGCTTTCGACGCCCTCGGTGCGCCGCGGCGGGTCACGGTCGAGGTCGCCGACCGGCGTACGGTGGCCGGCTACGTCCGGGCCGGGCTCGGTGTCGCGGTCGTCCCCGACACGCCCGCGCCGGACGAGCCGGACGTCACCGTGCTGCCGCTGGCCGGTGCCGGGCTGGACTGGCCGCTCAACCTCATCACCGCGAGTGCCAAGCCGCCGAGCCGCGCGCTGCGGACGCTGCTCGACCTCATCGCGGGGACCGACGATATTTGAACGTGTTCAACTCTTCCGGTATGGTGGGTGCGGGGCGGAGCCGAAGGGGGATCCATGAAGGTCGTGATACCGGGTGGCACGGGCCACCTGGGGCGGGTGCTGAGCCGCGCGCTGGCCGGAGACGGGCACGAGGTCGTCGTGCTGACCCGGCGGGAGACCGGGCCCGAGCCGGGGGTGCGGTACATCCGGTGGGACGGGCGCAGCGCCGGGCCGTGGACCCGGGAGATCGACGGCAGCGACGTCGTGGTCAACCTGGCCGGCCGGTCGGTGAACTGCCGGTACACCCGGGCGAACCTGCGGGAGATGATGAACTCGCGCGTCGACTCAGCGCGCGTCGTCGGCGGCGCGATCGCCCGCGCCGCGCGGCCGCCGCGGGTCTGGCTGCAGATGAGCACGGCGACGATCTACGCCCACACCCACGACGTCCCGAACGACGAAACCACCGGCGTCCTCGGGGGTGACGAGCCGGACGTGCCCGCGTACTGGGCCTACAGCGTCGACATCGCCAAGGCGTGGGAGCGCGAGCAACAGCTGGCCGCCACCCCGCACACCCGCAAGGTCGCGCTGCGGACGGCGATGGTGATGAGCCCGGAACCCGGCGGCGCGTTCGAAATGCTGCTGCGCCTGGCCCGGCTGGGGCTGGGCGGCCCGGTCGCGGGCGGCGCGCAGTACCTGTCGTGGATCCACGAGGACGACCTGCTCCGGGCGATCGACTTCCTCGTCGCGCGCGACGACCTGAGCGGGCCGGTGAACCTGGCGGCTCCGGAACCGCTGCCCTACCGCGACTTCCTGCGCGCGTTGCGGGCGGCCGCGGGGGTGCCGTTCGGCCTGCCGGCGACGAGGTGGCTGGCGGAGATCGGAGCGTTCCTGCTCCGCAGTGACACGGAGTTGCTGCTGAAGAGCCGCCGCGTGGTGCCGGGACGGCTGCTCGCAGCGGGGTTCGCGTTCGACCACCCGGACTGGCCCGCGGCCGCCGAGGACCTGGTGCACCGGACGAAGGGTCCACTGAGGACGGTCCACTGAGGACGGTCAGCTGAGGACGGTCCACTGAGGACGGGCAGCTGAGGACGGTCAGCTGAGCCCGGTGTCGTTGTCCCGCAGCCGGCGCAGCATGAGGGCGAGGTGCAGCCGGAACCGGCCGGCGGGGGAGTCGACGTCGAAGCCGAGGACGGCTTCGGCGCGGGCGAGCCGGGCGGGCATCGTGCTGTGGTGGCGGTGCAGCACCGCCGCGGCCTTGCGTGCCGACCCCGTCGCGCACAGCGCGTCGAGCGCCGCCAGGGTGTCCTCGCCGTGGGGCTCGCCGGCCAGCCGGTCGAGCGCGCGGACGTCGGCCAGCTCGGCGAGGTCCGCCTGGCCGAGCTGGCCGTCGAGCGCGGCCAGGCCGCCGAGCCGCTCCCACCACACCACCGGCTCGGCGGCCGAGGTGAACCGCAGTGCGGTCCGGGCGGCCGCCCAGGAGCGGGCCACGTCGATGGCCGGCAGTTCCGGGCCGATCCCCGCCCGGCTGCCGTCCGGGAGCGGGCCGGGCCCCTCGCCGGTGGCCAGCACCGCCCGCACGCGGCCCAGCAGTGCCGACCGCCCGGCGAGCGCGTCGAGGCCGGTGCCCGCCAGCACGCGCAGCCGGGTCGCCGGGCCGACGCCGAGCAGATGCAGGGCCCGCGACCGCTCGGCCGTGCCGACGTCCTCGGACAGCACCAGCTCGACCAGGGCCGGGTCCCCGAGCTCGGGCCGCGGCACGCCGGAATGCTCCAGCAGGACCGCGGTGGCGATCGCGAACCGCTCCAGCAGCATGTCGTCGAGCGGGAGCGGCGGGCCGGCCCGGGCCACCCACACCACCACCCCGCCTTCGAGCTCGCGCGTGGCGGCTCCCGCGGGCGCCGGTCCGGGCGTCACGACGTCCGCTCCGGCGGCCGCGCGCAGGGACAGGCCCTGGCCGGGCGCGTGTACGCCGACCGGGCAGCCGGCGAGCTCGGCCGTGCTGCGCACCAGGGCGTCCAAGCCGGCGCGGCCGGTGATCAGGCGGTCGAAGAACCCGATCACGCGCACGGCGTTCTCGGCATCGGCGTCGAGCCCGGACAGCCGCAGCAGCAGGCCTTTCATGCCGTCACGATAGGCGCGCCCGCCGCCGGATGGCGAGCTCCGGCCCGGCAACGCCCGCCGCGTGGCGGTGGCCGGGGTCACGGCCGGCGGCCCATCATCGAACCATGACCTACGCGATCGATCCCGAGCTGGTGCCCTGGCTGGACATGCTGCCGGCGGTGACCCTGACCGACCACGAGTCCCTGCTGGCCGCGCGGTCCTCGCTGGCGGAACTGGGGAACATCCTCCCGGCCTACGAGCCGGTGAACCCCGTCGACGTCCGGGACACGGCCGTCCCCGGCCCGTCCGACGCGCCCGAGGTGCCGGTGCGCGTCTACTCGCCGGGCGACCGCACGGATGCCGTGCCCGGCCTGCTCTACATCCACGGCGGCGGGTTCGTCATGGGCGACCTGGACATGTTCGACGCGCAGCTGGTCCGGCTGGTCGACGAGCTGGGGATCGTCATCGTCTCGGTGGACTACCGCCTGGCGCCCGAGCACCCGTTCCCGGCGCCGGTCGAGGACTGCTACGCGGCCCTGATCTGGGTCGAGGCCAAGGCCGCCGAGCTCGGCATCGACCCGGCCCGCATCGGCGTGGCCGGCGAGAGCGCCGGCGGCGGCCTGTCGGCCGCGGTGGCGCTGCTGGCCCGCGACCGCGGTGGCCCCACGCTGTGCTTCCAGTACCTCGGCATCCCCGAGCTGGACGACCGGCTGGACACGCCGTCGATGCAGGCCTACACCGACACCCCGGTCTGGAACCGGCCCAACGCGGTCTTCAGCTGGACCAGCTACCTCGGCACGACGCCGGGTGGCGCCGACGTCTCGCCCTACGCCGCCCCGGCCCGCGCGACCGACCTGGCCGGGCTGCCGCCCGCGTTCGTGACGACCTGCCAGTTCGACCCGCTGCGCGACGAGGGAATCCAGTACGCGCAACGGCTCGCGCACGCCGGCGTGCAGACCGAGCTCCGCCACTACCCGGGTACGTTCCACGGATCGGGGATGGTGGAGACCGCGGCGATCTCCCGCCGGATGTTCGCCGACGAGGCCGACGCGCTGCGCCGCGGCCTCCGGGTGAGCACCGGCTGAGTCAGGGCTTCGGCAGTTTCCCGGCCACGGCCCGGCCGAACGCCACCGCCGCGTCGCAGGCGCCGCCGCCGGTCTTCGTCGCGAGGATCCGGACGTGCTCCGCCTGCGTCGCGTCGAACCGGCGGTGGTTCCACGTCAGCGTGCAGCTGTCGCCGGCTTCGCGGCGGGTGCCGGTGACCCCGCCGAGGTCGGCCGGGGTGCCGGTCTCCGGAGCCACCGTCAGCTTCTCGAAAGTCAGCTTCAGCGACGTCGCGGCCGTCCACTCGCACTCGCGGAGCCGGGTGAGCACGACTTGGCGGACCGGGCCGAGGAGCTGCGCCGCGGCGGTCTTGTCGAGCACCGCGCACGGGTCCACCGCGAGCAGCGTGCCGGGCGGCAGGTCGTACGCGGCGCCGCCGCGGACGCGTTCGAGCACCTTGCCGAGCGTGGCCTTCGCCAGGCCGCACGTCTTGGCCAGCGCCGTCACGCCGAGCTCGGGCTGGGCGGGGAGCTGGATGCTCGCGTCGCACGTGCTGCCGCTGATCTCGGTGAACAGCACCGGCCTGCCGTCGAGGTCCTCGGCCGGCCGGCCGCCTTCGACGTAGATGCGGTCGCCCAGCTTGACGGAGATCGTCGCGCCCGACCGCGTCCGGTAGTCGCAGCGGTCGAAGTAGAGGGAGCCCCGGTCCGCGCGGAGCTTTCCCGCGTCGGGCACCGTCACGTCGTCCAGCACCTTGCAGGGGTCCGTGCGCCGCAGCGTCTCCAGGCTCGTCGGGTCGAGGTTCGCGCCCGGGGAGGCGGCGTCCGCGTCGGCGCCGGACACCTTCAGCGCGATCAGGCTGCCCGCCGCGAGCGCGGCGACGGCCGACAGCACCGCCACGACCGGCACCCAGCGGCGCCGCCGCGGCGGCGCGGGCACGGGCTGGGCCACCGGCCACGCCAGCGCGGTGCGGACGGCGGTGTCCTGCGACTCGATCAGCCGGTGCACGGCGTCCGGCCAGGGCCGGATCCCGGGCGCCACCGGGCCGAGGAAGTCGAGGATCCGCTGCGGCGCCGGCCGCCGGGCCGGGTCCTTGGCCAGGCACGGCTCGACGAGCGCGCGGATCTCCGGCGGCACCCCGGTCAGCTCGGGGACCGCGTGCACGACGTTGTAGAGCATCTGCGCCGTCGTCGAGCCGGTGAACGGGCCGTGCCCGGTCGCCGCCATCACCAGCAGGCCACCGAGGGAGAAGACGTCGCTCGCCGGGGTCAGCGGTCGGCTTTCGGCCTGTTCGGGGGACATGAACGCGGGCGAGCCGACGATGCCGCCGGTGCCGGTGAGCTCGGCGCCGCCCTCGGTGGCGCGGGCGATGCCGAAGTCGATCACCCGGGGCCCGTCGCCGGTCAGAAGCACGTTGCCGGGCTTGAGGTCCCGGTGGATCAGGCCGGTCCGGTGGATCTCGATCAGCGCGGTCGCCAGCCCGACGGCGAGCCGGCGGACCGCCTCGACCGGCAGCGGCCCGGTCGCTTCGACGGCTTCCTTGAGTGACGGTCCCGTGACGAACACCGAAGCGAGCCAAGGGGTTTCGGCGTCGGGATCGGCGTCCATGACCGCGGCGGTGAACGCGCCGGAAACCCGTTGCGACGCCTGCACTTCCTGCCGGAACCGGGCGCGGAAGCGGGGGTCGCGCGCGAACTCCGCGTGCACCTGCTTGAGCGCGACCAGCCTGCCGTCGGGGGCCACGCCGAGCAGGACGCGGCCCATGCCGCCCTCGCCGAGTTCGGCGACCAGGCGGTATTTCCCGGCGTGCCGGGCCTCGCCCGGCTCCAGCGGCTTCACGGCTTCGGCAGCCCGGAGCGGACCGCCTTGGCGAAGTCCTGCACCTGGCGGCAGGTCTGCTCGATGGTGAGCGTGCTGGCGGAAGTGGTGTAGCGGACGATGACGTTCTCCGAGGCTTCTTCGTCGACCGGCCGGTGCGGCCAGGTCAGGGTGCAGTCGACCTTCGCGGGGTTGATCTGGTCCGCGGTGAAGTACGCGGCGACGCCGCCGAGGTCGACGGTGCCGGCCGCGTCGTAGGAGTTCTCCTTCGCCGGGACGGGCGGGCGTCCGCGTTCGAGCGCCACGGAGATGTCGCCGCCCGCCGTCCAGCGGCATTCGTGCAGGCCGCGGGGTTCCACCTTGGTGATCGGCCCGGCGATCCGCTGCGCGGTCGCGGTGGCGACCAGGCCGCAGGGGTCGACCGGCGCGAGGCTCCCCGCCGGGAAGCCGGCGCTGCCGGCGCGGAGCCGGCCGACCGCTTCGGTGAGCGCGGTCTGTGCCGCGTCGCACGGTTTGGCGAACGTGCCCACCCCGACGTTGCCGGCTTCGACACCGATGGTGGCGGCCGGGCGGTCCACGATCGGCACCGAGGCCGTGCAGCCGCCGCTCTTCTCGTCGAGGCTCAGCGGCAGGCCGCCGAGCTCCCCGGCGGGCGTGCCGCCGGCGGCCACCGGGCCCCCGATCGTCAGCTCCATCCACTGGCGCTGCGGGGTCTCGAAGGTGCAGGAGAAGAGCTGGACGTCGACCTTCGGGGTGAGCTTCCCGATCCCGGGCACCGACGGCAGCACCTGGCACGCGTCGACGCCGCGCAGCTTGTCCGGGCCGAGCGGGTCGGGGTTCGGCGCGGACGTCGCCGGCACCGGGGGCGCGGCCGGGCTGCTCGCCGGAGCCGCGGTCGCGCCGCCGTCGCCGTTCAGCAGGGTCACGGCGGTGATCGCGCCGCCGACGACGACCACGGCCGCCGTCGCGGCGAGCGCGGCTCGCAGGCCGCGCCGCCGCGGCTTCGGCGGCTTGGCCACGACGGCCGCCACCTCGGCCTCCCGGCGCGCGATCAGGGCGTGCACGGCGGGCGGCCACGGGCGCTGGACCGGCGGCAGGGGCCCGAGGAACTCGAGCAGCTGCGCGGGCGTCGGCCGCCGGGCCGGGTCCTTGGCGAGGCACGGTTCGGCGAGGGCGCGGATCTCGGGCGGGAGAGCACGCAGGTCCGGGTGCGTGTGGACGACGTTGTACAGCGACTGCGGTGCCGACGCCCCGGCGAAGGGACTGCGCCCGGTGGCCGCGAGGACCAGCAGCGCGCCGAGGGAGAACACGTCGCTCGCCGGGGTCAGCGGCCGGCCGTCCGCCTGCTCCGGCGACATGAACGCGGGCGAGCCGAGGATGACGCCGGTGTGGGTCAGGTCGGTGCTGCCCTCGGCGGCGCGGGCGATGCCGAAGTCGATGACGCGCGGACCGTCGCCGGCGAGCAGGACGTTGCCCGGCTTGAGGTCCCGGTGCACCAGCCCGGCCCGGTGGATGCCGGTCAGCGCCGACGCCAGCCCGGCGGCCAGGTGCCGCACCGCGGTCGGCGGCAGTGGCCCGGTCGCGTCGACGGCCTCCTGCAGGGACGGCCCGGCGACGAACACCGAGGCGAGCCACGGCGTCGGCGCGTGCGCGTCGGCGTCCATCACCGCCGCCGTGTAGGCGCCCGACACCAGCCGCGAGACCTCGACCTCGCGGCGGAACCGTTCGCGGAACCCGGGATCGTGCGCGAACCGGCGGTGGACCTGCTTGACGGCGGCCAGCCTGCCGTCGGGGGCGACCCCGAGCAGCACCCGGCCCATCCCGCCCTCGCCGACCGCGGCGAGCAGCCGGTACCGCCCGGCCTGCGCCGGCTCACCCGCACCCAACGGCTCCACACCCACCTCCGCGGGCGATCGTAGAGCGTGGTGCCGCGCCGGTGGGCGGGAACGTCCCGGTCCGCCGCGGTTCGGGCCGGCGCGACGGAACCGGCCGGCCCGGACCGTCAGCCGGCCGGGGTGACGTCGATCAGCACCTTGCCGGTGACGCCCTCTTCCGAGGCGATGTGGGCCTTCGCCGTGTCGGAAAGCGGGAACCGGTGGACCGGCACACCGCGGTCTTCACCGAGCCGCAGCGCGCCGTCGGCCAGCGCCGCGGTGACGTCTTCGGCGCCGGCTCGCAGCTTGTCCGCGCCCACCGTGTAGAGCACCAGGAACTGGTACCGCGCGTTGAGCATCAAGTTCGGCCCGAAGTCCAGGGCCACGGTCCCGGTGCCCCGGTCGTCGCCGTAGACGGCGACCGTGCCGCGGGGACGCAGCACCTGGGGGTGCAGTCCCGCGTTGACCCCGGCCGCGACCTCCACGACGAGGTCGACGCCGTCGGGCGCGATCTCGCGGATCCGGGCGGCGAGCTCCGGGTCGGGGTAGCGGACCACGTGGTGGGCGCCGGCCGCCCGGGCGAGTGCGGCTTTCCCGTCGCTGCTGACGGTCGCGATCACGGTCGCCCCGGCCCAGCGGCCGAGCTGGATCGTGGCGTTGCCGACCGCCCCGGCACCGCCGCTGACCAGCACCGTGCGGCCGTCCAGCGCGCCGGGGCCGAGCCGGGTGGGCCCGTCCTCGGCGACGGTGAGCGCCCGGTGGGCGGTCAGCCCCGGGACGCCGAACCCGGCGCCTTCGTCGAAGCCGGCCCCGTCGGGCAGCCGGACCAGCTTCTCGGCGGGGAGCACCGTGTACTCCTGCGCGGTGCCGGACGACGGCCCGTGCGCGGCCGCGAGCAGCAGCCACACGCGGTCGCCGGGGGCGAAGCCGGTCACGTCCGGGCCGACCGCGTCGACCACGCCGGCGCCGTCCTGGTTGGGCACCGTTTCGGGGATTTCGGCGCCGGGTTCGGCGCGCAGGCCGCTGCGTGCCTTCCAGTCGGTCGGGTTGACCGCGGACACCACGATCCGGACGCGGACCTCGCCGGGCCCTGGGTCCGCCGCGGCCCGGTCCGACAGCGACAGCACCTCGGGTCCGCCGTGACGGCGGTAGACGACTGCTTTCATGCCGGGTGCAATCCGCGGCGGGCCCGCGATATTCCCGGGACCCGCGGAAATGCGCGACGGGAAATCGTTTTTCGGCCGCGGAAAGGGAGAAATCCGCGCGGTGCGGGGTGATCCCCCGGCCGGGCGATTTTCGGAGTTGGCGGAGCGGAATCGGCGGCCGTCGCAGAAACTGGGCGCGTGGGAGAGGAAAAGCGCACCCCGGGGGAAGAGGAGCCGGGGCTCGACGACGGTGAGCCGACGCCGATCTTCGACGCCGTGTTCACCGCGACGCGCGCGCAGGCGAATGCGCCGGATCCGGCGCTCGAGCCGGGGAAAACCGGCCCGTGAGCGGACGCCGGAACGGCGGTCGGCGCGCCGACGTGCAGCAGGTTATTCGACATTCGCGACGAACATGTAGCATCTCGGGTGCTCGAACACCCGTGACCGAGGAGTGGTAGGTGGCTGGCGTCGTCAACAGCTTGATCGCTGCCGAACACGCGGCGGGAGCGTCGATCTCGGAGCTCGCCGAGCGCTGGGGGATCGACCCGCGCCAGGTGGTCGAGCGGATCTCGGCGGCCACCGGCTCCTGAACCGGCTCAGATCGCGCGTTCCCCCTTGCCCAGCACGACGATGCCGCCCTCGCTGACGTGGTAGTGCCCGCGGTCGCGGGCCAGGTCGACGCCGATGTGCGCCCCGGGCGGGACCACGACGTTCTTGTCCAGGATCGCCCGCCGCACCACCGCGCCGCGGCCGACGCGGGCGCCGTCGAGCAGGACCGAGCCCTGCACCACCGCGCCCTGTTCGACGATGACGTCGGGGGAGAGCACCGAGTCGACGACCTGTGCGCCGGAGATGATGCAGCCGTTGCTGACGATCGACTGGTTCGCCGTGCCGCCCTCGACGAACTTCGCCGCCGCGCGCTGGCCGGGGTGGGCGAGGATCGGCCACTTCCGGTTGTAGAGGTTGAAGATCGGGTGCGTCGAAATCAGGTCGGTGTGCGCGTCGTAGTAGCTGTCGATGGTCCCGACGTCACGCCAGTAGCCGTGGTCGCGTTCGGTTTCGCCGGGCACGACGTTGGTGTTGAAGTCGTAGACGGCGGCCTCGCCCGATTTGACCAGCGCCGGGATGATGTCGCGGCCCATGTCGTGGTGCGAGGCGGCGTTTTCGGCGTCGGCGTACAGGGCCTCCAGCATCACCTTCGTGGTGAAGATGTAGTTCCCCATGGACACGTACGCTTCTTCGGGGGAGTCCGGCAGGCCCGGCGGCTCCGCGGGCTTCTCCATGAACGCGTCGATCAGCAGCCCGTCGGTGGTCCGGATGACCCCGAACGAGCTCGCCTCCTTCCGCGGGACGCGGAGCCCGGCGACCGTGACGCCCGCGCCGGACGCGATGTGCGCGTCCAGCATCTGCTTCGGGTCCATGCGGTAGATGTTGTCCGCGCCGAACACCGCGATGTACTCGGGGTTTTCGTCGTGGACCAGGTTGAGGCTCTGGTGGATGGCGTCCGCGCTGCCCTGGTACCAGCGCGGACCCAGCCGCTGCTGCGCCGGCACCGGCGTGACGTACTCGCCGGTCAGCGCGGACAGCCGCCAGGTCGTCGAGATGTGCCGGTCGAGCGAGTGCGACTTGTACTGCGTCAGCACGCACAGCCGCCGGATCCCGCCGTTCACCAGGTTGGAGAGCACGAAGTCGATCAACCGGTGCGTGCCGCCGAACGGCACCGCCGGTTTCGCCCGGTCCGCCGTCAGCGGCATCAGCCGCTTGCCCTCCCCGCCCGCCAGCACGATGCCCAGAACATGGCATTCGCCGATCACAGCGACCTCCCGCACGCTTCGTAGAGGGCGACCGTCCGCTCGGCGATCGCCTTCCAGCCGAACTCGCCGACCGCGCGCTCGCGGCCGGCGGTGCCCATCGCGGCGGCCCGATCCGGGGAGCCCACCACTTCGTTCAGCGCGGCGGCCAGGCCCGCCTCGAACCCCTTCGGATCCTGTTCGTCGTAGTGCACCAGCAGTCCGGTGCGGCCGTCGTCGACGACCTCCGGGATGCCGCCGACGTCGCTGGCGACCACCGGCGTGCCGCACGCCATCGCCTCGAGGTTCACGATGCCGAGCGGCTCGTAGACCGACGGGCAGGCGAACACCGCGGCGTGGGTCAGCAGCTGCACGACCTCGGCGCGCGGCAGCATCTCCGGGATCCAGCGCACGCCGGTGCGGGTCTTCTCCAGCTCGGCGACCAAGCCGCGGAACTCCGCGTCGAGCTCGGGGGTGTCGGCGCCGCCCGCGCACAGCACCAGCTGGGTGCCCGGGTCGAGCTGCGCGCCCGCGCGGACGAGGTGGGGGACGCCCTTCTGCCGCGTGATCCGGCCGACGAACAGCACGTACGGCCGGTCCGGGTCGATGCCGTGCTTGGCCAGCGCTTCGGTGCCCGGGTCGGGGCGGTAGAGCGTGGTGTCGATGCCGTTGTGGATCACGTGCACGCGCTCGGGCGGCACTGCCGGGTAGGCGGCGAGCACGTCCCGGCGCATCCCGCCGCTGACCGCGACGATCGCGTCCGCGGCTTCGTAGGCCTCGCGCTCGATCCACGACGAGACGCGGTAGCCGCCGCCGAGCTGCTCGGCCTTCCACGGCCGCAGCGGCTCCAGCGAGTGCGCGGTGACCACGTGCGGGATCCCGTGCGTCATCTTCGCCAGGTGCCCGGCCAGGTTCGCGTACCAGGTGTGGCTGTGCGCGAGGTCGTGGCCTTCGAGGGCGTTCGCCATGGACACGGCGATGTCCATGGTCGTGAACGCGGGCTGGCGGTAACCGTGGGGATCGGTGTGCCCGGTGGCGTCCGCGCGGTCCGGGCCCCAGCAGTGCACGTCGAGATCGACCAGCGGTCGCAACTCCCGGGCGAGGAACTCCACGTGGACCCCGGCGCCGCCGTAGACCTCCGGCGGGTATTCGCGGGTGAGCAGGCCGACCTTCATGGTCCAAACCCTATGGCCTTTCCCGGCCGCGGTGCAGTCTGGCGTCCAGGCGAATCTTGCGAGTTTTCCGTCACTGCCTCCGCGGGCGGGGTGATCACGGCGCGCGGGTGAGGGTGAAGTGACCGTCGCCCTTCGCCGCGGACCGGACCGGCCAGCTGTCCGGTCCGGTCGCCGGGCCACCGGCGTAGCGCAGCCGGTAGTCCGGCCGGCGCGGCGCGATCGAGGTGTCCAGCCAGTGGTAGTTGACCCGCAGCGCCAGGCTCATCAGCGGGTTCGCCGTCGCGATCCGCTTCTCGATCAGCTGGACCGCCTGCCCGCGGTCGGAGAACTCGTCGAGGATCGGGCACTCGCAGTAGTAGGCGAGGGTGCCGATCTCCCCGGGACTGGCGACGCTCGCCCCCTGCAGCCGCGTGCCGAGTTCGGTCCCGACCCGCGCGTAGTCCCGGGCGCTCGCCCAGTTCCCGAAGACCACCGGCGACGGCCACGGCAGCCCCTGGGCGGCGTCGACCGCGGCGGCGCTCAGCACCAGCACGCCGGTGAGGCCGAGCGCCAGCACGGGCGGGCCGGTCCGCCAGGCCGTCCGCTCGCGCGCCTGGGCGTACCAGGCGCCGAACGCGACGACGGCGAACGAGCTCGTCGCGGTCACCGGAGCCACGTAGTACCAGTGGAACGGGCCGACGCCGAGGAACGAATAGGCGACGTAGTAGAGGATCCCGCCGCCGGCGAGCGCGGCCACCGGGCCGAGCGCGGGGAACTCCGGCCACCGCACGGCGAACCGCGCCGCGGCCCAGCCGGCCAGTGCGACCACGCCGGCCAGGGCGGGCAGGAACGACACCAGCACGGTGACCGGCCAGCCGAGGTAGTACATCATCGGTCCGGTGCTGTAGCTCCACGGCGCGAACAGCCCCGCCTGGAGCTGCTTGATGACGAGCGTGTCGGGCACGAACGACCCGAAGGCGAGCCAGCTCACGAGGAACCACGGCGCGGCCGTCAGCGCGGTGAAGCCGGCGGCGGGCCGCCACCGGCGCCGGATCGCGGGCGTGCTCACCGCGATCACCACCACGAACACGAGGAGGTCGAGGCGGGTGAGGACGGCGAGCCCGCCCACGACGCCGAACCAGGCCGGCCGGCCTTCGAGCGCGCAGACCGCGAGCGCCAGCAGCACGGCCGGGATCAGCAGCACCTCCAGCCCGATGGCCGACAGCACGAACGGGTTGAGCAGGACCAGGGCGATCCCGAGCGGGCCGGCGGCGGCCGGCAGCGCCAGCACCCGGCCGATGCGCTGCCAGGCCCAGCCGAGCGCGGCCCCGCACAGGACGGTCTGGACACCGAGCGCCACGACCGGGTGCGGGTCGCCGGCCACCCGCGTCACCAGGGTCAGCGCGGCGAGGACCAGGACGTTCAGCGGGGACGTCGCGGAGTTGGCGGGCGAGCCGGGGACGATGCCCCACTCGCCGTGCACGGCGAGGTTCCTCGCGTACGCCAGGGTGATGTAGCCGTCGTCGGTGAGACTGCCGCGCACCAGGAGGAAAACCGCGGCGGCCAGCACCGCCCCGAAGGCGGTGGGCAGCCACCGGTCCCGCGCGCTCGTCCGTTCCGGGTTCGTTACAGCCAGCAAACTGCCTACCTCGTGATGCGGAGTTCGCCCGATCGTGTCACGGCCGGTGCGGGTTCGCAGCACCGGTGCATTGTGATCCCGGACTCGGGCCCGCGACCGTCGCGTGCCGGCCGGCGGGCGGCCACAGTGGACGGACCCTCGGACGCGGCCGGTCAGTTCAGTACGGCGCTCGGCCCCGGGGCGTCACCGTTCGCGACCGGTTTCCGGGCGACGGCCGCCCGAGCGGCGGCCGGCCCGGGGTACAGCGGCAGCAGCCGGTCCAAGCCGAGAAACTGCAGCGGCCGGGCGACCGCGGCCTCGCCGGCGGCGATGGCGTAGGGGACGCCCCGCGCGCCGGCGTCGCGGTGGGCCTCGAGCAGCACGCTGAAGACGGCCGAGTCGCAGAAGGTCGTCCCGGTGAGGTCCACGACGACCCCGCGGGCGCCGGCGCGGATGGGGCCCAGCAGCGCGTTTCGCAGGCCGGGCGTGCTGTCGAGGTCGAGCTCGCCGGTGCAGCGGACGGTCACGACGCCGGCGTCGGTCGTGGTGGCGAGGTCGGGCGCGGTGCGGTGGTCGGTCATCGGGTTCCCCTCTTCCTCGAGCGCCTTGGCGGTGGTACCCACGGCGGCCCGAGATCACTCGGCCGGACGCGGCGGAACCACTGCGACATCCGAGGGAAGCCGATGCGCAAGCGTTGCGCGGCGGTATAGCTTGGACCTGGAGGATCGAATCCCCGGCACCTCACCGGCCGCGGCGGATGCCACACCGCCCGGCCGGCCGGATCCGGCCGACGCGGGCCGGATCACCGGCGCCGAGCGGCGCCGAGGGGGACGCGGCCGGCCATCGCCCGCCGCCGCGTCCCCCGCCGCCCGCTCCTGGTCCGGGTTTTGCGCCGGCCATCGCCCCGCCGCCGCGTCCCCTGCTGCCCGCCCTCGGGCCGGGTGTCGGGTTGGCACGGCCGCAGCCGCGGCGCGTCCGGTGTCGCGGAGCCGGTCACCGCGTTCTGTGCGGCCGGTCGCTCGCCTGGCCGGGCTGTCCGGCTGTCCGGCTGTCCGCTTGGCCGCGCCCTGCCGCCGGTCCGGTCGTCGCGTTGCCGCCGCGTCCTCCGCTGCCGCTGGGGTTGCCGCGTCGCCCTGCCGCGTCTTGTGCTGCCGTTTCCGGGCGCCGCATCGCCGCCGCCTGCGCCCGCTGTGCCCGCCGTGAGGCTGCCGTTGCGGCCCGTCTCTTCGTCGTGTCGCCGCCGGTCAGCTGCCCGCATCGCTAAACTTCGGCCGTTCGCCGTCCGCGAGGCGAAGGGACACGGTGGAATCCGAGAACGTCGACGCGCCGCCCGGCGCAGGAGCCTGGGCGCCCGGCAAGGTGGCCGAGCTGCTCGGCGTGTCGCCGGTGACCCTGCGCAGCTGGAGCGCGCGGTACGGGATCGGCCCGCCCGCCGGCACCGGACGGCACCGCCGCTACTCCGACGCCGACGTCCGCCGCCTGCAGCACATGCAGCGGCTCGTCGCGCGGGGGATGCCCGTGCGGGAAGCGGCCGCGGCGGCGTTCGGGAGCTCGCCTGCCGAACTCGAGGTGCCGCCCTCCCGCCGCGCGCGTGAACTCGCGGACGCCGCGGAACAGCTGCAGTACGCCTCGGTCGCCGGGCTGCTGGACGAAACGCTGGGCACCCTGGGCCCGGCCGCCGCCTGGACCGACGTCTTGGCGCCGGTGCTGCGCGGCCTCGGCGACCGATGGCAGCGCGGCGACGTGTGCTTCGCGACCGAATGGGCGCTGACGTCGGAGATCTCGCTGGCGTTCGAGCGGTTCAGCCGCCGGTTCCCGGCGGCGGTGCCGGGCCGCCCGGTGCTGCTGGCCTGCTGCCCCGCCGAGCGGCACTCCCTCCCGATGGAGGCGCTGCGGGCGACGCTGGCCGAGGCCGCGGTCCCGGTGGCGTACCTCGGTCAGCTCGTGCCGGCGGAGACGGTGGCGGACCTGGCCGCCCGCCTCGACCCGGTCCTGGTGGTGCTGTGGTCCATGGCGCCCCCGACGGCCGACGACCTCCTGGCCGCGCGCATCGGAGACCTCGGGTGCCCGGTGGCCACGGCCGGCCCGGGCTGGGCGCACCTGGGCGACCGCGGCTTCCGGTGGGTCGACGACCTGGCGTCGGCGGTGGAGCTGGCGCTCGGGCACGCGGAGGCGTAGCCGGCCGGGAACCGCTACCGGTGCGTTGCGATGCCAATCTGCGTCGTTCTGGCCGGCGGGACGCCCGACCGGCGACGGCAAGACGCTGTCAGGCTCCACTGTGGACACCCGCGGTCGGCTCCCGGGTGGTGGAAGCGGACGAAATCCGGGACCGATTTCGTCCGCGGCGACGAACTAGGCTGACAGCGTCGCGCCTAGCGTCGGGAGGTGCTCGTTTCGGTGAACCTGCGCCCGCAAGCCAGCCTCGGCCGCGTCCTCGACGACCTGGGCGGCACTCTCCTGGACCTGCTGCTCGGCGACGGCGACCGCCCGGGCGGCATCGGCGGCGTCGCCATCCACGATCCCCTCGACGAGCCCGCGCTGCCGCGGCACGCCCTGGTGCTGGGCGTCGGCCTCGCCGACCCGGCGGAGGTGGTGCGGCAGCTGCGGACCCTGGCCGGCCACGACGCGGCCGGGCTCGTGCTGCGCGCCCCGGTCACGGTGACCGCGGCGGTCACCGCCGCCGTCGAGGAGACCGGCGTCGCCCTGCTGAGCCTGGCCCGGGGCGCGTCCTGGGCCCAGCTCGCCGCCATGCTGCGGTCCCTCCTGGCGGAGGGCGACGTCGGCGACGCCCAGCCGGAGACCCTGGCCGGGCTGCCGTCGGGTGACCTGTTCGCCGTGGCCAACGCGATCGGCGCGCTCATCGACGCGCCGGTCACCATCGAGGACCGGCGGTCCCGCGTGCTGGCGTTCTCGGGACGGCAGGACGAAGCCGACCCGTCGCGGGTCGAGACCATCCTCGGCCGGCAGGTGCCCGAGCGCTTCTCCCGGATGCTGGCCGAACGGGGGGTGTTCCGGGAGCTCTACCGCAGCGATCAGCCGGTGTACGTCGACCAGGTGCCGGAAAGCCCCGACGGCTTCAAGGTCCCCCGGGTGGCCGTCGCGGTCCGCGCGGGCGACGAGATCCTCGGCTCGATCTGGGCGGCGGTGCGCGAGCCGCTGACCGCCGACCGGACGCAGGCGCTCTGCGACGCGGCCCGCCTGGTGGCGCTGCACCTGCTGCGCGTCCGGGCCGGCGCCGACGTCGAACGGCGGCTGCGCGCCGACCTGGTCAGCACGGCGCTGGAAGGCGGGGCCGCCGCGCGGGAAGCTCTGAGCCGGCTCGGTCTGGCCGACCAGCCGGTCGTCGTCCTCGCGCTGGCGGTGCTCGGGAACGGGGCCGCCGACGCCGAGGTCGCGACCGAGCGGCAGCGCCTGGCCGACGGGCTCGCGATGCACCTGAGCGCCGTCCACCCGCGCTGCGCCGCCGCGCTCGTCGGCGACGCCGCCTACGGCCTGGTCCCGGTGACCCGCGACGCCGACGGCGAACGCCGTGCGCTGCGGATCGCCAAGGACTTCCTGGACCGGGTCGGCGACCGGGTCCGGGCCGTGGTCGGCATCGGCCCGGTGGCGCTCAGCGCGGCCGAGCTGCCGGAAGCGCGCGCCAGCGCCGACCGGGCGTTGCGGGTGCTGCGGTCGGGCAGCGGCGCCGGCCGCCGGGTCGCGCTCCTGGCCGACGTGCACGTCGAGGCGCTCCTGCTGGAGCTGCAGGACCTGGTCGCCGCGCGCGGCGACCGCCCGACCGGGCCGGTCGCCCGGCTGCTCGACTACGACGAGCGGCACCACGCCCACCTCGTCTCGACCCTGCGGGCCTGGCTCGACGCCTTCGGCGACGTCATCGCCGCGTCCGCCGCGGTCCACGTGCACCCGAACACCTTCCGCTACCGGCTGCGCCGGCTCGCCGAAGTCGGCGGCTTCGACATGACCGACCCGGAAGCGAGGTTCGCGGCCATGCTCCAGCTCCGCGTCGTGGCCCCACCCGCCCCCTGACTCCCGTGCTCAGAGAGCCGATCACGGTGCGAGCGGGCGGAAACCGGTTGGTGAGCGGGGCCGGGCGTCGTTAGGCTGCGCCGGAACCTGTCCACCGCGTCGAACGAAGGGAGCCGGCCTTGCGTCACCGCATCGCTGTCGCTCCCCGGTCGCGGTCCGAGGTGATCCTGGTGTCTCCGCGTCTTCGGTGCCTGCCGCGCGGCTCGCACCGGAACTCGTGACGCCCTAGGGCGAACGCCCGGCGTCGCGGGGAATCGCGCCGTCCTGATCACCTTGAGTCCATAAAGGACAGTGCTGTGCGTACTCACCACCTCCGCAATCTGGGCATCCTCGCTCATGTCGACGCGGGCAAGACCACCGTCACCGAACGGGTCCTCCACCGCACCGGCGCCACCCACAAGCAGGGCGAGGTCCACGACGGCACCACCGTCACCGACTTCGACCCGCAGGAACGCGACCGCGGCATCACCATCTTCGCCGCGGCCGTCAGCTGCACGTGGGACGGCCACCGGCTCACCCTCATCGACACCCCCGGCCACGTCGACTTCACCGACGAGGTCGAGCGGTCGCTGCGGGTGCTCGACGGCGCCATCGCCGTGTTCGACGCCGTCGCGGGGGTCGAGCCGCAGAGCGAAACCGTGTGGCGGCAGGCCGACCGGCACGGCGTGCCGCGGATCGCGTTCGTCAACAAGCTCGACCGCCCGGGCGCCGACCTCGACGCCGCCGTCGCCTCGATCCGGGCGCGGCTGCACCCGGCACCGCTGGTCGTGCAGTTGCCGATCGGGCGCGAGGACGGCTTCACCGGCGTCGTCGACCTGCTGCACCTGCGGGAGCAGGACGTGCCGGACGGCCTCCGCACCGAGGCTCGCCGCCGTCGCCGGGTGCTGGAGGAAGCCGTAGCCGAGCTGCACCCGGTGGCCCTCGAGGAGTTCTGTGCCACCGGCACGGTTTCGGCGGCAACGCTGGAGAAGGCGCTGCGGGAGCTGACCCTCAGCGGCGACGGGCTCGTCGTGCTGTGCGGGGCGGCCTACCGCGACCGCGGGATCGAGCCGCTGCTCGACGCCGTCGTGGCGTACCTGCCGTCGCCGGCGGACGTCCCGCCGGTGCGGGCCGACCGGCCCGCCGACCCGGCCGCGCCGCTGGCCGCGCTGGTGTTCAAGGTCGTCTCGACGGCCACGGGACGGCTCACGTACCTGCGGGTGTACTCGGGAACGCTGCGGAAGGGAGACCAGGTGACGGACGCCGGACGCACCGAACGCATCGCGCGTGTGCTGCGCGTGCAGGCCGACCGGCATTCCGAAGTGGACAGTGCGGTGGCCGGCGACATCGTCGCGGTGGCCGGGCCCAAGGCGGCGCGCGTCGGCGCCACCCTCTGCGCGCCCGGCGATCCGGTGCTGCTGGAGCCGCCGGTGACGGCGGACCCGGTGGTTTCGGTGGCGGTCGAAGCGCGGCGGGCGGGCGACGGCGAGCGGCTGACGTCGGCCCTCGCGCGGCTGGCCGAGGAGGACCCGTCGCTGGTCGTGCGGGTCGATCCGGAGACCGGCCAGACGGTGCTGTCCGGCTTGGGCGAACTGCACCTGGAGGTGGCGGTGGAGAAGCTCCGGCGCGACCGCGGCCTGGCGGTCGCGGTGGGCCGTCCGGAGGTCGCGCACCGCGAGACCGTGGTCCGCGGCGTGACCGGGCTGGTCTACCGCCACGTCAAGCAGGACGGCGGGGCGGGCCAGTTCGCCCACGTGGTCCTGGACGTCTCGCCGGCTCCGGAGGGGTTCGAGTTCGCCTCGGCGGTCGTCGGCGGCCGGGTGCCGCGCGAGTACGTCCGCGCGGTCGAAGCCGGCTGCCGGGACGCACTGGCCGAGGGACCGCTGGGCGGCCATCCGGTGACGGGCCTGCGCGTGACGCTGACCGACGGGGCGACGCACCCGAAGGACTCGTCGGAGCTGGCGTTCCGGACGGCGGGCCGGCTCGGGCTGCGGGAGGCGTTGCGCTCGTCGGTCCTGCGGCTGCTCGAGCCGGTGGCGGAGGTCGTGGTGACGGTGCCGTCCGACGCGGTCGGCGGCGTGCTCGGCGACCTCGCCGCCCGCCGGGGCCGGGTGGCGGGCTCGGTGGTGCGGACGGGCACGGCGGTGGTGACGGCGACAGTGCCGGTGGCGGAGCTGTTCGGCTACGCGAACCGGCTGCGGAGCCGGACACAGGGCCGGGGGACGTTCACCGCGCGGCCGGCGGGGTTCGCGCCGGTGCCGTGAGGTCGAGGGTGGCGGGCCGGGGAAATCCCGGCTCGCCACCCGGATCACGGGCAGTTCACCCGCGGGGCAGCGACTCCACCCCGGCCAGCAGCCGGTCCACGTCTTCCTCCGTCGTGTACGGCGCGATCCCCGCCCGCACCGCGCCGGTGTCACCCAGACCCAGATGCCGCGAACACTCGATCGCGTAGAAACTCCCCGCCGGGGCATTGACCCCTTGCGCGCCAAGGTGTTCGTACACCGCCTGGGAGGCGACCCCGGCCACGGAAAACAACACCGTCGGGGTCCGGTGGCGCTCCGGCGAGCCGTACCGGGTGACTCCCGGCAGGGCAGCCAGACCAGCGTCGAGGCGAGCCAGCAGCGCGTTCTCGTGCGACTCCAACGCCGCCATCGACTCCAGCAGGCGCGAACGGCGCGAGCCGGTACCCGGCACCAGTCCGGCGAGGAAGTCGATCGCCGCCGTCGTGCCCGCGAGCAGTTCGTAGGGCAGCGTACCGAGCTCGAACCGCTCCGGGACGGCGTCGGTCGACGGCAGCAGCTTGTCCGGGTGCAGCGTCTCGAGCAGGGCCGGCGCCGCCGCCACCAGCCCGAGGTGCGGGCCGAGGAACTTGTACGGCGAACACGCGTAGAAATCGGCCCCGAGCGCCGTGACGTCGACCGCCGCGTGCGGGGTCAGGTGGACGCCGTCGACGTACAGCAGCGCCCCGGCGTCGTGCACCTCCGCCGCGATCGCCGGGATGTCCGGCCGGGTGCCCAGCAGGTTCGACGCCGCCGTCACCGCGACCAGCCGCGTCCGCTCCGACAGCAGCGGGCCGACCGCGGCGAGTTGTCCCGTCTCAGGGGAGAAATCCACCCAGCGCACGGTGGCGCCGGTCTGGACCCACGGCCGGATATTGGCGTCGTGGTCGAGCCGGGTGACGACGACTTCGTCGCCGGGACCCCAGTTCCGGGCCAGCGTGCGGGAGAAGTCGTAGGTCAGCTGGGTCATGCTGCGGCCGAAGACGACGCCGGCCGGGTCGGCGGCGAGCAGGTCGGCGACGGCCTGCCGGGTTTCGGCGACGACCGTGCTCGCCCGGCGCTCGGCGGCCGTGACGACGCCGCGGTTGGCGATCGCGGCGCAGAGCGTGCCGGCCACCGCCTCCCCGACGACGTCGGGCACCTGGGAGCCGCCGGGTCCGTCGAAGTGGGCGGCGCCGCCGTCGAGGGCGGGGAAGTGCTCGCGGATCGTCCGCACGTCGTAGGTCACGGCGCCAGCATGCCGAACGGTCAGGATCTCCGCAGCGGTGCGGCCGCGGTGGCGGGCAGCTGCGGCGGTGCGGCCACGGGCCGCCGGACCGGGGCCGGCTGCCGCAGGTACCGGCGCAGCCGCTGCGTCGGCTTTTCGACGTAGCTCCACGACAGCTGGCCGACCAGGTAGGACGCGGGCACCGCCAGCAGGATGAGCAGCCACACCTGCCGCACCCCGCCGAGGATGAGCAGCTGCTGGATCGGGAAGCCCCAGATGTAGGTGCCGTAGCTGCCGTAGGCGTACGGGCCGCCGGCCTCCAGCTTCCGCGGCCAGTGCGTCGCGAGCGTGATCGCGCCGTACGCCGCGCTGAGCGCCAGCGCGTACCGGCTCACCGGCGTCTGGCTCAGCCCCAGGTACGCGGCGAAGAGGACGAGCGCCACCCACGGCTTGAGCGGGATCCGGTCGCGGTAGGCGTGCAGCACCACCCCGATGACGAACGGCACCAGGAACGACACCGTCGACCCGATCGGGACGACCAGCAGCGAGCCGCCCGCCCCGTGGTACTCGAACGTCGCCCGCAGCACGCTGTCGGTGTAGACCATGCCGCCGAGGACGAGCAGCAGGAACCAGCGCGGCACGCCGATCAGCACGATCACGCCGGCCACGAGGACCAGCCCGTAGCCGAGCAGCTCCATCGGCAGCGTCCAGAGCGCGCCGTTCACCGAAAACGGGTACGGATTGCCGGCGAACACCCCGGGCAGGGTGTGCTGCATGTAGAACAGCACGGTCGTGCCGACGAGGTAGCGCCACGTCTGGATGTGCGTCCAGTAGTCGTGGGCCGGCCACGTCGTCACCAGCGGGCCGATGACGAACACCGTCACCAGCAGCACCACGACCAGCGGCGGCATGATCCGCAGCAGCCGCCGCGCGGCGAACCGCCACCACGACGGGTCGCGCGCCCAGCTGTCCTGGATCTGGTAGCCGCTCATCGCGAAGAAGCCCATCAGCGCGATGTACCCCGGCGACATGTGCCAGGAGGCGGGGAAGATCGTCAGCCGCTGCGGGTGCAGCAGCGGCATGCTGTGGTCGACGATCACCGTGATCGCGCCGATCATCCGCAGCCACGCGAAACCGGTGTTGGGATTGGCGTGAATTTTCGACGAACCCGGCACGAACCCAGATGCTAGCCCATCCGGGCGCGCCGCTTGCCCCGAACGCCCGGAAACTCAGCGGCCGCGGTTGCGCGGGTGCTCACGCGCCCGGCGTTCGTTGCCGTGCTTGTAATTCCCGGTCACGCGGGCCATCAGCAGCTGCTGGTCGTCCCCCCGCGCCACCGCGGCCAGGAACCGCGCGGCGGCGGCCCCGCGCAGGGTCCCGGCGGGACGGCCGTGGTGGGTGATCGCCACGGTGCCGTCCTCGTCGCGGTAGGCGAAGCCGTCCGGAGTCCCCATCTGCCCAGGGTGGCACGGACGGCAACCGGTTTTCCCCGGGTCGTTTCGGGGGTTTTCCGGATGGTGCCCGCGCCGGGACCCGACAGAATGCGACGGGTGACCGGAGGGGGAGCAGGGGTGCGGGACAAGCTGGGGAACAAGTACGTGCTGCTCGGGGCGCAGCTGCTCGTCCTGGTGGCGGTGCTCGTGTCGTACAACGGCGGGCGGTGGCGGTTTCCCGCGTACCGCGTCGACCTCGACGTCTACCGCCTCGGCTCGGCGGCGCTGCTGCACGGCCGAGCTCTGTACGGCACGCTACCGCCCACCGGCGACGGCCAGTTCCTGCTCTTCACCTACCCGCCGTTCGCGGCGATCGTGCTGGCCCCGCTCGCGCTGCTGCCGTACTGGGCCGCCTGCCTCCTGCTCACCCTGCTCACGCTCGGCGTACTGGCGCTGGTGCTGGTGACGGTGCTGCGCGCGCTCGGCGTGCGGTGCGACTGGCAGCGGGTCGCGGCGCTGCTGCCGGCCGCGGAGGTGCTGGAACCGGTGCTGCGCACGCTGTACGCCGGCCAGATCGACCTGCTGCTGCTGGCGCTCGTCGTGCTGGACGTCCTGGTGGACACCCCGCGGTGGCCACGCGGCCTGCTGATCGGTCTGGCCGCCGCGGTGAAGCTGACCCCGGCGGTGTTCCTGCTGTACTTCCTGCTCCGCCGGGACGGCCGGGCCGCGGTGACCGCCGTCGTGACGTTCCTGACCGTGACGGCGCTGGGCTTCCTGCTCGCCGGCGCGGATTCGGTGCGGTACTGGACAGCCGCGCTGTGGGACACCGGCCGCGTCGGCGAGCCGACCTACGCCGGTGACCAGTCGCTGCTCGGGCTGCTCGCCAGGGCCGGGGTGCCGTCGGACGCGCGGACCGCGTGGTGGCTGCCGCTGGTGGCTGTGGTGCTCGTGCTGACCGCGCTGGGCGTGCGGCGCGCGCTGGCGGCGGGGGAGACCACCGTCGCGCTCGGCCTGAACGCGGTCGGCGGGCTGCTGGTCTCGCCGATCTCCTGGACCCACCACTGGGTCTGGGCCGTGGTCGTCCTGCTCGGCTGGGCGGAGCTGGCCCGCCGCACCCGGCGGCGCGGATTCGCGGTTCTGGCCGGCGCCGGCGCGGTGCTGTTCGTCGCGGGTCCGCAGTGGTGGTGGCCGCGCGGCGGGGAGGTGGAACGGCAGTGGAACTTCGTCCAGCAGCTCACCGGCAACGGCTATGTCCTTTTCGGACTCGCGGTGCTCGTCACGGCGGTGCTGGTGCGGTTCCCCCGGCGGGACGACGTCCTCAGCGGCGCCGTTCCGGCCGGCGCCACAGCCAGCCCGCGCCGAGGATGAGCATCGCCGTGCCGAGCGCCAGGTCGAGGCAGACGCCCGCGGTGTTCAGCGGCAGCACGTCGGTGACCGCGTGCGGCAGGGGGAGCAGCCCGGCGAGCCCGGCCACGGCGTAACAGGCGCCGGCGACGATCAGGAACCGGGCCGCCAGCCGCGGGGAGCGCGTGCAGAACACCGCGGCGACGCCGGTCAGCAGGTGCACCAGCGTCCACACCCCGGACACGGCGACCAGGCCGAACAGCACACGGGGACCGCCCGCGGTCGGCACCCCCGCCATCAGCTCCAGCGCCGCGAGGACGAGGAACAGCAGGCCGATCAGCATGCCCATGCCCTGGACGGGGGCGGGGCCCCGCCGGGGCACCCGGGTCTCGGGTTCGGTGGCCGTCATGTCTTCCGGATTCCCCGTACGGACCCGTTTGATGCACGGTTGCGGCGGTTGGTCCGGTACCGGACGGGTAACCGGGCCGACCGGACCCCCAGAGGAGTCAGCCGATGACCGAGTACCGCCACACCGTGACCGCCGACGTCCCCGCCGACGAGCTGTTCGCGTTCCTGAGCCACCCCGAGAACCTGCCGCGCTACTTCCCGGAGATGAAGGTCGCCGAGCCCCAGGGCGGGGACAGCGTCCACGTCGAGGCCGAGGTGCACGGCCGGCGCGTCGCCGGGGAGGCGTGGCTGCACACCGACCCGGCGACCCGGTCGCTGAAGTGGGGTGCGGAGGGCCCCGACGACTACCACGGCGAACTGCGCATCCGCGACGACGGCCCGGCGTCCTCGGAGATCACCGTCACGCTGCACAGCGTCCGCGAGGCGGACGGGGACGAGGTCCAGCAGGGCCTCGAACGCACGGTGGCCGCGATGACGCACGCCGCGTCCGCCGACGCCGACGTCGAGGCGGCCGAAGGTCAGGGCGGCTGGACCTCCTACGACGACAAGAGGGACTCGTCGAGCTGAGGCGGGAACGGCCCGTAGGCGTTGCGGCGGCGCGAACAGCAGGTTGAGCAGCTTCGGGGGCGCGGGCCGCGGCCGCGGCCCGCGCCGAAGCCGTCGGCCGGGAGGCGGAGCGCGACCCCTTCTGATCGTATAACGGCCTATACGGCGGCTCTGCGGAACACAGCAGCCAGGGCGGCGAGCACGAACAGCCCGCCGGCGACGGCCGCGGACACCTGCACGCTCACCGTGCAGGCCGCCCGGGCGGCCGCGACGAGCTCGGCGGCCGACGCCAGACCGCGCGACGCCGCTTCCGCCTGCGCCGGACCGGCCGATGCCAGCTGCCGCACCGCGTCCGGCACGCCGGATGGCACCACCAGGTGCGCCGCGTAGACGGCCGCGGCCAGCGAGCCGAACACCGTCGTGCCCAGGCCCGCGCCCAGCTCGTAGCCCGTCTTCTCGACCGCGGCCGCGCCACCGGCCCGGTCGGCGGGTGCGGCGGACAGGAGCGTGTCCGTGCTCGACGTCAGTGCGATGGCCATCCCGAAACCCGACCCCACCAGCGCGCCGCCGAGCCACCACGGCGACGTCAGCCCGCCCGCCGCCGGGATGCCGAGAGAAGCCGCGGCCAGTGCGAACCCCGCCGTGCGGACCCGGGGGTTGCCGAACCGCTCCAGCAGCGCCGGAGCCACCACGCTGCCCACCGCCGAAGCGCCGAGCACGAGCAACAGCCGCGCGGCCGCGGCGGTCGGGGAGAGGCCGAGCACCACCTGCAGGTACTGGGCGAGCAGCAGGCCGAGCCCGACCAGCGTGCTCATCACCAGCAGCACCCCGCCGGCCGCCGCCGGCACCCCCGGCCGCCGGAACAGGGCCAGGTCGAGCAGGGGAGCGGGAGCCCGCCGCTGGCGGCGCACGAACAGCCCCAGCAGGACGCAGCCGGCCGCCCCCGCCGCGAAGCCGCCCCCCGACGGCCCGATGGCGGCAGCGATCCCGAGGACGCCGCCGGCGGCCAGCACCGCGCTGAGCGCGTCCCACGGCTCCCGCCCGGGTGGGCTCCGCGGCAGCCACCGCAGTGCCGCCGCCACCGCGGCCAGGATCACCGGCGGATTGACCAGGAACGTCGCCCGCCAGCCCCACGCTTCGACGAGCAGCCCGCCGAGCACCGGCCCGAACACCGAGCCGGTCCCGGCGATGCCGCTGCACACCGCGATCGCCGTGCGCCGCCGCCGCTGGTCCGGGTACAGCTCCCGCAGCAGCGACATCGTCACCGGCATGATCATGGCGCCGCCGCAGCCGAGCGCCGCGCGGGCGGCGAGCAGGGCCGGGACGCCGGGGGCGAGTGCGCAGGCGAGCGAGGCCACCCCGAACACCGCGTAGCCGGTGATCAGCACGCGCCGCCGGCCGAAGCGGTCGCCGAGCGTGCCGAACGGCAGGAGCAGCGGCGCCGCGGTGAGCGGGTAGATCGCCACGATCCAGACCTGGGCGGCCGCACCGGGCCGCAGCTGCCGGACGACGTCGGGCAGGGCGACGTGCAGCACGGTCGCGTCGACCGCGACCAGGAAGAGGCCGGCGCCGAGCACGGCCAGCAGCGGCCACGCCCGGACGCCCGCCTGCGTCACGGCCACAGCTGCTCCGCCAGGTGCCGCGCGACGATGTCGACGTGCGGCGGGTCGACCACCGAGAGGTGGTGCGCGGCCACCGGCACGATCTCCAGCCGCGGGCACAGGTCCGCCCACCCCGCCGCGAGGTCGGTGCGGGAGTAGCGGGGTTCCATCGCGAGCCCGGCGGCGTACGGCTCGGTCGCCCGGTACAGCACCACGCGGCCGCCGTAGGGCCGCGGCGTCCCGCGTTCCGCCGCCAGGGTGTCCAAAAAGGACTGGTGCTGGTGGCGCAGCACGCCGGGGCTCAGCAACCCGGCCTCGGCGACCCGTCGCATGGTGAGCTCGATCTGCTCCTCCTCGGGCAAGGGCGCGAGTTCGTCGTGACCGAGGCGGACGGTCCGGCCGTAGGTGCCTTCGACGTAGCCGGTGAAGCGCAGGAACCGCCGTGCCGACGACGCGCGCGGGTCGAGGTCCGGTTCGGGCAGCGGCAGCATGGTGTCGATCAGCGCGACCAGCTCGACGGGTTCGCCCTCGTCCGCGAGCCGCGTGGCGACGCCGTAGGCGAGCGCGCCGCCGAACGACCAGCCGGCGAGGCGATAGGGCCCGTGTGGCCGGCGCGCCCGGACCAGCGGCAGAAGCCGTTCGACACGCTCTTCGATGCCGGCGCCGGGCACGCGTTCGAAGCCGACGCACGGGACTCCGGCGGGCAGCCGGTCCAGCAGCGGGCGGTAGACGGTGCACGTGCTGCCGCCGGGGTGGAACAGCAGCAGCGGTGCGGTCCCCTCGTCGCCCGGCTTGAGGACGTGCACGGGCCCGCGTTCTTCACGCGTGTCGAGGAGGGCTCGCGCAACGTCGGCGACGGCGGCGAGGGAGTCGTGCCGCAGCAGCTCGGCCGGATCGACGGGGGTGTCGAGCTCGGCGGTGAGCCCGTCGGCGAGGAGCCGGGCCAGCTGCTCGGGTTCCCGGGTGCCGGTGAGGCGCGCGTGGGGGCCGGCGGCGTCGGTGCCGGTGTGTTGCCGCCACAGCCGCAGCACGAGCCGGTCGGCGGCGTCCCACGCCCGGCCGCGGGGAGCGAGCTCGCGGCTCAGGTCGGCGAGGGTGGCGCCTCGGAGGACGGCGGCGGTGTCGGGCTCGGTGCCCAGTTCCCGGCGGACGGCTTCGCGGATCCGGTTCGCCATGAGCGAGTCGAGCCCGAGGTCGACGAGGGGAGTGGCGGGGTCGAGGCGGTCGGGGGAGAGTCCCATGATCGCGGCGACGATCTCGGTGAGCCGGTCGCGCCCGGCGGCGTGGGCAAGTGTTGCTCCGGGTCCGGTGGCGCGGTTCGGCATCGCCTCGGGTGCGGCGGTGAGTGCCGCTGTTCCGCCGGGAGCGGCTGACGGACCCGTCTCCGTGTACCAGTGCCGCTCGTGGCGCCAGGGCATCGGCGGCACGTCGGTGAGGCGGGCGTCTTCGTCCGGGGCGGTGAGGGTGATGCGGGTGCCCGCGCAGTACAGCGTCGCCGCGGCCGCCCCGAAGGCGCGGACCTCGTCCTGGCCGCGGCGCAGGGTGCCGGTCACGACCGCGTCGGTGATCCCGGCGGCTGCCAGCGTCCGGGCCAGCGAGCCCCGCAGGATCGGGTGCGGGGACACCTCGACGAACACGCGGTGCCCGTCCGCGGCCGCCGCGGTGACGGCCTGCCGGAACCGCACCGGGCGGCGCACGTGCGCGGCCCAGTAGGCCGCGTCGAAGTCCGGGAGCTCGCGCGGGTCGGTCAGCACGGTGTCGTACCACGGCACCAGCGGCCGCCGCCCGCCCAGCTCGGCCAGTGCGTCGCGCAGGGCGCCGAGGACCGGCTCGACCCCGGACGAATGCCCGGCCACCTCGACGGGCAGCCGGCGCGCGCTCCGCCCGGCGGCCTCGAGTTCCGCGACGAGCCGGTCGAGCACGAGCGCGTCCCCGGCGACGGTGACCTGCCCCGGCGCGGAGTCGACGGCGAGCTCGACACCGGGGTGCGCGGCGAGCTCGTCCGGAGTCAGCTCCACCGCGGCCATCGCCCCGCCCGAGCCGATCGTGCCCAGCAGCCGGGCGCGGGTCGCGACCAGGTGGACGGCCTCGTCGGCGGTCAGCACCCCGCCCACGACGGCCGCGGCCGCGGACCCGAGCGAGTGGCCGACGACGGCGCCGGGCCGGACGCCGAGCGCTTCCCACCGGGCGGCCAGCGCGACCTGCGTGCCGAAGATGGCCAGCTGGGTTTCCGCCAGCGTGCCGGGCGCGGCGCCGGTGAGCAGGGAGCGCAGCGACCGCCCGGCGTGCTCGGTGAAGGGGTCCCCGAGCTTGTCGACCTGAGCGGCGAAGGCGGGTTCGGCGGCCAGGAGGTGCCGGCCCATCCCGGCCCATTGGGATCCGTGCCCGGAGAAGACGAAGACCGGGCCTTCGCCGATGACGGCGGTGCCGGTGACGGCTCCGGCGGGCAGCGGATCGGCGCCGTCCCCGACGGCCCGGAGCAGCGCGGCGAGTTCCCCGTGGTCCGCGGCGACCAGGGCGGCGCGGTGCGGGCCGGCGTTGTCGCGCCGGAAGAGGGTGTGGGTGACGTCGGCGAGGGAGCTCTGCCGCCCGGCGGGGGAGCCGAGCCAATCCGCCAGCTGCGCGGCTCGCTCGGCGAGACGGTCGCGGGTCCGGGCGGAGAGAAGGCCGATCCGGACACCGTCGGGGTGGCCGGCGCCCGGCTGCCTGCGACCCGGGGCGCCGGCGTTGGCCGGCCTGTTGCCGGACCGTGCCGGGCTCGGGGCCGGGGCGCCGAGGAACGGCTGTCCGCCTGTCGCCCGAGCCGGGGCCGGCGGTGCGGCCTCCTCCAGCACCACGTGCGCGTTGGTCCCGCCGAACCCGAAGGCCGACACCCCGGCCGTCGCGTGGCCGGTGTGGCGGGGCCACGGCGTCGGCTCCGTGACCACCCGCAGGCGCAGCTCGTCGAACCGGATGTGCGGGTTCGGCGCCGCGAAGTGCAGCTGAGGCGGCAGCGAGCCGTGCTGCATGGCCAGCACCACCTTGATCAGCCCCGCGATCCCGGCCGCCGCCTCCGCGTGGGCGATGTTCGTCTTCACCGAGCCGATCAGCAGGGGTGCGCTGTCCTCGCGACCCGCGCCCAGCACCGCGCCCAGAGCGCGGGCCTCGATCGGGTCGCCGAGCAGGGTCCCGGTGCCGTGCGCCTCCACATAATCCACAGTGGACGGATCGAGACCGTGGTAGGCCTCCCGCAGCATCGCCTGCTGCGCCGCCGGGTTCGGCGCCGCCAGGCCGTTCGACCGGCCGTCGGAATTGACCACCGTCGAGCGGATCACGGCGAGCACCCGGTCGCCGTCGCACTCGGCGTCCGCCAGCCGCTTGAGCACCACGACGCCGCAGCCCTCGGCGCGCGCGATGCCGTCCGCGCCCGCCGAAAACGTCTTGCAGCGGCCGTCGCCGGCGAGCAGGCCCGCCGCCGCGAACGCCGCCGTCGGGCCGGGCAGCAACATCAGGTTGACCCCGCCGGCCAGGGCCAGGTCGGCGTCGCCGTCGCGCAGCGCGCGCACCGCGTGGTGCACCGCGACCAGCGAAGACGAGCACGCGGTGTCGACCGCCATGCTCGGCCCGCGCAGGTCGTAGACGTAGGACAGCCGGTTGGCCGCGATGCTGCCGGCCGCGCCGGTGGCCGTCCAGAGGTCCGGCGCGCCGCCGGTCATCGTGAGGTGGCCGTAGTCGTGGGTGGCGATCCCGGTGAACACCCCGGTCCGGCTGCCGCGCAGCGACGACGGCGCGATCCCGGCGTGCTCCAGTGCCGCCCAGGTGACCTCCAAGAGCATCCGCTGCTGCGGGTCCATCGTCGCCGCTTCGCGCGGGGTGATGCCGAAGTGCTCGGCGTCGAACCCGGCGACGTCGTCGAGGAAACCACCGGTCACCGGGGCGGCGTCGGCGCTCCAGCGGCCCGGCGGGGCGGTCCGGACGGCGTCCCGCCCGGTGCGCAGCAGGTCCCAGAACTCCTCGGGGCCGTCCGCGCCGGGGAAGCGGCAGCCGAGCCCGACCACCGCGACCGGATCGGTCCGGCGGCGATTCGTGCTCGGGGAGACCTCGGGTTCGTCCGCGCCGGTGAGGCTGCGGGCGAGGTGGTCGATGGTCGGGCTTTCCCACAGCAGCGTCGCGGGCAGCCGCCTGCCGAGCCGCTCTTCGAGCTCGGCGGCGATGCCGACGGCCTGGCGGGAGGACAGGCCGTAGTCGCCGAGCGGGTGGTCGGGCTCGGCCCGGACGCCGGTGTGCTCGGCGACGGTGTCCAGGAGCCAGCGGCGCAGGGTGTCGGTCGTCGGGTCGCTCATCGCGCCAGTGCCTTTCCGTAGTCGCCGGTGAGGTAGCGGTCGCGGCAGGCGGCGCGCGCGATCTTGCCGCTGGAGGTGCGCGGGACCCGCCCGGGCGGGACGAGCAGCACGTCCCGCAGCGCGAGCCCGTGCGCGTCGGAGACCAGCCGCCGGATCGCGGCGGCGAGCGCGCGTTCGGCGGGTTCGGTCAGCTCGGCGCAGGTGCGGTGTTCGGCGACCACGACGACGGCCTCGGTGTCGGCGCCGTCGACCGCGAAGGCGGCGACGCTGCCGGGCCGGATCGCGGGATCGGCCGACGCGGCGGTCGCTTCGACGTCCTGCGGGTAGTGGTTGCGCCCGTCGACGATGATCAGGTCCTTGATCCGGCCGGCGATGTAGAGCTCGCCGTCGTGGCGGACACCCAGGTCGCCGGTCCGCAGCCACGGCCCCTCCGGCAGCGCGCCGGTCAGGCGGGCGCCGAAGGTTTCGGTGCTCTCCAGGGGTTTCTGCCAGTAGCCTTCGCCGACGTTGGGCCCGTGGACCCAGATTTCGCCGACCGAGCCGTCCGGGAGCACGGCGGCGGTTTCCGGATCGACGAGGGCGACGAGCTGCCCCGCCGGGACCCCGCAGGCGACGAGCCGGACGCCGTCTCCGGCCGGCCGCGCGGCGCCCGTGGCGAGGGCGTCGCGGTCGAACGTGGTGACGCGCGGGACCGCGGCGGGGCCGGTGGTGACGAAGACGGTGGCCTCGGCCAGGCCGTACGCCGGGCGGGTCATTTCCGGCCGGTACCCGGCGGCGGCGAAGGTGGTGTGGAAGCGGTCGAGGACGTCCGGGTTGATCGGCTCGGCGCCGTTGACGATCGCGGCGACGCGGCCGAGCCGCAGCCGGGCGCGGTCGGCCTCGCGGATCCGGCTCGCGCAGTAGTGGAAGGCGAAGTTCGGGGCCGCGCTCCAGCTGCCGGCGTGGTCGCCGAGCAGCTCCAGCCAGCGGACCGGCCGTTCGATGAAGGCCAGCGGGTCCATCAGCACCGACCGCAGGCCCAGGGCCAGCGGGGTGATCAGGCCGAGGACGAGGCCCATGTCGTGGAACAGCGGCAGCCACGAGACCGTGGTGGCCGCGGCGGGGTCGAGGCCGAGGCCCCGCACGGCCTGGGTGACGTTGGCGAGCACGTTCGCGTGGGTCAGCACCACTCCGGCCGGGCTGCGGGTCGAACCGGAGGTGTACTGCAGGTAGGCGACGTCGTCCGGGGCCGCGGCGGGCGCCGGCCACGACCGCGCCGGTTCCGGGCGGTCCACCGCGACGACGGCGGTGTCGTCGCCGAGGAATTCCCCGACCCCCGGCCGGGCGGCGGCGGTGGTCACGACGGCCGCGGGAGCGCAGTCGGCGAGGACCGCGGCGAGCCGGCCCGCGTGGCCGGGCAGGCCGGGGTCGAACAGCGGCACCGCGATCGCTCCCGCGGTGATCGCGGCCAGGAAGCCGACGACGTAGTCCGGGCCCTGCGGGCAGAGCACCGCGACCCGGTCGCCCGGCGACACCGGCAGCGCGCTCGCGGCCGCGTCTACGCGCTCGGCCAGCTGCCGCCAGGTGAGGGTGCGCCGCCGCCCGGCGCGGTCGGTGGCGAAGTCGGCGAAGGTCAGGGCGGGGGCGTCGGGGGTGACCGTCGCCCAGTGGCGCAGGCACGCGGTCAGGGTGTCGCCGCCCACCGCCGGGAAGTTGTTCTGGGACATGGGGTTCTCCTTGCGGGTGCTCAGCGGCCCAGCCGCGGGGCCGCGTGCTGCCACGCGGCGACGGCCAATGCGTCGAGGTCGAGGTCGGTCGCTCCGGCGTCGCGGAGCAGGACCAGCACACCGCCGGCGGCGATGGCGACGGTGCGCAAGCGCAGGCCGGCCTGCCCGGCGGGCCGGCCGGGCAGGGTCAGGACCTGCTGGTAGGACAGGGTTTCCGCGCCGGGAACGGCGGGCGGGGTCTCGAGAGTCGTGGTCGAGACGGTGGGGAGGTCCCCGTCGTCGACGGTGAACCGGGCGCAGCGGCGCGCCTGGCCGGCCCAGGCGGTGAGGTCGGGCGGGTGCGGGGTGCGGGCGACGAGCTCGGACAGCTGCCCGCCGGGTACCGCCGTCTGGAAGCCCTGGCCGGTCACCGCGCCGGGGCGCAGCAGCCTGCCGTGGACGATGCCGGCGCACCCGGCATCGTCTTGTCGCTCCGAAGTGGACAGTGCGGTGGCGACGTCGAACACGTCACGGGCCGCGGGCGGCCCGGGGAGCGCCTCGGCGGGCAGCAGGGCGGCCGGGGGCACCGCGGGTGGGCCGGCCACCGGTGCGGGTGGCGCGCCGCTGGCCGGTTTTGCGGGCGAAATGGTCGTCACGGCGGCTGCGGCGATCAGCAGGACGGCGAAACGGGCCGGGGGAAAGCGAATTCGGGCAGCCATGGACAACCCTTCCGGGAGCTTTTCGGGGGAAGTGTGGCCCCTGCACTGGAACCCTTCGCCGGGGGAGGCGTCAACGGACGTCCGGCCCCGGCGGCCCAGCGAAGACTACGCTCGGCAAACGGTTACCGGAAGCACCTCAAGACGGCGTAAACATTCTCGTGCACACCGCGTGAGCTGCAGAATTGCAGGTTACTGGCGAGTTCGGCCCGGCGTTGTGGCACGCCCGTCCGAGATTGGTCACTCTGCGCGACGGGCGCCTCACCCGCGCGGGGGAGTTTGTTTTCCTTTCATTCACATTGTCCCGCTCACATCGTGGACGGGACAATTGCACTCGCCGACGCCATTCCGCTAGCTTGGCCGCACTTCGAATGACCGGGAAAGGAATCGCATGCGCCCTTTTGTGAGGTGGTTCACGGCTCTGGCGGCCGCGGCGTGCGCGCTGCCCGGCACACCCGCCGTGGCCGCGGCCGGCGTCCCGGACGCCCGGGCCGACGACGGGTCGCACGTCGTCGCCCAGACCACAGTGGACGGTGATGCCCGGGTGCTCGACCTGACCGTGCGCTCGGCCGGCGTCGGGGCGTACGCGATGGTCCGGCTGATCCTGCCGCGGAACTGGGCGGCCGAGCCGGACCGGCGGTGGGCGGCGGTCTACCTGCTCGCCGGCGAGACCCGGCTGCAGGACTACCGGGGCTGGAGCGCGAACACCGACGTCCGGCGGCTCGCCGACGACGCCGGCGTCCTGGTCGTCATGCCCGGCTCGGGGACCGCGGGCTTCTTCAGCGACTGGTGGAACTACGGCAAGGACCTCGCGCTCAACCAGTGGGAGACCTTCGCCGCCGTCGAACTGCCGCAGCTGATCGACCGCGGCTACCGCGGGAACGGACGGCGCGTGGCCGCCGGCCTGTCCCTCGGCGGGTACGGCGCGCTCGAGCTCGCCGCGCGGCGCCCGGGCGTGTTCCGCTACGCCGCGTCCTTCAGCGGAAACCTGAACCCGGCCGGCCCGGCCGGGGAACTGCTGACCGGCGCCATCGTCACGTCGGCCCACCTCGACCCCGAGGCGCTGTGGGGCGACCGGCGCCGGGAGGCCGCGCGCTGGGAAGCGCACGACCCGCTGGTGAACGCCGGTCGCCTGCGCGGCACCGAGCTGTACCTCTCGGCGGGCAACGGGCTGCCCGGCCCGCTCGACGCCAAGCTGCCGATCGACGTGCTGCCCGGCGCGATGCTGCTGGAATTCCTCTGCGGCGCCCAGACCACCGCGATGGCCGGCCGGCTGCGCGAGCTCGGCGTCCCGGCGACGGTGGACCTCTACGGTCCGGGCACCCACCAGTGGGCGTACTGGCAGGAGCAGCTGCACAAGACGTGGCCGCGGATGGTGCAGGTGCTGGCGTCGTGAAACCGTCCTATGTGGTCACCGGCGCGGCGGGCGGGATCGGCCGCGCCTGCGTGGCGGAGCTCGTCCGGCGGGGCGCCCACGTGTGGGCGAGCGTGCGCACCGACGGCGACGAAGCGGAACTCGAACGCGCGTACGGCGCCGCGGTCACCGTGCTGCGGATGGACCTGCGCGACGCGGAGTCGATCGCCCGGTGCGGCGAGCGCGTCGCGGCGGCGGGAGCCCTGCGGGGCTTGGTGAACAACGCCGGCCTGGCGCGGCCGGGACCCCTGGAACACGTGCCGCTGGCGGCGTTCCGGGAGCAGCTGGAGGTGAACGTCACGGGCCAGCTGGCGGTGACGCGCGCGATGCTGCCGGCCCTGCGGCGCGCGGAATCGGCGCGGGTGGTGACGATCGGCTCGATCGGCGGCCGGATCGCGGGACCGATGGTCGGGCCGTACCACACGTCGAAGTTCGCGCTGGTGGGCTTGACCGACAGCCTGCGCGCGGAGCTGGCGCCGGAGGGAATCCGCGTGGTGCTGGTCGAGCCGGGCGCGGTGGCAACCCCGATCTGGCCCCGAGCCCGCGCGGCGGCCGAGGAAGTCCGCGAGGCACTGTCGCCGGCGGCGCTCGAAAGGTACGGGTCGCAACTGGCGGCGGCAGAGCACAGCGCGGCCCGTTCGGCGCGGACGGGAGTACCGCCCAGGAGGGCAGCGGAGGTGGTGGTCCGGGCACTGACGGCCCGCCGCCCGGCGCCGAGGTACCTGGTCGGCACGGACGCCCGGCTGGCGGCAGTGCTGGCGAACCTCCCGTTCCGGCTGCGGTATCGGTTGACGGCGGCCAAGCGATGATCCGCCAGGTGGTGATCATCGCGCCGGGCTCGCGGGGTGATGTCCAACCTTGCGTCGCCCTCGGCCGGGGCTTGGCCGCCGATGGTGACCGCGTGCGGGTGCTGGCCGCGCCCGGCTTTCGGGCGCTCGTCGAAATGCACGGGCTCGGCTTCGCGCCGCTCTCGGCGGATCCCGGTGCCCTTCTCGGCTCCGCGGCCGGGCAGGCGTGGACCACCGGACGCCGCCGCCTCGCCTTCCTCTCCGGGCTGCGCGCGGTCCTGCGGCCCGTGCTCGACGGCCTCCTCGCCGACGTCCACGCGGGCGCCGAAGGGGCGGACCTGGTGCTCGCCCCCTCGCTCGGCTTCCTCGGCGCGCACCTGGGCGCCCACCTCGGCGTCCCCGACGCCGAACTGCACTACCAGCCCAGCGTGCCGACGCGCGCCTTCGCCCACCCCCTTCTCCCGCAAGCCACGCGGCTGGGCCCCTGGGGCCGCCGGCTCAGCTTCGGGGCCGTCGACACCCTCGCCTGGCAGGTCCTGCGACCCGAGATCGACCGCTGGCGCGTCGAGACGCTCGGCCTGCCCCGCGCCGGGCCACGCGGGCCGCGGCGCCGATCGCCGGTGCTGTGCGGCTTCTCCGGCGCCGTCGTGCCGCGGCCGGCCGACTGGCCGGCCCGCGTGCACGTCACCGGGTACTGGTTCCTCGACCCCGGCCCCTGGCGGCCGGACCCGCGGCTGCGCGACTTCCTCGCCGCGGGACCACCTCCGGTGTACGTCGGTTTCGGCAGCATGCGGCCCGCCGAAGCGGACGCCGTCTTCACCGTCGTCCGGGCCGCGCTGCGCCGCGCCGGACTGCGCGGGCTGCTCGCGGCCGGTGGCGGGCCCGACACCGATGACCTGCTGACCGTCGCGGACGTCCCGCACGCGTGGCTGTTCCCGCGGACCGCCGCGGTGGTCCACCACGGCGGCGCCGGAACCACCGCGGCGGCGCTGCGGGCCGGCGTTCCGTCGCTGGTGTGCCCGGTGTTTTCCGACCAGCCCTACTGGGGCGAACGGGTATTCCGGCTCAGCGCCGGTCCGAAGCCCTTACCCCTCGAAGAACTCGACGTCGACGTGCTCACCGCGCGGCTCCGGGAACTGACCGGGAATCCGCTGTTCCGGCGCGGGGCGCAGTACGTCGGGGCGAGACTCCGGGCCGAGGACGGGGTGGCCCGGGCGTGCTCGGTGTTGCGCTCGGAGTGACGAGTCCCCGCGGAATCAGGCGAAGATCGCCAGCGCCAGGCCCCCGCCGGCGATCAGCGCACACGCCGCGATCGTCGTCCGGCGGTAGTGCAGGATCAGCGCCGCGAACTCGCGCAGCAGCGCGCTCGGCAGGAAGTACCGGGCCGTCGGCGAACCCGTCGCCTGGAACGGCAGGCCCAGCCGGCGGCACTCCACCGCCGTCCGGAACACGTGGTAGTTGCTGGTCACCGCCACCACCCGGCGCGCGTCGCCGGGGAGCAGCGCGGCCGAGAACCGGAGGTTCTCCTCGGTCGTCCGGGCCCGGTCCTCGCGCAGGATCCGATCCTCCGGCACCCCGCGGTCCCGCAGGTAGGCGTGCATCGCGTCGGCTTCGGCGACCGTCTCGCCGGGACCCCGCCCGCCGGAAACGACCAGCAGCGGCGGGGTCGCTTCCCGGGCGTGGAGCCGGATCGCGCGGTCGAGCCGCCCGGCGAGCAGCGGAGGCACCCGCTCGCCGTTCAGACCGCAGCCGAGCACGATGATCGCGTCGAACCCGCCGCGGCGGTCGATCCGGCTGTACACCACGGAGTAGACCAGCAGCGACAGGAACAGGAACCCGAAGTAGCCGGCCAGCACGGCCGCGACGGCCACCAGCGCCGACCCCCACCGGCCGAGCGGCGCGAAGGCCAGTGCCTCCAGCGTGACCAGCCCGGCGCCGAGGCCGAGCGACAGCAGGTTCCCGGCGCTGCGCCCTTCCCGCCGCCACATCCCCACTCCGTTGACGATGAGCGCGCCCGGCAGCACCAGCGCGACGAGCACCACCACGACGCCGAGCAGGCCCAGCAGCACCGGCGTCAGCCAGCCGAGGTGCAGCCCCGCGCGCAGCAGCCACAGCGCGGTCAGCAGGAGCGCCACGCCGAGCCAGACGGCGTTGCCGAGCCGCCGCGGTTCCCGCGCCAGCCGCACGGCGAACACGGCGAGGGCGACCCCGGCGGCGACCGGCAGCGCCGCACCGGCGATGTCCACCCCAGCCTCCCTGAATTCACCCGTACGGGGTCCAACCTAGCCGGGCGGCCGCGGGGCGGGGATCTGGCATGGTGAAGGACGTGAGCGATCGGCGACCGGCGTTCGTGCTGCACGAGCACTGGCGCCCGCGGCACCACTTCGACCTGCGGCTCGAGGAGAACGGCGTGCTGCGGTCGTGGGCCGTGCCGCGCGGCCTGCCCCCGGACTCCGCCGCCGACCGGCTCGCGGTCGCCGTGCCCGACCACGCCCTCGACCACCTCGCCTACGAGGACGAGACGAAGAAGATCGCCGACACGGGCTGGTGGGAGGAGCACGACCGGACGGCCAAGCGGATCCTGTTCACGCTGCACGGCCGTGCCGGCGCCGTGCGGTACGCGCTGATCCGCACCACGCGTGACTGGCTGGTCCACCGCACCCGCGACCAGCCGGAGGACACCCCCTAGTTCGCCCGGAACCGCACCCCGGCCGGCATCGCCCGGTGCGCCCAGTGGCCCAGGACGCCGAGCAGCGCGATCTCCAGCACCATCATCAGGCGTTCCACCAGCCCGGTCGCCACGGTCGGCAGGTGGCCGCCGAGGACGACGTTCACCGCGAACGGAACGATGAACGGCAGGTAGAACGGGATCGCGGCCAGGGCCAGCCGGCGTGACCAGGTGGCGAACCGCCGCCAGCGGGGGTCGTCGCGGTGACGGCGGCCCAGTGCCCAGCCGACGACCGGCAGGCTCAGGCACGTCACCGCCGAGGCGTAGAGGTGGATCTTGCCCGTCGCGGTGATCGCACCGCCCTGCGGATCCTTCGCGAAGATCGCGACGGCCAGGAGGCTGACGCACCACAGCGCCTTCGCCGCCACCAGCACCGGGTTGGCCAGCAGGCCCCGGCGGTAGAGCGCGACCAGCAGCAGCGCCGAACCGGTGCTGGTGAGCAGCAGCGCGCCGTCCCACAGCCGGCGGCCGGGGCTCAGCGCGTAGTCGCTGAGCATCGTGCTGACCGGGTCGAGCGCGAGTCGCCGGTCGACGTGCAGCACGGCGAGCAGGGCCACGGCGCCGGCGAAGGCGGCGAGGGCGCCGGGCACGAGCAGGCGGGCGCGCAGGCGGGGACGGACGGGTGCAGGACACAGCATGTGGGGAAACACTCCGGGACGGTTCGGCTGGTTCAGGCGCAGGCGCGGACGCTACCCGTGACCTTTCCGTGACCATTGCCGACGCGCCCGCGCTGTGACGCAGGCCACGGTCAGCGGTCGCCGTCCTGGGGGATCTCGGCCGAGTCGGTGAGCCGCAGCTTGCGCCGCGCCCGCTGGTAGAACGTCGTCATGCCGAGCCGGACCACCCGCGCCGCGCTCGGCCGGCCGCGCAGGTCGAGCCGTTCGCCGGGAGAGACGTACCCCTGGACCTGGCCGTCGACCTCCACCGCCAGCCGTCCGCTGGTGGGCAGGAGCTCCAGGCTGACCTCGTCGTGCACCGAAAGCACCACGCCCCGGCTGTACGCGGAGTGCGGCGCCGCCGGCGTCACCAGCAGCGCCTCCACCGCGGGGCTGGTGATCGGGCCGCCCGCCGAGAAGCTGTACGCCGTCGAGCCGGTCGGGGTCGCCACGATCACCGCGTCGGCGGAGTAACTCACGAACGGCTGGCCGCCGACGCGGACGGCGACGACCGCGCTGCCCTCGCCGGGCACGCGCACCACCGCGATGTCGTTGAACGCCGTGATCCGGCGGCCCTGCAGGGTGGCGTCCACGGCCAGGCGCGGCTCCACCGTGAACCGGTGTTCGTCGATGGCCGAGAGCGCGCCGGGCAGGTCGGGGACGTCGACCTCGGCCAGGAAGCCGAGCTTGCCGAGGTTCACCCCGAGCACCGGCGCGCGCTGCCCGTCGGCCAGCCGCATGGCCCGCAGCATCGTGCCGTCGCCGCCCAAGCTGACCACCAGGTCGGAGCGGCGCCCGAGTTCCTCGGCCGTCACCCCCACCGCGGCGCAGTTGAGCCGGACGATCTCGTCGGCGATGCCGAGGATCTCGATGCCCCGGTTCCCGGCCCAGCCGAGCACGGCCTCGACGGCGGCCGCGGAGTCGCGGCGGGGGTGCAGCACGAGTCCCGCGGAGTGCATGTCAGCGGCCCTGGGCGGGCGAAGTACCGAGCGTCATGCGCTCAGTCTGCCCGCTCCCGCCGATCGCCGCGAGAAGCGCAGCGCGCCGTCGTCGAGCCGGCCGTGCCGGAGCTTGACGACGTCGTGCGCGTAGCTCATGCCCAGCTGCCACGGCGCCCGCGAACCGGCCTTCGGGAACTCGTCGATCGACCGCGTGACGTACCCGGCGTCGAAGTCGAGCAGTGGCCGCTCGGTGACCGTCGGGTCGTCGTTGACCGGCACGCACTGGTCGTAGGAGTGCCGGTCGAGGTGGCGCAGCAGCCGGACGACGTACTCGCCGACGAGGTCGGCCTTGAGCGTCCACGACGCGTTCGTGTAGCCGATCGTGAAGGCGAAGTTCGGCACGCCGCTGAGCATCATCCCCTTGTACGCCATGGTTTCCGGCAGCTTCACGGGGTTGCCGTCGACGACGAGCTCGATGCCGCCGAAGGCCAGCAACCGCAGGCCGGTGGCGGTGACGACGACGTCCGCCTCGAGAGCGCCGCCGGACTCCAGCCGGATCCCCCGCTCGGTGAACTCCGCGATCCGGTCGGTGACGATCGAAGCGTCGCCCCGGCGGATCGCCCGGAACAGGTCGCCGTCCGGGACCAGGCACAGCCGCTGGTCCCACGGCTGGTACCGCGGCTTGAAGTGGGTGTCGACGGCGTACCCGGGCGGCAGCTGCTTCATCGTCGCCTTGCGGATCAGCGCCTTGACCACGCCCGGGCGGCGCCGGCTGAGCTGGTAGATCAGCGTGCTGACCGCGACGTTCTTCCACCGCGCGACCGGGTACGCCAGCCGCGGGCCGAGCAGCCCGCGCAGCCGGTTGGCCAGTGCGTCCTCCGACGGCAGCGAAAGGATGTAGGAGGGGGAGCGCTGCAGCATCGTCACGTGCGCGGCGCGGTCGGTCATCGCCGGGACGAGGGTCACCGCGGTCGCGCCGCTGCCGATCACGACGACCTTCTTGCCGGTGTAGTCGAGGTCGTCGGGCCAGTGCTGCGGGTGGACGACGGTGCCGCCGAACCGCTCGATGCCGGGGAACTCCGGCCTGTGCCCGGCTGCGTAGTCGTAGTAGCCGCTGCACAGGTACAGGAACTTCGCGGTGAACTCCACCGGCTTCCCGTCGTGCACGGCCTCGACCGTCCACAGTGCGTCCTGGGTGGACCACGCGGCGCGGACCACCCGGTGCCCGAACCGGATGTGGCGGTCGATCCCGGCTTCGGCCGCGGTGTCCCGGACGTACCGCAGGATCGACGGGCCGTCCGCGATGGCTTTCGCGTCGGTCCACGGCCGGAACCGGTAGCCGAGGGTCTGCATGTCTGAATCGGACCGCACGCCCGGGTAGCGGAACAGGTCCCACGTGCCCCCGATCGCGGCACGGGCTTCGAGGATCGCGTACGCCTTGTGCGGGAACGCCGTCCGCAGGTGGTGGGCCGCGCCGACACCGGACAACCCGGCGCCGACGATCAGCACGTCGAGGTGTTCGGTCATGTCCGAGGAACCTCCGTCCGCCGCCGACGCTGCATCACGCGCGTCAGCACGGCGTTGTAGTGGGTGGGGGTGATCCGGGCGAGCGCGTCGAACAGGTACGCGTCCGGGCCGACCAGGATACGGGCCTTCCCGCGGTCGACCCCGGCGTGGATGATCGCCGCCGCCTTCTCCGGCGACGTCATCGTCATGGCCTCGAACTGCGCGGCCATCTGCTCGTGGGTGCGCCCGCGCCCCTCGGGGTCCCGGCGCACCCGGGCGTTGCGCGCGATGTTCGTGGTGATGCCGCCCGGGTGCACGGTCACCGCGCGGACGTCGGTGCCGCGCAGCTCCTGCCGCAGTGACTCGGTGAAGCCGCGGACGGCGAACTTCGCCGCGCAGTAGGCGCTCTGGTACGGCATCCCGAGCAGGCCGAACACGCTGGAGGTGTTCACGATCGCGCCTTCGCCCTGCTCGACGAGGATCGGCAGGAACGCGCGCGTCCCGTGCACCACCCCGCGGAAGTTGATGTCGTGCAGCCAGTCGTCGTCCTCGGGCACCGCGTCGAGCACGGTCGAGGTCACCGCGACGCCGGCGTTGTTGAACACCGCGGCCAGGGGAGCCGGGAGCCACGCGCGCACCTCGCCGGCGAACCGCAGCTGGTCTTCCGCGTCGCGGACGTCGAGGACGCGGGTCAGCACCCGGCCGGTGAGCGCGGCCGCGGTGGCCTTGAGCCCGTCTTCGTCGACGTCGGCGAGGGCGACCGGCGAGCCGAGCCGGGACAGCCGGGTGGCCAGGGCCCGCCCGATGCCGGACGCCGCGCCGGTGATCACCACCGGGCGGCCGGTGAGGCTGTGCCGTTTACGTGGCCGGGACATCGCTGCTCCTCACGTGCTCGTCGATGAGGTCGAGGATCGTGGGCCACGCGCCTTCGGGCAGGTCGTGGCCCATGCCGCGCACGGTCTCCAGGCGGGCGCCCCGGATGGCCCGCGCGGTGGCGGCTCCGCCGGTCGGGTGCACCATACGGTCGCGGTCGCCGTGGATCACCAGGGTCGGTGCGGTGATCTTCCGCAGCCACGCCGTCCGGTTGCCGGACTTGAGGATCGCGCCGAGCTGGCGGCCGACGCCGCCGGCCGTCGGGTCCCGGTCCCAGCCCGTCCCGGCCAGCTCGCGCACGAAGGCCTCGTCGAACGGGAAGCCGTGCGAGCCGATGTGCCGGAAAATCCGGACGGCGCTTTCGATCGCCTCTTCGCGGGACTTCGGCGGTTTCGCGCCCATCAGCCGCAGCGTCGAGAGCGCGGGACGGCCGATGAAGCGGGACCCGGTCGTCGACATGATCGACGTCAGGGTCCGGACGCGCGCCGGGTGCAGCGCCGCCACCGTCTGGGAGATCATGCCGCCCATCGACACGCCCGCGATGTGCACCCGGTCCAGGCCCAGCGCGTCGAGCAGCCCCACGGTGTCGGCGGCCATGTCCTTCAGGTCGTACTGCGCCGGCGGGAACCGGCCGGCGAACATCACGGGCAGGCTCGGCGGCCGGAAACGCGGGTGCGTCGAGCGCCCGGTGTCGCGGTTGTCGAACCGGATGACTTCGTAGCCGCGTCCGGCGAGCTCGGCGCAGAAGGCGTCCGGCCAGCTGTGCAGCTGCTGACCCAGCCCGGCGACGAGGACCAGCGGCTCGGCGCCGGTGTCCCCGATCCGTTCGTAGGCCAGGGAAATCCCCCGGCCGACATCGGCGATCTGTTCGGTCACGAATCTCCTCCGGTGCTCCGGCGGCGCACGACCGCGCGGCCGCCCTTGGCGGGGGCGTAGGCGACACCCCGCGAGTGCCAGCGTTCGCCGGCCTGGGTCGTGGGTACCAGCGTGAAGTCCCGCAGCAGGGTCCGCAGCACGACGGTCATCTCCATGGTCGCGAACGCGGCGCCGAGGCAGCGGCGGGTGCCGCCGCCGAACGGGATCCACTGGTAGAGGTCCGGGCGCGCGCCTTCGAAGCGGTGCGGGTCGAAGGTGGCCGCGTGCGGGAAGACGGCGTCGTCGTCGTGGATCAGCGCGATGCTGACGAGGACCGCGTAGCCCTTCGGCAGGGTCCACCGGCCCAGCCGGAAGCCGTCCTGCTTGACCTGCCGCGCGGTGAGGTCGATGACCGGGCGGGTGCGCTGGACCTCGAGGATGGTGGCGTCGAGGAGCTTGGTGTCGCCCTCTTCCAGTTCCGCCAGCAGCGCGGGGTGACGGCGGAGGCGCTCGACCGCCCAGGCCAGCGTGGTCGCCGTGGTTTCGTGCCCGGCGGTGAGCAGGGTCAGGAGCTGGTCGGAGATCTCTTCGCGGCTCAGCCCGGACCCGTCGTCGTAGCGGGTCTGGAGCAGCATCGAGAGGACGTCGTCACCGTCCGGACGGGCCTGGGCGATCAGCCGGTCGACGATCGCGTCGTACTGACGTCGCATCCGTTCGAAGCGGCGCCAGGGGTTGAAGCGGCCGCGTTTCGGGATCGGCAGCACGGCCAGCCGGGAGCCCAGGGTGACGAACGGCGGGAGCAGTTCGCGCAGCTCGGCGAACTCGGCCCCTTCGGCGCCGAAGACCGCGCGGAGGATGGCGTTGAGCGTGATCCGCATCATCGACGGCAGCGTGGCGAACGCTTGGCCTTCGGGCCAGCTCGCCAGCTCGCGGACGGTTTCCTCTTCGACGATCTTCTCGTACGCCGCCAGCCGCCGTCCGTGGAACGGCGGCACCAGGAGCTTGCGCTGCCTTTTGTGCTCCTCGCCGGACAACGCGAACATCGAGCGGGACCCGAGCACCCGCCCGAGGTTGACCTCGAGGTTGTCCACGAACTCGGGTCCGGAGGTGAACAGCTGCTTGATCTCCGCGGGGCCGCTGATCACGACGGCGTTGCCGAAGATCGGCACGTTGACCGTGAAGGCGTCCCCGTAGCGCTCCCGCAGGCGGCGCAGGCCGCGCAGGGGCTGCGTCAGCGCGTAGGCGCCCTGGACGGCGCGGGGCACGGTGGGCCCCGGTGGCAGCGTCGTGGGGCTTGTCATGGTCGGCATCGACCCTCCCGGAAAGGTGGTACGCGAGCGTACCGACGGTACGGTACGCCGGTGTACCATCCGGTTTCAAGAGCCCGGTTCCGGAGGAGGGGTATAGCGTGACTTCCGTGGACGTCGACACCCGCCGGTTCCGGCAGCGGCTGCTGGACGGGCTGGCCGCGTCGATCACCGAGGACGGCTTCCGCGACACGACGGTGGCCGACGTCGTCCGCCGCGCGCGCACGTCCCGCCGGACGTTCTACGAGCACTTCTCCAGTCGCGAAGAGTGCTTGATCGCCCTCCTGGCCGACGCGAACCGGTCGATGATCCAGCAGATCTCCGAGGCGGTGGATCCGCGCGCGCCGTGGAAAGACCAGGTGCGCCAGGCGATCGAGACGTGGATCGCCTGCGCGGAGTCCGAGCCGGCGATCACGCTGAGCTGGATCCGTGACGTCCCCGCGCTCGGCGCGCCGGCCCGCGACCTGCAGCGTGACGCGATGGAGGGCTTCATCGCGATGACGCAGCGGCTGACGGACACACCGGAGATGCGCGCGGCCGGCATCAGCCCGCCGTCCCGCCAGCTGTCGATCATGCTCCTGGGCGGGTTGCGCGAGCTGATCGCGACGACCGTCGAGGACGGCGGCCGGGCCGGCGACGTCACGGAGCTCGCGGTGCGCGCCTCGATCGCGTTGCTCGGGCCGGCCTGAGACAGCGGCTCGCGGCGGCGCGTCAGGTCATGGTCGGATCGCCCAGCGCGAGCTCGGGCGGCCGCCCACCCCGCCGGCTGACGACCACGGCCGCCGAACCGAACGGCGACGCCGGCGCACCCGGCCGGGACAGCTCCAGGCGCAGCAGGCGTGCGCCCGTCACGTCGAGGTCGATGACGGCCGGCTTCCCGGCGGCGACGTCGTGTTCGGAACGCGGGGTCCCGTCGAGCACCACGCGGACCCGCCCGACCTGGAACGGGTCCGTGGCGTTGTCGAGGACCCCGGCGAGGGTGGTGAACCGCCGGTAGTTGCCGCCGAGGTCCAGTTCGACGAACCCCGGTCCGGTGGCCGAGGGCGAAGCCGGCTGCAGCACGATGCTCCGGGCGTAGTCCCGGCCGTCGATCGACGCCGCACCGCGTCGCACGCCGTTGCCGGCGCAGAGCCACGGCAGTTCCCCCGCGGGCACCCGCCGGGCCTCCGGGGTGCCGCCGCGCCACGCCCCCCGCCGCGGCATCGGGTACTGGCCCTGCCCGGTGATCGCGGCGACGAGGTCGGCCACGCCGGCCTCGGTGAACTCGTCGACGTGGTACCGCGTGGTCGAGTGGGCGTTGAGGAAGGCCGGGATCTCGTCGACCGAGCGGCCGGGCAGGACGACGGGCAGCACCCGTTCGGTCTCCCGGCGCAGGTCGCGGGTCAGGTTGTCGCGGATGATCGCCGCCTCGAACTGCGAGCCCCGTCCCTCGTGGGGCAGCGCGGTCCCGTCGGCGCGGCGTTTGTAGTCGGGTGAGGCGATGACGAGGATGAAGTCCGCCTTCGCGAGGTTCTCGGTGGCCCACAACGACCAGTCCCGCCGCACGTTGTCGTACCAGGCGTCGAGGTGCACGTCCAAGCCGATCCCGGCGCGCAGGAACGCCGCGAAGCTGTGCACCAGCTTCTTGTGCTCCGGGGTGTCGTGCGCGTAGGTGACGAACACCCGGGGCGCTTCACGGTCGGGCATGGGCGCCCCTCCAGGCAAGTCGGTGATTCACCGATCCGGCCGATCTGTTGTCGGACGAAAATGACGCGTAGGCCTGTCATCTATAGGTGGGATTCGCGTTTGTCAAGCTTTTCGGGTGGTGCGACGGAATTGGTCATCGATGGCCAGGTATTGGCATCATTCTGTCCAGTTTCCCGCCTTTTCCCGTTGTGCGTACCCGGCCTAGGATGGCCGATGCCTGGTGGGGAGCGGCGAAGGAGCGAAGGCACGCGTGTACGAGTACGACGTGTTCATCAGCTACCGGCGCACGGCCAGCGACATATCGGCGTGGATTCGACACCATTTTCACCCGCGCCTGTCGGAAGTGCTCGACAACAACCGGTACGAGGACGTCAAGATTTTCTTCGACGATCAGGTCCGCGTCGGGTCGAGCTGGCCGGCGGAACTGCGGTCCGCGTTGCAAAGCTCCCGCGTGCTGGTGCCGGTCTGCTCCCCGAAGTACTTCCGGGACGAGTGGTGCCTGGCCGAGTGGGCGTCGATGGCCGAGCGCGAGGCGCTGACCGCCGTTCCGTCGGCGGAGCACCGGCGGCAGCTGATCTACCCGGTGGTCTTCTGCGACTCCCGGAACTTCCCCGAGTGGGCTCACCAGCGGCGCCTGCGTGACCTGCAGCAGTGGAACCACCCCTTCGAGCACTTCCAGACCGCGCCGGCGTACCTCGACTTCAACCAGGAGATCAAGCGGATCGCCGACGAACTGGAGGAACTCATCGAAGGGGCGCCGGACTGGCGCGACGACTGGCCGGTGCGCACGCCGGCCCCGGAGCCGCCGAAGCGGGCGCGGATGCCGAGGTTCTGACGGATGCCGGGATCGGTCTTCACCTTCTACTCCTACAAAGGCGGAGTCGGCCGGAGCTTCACCCTGGCCAACATCGCCGTGCTGCTCGCCCGCTGGGGCCACCGCGTGCTGTGCCTGGACTGGGACCTCGAAGCCCCGGGACTCGGTGACTACTTCCGGCCGCGGCTGCCCCGGCGTCCCGGCGGGGGCGTGGTGGACCTCGTCGACGACTTCAAGGGCGGCCGGTTCACGCCGCAAGCGCACGTCCTGCGGCTGAAGGACGCCGGCGAACTCGACTTCATCGCGGCGGGCCGCGAAGACCCCGGTTACGTCGGGCAGGTGCAGGACATCGACTGGGAACGCCTGTACGACGAGGGGTTCGGCGAGTACCTCGAGAAGTGCCGCGACCAGTGGACCGCCGACTACGACTTCGTGCTCATCGACAGCCGCACCGGGATTTCCGACATCGGCGGGATCTGCACGGCCCACCTGCCGGACCACCTCGTCGTGCTGTTCACGGCGAACCGGCAGAGTATCCGCGGCGCGATGGAGGCGGCCCGGCGAGCGGACGCCGCGCGCAACCTGCTGCCGTTCGACCGGTCGCGGCTGACCGTCCTGCCCGTGCTGTCGCGGTTCGACAACCGGGAGGAGTACGACCGGTCGGAGGCCTGGCGGGGCATCGTCCTGGACGAGACGACCGAGCTGTACCGGACGTGGCTCGACCAGGCGGTCGACCCGGCCACCATGTCGCGCCACCTCACCCTGCCGTACGTGTCCTACTGGAGTTTCGGCGAGCAGTTGCCGGTGCTGTCGGAACAGACGCCGAGCGCCGACCAGATCGGCTTCGCGCTGGAGACGGTCGCGGCCGTGATCGCTTGCCGGCTCGACCGGACCGATCTGCTCGCGGAGAACCGCGACGCCTACGTCGCCGCGGTGCGCGCGAGCCGCCAGCAGTTCCGGCACGACCTGCGGGTCAGCATTCCCCGTTCGTTCGTCGCCACGGCGAACGAGCTGGTGGACGAGCTGAAGAAGCGGGACGTCCGCGTGGCCAAGTCCCTCTCGGGCGACCGATCCCTGCTGGCGCGGGCAGCGGACGACGCAAAGCACCTGTGCCTGGTCGTCGACGGCAAGGTGAGCCGCTGGCAGTCGGCCGAGGTGGAGCTGTTCCTGCACCGCACCCTCGGCCAGGACCGCCGCGTGATCCCGGTCCTGACACCGGGCACCGAATCGGCGGCGTTGCCCGGTTACGTCGGCAACCTCCGGTACCTGCGCCTGACCGCCACGCGCGGTCCGGCCGAGGTGGCCCGCGATCTGGTCGGCCAGCTGAAGGGCCTGACGACGCTGCTCGAGGCGGACGACGACCTCGACCTCACCGTGGTGCTCGGCCGAGCCCGCGAGTCCCGGCTGCGCGCCTCGCGCTGGGACCTCGTGGACGAGGTGGTCGAAGCCTTGCAGGCGGCCGTCGGTGCGGGCGACGGCGTGCGGGCGAAAGACCTCGCGGCGGATCTGGCGGTGGCGATCAAGCCCCGCACCGCGAACGGCGATGACCACCACCCGGCACCTCCGAGGACCCGCCGGTCGATCGACTGGCTCCTGCGGGCCCTCGACGCCCGCGCGCAGACCACGACGCAACCGAACCACCGGAAGGATCTCGGATGACCGACCGCTTGGGACACAAGCAGACCGCGGCGATGTTCGCGCTGATGGTACTGGGCCGCGAAGTGCCCAACCCGGAGCTGAAGGAGCTGGTGGGCTTCACCCTCACGGGCAAGGAACGCACGCAGCTGAAGGACGCCGGGTACATCACCAGCGAGAAGGTCGGCCGCCCGTTCGTCCACGAGCTGACCGACGAGGGCTGGGGCTGGTGCGAGAAGGAGCTCGGGGAGAAGACGCCGCCGCCGCCCCGGCCGCAGAGCACCCTCTGCTCGGTGCTGTACCTCGTTCTCAGCGGTTTCGACGAGTTCCGGCGCGGCCGGAAGCTGCGGCTGGCCGACGTCTTCGGTGCCCCGCCGCAACCGACCGAAGACCTGGAAACCCGCATTCGGGTCGCCTACCGCGAGCTCGTGAGGGAACCCCGCGGCTGGGTCGGACTGGTGGACCTGCGGCCGAAACTGGGCGGCGCGCCCGCGGCGGAGGTGGACGCCGTCCTCAAGGAACTGAGCCGAACCGGCCAGGTCCACCTCGTTCCCGAAGACAACCGCAAGGCCCTCACCGCGGCCGACCACGAGGCGGCGATCCGCATCGGCGGTGAGGACAACCACCTGCTCTCGATCGAGGTGTAGCGATGGACGAGCTGAAGGCACTGGCGACGCTCAGTTTCGACTGGGCGGATACCCCCGATCACGTCTGGCGGGATTCCCCTTACCACGTCGATGGCTTGCACGCCGACGCGCTCACCGCGCTCGACACGGGCATCCGCGACGCGGTGACCAGCGACGGGCCGAGCCCGATCGGGCTCGTCCTGCGCGGGCTGAAGGGCGTCGGGAAGACCCATCTGCTGGGCCTCGTCCGACGTCAGGTGCACCGGGCGCGGGGGTACTTCTTCCTCGACGACGTCACCGCGGCCGAGGCGTTCTGGGAGAACACGGCCGAGGCGCTGCGTCGCGGGCTGACCCGCCCCGATGATTCGGGCGAGTCGCAGCTGAAGCGGTTCCTGCTGCGTGTGTGCCTGCGAGCCCCCATCGACGCCGCGGTCGAAGCGAGGATCAGGCATGGACGTGGGTTGACGGCCGAGGACGTGGAGGCGTTCGTCGACGGGGTGGCGTCCCTCGACGAGATGGTTGCCGACGAGTGCGGTGACACCGCGCGCGCCCTCGTGCTCATCGCGAGCCGGGACCGCGCCGCGAAGTACGTCGGTGAGGACTACCTGGACGGCGATACCGAGCTGACGTCCGAGGCCCGCCGGTGGAACATCTACTCGCGGCCGAAGCCCTCGCGGGTCCTCGTGCAGGAGATCACGCGGCTGCTCGCCCTCACCGGACCGGTCGTGATCGCCGTGGACCAGCTCGACACGCTCATCGCGCGGTCGGTCAAGCGCACCCAGGAGATCGGCGACAGCACCGAGGAAGACCTGCTCGTGGCGCAGATCGCCGACGGGCTCATGGGACTGCGGGAAGTCACCCGCAAGACCCTCACCGTGCTGGCGTGCCTGCCCGGCACGTGGGAGCAGATCAGCACGAAGGCAGCAAGTACGGTACCCGACCGTTTCCGTGCGACGGTCGCGCTCGGCCGGACCGATGCGAGGATCGGGCGGGCGCTGGTGGAGAAGCGGCTCGGGGTGGCCTACGAGGCCATGGAGTTCACTCCGCCGCACCCGACCTGGCCGGTGGCGCCCGCGGCGTTCGACGAGCCCTGGGAGCAGTGGACCCCGCGGCAACTGCTGAAGCGGATCGGCGCGCACATCGACGGGTGCCTGCGTGCCGGACAGGTCAGGGAGCTGACCTCCTTCGACGAAAAGACCGAGATGCCGGTCGCCCCCGCGCGCACCGCGGTGGACAACGACCGATTCGCCGAGCTGGACAGGGAGTTCGAGAAGCTCAAGGCGGAAGCCGAACCCGGGAAGCTGCTCACCGAGAAGACCGTGGACAAGGTGATGCCGGATCTTCTTTCCGCCGCCTTGCGCTGCTGGGTCACCGAAGTCGGGGACGACGAGCTGGAATGGTCGTGCGAGCGCCAGAACGGGCGGAGCGAGGTGCACGCCTGGCTCACCCGGACGCTCGACGAGACCGCGGACCTCCAGGAGCATTGGGCGTTCCGGGCCATCGCGGCCCGGGATCCGCGGGCCGCGCTGAGCCGGTTCCGCAAGGCCCGGTCCGCGGCGGGGCAGCGTCAGGGGGCGGACAACCGGCACCTCGTCATCCTGCGGGACGGCTGGCGGGGCGGGGTCAAAACCCGCGAAGAGGTCGAGAAGTTCACGGCCGCGGGCGGCAAGACGGTCCCGCCCGACCCGGCCGACGTCCGGACCTTCTGGGCCTTGGAGAAGATGCTCGGCACCGGCGGCCGCGAGCTGCACGAGTGGCTGATCGACCGGCGGCCCGCGAGCCGGTCGGATCTGCTGTCCGCCGTCCTGCCCGAGAAGCCGTCCGGGCAGCCGATCGTGTCGCCCGAGAAGCCGTCGGGGCAGCCCGCCGAGACGACCCACCCGCCGCCCGCTGACGGGGAAATCACGCTCGGCACTGTTGTCGGCTCGGGGGAGCCGGTGCGGATCGGGCTCTCCGCGCTGCGCAAGCACGCCGCCGTTTTCGCCGGGTCCGGTTCGGGGAAGACCGTGCTGCTCCGGCGGATCGTCGAGGAGTGTGCGCTGCTGGGCGTCTCCGCCATCGTCCTGGACCCGAACAACGACCTCGCCCGGCTCGGGGATGCCTGGCCGGCGCCGCCGGATGGCTGGGGGCCCGGTGACGCCGCGCTGGCCGCGCGGTACCTGGCCGGGACCGATGTCGTCGTCTGGACGCCGGGGCGGGCGACCGGGCGGCCGTTGGCGTTCCGGCCGCTGCCGGACTTCGCCGGTGTGCTCGACGACACCGACGAGTTCACCGCCGCGGTCGAGGTGGCCGTGGCGACGCTGGCCCCGCAGGTCCGGCTCACCGGCACCACGGCGAAGGCCAACATCGGGCTGGCCGTGCTCCGGCAGGCGGTCGTCCACCACGCGCGGACCGGGTCCCGCAGCCTGCCGGAGCTGGTCGAGCTGATGTCGGACCTGCCCGAGGAGGTCAGCAACCTCAACGACGCCAAGCGGATCGCGGCGGACCTCGCCGAAGTCCTCAAAGCCGCGATGGTCAACGACCCCCTCTTCGCGGGCGGCGGCGAGCCGGTCGACCCGGGAACGTTGCTCACGCCGGCGTCCGGCAAGCGGGCTCGCGTCTCCGTGATCAGCTTCGTGGGCTTGCCGGCGGAGGAGCAGCGGCAGAACTTCGTCAACCAGCTGCAGATGGAGCTGTTCGCCTGGGTCAAACGCCACCCGGCGGGCGACCGGCCGCTGGGCGCGTTGTTCGTGATGGACGAAGCCCAGACCTTGGCGGCGTCGGGTTCGCTGACGGCGAGCACGCGCAGCACGATCGTGCTCGCCTCGCAGGCCCGCAAGTACGGTCTGGGCCTGCTGTTCGCCACCCAAGCGCCCAAGGGGCTGCACAACCAGGTGGTCGGCAACGCGATGACGCAGTTCTTCGGGCGGCTCAACAGCCCGGCCCAGATCGCGGCGGCCAACGAGCTGGCCCGCGCGAAGGGCAGCCCGGTCGCGGACATCTCGCGGCTGGAGCGGGCGCAGTTCTACGTGGCGGGGGAGGCGTTCGGCTTCCGCCAGGTGGCGACGCCCCTGTGCCTGTCCCACCACCCGGCCAGCCCGCTGCGGCTGGAGGAGGTGATCGCCCGGGCCCGCGAAACCGGGGAGTGAGCGCGGTCGATCCGGCCGGGGTTCGTTCGACGCGTCGGTGAAGCCACCCCGACCCGCGGAGCCCCACCATGATCCGCCTGTACATGACGATGTCCCTCGACGGCTTCGTGGCGGGCCCGGACGATCGTCCGGGGTAGGAGCTGGGGCGCGCGGGCGGCCGGCTGTTCGACTGGCTGGACGACCGCCACGGCGACGGCCCCAGCGGCCGGATCTTCCGTGAGGCGATGGCGACGGGAGCGTTGATCTCGGGCCGCCGGACGTTCGAGCTGGCGGGCCGCTGGGGCGGCGACCACCACGACGGGGTGCCGATCCACGTGCTGACCCACCGGACGGCGCCGCACCCGGCACGCAGCTGCCGGATCGGGACGTGCTGTACCTGCGGTACGCCGTCCGCCGCTGATCCGTCCTGACGAGAGGGCCGATGCCCGGCCCAGGGCCGGGCATCGGCGCAGGTCAGTCCGCTTCCGGGAAGTGGATGTCGGTGACGTGGACGTCCACGACCTCCACGTCGAGCCCCAGGTACTGCTCGACGGCCTCGATCACCGCGACGCGCATCTTCTCGCCCAGTGCCTTGATCGCGTGGCCGAACTCGACCACCACGGGGATGGTGATCCACGCGACGTCGTCGGCGAGTTCGACCTTGATGCCGTTTTCGTCGAGGCTGTACACGCCGTCGGCCTGGGCGGCGATCCGCACGACGATCTTGCCGACCACCCCGTCGGCGATCGTGGTGCTGCCGCGGGTGCCCGCGGCCGGCCGGGCCGCGACCGGCGCAGGAGTGTCCTCGACGGAGTTCGGGTCCGTGTCGTCCACTTCGGAGTCCTCGGCGACCGCAACCTCGTCGGTGCCGGTGACGTCGACCGTGTCTTCTTCGGACTCTTCAGCCTGGTCGCTTTCGACGGCGGTTTCCGTTGCGGATTCGTGCTCCGGCGCGGAATCCGCTTCCTCGACGACGATGATCGCCTCGGCGACCTCGGGTTCGGGCTCGACGGCGCCGTACCCGACCGAGTCGGGGTTTTCGTTCTCGGTACGGCCGAAGGCGCTGTTCATGACGTCGGACATGGTTTCCCTTTCCGGGAGCGACGACTACCTGTGGGGACAGCAGACGGCGACATGATAGGGGGCGGCCCGTGACCGGCGTCACGGGCCCCCGCCTTCGAGACTCGCTTGTGTCCCAACGGATATCGACGTGATCACCCGAAGGAAAACCGCGTCCTGGAATTGTCTTCTTTTTGGGGCTTGACGTTTTACCGGTCGTTCCGGAACAGGCTCGCCGGAACGCTCGAACCGAGCGCCTGATATCCCGCCGGGTTGAGGTGCAGGTGGTCGCCGACGTCGTAAGCCGGCAGCAGCCGGGACGGCGCCGCCGGGTCGCGGGTCACCTTGTCGAAGTCCAGCAGCGCGTCGAAGTGGCCCGGCTGGCGGATCCACGCGTTCACCTGCTGCCGCGCCGCTTCGCGCTCCGGCACGTCGTAGGCCGTGTTGCCGCCGAACGGGGTGATCGTCGCGCCGTACACGCTGATGTCCTGGGCGTGGGCGCGGACCAGGATCTGGTCGTACGCGTCGATCAGCCGCGCCGCCACGTCCGCCGCGCCCTCCGGGGTGGCCGTGCCGATGTCGTTCACACCCTCGAACACGATCGCCCACGAAACCCCGCTCGTGGCCAGCAGGTCGCGGTCCAGGCGGGCCAGCACGTTCGGGCCCAGGCCGTCCTGCAGGACGCGGTTGCCGCCGGCGGCCTGGTTCACCACCGACACGCCGTGGAGGCGCGCGGCCAGCACGTTCGGCCAGCGGTCGTTCCCGTTCGTCGTCGAGCCCCGGCCGTCGGAGATGGAGTCGCCGATCACCGCCACCGCGGACGCCGGGGACAGCACCTCGACGCCACTGAGGAAGTACCAGTGGTCGACCGGGGTCGCGCCCGGCAGGTCACCGTCGGAAACGTGGTTGCCCGCCAGCAGGTAGGACGTCGTGCGCGAACCGGGGTGCGAGGTGATCGACGTGGAAGCCTGCCCGTGGGCCAGGTACGCGGTCACGGTGATGTTCTCCAAGGGCCGCACCGGGAAGGGCAGCGGGTCCGACACCACCTGCGCGCCCTGCGGGACCACCGTCGACGGCTTGCCGTGGAAGGTCACCGGCACGACACTGCCTGCGACCACGGCGGAAACCCCGGCCGCGCCGGCGACCGGGCGCGCCACCGACACCGCGGTCAGGGGCAGCGGCGCCCCGCCGAAGGCGTTGGAAAACCGCAACCGGATCCGGGGCCCACCGGCCGTCACCTGCGCCGTCTCGCGCAGGGACGCGTTGTCGAGCACGCGATCGGTCCCCGTGAAGGGCGCCGGCGGCAGGTTGCCCGGCTCGGTCAGCTGGGGCATCGACGTCCACGTCGCCACCCAGTGCGCAGGCGCGGGGCGGGCGGACGCGCCCACGAAGAGAACGGTCAGGACGGCCAGGAAGAAGATCACCAGAGGGCGTCTCATAACGAGAACTCCGGGGTCAGGACCCGGTCGACGCCGACGAGACGGCGCGGCCCGGTCAGGGTGCAGTGCAGGGTCGTGACGATCTGCTCGCTCGAGGTTCCCACCCGCAGTTCGACGTCGCCCGGATCGACCTGGCGGAGCCCCGCGCGGCCGGTGTAGGACGTCAGGTCCGCGTGCAGGCCGATTTCCAGGACCGCGGTTTCGCCCGGAGCCAGGGAAACCCGGCGGGCCGCGATGAGCTGGCGCTCCGGGCGGGCCACCTCGGCCACCGGGTCGTGCAGGTAGACCTGGACGACTTCGGACGCCTCGCGCTGGTGGTCGTTGCGCAGCGTCACCCGCACCCGGCAGACGCCGTCGGTCGGCCAGAGCGAGCCCGTCGCGCTGACGTCCAGCCAGGTCGCCGGCGCGTAGGACAGCCCGTGCCCGAACGGGAACAGCGGCGAAGGATCCACTGTGGACACCTCGCTGCGCCGGCCGAGCGGTGCGGCCAGGTACGTCGAGGGCTGGCTCGCACCGGCCGCCGGGAAGCTCACCGGCAGCCGGCCGGCCGGGTTGATCCGTCCACTGAGGACGCCCTCGAGCGCGGCCGCGCCTTCCTCGCCGGGGTAGAACCCGCACACCACGGCGGCCAGCCGGGGCAGCTGCCGGGACAGCTCGTACGGACGTCCGGACAGCAGGACGAGGACCACCGGCTTGCCCGTGTCCAGCAGGGCGTCGAGCAGTTCCTCCTGGCGGCCCGGCAGCCGCAGGTCGGGCGCGTCGCAGCCTTCGCCGGACGTCCCGCCGCCGAACAGCCCGGCCCGGTCGCCCAGCACGGCCACGCACACCGACGCGTCCGCGCACGCCGACACGGCCTGCGCGATCCCGTCGTCATCGCCGCCCGTGACCGGGCAGCCCAGGGCGTAGGCGACGTCGTAGGACGAGCGCAGCGCTTCCAGCAACGTCGGCACCGAGACACCGAACGGGACGTCGGGGTGGTGCACGCCGACGTGCAGCGGGAAGGAGTAGCAGCCGAGCATCGCGCCGGGCGTGTCCGCGCGCGGGCCGGCCACGGCGATCTTCGCCCCGGGCGCGAGCGGGAGCGTCCCGTCGTTGTGCAGCAGCACGATCGAGCGCTCGGCCACCTCGCGGGCCAGCGCCCGCGACTCCGCGTCGTCGAGGTCGATCTCCTCGGGCACCTCCGGCGCCCACCCGGCGTCGAGCAGGCCCAGTTCGCACTTCTGCCGGAGTACCCGCTCGAGGGCGCGGTCGACGGCGGCGGCGTCGACCGCGCCCTCTTCCACCGCGGCGAGCAGCGGCTCGCCGTAGCAGTCCATGGTCGGCAGTTCCACGTCGATGCCCGCGGTGAGCGCTTGGCGGGCGGCGTCGGCGCGGTCGGCCGCGACGCCGTGCAGGCGGTGCAGGAACGCCACCGAGAAGTAGTCGGAGACCACCGTGCCGTCGAAGCCGTAGGTGTCCCGCAGCAGATCCGTCAACAGCGACGGGTCGGCGGCCCCCGGAACGCCGTCGATGTCGGTGTAGGTGTTCATCACCGACCGGGCGCCGGCGCGCAGCGCGTGCTCGAACGGCGGGAGCAGGACGTCGGCCATTTCGCGCGGGCCCACCGAAACCGGCGCCAGGTTGCGCCCGGCGCGCGAGGCGGAATACCCGACGAAGTGCTTGAGCGTGGCGACCACACCGGCCGACTCGAGGCCGGCGACGTAGGCGCTGCCGATCGTCCCGACCAGGTGGGGGTCCTCGCCGATGGTCTCCTCGACCCGCCCCCAGCGCAGGTCGCGGGCCACGTCGAGAACCGGCGCGAGCCCCTGGTGCACGCCCAGCCCGCGCATGGTCCGCCCGATGCGCGCAGCCATCCGGCGCACCAGGTCCGGGTCGAAGGTCGCGCCCCACGACAGCGGCGCCGGGTAGATCGTCGCCTGCCACGCGGCCAGCCCGGTCAGGCACTCCTCGTGCACCACCGCGGGGATCCCGAACCGGCTGCTGGTGATGATCTGCCGCTGGGTGCGCGCGAGGCTGCGTGCCCCGATCACCGGGTCGACCGGCCGGGTGCCGAAGGCGCGGGTCAGCTGCCCGATGCCGTGGCGGACCAGGTCGTCGAAGTCGACCGCCGCGTCGACGAAGTCGTGCTGGTGCGGCGCCATTTCGCCGCCGGTGTCGATGCCGACCCAGACCCCGTAGAGCTGGGCGAGCTTCTCGCGCAGGGTCATCCGGGCCATCAGGGCCCGGACGCGTTCGCCCGGGTCGGCCGCGGGGTCGCGCCACGGCTCTCCGGCCGTGGTGGGCTGCGTGGTCAAGGCTTTCCGCCCTTCGTCTGCGGAGGAGTTTTCGGGGGGAGGGGACGGCTCAGGGGAGTGCGCGGGTCGAGTGCCGCACCACCAGGCCGGTGTCGAGGGTGACGTGGGTCTTCCCGACCTCGTCACCGTTGATGAGCGCGATGAGCATGCGGATCGCCCGGTGGCCCATCTCGCGGATCGGCTGGTCCACAGTGGTCAGTGGCGGGGTGCAGAGCGCGGACTCGGGCACGTTGTCGAAACCCACCACGGACAGGTCGCCGGGCACCGACAGACCGAGCTCGCGGGCCGCGCCGACGGTCGCGATGGCCGAGATGTCGTTCGCGGCGAACACCGCGGTCGGCCGGTCCGGGCCGGTCAGCAGGTCGCGGGCCGAGGCCGCGGAGATCTCCGGATCGTAGGCGCCGTCGCGGATCAGGGCTTCGTCCGGCGTGATGCCCGCGGCCGTCAACGCCCGCAGGTACCCGGTTTTCCGCAGTTCGGCCGACTGCAGGTCGGGCCGGCCGGTGAGGAACGCGATCCGCCGGTGGCCCAGCTCCAGCAGGTGCTCGGTGGCCAGCTGCGCACCGCGCAGGTTGTCGGAGTCGATCGTGGGCAGGTGCGACGGCCCGGTGTGCGGGTCGACCGCGACGACCGGCGTGCCGGGCACGGCTTCCAGGGAGACGGCGGGCGTGACCAGCACGGCGCCGTCGACGAGGGTGCCGCTCAGCCGGGACAGGTAACGCTTTTCCCAGCCCACCGGGTCGCCGGTGCGCCCGCCCGCGGAGTAGACGACGAGCTCGAAGCCACTGCCGCGGATGGCGTCCGCGGCTCCCTTGAGCAGCTCGGTGGAGAACGGTTCGAGGTCGGCGACCAGGATGCCGATGACGTTCGTCCGGTGGTTTCTCAGGCTCTGCGCCACGAGGCTGGCCTCGTAGCCGAGTTCTTCGATCACGGCGCGGACCCGCGCGAGCGTCGCGGCGGAGACGCCGTAGCGCTCGTTGATCACCTTGGAAACCGTGGCCACCGAGACGCCGGCCCGGGCGGCGACGTCACGGATGGTCACCCTGGAACTGGGCTGCATCGGCTCAGACTAGCCATAGAAAACGTTATCGACAACGATTGACATCGCATTTGTCCCGGGAGCAGACTCTTCGCCAACCCGGGCGCTGAGTCGCCCCGTCCAACTCGGCCGAAGTCGTCAGGAGTGGACCCACGATGTTTGTGAAACGCCGGATCACCGTTCTCGCCGCCATGGCGGCCGTTGTCCCGCTCGCGCTGGCCGCGTGCAGCGGGGGGAACGAAACCCCCGCGCAGCCGAGTGGCCCGGTCACCCTGACCTGGTGGCACAACGGCACCACCGACCCGATCAAGTCGATCTGGGAGAAGGTCGTCACCGACTACCACCAGGCGCACCCCGACGTCACGATCAAGGCCCAGCCGCTGCAGAACGAGGACTTCAGCACCAAGGTGCCTCTCGGCCTGCAGTCGGCCGAGCCCCCGGACATCTACCAGTCCTGGGGCGCCGGTGACCTGGCTTCGCAGCTGACCTCGGGCAAGGTCGCCGACATCACCGACGCCACGAAGCCGTGGATCACCCAGACCACCGGCAAGTTCGGCGAGAACTGGCAGGTCGACGGCAAGCAGTACGGCGTGCCGTTCGAGCAGCACTTCGTCGGCTTCTGGTACCGCAAGGACCTGTTCCAGCAGGCGGGGATCACCACGCCGCCGAAGACCATGGACGAGCTGAACGCCGCCGTCACGCAGCTGAAGGCCAAGGGCATCGCGCCGGTCTCCGTCGGGGGCAAGGACCGCTGGCCGGATGCCTTCTACTACAACTACTTCGCCGTCCGCGAATGCTCCATCGACGTGCTCAAGCAGTCGGTGAAGGCGGTCAAGCTCGAAGACCCGTGCTGGACGAAGGCCGGGCAGGACCTCAAGAACTTCCTGGCCACGCAGCCGTTCCAGACCGGGTTCGCGGGCACCCCGGCCCAGCAGGGCGCGGGCAGTTCGGCCGGCCTGGTGGCCAACGGCAAGGCGGCGATGGAACTGCAGGGCGACTGGGAGCCCGGAACGATGTCGTCGCTGACCGAGGACAAGCAGCTGGACTCCAAGGTCGGCTGGTTCCCGTTCCCGTCCGTCGCGGGTGGTCAGGGTGACCCGAACGCGGTGCTCGGCGGCGGCGACGGCTTCGCCTGCACCACCCGCGCGTCGAAGGCGTGCGCGGACTTCCTGCAGTACCTGGGCAGCGAGCCGGTGCAGACACAGCTCGCCGCGCAGGGCGCCGGCCTGCCCGTGAACACCGTCGCCGCGAAGGCGCTGAAGACCGACACGCTGAAGGCCGTCTACGACTACGGCACGAAGGCGCCCTACCTGCAGATGTACTTCGACCGGGCGTTCCCGACGGCGGTCGGCGCCGCGCTGAACGACGCGGTGGCCAACATGTTCGCCGGCCAGGGCACCCCCGAAGGCATCGTGGCCGCCGTCAACCAGGCCGCGGCGGGCAACAAGTGACCACGGCGACGACCCCGGTGCGGACGGCGACGCGGCCGTCCGCACCGGCGGTCACCGCCCGGAAGCACCGGCCCGGCCTGCGCAAGCGGCTCGAGCTGACACTGCTGCTCGGGCCCGCCCTGCTGCTGTTCACCGGGTTCGTCCTGGTGCCGATCGGGATCGCCGCGTTCTACAGCCTGTTCAAGTGGAACGGCTTCGGCCCGCTGGACGACTTCATCGGCTTCGACAACTACGCCGATGCCTTCGGCGGCACGGTGTTCCAGAGCGCCATCGTCCACAACCTGATCATCGCCGGGCTGTCGATCGTGGTGCAGCTGCCGCTGTCGATCGGGCTGGCGCTGCTGCTCAACCGGAAGCTGCGGGGGCGCGCGGTGCTGCGCGCCCTGGTGTTCGCCCCGTACGTCCTCTCCGAGGCGATCACCGCGGTCATCTGGGCGCTGATGCTGCAGCCGAACGGCTTCGCCGACCAGGTGCTCAAGAGCGCCGGGCTCGGCGGGCTGATCCACAACTGGCTGGCCGACCCGGGCATCGTGCTCTACACGCTGTTCGCGGTGATCACCTGGAAGTACGTCGGCTTCGGCATCATCCTGCTGCTCGCCGGCCTGCAGGGCGTGCCTGCCGAACTGCGCGAAGCCGCGGCGCTCGATGGTGCTTCGGCGTGGCAGACCACCCGGCACGTCGTGTTGCCGCTGCTTGGGCCGACCATCCGGATCTGGATCTTCCTGTCGGTGATCGGCTCGCTCCAGCTGTTCGACGTCGTCTGGATCATGACGCTGGGCGGCCCGGCGAACGCGTCGACGACGATGGCGACCTACCTGATCGACCACGGCTTCAAGCGCTACGAGTTCGGGTTCGGCTCCGCGGTGGCGGTGATCCTGTTCGTCATCTGCTTCGTGTTCGCCCTGCTGTACCAGCGGTTCGCGCTCCGCCGTGACACCCAGGGCGCCCTGACGAGGATGGTGGGCTGATGCGCTCCGGCAAGTTCGGCCTGTCGATGGGCTACCTCGCGGCGATCGTGGTGGTCGGCGTGACCGTCGTGCCGCTGCTGTTCGTGGCGCTGGGCGGGTTCCGCACCAACGCGCAGATCAACACCGACCCGGCCGGGCTGCCGGGGCCGTGGGTGTTCGACAACTACGCCTCGGTGCTCGGTTCGAGCGCGTTCTGGACGTTCCTCGGCAACAGCGCGCTGATCGCGGTGATCGCCACCGCACTGGCCGTCGGGCTCGGCTCGATGGCCGGGTATGCGCTTTCGCGCTACCAGTTCAAGGGCCGGGAGGCGTTCTACACGCTGTTCACGCTCGGCCTGCTCTTCCCGATCGGCGTCGCGACGCTGCCGCTGTACCTGTGGCTGCGCCAGCTCGGCCTGCTCGAAAGCTTCTGGGGCGTGGCGATCCCGGAGGCGGCGTTCTCGCTGCCGGTGACGATCGTGATCCTCCGGCCGTTCATGCACGCGATCCCCGGCGAAATCGAGGACGCGGCCGTGCTCGACGGCGCCACCAGGATCGGCTTCTTCTGGCGGATCCTGCTGCCGCTCTCGACGCCGGCGCTCACCACGGTCGCCGTGCTCGCCTTCGTCACCAGCTGGAACACCTACCTCCTGCCCCTGCTGGTGTTCAACGACTCCGGGCACTTCACGCTCCCGCTCGGCGTCGCGATGTTCCAGTCCGCGTTCTCCCAGGACACCGCCCGGGTGCTGGCGTTCACCGCGTTGTCGGCGATCCCCGCGCTCGCGTTCTTCGTGCTCGCCGAACGGCGCATCGTCGGCGGGCTGACCGGATCCGTGAAGGGCTGATTCAGGAGGTCTGCCGTGCAGTCCGAGGTCCACCGTCGTGCCTTCCTGCAGTTGCTCGCCCTGGCCGGGGCGGGTTCCATGGCCCTCCCGGGCCTTGCCGAAGCCGGGACCGGCTTCCCGTTGGTGTCGCGGGGGAAGGCCGCGACGATCGTGGTCGGCTCGGGCGACCTGCCCGGCGTGCGGCGGGTCGTGGGCGACCTGGCCGCCGACGTCGAACGCGTCACGGGCGTGCGGCCCGCGGTGTCGTTCGACGTCGTCCCCGCCCACGGGCCGGTGGTGCTGGTCGGCACCCTGGGCCACAGCCCGCTGGTCGACGAGCTGGTCGCGGCCGGGAAGCTCGACGTCACCGGGATCGCCGGGAAGTGGGAGACGTCGCTGAGCCAGGTCGTCGACGGACGCCTGGTGCTCACCGGCAGTGACCAGCGTGGCGTGATCTACGGCGTCTACGAGGTCTCGCGGCGCATCGGCGTTTCGCCCTGGTACTGGTGGGCGGACGTGCCGCCGCGGCGCAGCGCCGAGCTGCACCTGCCAGGGGAGCGGTTCAGCCTGGGTACCCCGCACGTGAAGTACCGCGGGTTCTTCATCAACGACGAAAATCCGGCGCTCGGCACCTGGGCCCCGGCCTACTTCGGGCCGGGAAAGGCGCCCGGTTTTCCCAACGGCTTCAACCACCTGTTCTTCGCCAAGGTCTTCGAAACCATGCTGCGGCTGCGGGCCAACTACCTGTGGCCGGCGGTGTGGGGCCGCGCGTTCGCCGAGGACGACCCGCTCAACCACGCCACGGCCAAGGAATACGGCATCGTCATGGGCACCTCGCACGAGGCGCCGATGATGCGCGGGATCGAGGAGTGGAACCGGCACGCGGTGCCCGCGGTCCGCGACGCGGCCGGGAACATCACCACGCCGGGGCACGACCCGTACGGCGGCACGGGGGAGTGGAGCTTCCGCCGCAACGGCGAGGCGATCAAGGCCTACTGGACCGACGGGATCCGCCGGATGGTCCGCGAGGACTTCGAGGGCGTCGTCACGCTCGGCATGCGCGGCAACGGCGACGTCGGCCTGCCCGACGGCGACGGCATCGAGCTGATGCGCGAGATCATCGCCACCGAACGGGAGATCCTCGCCCGCGAAACCGGCCGGGACCTCACCACGGTGCCGCAGGTCTGGACGCTGTACAAGGAAGTGCAGCGGTACTGGGCGAAAGGCCTGCGCCCGCCGGACGACGTCATCGTGGTGTTCACCGACGACAACTGGGGCAACATCCGGAAGGTGCCCGACCGGTCGCTGCCGCCGCACCCCGGCGGGTACGGGCTCTACTACCACTTCGACTACGTCGGCGGCGGCCGCAACTACAAGTGGGTCGACACCGCCCTGCTCGCGAACACCTGGGAGCAGCTGCACCAGGCCACCGCCTACGGCAACGACCGCCTGTGGGTGGCCAACGTCGGGGACATGAAGGGCAACGAGCTGCCGCTGCAGTTCTTCCTGGACTACGCCTGGGATCCCGCGGCCCTGCCGGTCGAGCGGCTGTCCACGTGGGAGCGTCAGTTCGCGGAGACGAACTTCGGCGCGGCGACCGCGTCGGCGATCGCGGGCGTCCTGCACGACTACGGGCGGCTGCAGTCCCGCCGCAAGCCGGAGCTGCTCAACCGGCGGATCACCGTCGACCCGGCGAAGGACCCGGCCACCGCCGCGGCGATCTCGTACGACGACCAGATGACGCCGTTCAGCCTGGTCAACTACCGCGAGCTGGACACGGTCACGCAGGAGTGGCAGGACCTGGCGGCACGGGCTTCGAAAATCGCGGCGCGGATCCCGGCCGCGTACCGGGACGCCTTCTACGAACTCGTGCTCTACGAGGTCCAGGCCTCGGCGAACCTGTACGCGCTGCGGCGCGCCGAGTTCACCAACCTGCTGTACGCGGCCCAGGGCCGGGCCGCGGCGAACGGCCTCGCCGCCGTCACGGAAGCCCGGTTCGCCGACGACCTGGCGTTGGCGGAGAAGTACAACACCGGCATCGCGGGCGGGAAGTGGAAGGGGTTCCAGACCCAGCCGCACATCGACTACGGCGACGTCGCCCGGTACGGCCCGAACGCGCCCTGGCAGCAGCCGGAGAAGGACAACGTCGCGCTGCCGGACGTCATCTTCCCCGCGGTGAAACGCCTCGAGCTGCCGTCCGCGGCCGAACTGGGGGTCGCCGTCGACGGGTCGGAGCAGTGGTGGCCGGCGGCGCCGGGGCGCCCGGCGCTGCCGGAGTTCAGCCCTTACCAGAGTGCGCCGCCGCAGTACATCGACGTCTTCAACCGCGGCCGGACGCCGTTCCGCTGCCATGTTTCCGCCGGTGCGCCGTGGGTGCTGGTCGAGCCGCGCGGCGGCCGGGTCACCGAGGAGCTGCGGATGACCGTGCGGATCGACTGGGCCCGGGCCCCGAAGGGCACCACGACGGTGCCGATCACGGTGGCGGGCGCGGATCGTTCGGTGGTGGTGGACGCCGTCGTGCGCAACCCCGAGCTGCCGCGGTCGTGGCGGCGCGGGTTCGTCGAGGCCGGCGGGTACGTGTCGATGGAGGCCGAGCACTGCACCGCCGACGTCGGCACGGCGGAGGTCGCGTGGCGGCGGATCCCGGACATCGGGCGGACCGGGGCGGGGATGACGCCGTTCCCGGTGACCGCGGCGAGCCGGGCGCCGGGCGCGGGACCGCAGCTGGAGTACCGGATGACGCTGTTCACGACCGGGCCGGTGACGGTGTGGGCGTACCTGTCCCCGCGCAGCAACGTGCTCGCGGGCGACGGGCTGCGGTACGCGGTCTCGTTCGACGACGCGGACCCGCAGGTCGTGAACATCACCAAGGCGACGGGTGCGGACGACACGTCCATGAACCGCCAGTGGGAGCGGACCACGTCGGACAACGTGAACCTGACCTCGACGCGGCACGTGATCGACGCGCCGGGCCCGCACGTGCTGAAGTTCTGGATGGTCGACCCGGCGGTGATCGTGCAGAAGCTGGTGGTCGACACCGGCGGCTTGCGGGCGAGTTATCTGGGCCCGCCGGAGAGCATGCGATGGCCGTGGTGAGGGAGGGACCGGCGGGCCGGCGGCCGCGCGTGGCGGCCGGTGTGTCCGACGTCGGGCGCCTTGTGGCTGGGCGGCTTGCGGCTGGGCGGCCTGCGGTCGGGCGGCTTCCGGCCGCGCGACTTGCGGCTGGGCGCCCTGCGGCCGGCCCGCGACTTCAGTGGGCTGCGGCCGATCCGGTCGCGCCGGTGGGCGAGCTCCGGCCGTCTGCCGCAGGGCGCGCCCGCCGGCCGGCGCCGCGGCCGCCGGCCGTTGGTTCGCCCCGGTCGGGTGCCGGGTCAGCTCGCTCCGCGGGTGAGCACCCGGTAGCCCTGGTGGGCCGGGGCCGCCGTGCTGTGGCGGACGACCAGGCTCGTCGCCAGCTCCAGCCGGTGGCTCTCCGGAACCACTCCGCGGGCCAGGGAGATCGCCAGCCGCGCGCCAGCTGCCGCCATCTCCTGCAGGGGCTGGCGGACCGTCGTCAGCTCCGGGGTCAGCCAGCGGGCGATCGGCAGGTCGTCGAAGCCCACCACGCTCAGGTCGTCCGGGATCCGCAGCCCCGCGTCGCGCGCCGCCTCGTAAACGCCGAGTGCCTGCAGGTCGCTGCCGGCGAACACCGCCGTCGGGCGGTCGGGGAGGGTGAGCAGTGAAGCCAGTTCGCGGTACCCGGCCCGGACGTGGAAGTCGCCGCGGCGCACCAGCGCCGGGTCGAACGCCAGCCCGGCCGTCTCCAGTGCCGTGCGGTAGCCGTCGATCCGGGCCCGGCTGCACAGCACTCCTTCCGGTCCGCCGATCACCGCGATCCGGCGGTGGCCCAGCTCCACGAGGTGCCGGGTGGCGGTCAGCCCGCCCTGCCAGTTCGTGGCCCCGATCGAGGGCGTCTCCGGACCGGGCGCGCCGGCCGGGTCGACCACGACCAGCGGGATGTCACGGGCGCGGAGCTTCGCCAGCTGCCCGCCGGTGAAGTCGGAGCACACCGAAACGATGCCGACCGGCCGCCGGGCGAGCACGCTCTCCAGCCAGCTCTGCCCGGGGGTGTGCCGGCCGGAAGATTCGGCCAGCACGACCGCCATCCCGTTTTCGCGGGCGACGTACTCGACCCCGCGGATGATTTCCAGCGCCCACGTGCTTTCGAGTTCGTGGAACATCAATTCCAGCAACCGGGAACGGCGTGAACGTTCGTCGGAGCGGCGCCGGTAACCGTATTTCCCGATGACCGCTTCGACGCGGGCGCGGGTGGTTTCGGCGACGTCGGGGCGGCCGTTCAGGACTTTCGAAACTGTCGGGACGGAGACACCGGTCTCGGCGGCGATCCGGGCGATGGTCACCCGGGACTCGGACGGCTCGAGATCGTCAGACTTCGTTGTCATGAAGGAGATTCTAGGTCATCGAAACCCGATTTGAAACGGTTGGAAACTTTCGGAGCACCATTGTCTCACGGAGGATGAAGATGTCGGGAAGAATCCCTAAGAAACGCGTCCTGATGGCGGTTGCGGCCCTCATGGGTATTGCTGTGTGGCAGGCGCCCGCGGCTTCGGCGACGGTGCCGCTGCAATACACCACGAATCGTTACGTCGGCAGTGCGGTGGCCGCGGCGTACCTGGCTTCGGAAACCGATTACCGGGCGGTGCTCACGCGGGAATTCGACAACGTGACGCCCGAGAACGAGATGAAGTGGGGCACGGTCGAGGCCGTCCGGGGCCAGTACGACTGGTCGGGCGCGGACGCGATCGTCCGGTACGCGCAAACGCACCACAAGACCGTCCGCGGCCACACCCTGGTCTGGCACTCCCAGCTCCCGGACTGGGTCGCGGCGCTGCCCGCCGACGAGCTCCGGCGGGTCCTGCGCGACCACATCACGACGGAGGTGAAGCGGTACAAGGAGAAGATCCGCGCCTGGGACGTCGTCAACGAGCTCTTCAACGAGGACGGCACCCGGCGCGACACGGTCTTCCGGCAAAAGCTCGGGGACGGCTTCGTCGCCGACGTCTTCCGCTGGGCCCACGCGGCCGACCCCGCGGCGAAGCTGTACATCAACGACTACAACATCGAAGGGGTCAACGCGAAGAGCGACGCGGTGTACGACCTGGTGAAGACGCTGCGGCGCCAAGGTGTGCCGATCAGCGGCGTCGGCATCCAGGGGCACCTGTCGATCCAGTACGGCTTCCCGGGTCAGTACCGCGAGAACCTGGCCCGCTTCGCCAAGCTCGGCGTGGAGACCGCGATCACCGAGGCGGACGTCCGGATCCCGACCCCGCCGGACGCGGCCAAGCTCGCCACCCAGGCCGACTACTTCGGACAGCTGTGGGACGGCTGCCACGCCGTCCGCAAGTGCGTCGAGTTCACGACCTGGGGCTTCACGGACCGGCACTCGTGGGTCCCGGACGTCTTCCCGGGCGAAGGGGCGGCCTGCCTCTTCGACGAAAACCTGCGCCCGAAGCCGGCCTACTTCCGGCTCAACCCCTGACCGGACCGGGACGCAGACCGCGCGCGGCGAGCGCGGCGAGGATGCGGGGGACCGCATCGAGGGTGGCCGGGCGGCCTTCGTGCATCAGCACGATGCCGCCCGGCTGCGCCCGGCCGGCCGCGGCGACGATCTCGTCCGCGGAGCAGCCCGCCCAGTCGCGGGTGTCGACGCTCCACAGCACTTCGGTGAGCCCCTGGCCGGCCAGCGTTTCCGCCACCGCCGAGTCCGTGTCGCCGTAAGGCGGCCGGAAGAGGACCGGGCGGATCCCGGTCAACCGGGTCAGGAGGTCCTGCGTGCGCCGGACCTCCTGCTCGCGGGCGGCCGCGGGCAGGGTGGGCAGCCGCGGGTGCGTCCACGTGTGGTTGCCGATGGTGTGCCCGGCCGCGGCGATCGCCCGGACCAGGTCCGGGTGCGCCGCGGCGTGCTCGCCCCACAGGAAGAACGTCGCGCGCGTGCCGCCGAGCGCGGCCAGCAGCGCCGGGGTCGTCTCGGGGTACGGGCCGTCGTCGAAGGTCAGCGCGACCGTGTCCATCGTTCCAAGATCACCGGGCCGGATCGCGGCGGCAAGGACTTTCGCCCGGGTTTCGCCGGCGGCCCGGGCAGGCAGCGGGGTCAGCGGGCCAGCGCCGCCAGCCGCTTCGCCGTCGGCCAGCGCACGTTCCACGCCCAGCCCAGCTTTTCGAACACCCAGATCACCCGGGCGGAGATGTCGAGCTGGCCGCGCTGCGCGCCGTGGCGGGCCGACGTCGGGTCCGCGTGGTGGGTGTTGTGCCAGGACTCGCCCATCGACAGGATGGCCAGCGGCCAGAAGTTGGCCGAGCGGTCGCGGCTGGCGAACGGGCGTTCGCCGATCATGTGGCAGACCGAGTTCACCGACCACGTCACGTGGTGCTGGAAGGAGATCCGGGCCAGGCCCGCCCACAGGAACGCGGTCAGCGCGCCCCACCACGACAGCGTGATCAGCCCGCCGAGCAGCGGCGGGAGCAGCAGGCTGACCAGCACCCACAGCGGGAAGAGCCGGTCGACGACGCGCAGGTCGCGGTCGGCCGCCAGATCCGGGGCGAACCGCTCGACGTTGGTTTTGTCGCGGCCGAAGAGCCAGCCCATGTGGGCGTGCCAGAAGCCGCGGGCCAGTGCGACCGGGGAGGTGCCGAACAGCCACGGCGAGTGCGGGTCGCCGTCCCGGTCGGAAAAGGCGTGGTGGCGGCGGTGGTCGGCGACCCAGCCGATCACCGGGCCCTGCGCCGCGAGGCCGCCGGCGACGGCGAGCGCGATCCGCAAGGCCCGCTTCGCGCGGAACGAGCCGTGGGTGAAGTAGCGGTGGTAGCCGACGGTCACCCCAAGCGTCGACACCACGAAGAACGCGCCGCCGATCGTGAGGTCGAGCCAGCTGACGCCCCAGCCCCAGAACACCGGGATGGCGGCGCCGAGGGCGAGGAACGGGACGAGCAGGAAGGCGCGGATGGTGATCAGCTCGGGCAGCGTCTGCCGGCCGGAGAGCACCGGCTTCGGCGCCGGACGCGCGAGTTTGACCGGGGTGGAGGTGGTCATGCACTCTCGTTTCGAAGTCTTCGCCGCGCCGGGCCGAGCCGCGCGGGACGCCGGGGAAGGGGAACACCCGGCGGTCAGTGGTCTGCGGGTGGCCCGGGCGCGTCACCGCTCCTGCCGGTGATCTGCCTCTGGGGCCACGGGGCGAGAGTGAGGCCGGCGGGACGCCGGTATACGAGGTGCTCTCGACTTCTCTCAGGATACCTGATCGGGGTGAACCCGCCGTGTGACCGAACGAGTAAGGCCCCCGCCCCCGGTGGGGGACGAGGGCCTTAGGGTGCCTCGTGGCTCAGATGACGCTCACGCGCTGGGCCTGGGGGCCCTTCTGGCCCTGGCCGATTTCGAACTCCACCCGCTGGCCCTCGTCGAGAGACTTGAAGCCGTTGCCCTGGATTTCGGAGTAGTGGACGAACACGTCCGGTCCCCCGCCGTCCTGAGCGATGAAGCCGAAGCCCTTTTCACCGTTGAACCACTTGACACTACCCTGAGCCATACCAATACCTACTCTTTGTTAGTGAGCCTGGACGCCCCGTTCGGACCTCCGGTCTCGCTCCCCATTGTTCCATATCCTCCGCGGTCTGCACATCGGTGGTCACACTCCCCAGTCGGGACGCAGCGGCATGCCCATCCCACCCTCGCTGTCGGTCCGCACGCCGAGGATGTGGTGCAGTTCGATCTCGCGCCGTTCGAAGGCCAGCCGGCAGGCGGCGAGGTACAGCGCCCACACCCGGCTGCGCCCGGCCCCGGCCTCGGCGACCGCCTCGTCCCAGTGCTCGTCGAGGTTGCGGCACCACCCGGCCAGCGTCGTCGCGTAGTGCTCGCGCAGGTTCTCCGAGTGCCGCACCTCCAGCCCGGCGTCGTGCATGGCCGTGACGAGCTCGCCGGGCGCCTCCAGTTCGCCGTCCGGGAAGACGTAGCGGTCGATGAAGCCCCGCGACCGGTGGGCGACGCTGGTGTCCGGGTTGGTGATGCAGTGGTTGAGCAGGCGCCCGTGCGGCTTGAGCTTGCCGGCCAGGAACCGGAAGTAGCCGGGCACGTTGCGCGCCCCGATGTGCTCGGTCAGGCCGATCGACGAGATCGCGTCGAACCCGGTCTCGGTGACGTCCCGGTAGTCGAGGTGGCGGATCTCGGCGCGGTCCGCGAGCCCCAGCGCGACGATGTTCTTCTGCGCCCACTGGGCCTGTTCACGCGAAAGGGTGACGCCGATGGCCTCGACGCCGTAGTGCCGGACGGCGTGCGCGACCATGCCGCCCCAGCCGCAGCCGACGTCGAGCAGCCGCATCCCCGGCTTGAGGCCGAGCTTCCGGCAGACCAGGTCGAACTTGTTCGCCTGCGCCTCCTCCAGCGAGGCACCCTCGTGCGGGAACACCGCGCAGGTGTAGGCCATCGACGGGCCGAGGACCAGCTCGTAGAACCGGTTGGACACGTCGTAGTGGCTGGCGATGGCCTCGCTGTCGCGCTGCTTCGAGTGCCGCAGCGCGGTCATCCCGCGCCGGAACCGGCTCGGGTGCTCCTCGGCCGGCGGCTTGACCGGCCGCAGGTGACGCGGGCCGAGCTTGCGCAGCAGCCACAGCCGGTCGGCCGGGGTGAGCTGGTCGACCTGCGTCGAGAGGGCGCGCAGCGCGGTGTAGAGGTCCCCGGTGACGTCCAGCGCGCCGGCGACGTACGCGCGGGCGAGGCCGAGGTCGCCGGGGGAGGACATCAGGTAGTCCAGCGCCAGCGGCGAGCGCACCTCGATGGCCACCGGCGCGTCGGCCGGCCCGCTGCGGCTGCCGTCGTAGGCGGTGATCGACACCTCGGCGCGGGGGCCGAGCAGCCGCTCGAAGACGGCGCCGACCGGGATGCTTTCCTGGTTCACGTTCGTTCCTTTCACCGTCGGCGGACGCATTTTTCGTAGAGGCCGAGCAGTCGCTCGCCCGGGTCGTAGGCCCGCTTGAGCTCCCGGTAGGCGTCGCCGTTGTAGAGCCGCCAGAACTCGTCCTCGGTGTAGAAGCTGTCCGAGTAGAGCGACTTGTGCCCGCCGAGCCGGGTGACCTCGGCTTCCACCATCCGGTTGTGCACGCCGTCGCGCTCACCCGGGTCCAGCGGCACGGAAGACCAGAAGCCGAAGTTGACGTAGAGCTCGGCCGGGTCCAGCTCGTAGAGCGGCCAGCGCACGTCACCCGGCCGCTGCCGCAGCGGGCAGATCCACACCGGGCTGATCGGGATCTCCCGCTCGAAGAACTCGAGGAATTCCGCTGCGCGGGCGAGCGGGACCTCGATGTCCTGCACGATCGTCTCCTCGGGCGGCAGGCGCCGCAGCCGCAGGAGCCGCTCGGCGATCCGGAACCGGCGGTCCAGCGCGACGGCCTTCCAGTACACCGAGGACCGCAGGAACCGGCGGCCGAGCAGCAGCCGGGGCAGCCGGTGCTGGACCCCGAACGCGCGGGAGCACCAGAACCAGTCGGTGTCCCAGCGCCAGAGGTAGTCGCGGACGGTCAGGTGGTCGGTCGCGCGCTGCCGGATGGAGCGGTAGTAGATGTCCAGCCAGGTGTAGTCGCTCGTCGCGGGCGCGGTGTCGGTGAACGTCCCGAGCGTCAGGTACAGCTCGTCCGGGCCGAACACCGTACCGTCGACGAAATCGACGTGCTCGCCGTCGTGTTCGCTCTTCGCGCAGATCTCGCCCAGCGCCGCGAAGTACTCCTCGCGGTCGTGGTGGCGGACGTGGCGCAGCTTCACGAACGGCTTCACCGGCTCCAGGAGGATCCGCAGCCGCAGCGCGTAGCCGAGGGTGCCGTAGGAGTTGGGGAAGCCGTGGAACAGGGCGCGGTGCTCGTTGTCCGGCGTGGCGACGACGATCCGGCCGTCGCCGGTGAGCACCTCGAGCTCCCGCACCGATTCGTGCGGCATGCCGTTGCGGAACGACGAGGACTCGATGCCGAGGCCGGTCACCGCGCCGCCGAGGGTGATCGTCTTCAGCTGCGGCACGACCAGCGGCATCAGGCCGTGCGGCAGGGTGGCGTCGACGAGCTGCTCGTAGGTGACCATGCCTTCGACGTCGGCGGTGTGCGTGTCCGGGTCGACCCGCAGGACGTGGGTGAACCCGGAAACGTCCAAGCCGGGGTGCTTCGCCGCGGTGCGGGAGCGGAAGAGGTTCGACGTCCGCTTCGCCAGCCGGACGGTGGTTTCGCCGCCGATCGCCGTGAGCTGCCGTCTCAGGGCGTCGACGCGGGCTTCGTGCTCGGGGAAAGCCGGGCCCGAACGGGCTTCCGGCACCCCGGCCTGATCGATGGTCACGCATCTGATCCTGCCTCACCGGAGGCCCCGATGGCTCACCGAACGTCGTGAATGCCTCAATCCCGTCGATCGACGGCGGCACCGGGGGCGGAGTTCCGGCCCGTTCGCCCCGCCCGCCCCGGTGCGTGCTGCTCCGGACGAGTGATTCGGGAGGTGGGTTCCGTCCCGCCGCACGGGCACGACGGTGCCGGGGCTCTCGGGTCAGGCGACCGCGCGGAGCGGGGCTTGCTCGTCCAGGAGCGATTCGGCGTCGGCGAGGAAGGCGTCGATCTGCCGCAGCCGGTCGGCGGTGCGCCGCTCGATCGACGCCAGCCGGTCGGCGCGGCGCCGGGCATCGTCGACGATCCGGTAGGCGTGCGCGCGGGCGTCGGCGGTGCGCCGGTCCGCGGCCGCCTCGGCTTCCCGGACGATCGCGGCGGCGCGCTCCCGGGCCGTCGCGACGATCCCGTCCGCTTCGGCGTGCGCCAGCCCGAGCAGGTGCCGGACCCGGTCGCTCACCGCGGCCGGGTCGGCCGGGGTGTGGCACAGCCGGTCGATGCGGGCGCTCAGCTCGGCGTGTTCGGCGCGGGCCCGTTCCAGCCGCCGCGCCAGGTTCTCGGCCTCGGTGACGGCCGCGTCACGGTCGGCCGTCAGCAGGCGGATTTCGGCGAGGAGCTCGTCGATCCGCTCGTCGACCTGTTCGCGGTCGTAGCCGCGCCACGTCAGCGCGAAGCTCTCGGGCAGGGGCAGCGGCGCCGTCATCGGGCCACGGCCGGCCGGCGCAGCAGCGCGGCGAGCGCGTCGGCGTCGTCCGCGGCCCGGAGTTTTACGGGATCGGGCCGTCCGACGGTGTGGTCGTCTTCGTGCAGGGCGGTGACGAACCGCGCGACCCGGTGCGGCGCCGGGGCGACGGTGGGGCCGCCCAGGTAGCGCAGGACGATGAGGTCCTCGCCGGAGTGCGTCTCGATCGCCGCCGCCCAGCCGCGTTCCTCGTCCCACAGCAGGGCCACGTCGCGGTCGGGGTAGTGCGGCAGCCGGGTGTCGAGGGCGACGTAGGCCGAAACCGGGCTGTCGTGGTCGAGGGTGCACGACTCGAGGCCGACGCCCAGCTCGGCGGTGACGTCGCGGAGGTAGCCGAGCAGCGCGGGGACGGCGGGGTGCTGGTAACCGGTCGGGAGTTCGATCGATGCGGTCACGGTGCAGCGAGGCCTTTCTCGGACGAGGTGGTCAGGCGCGTCCGTTCTAACATGTCATCGAAACGATGACAAGCGGGATGTCGCCGGATTGACGACAGCCCATGCCCAGTTTGCCGGGATTGAGCAGCGTGGCGCCGGGGTACCCGATCGGGGGACCGCGGAGGATCCCGCGGCGGGACGGGGAAGCGAGGCGGCGTTGAGCATTCTGATCGACTTCGAGCGCGACACGGAGTTCTCGTTCGAGCGGCGGTTGCGGGGGTACCTGGCCGCGGTGGCCCGGGCGGTGGGGGTGGGACTGGAGTCCTGCACGCTCGACGCGGGAACGCCCGCGGCGGCCTACATCGCCCTGGACTGGCGCTTGTCCCGGTTCCCCGGTCACGACCTGGCCCTGGTCTGGGACGAAACCCACGGCTGGGCGGCCGCGATCGAAGACGCCACCGGCGAGGCGGCGACCGTCCTGGCCTACCTCGGCGGCGAGGTCTTCCCGGAACCGCGCGCGGTGGTCCGCTTCCTGGCCGCGGTGCGCGCGGACGACCCGGACGCGGGCACGCTGGAGGCCCCGGTCCTGCGCGAGGCGGGGGACCACGACCAGCTGCTGGCCATGGTCCCGGAGGTGGCGCCCGCCGGCCGCGGGTGAAAGCCTGCGGCACACTGGGGCCATGGGGCAGCTGACGGCGGAAGCCGTGGTCGACCGGATCGTGCCGCGGACGCCGCGTCCCTCCCCGGACGGCCGGTGGGTGGTGTTCGCCAGTGCCCCGATGGGGAAGCAATCGGACAGCGGTCTGTGGCTCGTCCCCGCCGACGGCGCAGAGCCGGCCCGCGAACTCGCGCCGGCCGCGGCGGAGGACCGTGAGCCACGCTGGTCGCCGGATTCCCGGTGGGTCTACTTCCTTTCCGGCCGCGGTGGGCGCGGAACCGCGCAGTTGTACCGGGTGGGCCGCGAGGGCGGTGCGCCGGAGCAGCTGACGGACCGGCGCACCGGGGTTCGGAACCACGTGCCGATGCCGGACGGCGGTGGGGTGGTGCTCATCGCGCCGGACGAGACGGAGTGGTCGGCGGATCCCCGGGTCCGGGTGGTCCGGCTGGCTGGTGGGCCTGCGGCCCGGCTGGCTGGTGGGTATGCGGCCCGGCTGGCTGGTGGGCCTGCGGTGGTCCGGCTGGCTGGTGGGCCTGCGGCCCGGCCGGCTGGTGGGCCTGCGGCGGTCCGGCCGGTGGAGGCGGTGGCCGATCGGTTCGCCGCCACCGCGGACCCGGCGGGCGAAGCCGGCCTCGGCTCCCCCGGTCGACCCACCTGGGACACCGTCGCGCGCCCCGATCGGCTCTGGTTGCTCGACCCGGCCGGCCGCGCCGTCCACCCCCTCGGCGACTTCGGCCGAAGGCACGTCGTGGAGGTCGCGCCCCGGCCGGACGGCACCGCCCTCGCCGTCCTCACCTGGTCCGTGGCCGATCGGGAGCCCGGCCTGTTCGAACCCGGCCTCCACCTCCTCGACCTCGCCACCGGCGCCCTGCGCGACCTCGGCGCTCCGGCGCTGGAGGCGTCGTCGCTCACCTGGTGGCGCGGCGAAACCGGCTTTCACCTGGGCTACCTCGGCCTCACCCCGCCGGGGCTGGTCGGCGGCCGGGCCGTGTTCGAGGTCACCGGCCGTGGGGAGCACCGGAACCTCACCTCCGGGATGGACGTCTGCCCGATCGAACTGGCCGGTACCGGCGGTGGGCCGCCGCTGGCGTTGTTCGCCGAAGGGCTGGACACCACCGTCCGGCGGCTCGAGCCCGCCACAGCAACCTTCGCCGAACTGACCCACGCCCCCGGCAGCCTGCAGTTCCTGGCCGTGGGCGGCGAGAGAGTCGCCGTCGTCGCGAGCACCGCGGCCGAGCCCGGCGCCGTCCACGCCGGACCGCCGGAAGGCCCGCTCACCCGGCTCGGCGAACCGCCGCTGCCCGGAATCCGCTGGGGCCGCCAGGAACGCCTCTCCTACCACGCCGAAGACGGCCTGGAGCTTGACGGCCTCCTGATCCTCCCACCCGGCCGGACCCGCGAAGACGGCCCCTTCCCGCTGGTCACGGCGGTCCACGGCGGCCCGCACGACCGCTACGCCGACGGGTTCAACCTGAACTGGGCCCTCTCGGGCCAGTGGCTGGCGACCGCCGGGTTCGCGGTGTTCCTGCCGAACCCACGGGGCGGCCTCGGCCACGGGCACGCTTTCGCCGCGAGCGTCGCGGGGGCCGTCGGCGGCGCGGAGTTCACCGACCTCCTCGCCGGGATCGACCTGCTCGTCGAGGCGGGGGTCGCCGAAGAAGGCCGGCTCGGGATCGGTGGCTGGAGCCACGGCGGGTTCATGGCGGCGTGGGCGGTCTCGCAGACCGATCGCTTCGCCGCGGCGCTCGTCGGCGCGGGCGTCATCGACTGGCCCCTGCTCGCGGCCACCGGCGAGCACACCCGGTTCGAAGCGGCCCTCGGCGGCCGGGAGAACAGCCCGATCGCGCACGCGGACCGCATCCGGACCCCCGTGCTCATCCTGCACGGCGAGGACGACACGAACGTCCCGCTCTCGCAGGGCGAACTCCTGCACCGCGCCCTCCGGGACCGGGAGCACGAGTACGTCGTCTACCGGGGGGAGAACCACTCGATCCGCGACCGCGGCCACCAGCTCGACGTCCTGCACCGCACGCGGGAGTGGTTCACCCGGTGGCTCACACCCGTTCCCCGGCTCGAACGCCGCGGTCTCGTGTGAACGGCCGGCGCGCCGGGTAACTTCCCTGGATGACCAGAACCCGGGTGTACCGCGACGGCGTGCTGCAGAAGGAAGACTTCCCCGTCGAGGACGTGTCCGAGTTCCTGGCCGAACCGGGGACCGCGGTGTGGGTGGACCTCTGCGCGCCGACCGAAGCGGATCTGGCCGAGCTCGCCGGCGAACTCGGGTTGCACCGGCTCGCCGTGGAGGACGCGGTCTCCGAACACCAGCGGCCCAAGCTCGACCGCTACGACGGCCACGCCTTCCTGGCCGCCTACGCCGTCCGGTTCGACGCGCGGACCGGCCGCGTCACCACCGCCGAGCTGGGCGCCTTCGTCACCCCACGGGCGCTGGTGACCGTCCGCAAGGACGACGGCTTCGACATCGAGCCGGTCCTGCGCCGGTGGGACCAAGCGACGGAGCTGGCGAAGTCCGGCGTGCCGTTCCTGCTGCACGGCTTGCTCGACCACGTCGTCGACGGGCACTTCGAAGCCGTGCAGGCGCTCGACGACGAGGTCGAAGCCCTGGAGGACCTGGTCTTCGACGACCGCCCGGACTCCTCGGAGCTGCAGCGCCGGTCGTTCCGGCTGCGCAAGAGCCTGACCGCGCTGCGCCGCGTGGTGCTGCCGATGCGCGAGGTGATCAGCGCCCTGATGCGGCCGGACCTGCAGCTGGCCGACGAGCTGACCCGACCGTACTTCGAGGACGTCCACGACCACGCCCGCCAGGCCGCGGAGCAGACCGAGGCGCTGCGGGAGCTGATCGCCACCGTCCGGGAGACCCAGCTGAACCTGCAGGGCAACCGGCTGAACCTGATCATGAAGAAGGTCACCGGCTGGGCCGCGGTGATCGCGGTGCCCACCGCGGTGACGGGGTTCTACGGCCAGAACGTGCCGTACCCCGGCAACGGCGCGCCGAGCGGGTTCTGGTCCTCCACGGTCGCCGTGCTCGTGCTTTCGGTGGGGTTGTACGCGTTGTTCAAACGCAAGGACTGGCTCTGAGCCGTTCCACAGTGGAACATCCGCAATGGAGTGTCCACATCGGACACCATCCGGGCGCGCCGAAGCGCGGCGACGGCGCCGGAGCGCATACCGCCGAACCCCTGAGCGGCGTTCAGCCGAACGGGTCAATGCGGCCGGATGGCCTGGGAGGCAAGGGAAGGCTTTCGAGCACCGCCTGGGAGCGCGCGTGGACACGGGCGCGGCTGGTTGCTCAACCGTTGCCGCTCAGCTTAGTGCAGCTGCACTATGCTGAGCCATCCGGTGTGCACACGGCGGCACGGCGCCGGGACGGGCGACGAACGAAGGAACGGGTGTCGGATGGGTGGGGCAATGGTCGACGGCGTGCGCCCGGGCGCGGGGACGGACCCTTCGGGCGTGGGCGGCGTGGGCGTTGGCGAGGCGGGGGAGCAGGAGCTGCGGCGGCTGCTGGCCGGCCTGACCGCGGTCCGCGACGGCGACTTCGGCATCCGGCTGCCCGGCGGGGCCGACGGCCTGCTCGGCGAGATCGCCACGGTCTTCAACGGCATGGCCGACCAGCTGTCGCTGTTCACCTCCGAGGTCACCCGCGTCGCGCGGGAGGTCGGCAGCGAGGGGCAGCTCGGCGGGCAGGCGAAGGTCCCCGGCGTGTCCGGCACGTGGAAGGACCTCACCGATTCGGTGAACGCTATGGCCGGCAACCTGACCACCCAGGTCCGCGACATCGCCCAGGTCGCCACCGCGGTGGCGAAGGGCGATCTCTCGCAGAAGATCGACGTCGACGCCCGCGGCGAGATCCTCGAGCTGAAGGACACCGTCAACACGATGGTGGACCAGCTGTCGTCGTTCGCGGACGAGGTCACCCGGGTGGCGCGCGAGGTGGGCAGCGAAGGCCGCCTCGGCGGGCAGGCGCAGGTGCCCGGGGTCGGCGGCGTGTGGCGCGACCTCACCGACTCGGTGAACTTCATGGCCGGGAACCTGACCGACCAGGTCCGCAACATCGCCCAGGTGACGACGGCGGTGGCGAAGGGCGATCTCTCGCAGAAGATCACCGTCGACGCCCGCGGCGAAATCCTCGAACTCAAGAACACGATCAACACGATGGTGGACCAGCTGTCGTCGTTCGCGGACGAGGTCACGAGAGTGGCCCGCGAGGTGGGTACCGAGGGGCGGCTGGGCGGCCAGGCCGACGTCAAGGGCGTCTCCGGCACCTGGCGCGACCTCACCGACTCGGTGAACTTCATGGCCGGCAACCTCACCGACCAGGTCCGCAACATCGCCCAGGTCGCCACCGCGGTGGCGAGCGGCGATCTCTCGCAGAAGATCAACGTCACCGCCCGCGGCGAGGTCCTGGAGCTCAAGGACACGCTGAACACGATGGTGGATCAGCTGTCCGCGTTCGCGGACGAGGTCACGAGAGTGGCCCGCGAGGTGGGTACCGAGGGGCGGCTGGGCGGCCAGGCCGACGTCAAGGGCGTCTCCGGCACCTGGAAGGACCTCACCGAGTCGGTCAACGTCATGGCCGACAACCTCACCGCGCAGGTCCGCTCGATCGCCCAGGTCACCACCGCGGTCGCCCGCGGCGACCTGTCGCAGAAGATCCGGGTCGACGCCCGCGGCGAAATCCTCGAACTCAAGGACACCATCAACACGATGGTGGATCAGCTGTCCGCGTTCGCGGACGAGGTCACCCGGGTGGCGCGCGAGGTCGGCACCGAGGGCAACCTCGGCGGCCAGGCGACCGTCCGCGGCGTGTCCGGGACGTGGAAGAACCTCACCGACAACGTCAACGTCATGGCGTCCAACCTGACCGGCCAGGTGCGCTCGATCGCGCAGGTCGCCACCGCGGTCGCGCGCGGCGACCTGTCGGGCAAGATCACCGTCGAGGCCAAGGGCGAGGTCGCGGCGCTGGCCGACGTCATCAACACGATGGTCGACACGCTGTCGGCGTTCGCGGACGAGGTCACCCGGGTGGCGCGCGAGGTCGGCACCGAGGGCATGCTCGGCGGGCAGGCGCGGGTGCCGAACGTCGCCGGGACGTGGAAGGACCTCACCGACAACGTCAACTCGATGGCGAACAACCTCACCGGGCAGGTCCGCAACATCGCCCAGGTGACCACCGCCGTCGCCCAAGGCGACCTGACCCGCAAGATCGACGTCGACGCCCGCGGCGAGATCCTGGAGCTCAAGACCACGATCAACACGATGGTCGACCAGCTCTCGGCGTTCGCCGCGGAGGTCACGCGCGTGGCGCGCGAGGTCGGCAGCGAGGGCCGCCTCGGCGGGCAGGCCGAGGTCGAAGGCGTGTCCGGCACGTGGAAGCGGCTCACCGAGAACGTCAACGAGCTGGCCGGGAACCTCACCCGGCAGGTCCGCGCGATCGCCGAGGTGACCAGCGCGGTCGCCGAGGGCGACCTGACCCGCTCGATCACCGTCGACGCCTCCGGCGAGGTCGCCGAGCTGAAGGACAACATCAACTCGATGGTGGAGTCGCTGCGCGAGACGACGCGGGCGAACCAGGAGCAGGACTGGCTGAAGTCGAACCTGGCCACCATCACCGGGCTGATGCAGGGCCGTCGCGACCTCGCCGTCGTCGCGGCCGCGGTGATGGACGAGCTCGTCCCGCTGGTCAACGCCCAGTACGGCGCGTTCTACCTGGCCGACGACACCGCCGAAGTCCCGGAGCTGCGGCTGGTCGGCGCGTACGGCCACCCGGACGACGGTGACGGCCCCGCCGTACGGTTCCGGGTCGGCCAGTCGCTGGTCGGGCAGGCCGCGCGCAGCCGCCGCCCGATCGCGGTCGACGACGTGCCGCCCGGCTACGCCACGATCTCCTCCGGGCTCGGCAGCACCGTCCCGGCCAGCCTGATCGTGCTGCCGATCGTGGTCGAGGACCAGGTGCTCGGCGTGCTCGAACTGGCGTCGGTGCACGGGTTCACCGCGGTGCACCGGGCGTTCCTCGAACTGCTGATGGAGCAGATCGGCGTCAACGTCAACAGCATCGTCGCCAACGCCCGCACCGACGAGCTGCTCGGCGAGTCGCAGCGGCTGACCGCGGAGCTGCAGGCGCGTTCGGAAGAACTGCAGGCGCGGCAGGAAGAACTCCAGTCCTCCAACGCCGAACTGGAGGAGAAGGCGGCGCTGCTGGTCACGCAGAACCGCGACATCGAGACCAAGAACCTGGAGATCGAGCAGGCGCGGCAGGAACTGGAGGCCCGCGCCCAGCAGCTGACCCTGGCGTCGAAGTACAAGTCGGAGTTCCTGGCCAACATGAGCCACGAGCTGCGCACCCCGCTCAACAGCCTGCTGATCCTGGCCCAGCTGCTCGCGCAGAACCCGACCCGCAACCTCACCGCGAAGCAGGTCGAGTACGCCGGCATCATCCACTCCGCGGGCTCGGACCTGCTGCAGCTGATCAACGACATCCTCGACCTGTCGAAGGTCGAGGCCGGGAAGATGGACGTCACCCCGGAACAGGTGTCGCTGCGCGGGCTGCTGGACTACGTCGAGGCGACGTTCCGGCCGATGACCTCGCAGCGGAACCTGGACTTCCGGATCACCGTCGCGCCCGGCTCGCCGGCCGAGCTGCTCACCGACGACTCGCGGCTGCGGCAGGTGCTGCGCAACCTGCTGTCCAACGCGGTCAAGTTCACCGAGATCGGCGGGATCGAGCTGCACATCGAACCGGTGGACCCCGACCGGCTGCCCCGGCCGCTGCGCGTGCACGGGCCCGCGGTCGCGTTCCGGGTCACCGACACCGGCATCGGGATCGCCGAGCACCAGCTCGAATCGATCTTCGGCGCGTTCCAGCAGGCCGACGGCACCACGAGCCGCAAGTACGGCGGCACCGGGCTCGGCCTGTCGATCAGCCGGGAGATCGCCCAGCTGCTCGGCGGCGTCATCACCGCCGAAAGCACCCTGGGCGAGGGCAGCACGTTCACCTTCGCGCTGCCGGTCGCCCGCCCGGACTTCGCGCCGCTGCCGGCGGGGGAGCACCCCGGCACCGCCGTCGCGACGACCGAGCCCGGTGCGCTCGTCCCCTCCTCGGGGCCGCGGCCGTACCGGCGGCTGCTGGTCGTCGAGGAACGCCAGCACGGGCTGCTGACGCTCGTCGCCGAGAGCGCGGCGGCGGACCTGGCCGACAGCCGGGACATCGGCCTTTCGCCCGCCGACGTCGAAGTCGTGACGGCGGTCGGCACGCAGGAGGCCGCGGCCGCGCTCGCCACCGACGCCTACCACTGCGTGGTGCTCGACCTGGATCTGCCGGACCGGACCGCCTTCACCTTCCTCGACGCGATGCAGGGCGACAGCGCGCTGCGGCTGGTGCCGGTGCTCGCGCACAACAGCCGCCGGCTCGACGTCGAGCTCGAACAGCTGGTGCAGTCCCGCGCGGACGTGCAGTCCCTGGAGGTGCTGTCCGGGCTGGACGAGCTGCGCGAGCGGATCGCACTGCACTTGTCGGCGGAGGAGCCCGGCGCGGTGCTGCCGCTGGTCCGCCCGGACGAGCCGGCCGCGCCGCTGCCGGCGGCCGACGTCGACACCACCCTGGCCGGGCGGACGGTGCTGATCGTCGACGACGACCCGCGCAACGTCTACGCGCTGACCGGGATCCTGGAGCTGCACGGGATGCACGTGCTGCACGCCGAAGACGGCCGCAAGGGCGTCGAGACGGTCGCTTCGCACCCCGGCATCGACCTGATCCTGATGGACGTGATGATGCCGGAGATGGACGGTTACACCGCGACCGCGAAGATCCGCGCGATGCCCGAGCACGCCGGGATCCCGATCGTCGCGGTGACGGCGAAGGCGATGCCGGGCGACCGGGAGAAGAGCCTCGCGTCGGGCGCGACCGACTACGTCACCAAACCGGTCGATGCGGACGACCTGATCGCCCGCATCAAGCGGCACGTGACGGCGTGACCGGGGACGAGCGGTTGCCCGCCGAGAACCGGGACGGCCCCGTGCTGCCGCCGCCGGCCGAGGTGTCGGCCAACCTCGCCCGGCTCGCCGACACCGTCGCCCGCCTGCGCGGCGAGGTCGACCACGCGCACGCCGTCGCCGACGGCCGCGGGCTGATCGAGCTGGCCAAGGGCGTGCTGATGGAACGCCTGCACTGCACGCCGCCGGACGCGGCGAAGCAGCTGGAGACGCTGGCCGAACGCGCCGGGATGACACCGTTGGAGTTCGCCGCGGACGTCGTCGGCGAGGCGGCCGAGGACCGCATCACCGAGGTGACGCAGGAATTCCTGGCCCGCGCGGAGGGCGAAGAGTCCGTCGCGGTCCGGCTGCGGACCGCCGAGAGCGGCGTGCTCGCGGCGGGGGACACCCAGCGCGTGGCGGAGTCCATCCTGGAGCACGCGCTGCGGCCGCTCGGCGCGACGGCCGTCGCGGTGTGGCTGGCCGGGCCGGACGGTTCGCTGACGCTGGCGGGTTCGGCCGGGTTCTCCGCCGAGGAGGCGACCCGCTGGTGCTACGTCCCGCCCGGTGTGGCCACGCCCGCCCGCAGCGCGCTGATCGAGCGAGACCTCGTCTGGTTCCCCACGCTCGCGGGCGGCGGGCTGCCGTCGATCGGGCAGCACACGCTGTCCGGCGGCGGGCGGGTCACGGTCCCGACCGGCACCGGCGGGCGGATCATCGGCGTCGTCGAGATGTGCTGGCCGGAGCCGCTGCCCGCGGAACCGGGGCGCCAGCGCCGTCAGCTGGAGGCACTGGCCGAGCTGTGCGCGCACACCCTCGACACCTGGGACGGCGTGATCGCGCCGGTGGCCGCGGACGGCTCCGGCGACTTCCTCGGCGAGCTCGTCGACTTCATCGACGGCCTGCACGACCCGGCCGTGCTGCTCTCGCCGTGCCTCGACGGCGGCGACCGGCTGAGCGACTTCCGCATCCACCACGCCAACGTCCGGTTCGCCGACCCGGGCGGGCGGCCGCGCAGCCGGATCGTCGGCACCCGGCTGCTGGAGGCGTACCCGCTCGCGGCCGAGGAGAGCGGGCTGCTCGACAAGATCCAGCGCGTCTACGCCACCGGCGAGCCGTTCCGGGCCGAGAGCATGGCGATCACCACGCTGGTCGACCAGGTCCCGCTGACCGTGCTCACCGACGTCAGTGTGACGCGCTTCGCCGGGAACGTGCTGCTGATCCTGCGCATCCAGGACGACGCGGCGAAGCTGGCGGTGCTGCTGCAGCACGCCCAGCGGCTCGGGCGCATCGGCGGCTTCGAGGAGAACGTGGTCACCGGGGTGATCACCTGGAACACCGAGCTGTTCTCGTTGTACGGCCTGCCGCCGAACGCCGCGCCGCTGTCGCTGCACGAACTGGCCACGCACGCGCACAGCGACGACGCGCCGGCCATCGGCCGGTTCCTGCGGGCGGTGCTGCACCACAAGCGTCCGTCGTCGACGGCGTTCCGGCTGCAGCGCTCCGACGGCGTCGCCCGGCACATCCGGGTGGTCGCCGAGCCGGTCGTCGACGCCCGGGGCGAGCTGGTCGCCGTCCGCGGCGCCTACCAGGACGTTTCGTCGCAGCACTGGACCGAGGTGGCGCTGGCCGCGACGCGGGACAGGCTGGCCGAGACCGAGCAGGAGGCGATCGAGCGGAACCGGCTCGCGCTGCAGCTGCAGCGCGCGATCATGCCGCCGGCCAAGGGACCGATCGACATGCCGGGCCTGCGCGCCGCGGTCCGGTACCGGCCCGCGGAGAAGGAGCACCTGGTCGGCGGCGACTGGTACGACGCGGTCGCCCTGCCGACCGGCGAGGTGCTGCTGTGCGTCGGCGACGTCGCCGGGCACGGCATCGACGCGGCGACCGGGATGGTGAGCCTGCGCAACGCGCTGCGCGGCCTCGCGGCGACCGGCGCCGGGCCCGCCCAGCTGCTCACGTGGCTGAACCTGGTGGCCTACCACCTCACCGACCACGTGACCGCGACCGCGGTCGCGGCGATCTACGACCCGGCGAGCCGGAAGCTGCGGTGGGCCAGGGCCGGGCACCTCCCGCCGATCGTCCGCCACCGCGACGGCACGGCGACGACGCTGCCCCTGATCCGCGGCTCGCTCCTCGGCGCCGTCCGCGACGTCACCTACCAGGAGGAGGAGCTGCAGCTCGCGGAGGGCGACATCCTGCTGATCTACACCGACGGCCTGATCGAGCGCCGCGACCGCCCGGTGCAGGATTCGGTGTCCCGCCTGGTCACCCTGGTCGACGGCCACAACGGTGGCCTCGAGCACCAGCTGGACCGCCTGCTGACGTACAGCACGGCGGACACCGACGACGACACGTGCGTGGTCGGCATCGAGGTCACCACCCAGAGCCCGTGAACGCCACCTTCACGGACCTGGTCAGGGGTTGATGGCCAAGACCAGGAAGCCGGCCAGCAGCACCAGGTGCACGCCGCCCTGGAGGCGGGTGGCGCGGCCGGGTACCACCGTCAGGACGCTCACCACCACCGTCAGCGCCAGCAGCACGATCTGCGTCGAACCCAGGCCCAGCAGCAGCTGACCGGGCAGCCACAGCGACGCCAGCGCGATCGCCGGGATGGTCAGGCCGATGCTGGCGATCGCCGAGCCGTACGCCAGGTTGAGGCTGATCTGCATCCGGTCGCGCTGGGCCGCGCGGGTGGCGGCCAGCGTCTCCGGCAGCAGGACGAGCAACGCGATCACCACCCCGACGAACGACTGCGGGAACCCGGCGGCGTGCACCCCGGCTTCGATCGCCGGTGATTCCACCTTCGCCAGCCCGACCACCGCGATCAGCGCCACGAGCAGGAGCGCCAGGCTCCCCAGCGCTTCGCGGTTCGACGGCGGTTCGGCGTGGTCGTCTTCCTTGACCGCGCCGTCGGCCGCCACCGGGAGGAAGAAGTCGCGGTGCCGGACCGTCTGCGTCAGCACGAACGTCCCGTACAGCGCCAGGGACGCCAGCGCCGCGAACGTCAGCTGCGTGGGGGAGAACGCCGGCCCGGGCGTGCTGGAGGTGAACGCCGGCAGCACCAGGCTCAGCGTGGCCAGCGTTGCGACCGTCGCCAGCGCGGCCCCGCTGCCCTCCGGGTTGAACCGCGTCGAGCCGTAGCGCCGGGCGCCCACGAACAGCGAGATGCCGACGATGCCGTTGGTGGTGATCATGACGGCGGCGAACACGGTGTCCCGCGCGAGCGAGCCGGCTTCCGGGCCGCCGGAGGCCATCATCGTGACGATCAGCGCGACCTCGATGACCGTGACCGCCACCGCGAGCACGAGCGAGCCGAACGGTTCCCCGACGCGGTGGGCGACGACCTCCGCGTGGTGCACCGCGGCCAGCACGGTCGCCCCCAGCGCAACGGCGACGACGGCCACGAAGACCGGGCCGAGGTCGCGGCCCCAGGCGACGGCCAGCACCAACACGCCGAGCACCGGGGTGACGGAGGTCCAGGACAGCAGGAAGGATCTCAGCGCGGCGACCATGCCTCCACCCTCGCACACCACCGCGGGTTTCGCGGACCCGTACGGCCTGTCTCACACAGTCCCTTGTGGACTGTCGAAGCCGGCGGGCACCAGCAGCGGCGCGGCGGCGGCGACGTGCCGGCGGAAGGTTTCGCTGAGCGGCGGGAGTTTCCGGCCCGCCGCCCAGGCGAGGCCGATGTCGCGAGCAGCGTCCACATCGGTCAGTTCGAGGTGCGGTGCCGGGAACGCCGCCGTGTGGGGCAGCGGAAGCACGGACACGCCGAGCCCGGCGGTGACGAGGCCGCGCAGCGTCTCGACCTCGTCGCCCTCGAACCCGACGCGCGGGGCGAACCCGGCCTCGGCGCACAGCCGCTCGGTCGTCTCGCGCAGGGCGTAACCCGGCCGCAGGAGGATGAAGGTTTCGTCCGCGACGTCGGCGAGGCGGACGCGGTCGCGCCCGGCCAGCCGGTGGCGCGGGGGGACCGCGAGCCGCAGCGGCTCGACGAGCAGCCGGGACCAGTGCAGCTGGGGGTGCCCGGGGTCGCCGCTGGTGATGACGAGGTCCGCGGTGCCGTCGAGCAGTTCCGCCTCGAGCCCGGCTTCGCCGTGCTGCCGCAGTTCGAAGCGGGCGCCGGGGTGCTCGCGCAGGAAGCCGCTCAGCACGGCGGGCACGAGCCAGGTGCCGAATGTGTGCAGGAACGCCAGGGGGACGACCCCGGTACCCGGCGCGACGATCTCGCCGACCTCGCGCAGTCCCTGGTCGAGCTGATCGAGCACGAGATCGACGTGGCGCTTGAACGCGTGCCCGGCCGGCGTCAGCCGCAACACCCGCCCGGACCGGCGGAACAGTTCGGCGCCGGCGTCGTGTTCGAGACGCCGGAGGGCCCGTGACAGGGCGGGCTGGGTGAGGTGCCCCCGCGCGGCGGTCTCCGTGACGGTGGCGCCGGCGGCGACCTCCCGGAAGAGCCGGAGCGTCTGGACGTCCATGCCGTCAGTGTATGGAATTTCAGCCGATCAGGCATTGGACGCATCGGTCGCCGCGGGCCAGGCTGGAGGTATGGCTACCGTGGCAGAACAACTGGTCAGGACCCTGCGCGACGCGGGTGTCGAACGCATCTACGGCATCGTCGGCGACAGCCTGAACCCGATCGTCGACGCGGTCCGCCGCACCGACGGCATCGAGTGGGTCCACGTGCGCCACGAAGAGACCGCCGCCTTCGCCGCGGCGGCCGAAGCACAGGTCACCGGCAAGCTCGCCGTCTGCGCGGGCAGCTGCGGACCGGGCAACCTGCACCTGATCAACGGCCTGTTCGACGCCCACCGCTCCGGCGCGCCGGTGCTGGCGATCGCGTCGCACATCCCGTCGAACCAGATCGGCACCGGGTTCTTCCAGGAAACCCACCCGGACCGGCTCTTCGCCGAATGCAGCCACTTCAGCGAGCTGGTCGCCGAGCCGGCGCAGCTGCCGCGCCTGCTGCGGATCGCCACGCAGACCGCCGTCGGCAAGGGCGGCGTCGCGGTGCTGACCATCCCCGGCGACCTCGCCGACCGCAAGGCCACCGGCCCGCTCACCGAGCGGCTCCCGCTGGTCACGCCGTCGCCCGCGGTGCCGGCGCCGGAGGTCGTCCAGGAGCTGGCCGACCTGCTGAACTCGGGCGAGAAGGTGATGCTGTTCGCCGGCGCGGGGGTCCGCGGCGCCCACGACGAGGTCATGGCGGTGGCGGAGAAGCTCGCCGCGCCGGTCGGGCACTCGCTCGGCGGCAAGGAGTGGATCCAGTACGACAACCCGTTCGACGTCGGCATGAGCGGCCTGCTCGGCTACGGCGCCTGCTACGACGCGATGCACGAAGCCGACCGGATCGTGCTGCTGGGCACGGACTTCCCGTACGACAACTTCCTCCCGCAGGCCCGCACGATCCAGCTCGACCACGACCCGGCCCGCCTCGGCCGCCGCACCCCGCTGGAGCTGGCCGTGCACGGCGACGTGAAGGAGACGCTGCGCGCCCTGCTCCCGCTGCTGCGCCCGCGCACCGACCGGGCGTTCCTCGACAAGATGCTGCGCGAGCACGTGCGGAAGCTGGAAAAGGTCGTCGGCGCCTACACGGCGAAGATCGAGCACCGGCGCCCGATCCACCCGGAGTACGTCGCTTCGGTGCTCGACGAGGTCGCCGCCGACGACGCGGTGTTCACCGTCGACACCGGCATGGGCAACGTCTGGGCCGCCCGCTACCTGACGCCCAACGGCCGCCGCCGCGTGCTGGGCTCGTTCCGGCACGGCAGCATGGCGAACGCGCTGCCGCACGCGATCGGCGCGCAGCTGGCCCAGCCGGGCCGCCAGGTCGTGTCGCTGTCGGGTGACGGCGGGCTCGCCATGCTGATGGGCGACCTGCTGACGCTGCCCGCCTACGACGTCCCGGTCAAGGTCGTGGTGTTCAACAACGCCACGCTGGGCATGGTGAAGCTGGAGATGCTCGTCGACGGCCTCCCGGACTTCGGCACCGACCACGCACCGGTGAACTTCGCGGCGATCGCGGCCGCTTGCGGCGTGTTCTCGGAGCGGGTCGAGGACCCGGCCGACGTGCGCGGCGCGCTGGAGAAGGCGTTCGCCCACCCCGGCCCGGCGGTGATCGAGGTGGTCACCGACCCGAACGCGCTGTCGATCCCCCCGCGCATCACGGGTGAAATGGTGCGTGGCTTCGCCATCGGCGCCACGAAGACGGTCCTCAACGGCGGCGTCGGCAAGATGGTCGACCTGGCGCGCACCAACCTGCGCAACACCCCGCGGCCGTAGCGGACGTGTCCACTGTGGCCCCCGGCGTTACGGCGCTTCCCCGGTCCACTCCGGCAGCCGGACGCCGTGCAGGCCGCGGTAAGCCGCGCGCTCGGGTGGGCGCCAGTTCGCCAGGAGTTCCGCCCGCGGCTTGAAGACCTCGACGCCGAGCGGGTGGCAGGTGCCGATCGGGTCGCGGGCGTCCGGGCCCCACAGCGGTACCGACAGGTCGCCGCCCGGGCAGGTGGACAGTGCGCACAGCAGGTCGACCTCGGCGAAGAACTCGAAGTGGTCGCCGGGGCGGGCGGGGCTGGCCTTCATGAAGTAGCGGTCGTCGTCGTTGAGGCCGGTGCGCTGGAACACGTTGAGGACGTCGTGCACGTCGAACTCGGTGAGCCCGAACGGCGCGACCGCGCGGACCAGGTTCGAGTGGCAGTGGAAGTCGAAGTCCTCGCCGGTGAGCATCCGGTTCACGTACGGGTCGCAGCGGGTGCCGAGCAGGTCGTGGACGCGGCCGCCGTCGGTGTCGGCGCCGTGATCGGCGAGGGTGTCGGCGGTGATCGTGGCCAGCGGGCGCAGGAACGGCAGGGTCGACCACAGGCGGTCGAAGGTGCTGACGTGGGCGCGCTGCAGCTGGCGGGTGCGCGCCGCCCAGAACCGCTCGCGCGGGTCGTCGGCGTGCCACAGGTTGAGGTCGCCGACCTGCGGTCCCTCGACGGTCCGCAGGCGGCACAGGTGCCCGCGCGGCACCCGCCACGCGCGTCCCGAGCGGATCGGGACCTCGAACGCCTCGACGAGTGCGCGGCCGTCCTCTCCGGCGAGCCGCCGGTAGAAGGGCCGGTCAACGTCGAGGGCGCGGCCTCGGTACGCGGCTGGGGGTGAAGCCATCGGCGGTCTCCCTGGTCGGTGGGCTGGTGCCGCTCCAGGATGCCTCGGCTACGCACGGTGGTGATCGACCACTCGTTCGGCTGCTGGGGCAGGGGTGGGTCCAACTCTTACCGTCGAGGGGGCGCTCGCCGTCTCGTCGTGGGAGGTGTGACCGGCGTGCTCGTGGCCCTCCAGCGCACCGGCGAAGACCGGCCGCTCCCCGCGGCGGTGGCGCATTTGGTGGAACTGCTGCGATCGTGGGGCCCGGGGCCGGATCACCTGGCGGGACTGGCGCTGGCGGGTATCACCCTGCCGGGCCGGCGAGGCCCCTGGTTCGTGGACGCGCTGGTGTTCACGCCCTGCGGAGTGGTGGTGATCGCGGCGCACGAACCGGGCCCGCCGGACTGGCCGGGCCCCGGCAACCGGACCGGAGCGGCGGTGGCGGCGGCGAAGGGCGCGCTCGCCGGCCACGAAGGAGGCCGGTACGTGACGGGCCTGGTCGCCCTCGTCCCACCGGTGGCGGGCTCGCCGGAAGCGACGGGGGAGGTGGTGGAACCGCATCACCGCGCGCTCCAGTGGCGCGAACCGGAGGCCGTGCCCGGCGTCGCGGTCGTCCGCGCCGACCCCCGCGGCCTGCGGCGGATCATCGGGCAGCACAACCGGTGGCGGACGGTTTGGTCGGCCGACGACATCCTCGACGCCTGCTACACGCTCTCCCTCGCGCACCTGGCTCCCCCGCGGGCGGCTCTGATCGCCGACGGGTTCCCGGTGCGGCTTCCGGTGCTCTCGCGGCTGCCGGAACGGCCCGCCGTGCTCCCCGTGCGCCCGGAACCGCCGCCGCCTGCGGCCGACGACGAACCGGCTCCGTGGATCCCGTCGGCGCGCGGGCCCGGTTCGGCCGTTTTCCCCCGGCCGCGGCCGATCCGGCAGGTTCCCTGGGGCCTGGTCTTCGTGCTCACGGTGCTCGTCACCGTCGGCGTCGTGGCCGCCGTCTTCGTCGCCCAGGTCTTCCACGGCTCCTGACCTGCCACGATCGGTTCGCGTCAGCCAGGCCATCTGCACCGTTTCCCCGAGGCGTCGCCTGGGCACCTCCCGGTAGACGTGAAAGGGGCTCACGATGCCGCGCACCCGAGCGCTTGTCCTGCTGGCCGTCCTCGCGGGTTCGTCCCTCACCGGGTGCAAGCTCGCCGACGAACTGGCGGCCGGACCCGCCGCGACCCAGGCGCCGGGGACGGTCGCCGCCCCGCGGGTCCCGCCCGCCGAGGCGCGGACCCAGCTGGCGGCACTGAAGGTCGCCGTGCGCGGCACCATGGACGGCTACAGCCGTGACGAGTTCCCGCACTGGGACAAGGTCGACGCGAACTGCGACGTCCGCGAGCAGGTCCTCAAGCGCGACGGCCAGGACGTCAAGACCGACGCGCAGTGCGCCGCGAAGTCCGGCACCTGGGTGAGCCCCTACGACGGCGAGACGTGGCACAAGGCGTCCGATGTGGACATCGACCACATGGTGCCGCTGGGGCAGGCCTGGATCAGCGGCGCCAAGTCGTGGACGCGGGAACGGCGCGAGCAGTTCGCGAACGACCTGGTCCGCCCGCAGCTGAGGGCGGTCACCGACAACCTCAACGTGCAGAAGAGCGACAAGGCCCCGGACGCGTGGAAACCGCCGCTGGTGTCGTACTGGTGCGCCTACGCCACCGACTGGATCGTCGTGAAGGGCAACTACGGCCTGACGATCACCGTCCCCGAGAAGAAGGCGCTGGAAACCATGCTCGGCCACTGCTAGAACGAGCGGGCCGCTACCACCGCCTGCCCGGCGTAGGACTGTCCGAACAGGACGGTGTGCACGAGCAGCGGGAACAGCTGGTGCAGCCCGATCCGGTCGCGCCGGCCGTCCGCCAGGGGCGTCGCCTCTTCGTAGGCGGCGATGACCCGATCGAGGTGCGGGCAGCCGAACAGGTGGAGCATCGCCAGGTCCGTCTCGCGGTGCCCGCCGTGGGCGGCCGGGTCGATCAGCCACGCCTCGCGACCGTCCCACAGGACGTTCCCGTTCCAGAGGTCGCCGTGCAGCCGCGCGGGCGGCTCGGCCGAGGCCGGGATCCGCGCGCAAGCACGCTCGAACAACGCTGCTTCGGACGGCTCGAACGTCCCCGCGTCCACCGCCAGCCGCACGTAGGGCAGCACGCGGTCGGACGCGTACCAGGACGCCCAGTCCCCGGCCGGGACGTTGGCCATCGGCGCCCGGCCGATCCACGCGTCCGAAAGTCCGTCCGGCGGCGGCGCGCCGAACGCCGGGGCGCCCGCGGTGTGCAACCCGGCCAGCCCGCGGCCGAAGCGTTCCGCCGCCGAGGCCGACGGACGACCGGCCGGGACGCGGTCGATGACCAGCCGGTGCCGGTCGTGGCTGTGCACGGCGGGCACCGGCACCGTGCCCGCCGAAGCCAGCCAGCGCAGGCCCGCCGCCTCGGCCACCGTCGCGCCGGGAGCGTGGCCCCGCTTGATCACCACCTCGCGGCCGTCGTCGAGGACGGCTTCGCGGACGGCGACGGGCTCGCTCATGTCGGCCACGGTACCGGCGCGCTACGGTGGTCGCCGGAGACAGGGGGAACGACGGTGGCGGTGCAGGTCCGGGAACTCGAACAGCTGCTCGGTGCGCTGGCGGAGGTCCAGCGGTCGGAAGCGCGCGACTATTCGTCGTTCAGCGTGCGCGGCAAGCGGTTCGGCTACTTCTGGCCGCGGACCCGGACCGTCGGCCTGAAGCAGACCGTTTCCGAGCAGCTGGCGCTGGTGTCGGAACGGCCGGACGTGTTCGAGGTGCAGTTCACCGCCGGCGGGTTCGGCTGGGTGGTGGTGTACCTCGACGGCATCGACGTAGACGAGCTCACCGAGCTCGTCTACGAGGCCTGGCGGCTCTCCGCGCCGGAGGACCTCGTCGCGGAGGTGCCCTTCACCAGGATCGCCCGGGCGTAGAGCAGGTCGAACCCTTGCCGCTGGGCGTTCTGCTGCGACTTCGACCCGGGCAGCGTGGTGACGATGGCCAGGTCGCACCCGGCTGCGGTGGCCGCGGCGAGACGGGTGCGCAGCAGGGCCGTTTGGACGCCGCGGCGGCGGTGGACGGGCACGGTCGCGGCGCCGGCGAACTGCGCGATCCCGTCGGTGACCCGGAAGCTCGCGCCGCCGGCGAACTCGCCGTTCCGTTCCGCGGTGTACCGCCGGACCCCGGCCATGTCCCGCAGCGCGGCCACGATGATTTCGCGGGTGAGGTCCTCGTGCGAAGGCAGGCCTTCGGTGTCGGTGACCGTGGAGGCGTCGGCGATGGCGGTCAGCCAGGTCTCCAGCTCGTCGTCCCGGCACGGCCGGACCTCGCCGGTGGCCTCTTCCACGGGCCCGCCGAGGCGCCGGCCGAGTACGTTCTCGTACGACTCCAGCCGGTAGCCGCGCGCGGTCAGGAACGCCCCGACCGAGGGATCGGCCAGGTGACACAGCTCGACTTGCACCGGCGCGCCCAGCTCGGCGAAGGCCTCCTCGACCTCGTCGAGGTCTTCGGGTAGGCCGGCGAAGCCGAGGCCCGCGACCTTGTTGAACGGCGAGTCCGCCTCGGCGAAGGCGGCGACGCCCCCGGCGAGCGGGCGCGTGAACCCGGCGGTGCCGCCCCGCCGGGCCCGCGCCGCGTCGCTGCACGCGGCGACGAACCGCGCTTCCGCGTGTTCGATGCGCCGGGCCAAGCCGACGTCACAGAAAAGCCGTTCCCCGTCCACGTCCTCACAGTGGCGGACGCGGACGGGGAACTCCAACCGGTTTTCTCAGCCCTCCACGCGGTGGGCCGCCCAGAACGACGTCAGGTCGGTCGACCCGGCCGCCGCCTGCGCCGCGGCCTTGAACTCCGCCGTGGTCGACACGCCGTACCAGTGCGACTGCGCGTACGACTTCAGCAGGTTCGCCATCGCCGTGTCGCCGATCAGCCGCCGCAGGTCGTGCAGCGTGCACTTGCCGTAGTTGTAGACCACCGTGGAGTACCGGGACGAATGCGCGTCCCAGTAGGCCATGGAGTTGGTCAGCTTCTCCGCGCTCGACTGCCACGTGATGCCGCAGCCGCTGCCGGTGATCCCGCGGTAGAGGTCGGTGGCGTAGTCGGTGAAGCTCTCGTCGAGCCACGGGGAGGTGTACTCGTCGTCGCCGACGATCCCGTAGAACCACTGGTGGGCCAGCTCGTGCGGGAGCGCGGTGGTCGACACGAGGTCGAGCACGAAGCCCGGGTACTCCATGCCGCCGAACCAGAAGTTGTTGTCCAGCACCACGTCCACCTCACCGTACGGGTAGTCGCCGAAGCGGCCCGAGTGGACGTCGATGGAGTCGGCGGCCAGGGTCAGCATCTGGTTGGCGCTGCTGGTGGAGATCCCGCTGACCGAGTAGACGTTCACCCGCACGCCCTTCCCGGACGTGGTCGTGATCTTCGCGAACGGCCCGGCGGCCCACGCGAAGTCCCGCACCTTGCCGGCCACGGCGTGCGTGGTGGTCGTGCTGCCGCTGGTCGTCTCGGTCGAGCTGCCGGTGGCCGGGGTCAGCAGGGCCGACGGGTGCACGAGCGTGACGTCGAAGTCGCTGATCACCGTGTAGAACGACTCGCCGTTGTTCGTGTACGGGTCGAGGTGCCAGCCCGCACCGTCGCGGACGGCCAGCACCGGCAGCGCGTTGCCGATCATGTTGTACGCGCCGTCGTGGCCGAACCGGTCGGCGCCGCTGGGCACGACGATCTTCAGGTCGAACCCGATGGTGCCCGACTGGCCCTGGGCGAGCGGGGCGGGCAGCGTGATCTTCAGCGCGGTGCAGTTCACGCTCAGCGCGGACGGCGTGCCGCCGGTGACGTTCGTGACCGTGATCGGCGTGCTCGGGCAGCTGCCGTGGTAGTTGTCCCAGAGCCGCAGGTACACCTCGGGCAGCGCGGTCGCCGAGCCGTTGGTGAAGCTGACGCTCTGGTGCCCGGTCCAGGTGTCGCCCGCGGTGTTCGAGGTCAGGTTCACCGTGTAGGCCGGGTTGACCGGCGTGCGCGTCGAATCGGCGGGTGCGGCCGAGATCGTCCAGGGGAACGTGGCGCTCCCGCTGTTGCCGGCCGGGTCCTTCGCCGTCACGGTCACCGAGGACGTGCCCGCCGTCGTCGGCGTGCCGGTGATCTTGCCCGTGCTCGCGCCGATCGCGAGGCCCGCGGGCAGGCCGGTCGCGCTGTAGGTGAGCGCGTCGCCCTGCGGGTCGCTCGCCTGGATCTGCAGCGACGCGGCCTGGCCGACGGCACCGGCCTGAGCGCCCGGCGAGGTGACGACCGGCGACTGCGGGTTGCTCGTCCCGGCCGTGGTCAGCGAGAAGTCGTCGAGGAGGAAGTTGGTGGCCAGGCTGGCATCCTCGGTGCCGGTGATCTTCAGCGTCACGGTCTGGCCGAGGTAGCGCGAGACGTCCACGGTGCGCTGGACGTACCCGGTGTTCTTGTCGAGGTTCGAATAGCTCGCAAGGGTGTCGGAACCGGCCTGCACCACCAGCTTGTCGTAGGCGGTGCCGGTCGTCGTCTCCTTGGTGTCGACGTGCGCCCACCAGGACAGCGACGCCGAAGCGCAGCCGGCGGGGAGCGTCAGCGACTGGGACAGGGTGTCGGTGTGCGCACTGCCGTAGCCGTCCAGCCAGGCGTCCATCGTCCCGCCGTGCGCGGGTTCCGCGGTGGTGGCGGCGGAAATGACGCCGCTGGTCTGGGTCCACGGCGTGGTGCCGCTCTCGAACCCGCCGTTGCCGACGATCTGGTCACCGCAAACCGCGGCGGCCTGGGCCGGCGCGGCGGTGACGACGGTACCCAGCAGGCCGGTGCCACGCCGAGCGCGGCGGAAAGCACCCTCGATCTCATGGAGGTCGTCCTTTCGCGGCTCCGCCCGTGGGAGCCAGGAGAAGCGTCCTCTCCGGTCCGGACAGGCGGAACCCGCCATGAGTCGGGTTCCGCCTGCCCGGACGGGAGGTACCTGACCCTTTCGTCGGGTATGCGCGGCAACGTCCGGGTGTACGGATCTTGTACACCGCATTGCGAACGTGGGGCCGGACACCGGGAGGAAGACCATGGTCCCCAAGATCAAGGCAGTCGCCGCGGCCGTCGGCGCTCTGCTCGCGCTGGCCGGCAGCGGGATCGCGCACGCCCCGCCGGCGGCGGCCGCCGAAGCCGCCGGCATGGAAGCGATCTTCAACAACCCGCCCGAGAACGGCGACCGCGACCACTCGATCGAAACCCGGCTGGTCGAGCTGGTCAACGGGGCTCCGGCCGGGTCGGAGATCCACATCTCGCTCTTCAGCTGGACCCGTCCCGCGCTCGCCGAAGCGATCAAGGCCGCGCAGGCCCGCGGGGTCAAGGTGCGGATCGCGCTCGACGGCGCCGCGGACGACGACCCGGCCAACACCGCGATGCCGATCCTCAAGTCCGCCGGGCTCACCCAGCTGGTCTTCTGCGGCACCGGCGGGATCAACACCGGGTGCATCGCCCACGACGGCAGCCCGCACTCGATCAACCACGACAAGCTGTGGATGTTCTCCGAGACCGAGGGCAAGAAGGACGTCGTCGTCATCGGCTCGTACAACCTGACCACCGTGCAGGGCAACATGTTCAACAACGCCCTGCTCACCTACGGCGACGCCGACCTGTACGGCTTCTACCGCGGCCACGTGCAGAAGATGCTGGCGCAGAAGAAGGACAACAACTACTACGACAACGCCGGCTACCACAAGACGCTGACCAGCATGGTCACCAGCTACCTTTCGCCGCGCGCCGACTCGAAGGGCGGCACCTCGGAGGAGTTCGCCACCGACACGTGGGCGCAGCTGCTGAAGTACATCACCAAGTACGAAGCCGGCTGTTCGCTGAACGTCGTGCAGGCGAACATCGCCGACTCGCGCACGCCGGTCGTCACCGAGCTGGTCCGGATCGCCAAGCTGGGCTGCAAGGTCCGGATCGTCTACGACGACCTGGGCACCGCGGCGCTGGCCGCCCTCAAGGGCAAGGCGAACGTGACGCTCAAGCGGTTCAGCACGATCGCGAACGACCGTGAGATCACCGTGCACTCGAAGTACATGCTCTACACGGGCAACTACAGCGAGAAGGCCGGCCGGTCCCTCGTCTTCACCGGCTCGCACAACATCTCCGGCGCGGCCCTGCGCGACAACGACGAGATCCTGATCAAGGTGGAGAACGCGGCGATCAGCGCCGCCTACCAGGACAATTTCAGCACCATCCTGGCGCGCGCGAAGTGCTCGGCGCCCGCCACCTGCTGAAAGGCCGTGAATGCCACCTTGACGCCAAGTCCCTCAAGGTGGCATTCACGGAATTTCGCGGACGGGGGCGGCGAGGATGCGGGCGACCCGGGTTTCGAGGGGCCGGTAGCCCGCCTGGGCGGCCAGCTTGATCGCCGCTTCGGCGTGGGTGCGCGCCAGAACGGCGTCACCCACGGCGAACGCCGCTTCGGCGAGACCGGTCAGCGCCGCGGCTTCGCACCACGTGAAGCTCGTTTCGCGGGCGATGTCCAGCGCCGCCGTCAGGTGTACGACCGCGTCCGCCGCGCGGTTCAGCCGGAGGCAGGTTTCGCCGAGCGAGGCCAGCGCGGACGCTTCGGTGCCCCGGTCGCCGATGCGGCGGGTCAGCTCCACCGCGTCGGCCGCGTCCGCGAGCGCGCGCGTGCCGTCGCCGGCCCGGGCCTCCATGACCGCCCGGCCGGACAGCGCCGCCGCTTCGCCGTACTGGTAGCCGAGTTCCCGGTTGGCGGTCAGGGCCCGCTCGTAGAACTCGGCCGCGACGGCGTTCCCGAGGTCGCGGTGGACGTGCCCGAGGTCGACCAGCAGCACGGCCACGCTGAACCGCGCGTTGTCGCGTTCGGCGATCTCCAGCGCGCGGCCGAAGTGGCCGAGCGCGGCGGCGAAGTCGCCGACCTGGCCGCAGGCGAACCCGAGGTTGGCCAGCGCCATCGTGATGGCCGGCATGCCGGTCTCTTCGCACAGCCGCAGCGCCTCGAGGCCGCACGTGATCGCCTCGTGCGCGTCGCCGAGGCGCTGGTGCACGGCGCTCAGGTTGTTGAGAGCCGCGGCGCGCCCGGTGGGCCAGTCCGCCGCCAGCCCGTCGGCCAGTACCGTCGTCAGGTGCGCGCGAGCTTCGGTGTAGCGGCCGCTGTTGACCCCGGCGAGCGCGATGGACAGCCGCATCGCCGCCTGCGCTTGCCGATCGCCGTCGGCCTGCGCGGCGGTCAGCGCCATCGTGGCCGTGTCGATCCACTCCGTGTGGTGGCCGCGGTGGTGGAAGAACGCCCGCAGCGCGTCGGCCAGGTGCCACGCGTACTCGTGCGGGCCGTGCGCCGCCGCGTGCTCGACGGCGGCGGCGAGGTTCGGCCACTCCGTGTCCAGCCAGGCCAGCGCGTCTTCGGTGCCCTCGAACACCTGCTCCGGGCCGGGCCGGGGCAGCCGGAGGAAGTGGGGGATCAGCAGGCGCCCCGCCGCGTCGGCCGTCGCGAGGTAGTGCTCGAACAGCCGCCGCCGCGCCGCCTCCGCCTCGGCGGCGGGGTCGTCGGCCGTGACCCGCCCGCCCGCGTAGCTGCGCAGCAGGTCGTGGAAGCGATAACGGCCGGGCAGGTGCCGTTCGACGAGGTTGGCCGCGGCGAGGGCCTTGAGCTGCTGCCCGGCGCGGCCTTCGGCGACCGCGGCCAGCTGCGCGGCCACCGGCGCGGTGAACGTCTGGCCCGGCACCAGCGCGAGCCGCCGGAACAGCAGGCGGTGCGCGGCGGGCAGCGCCCGGTACGACACGGAGAACGCCGTCGTGACGGCGCTTTCCTCGGCGCCGTCGACACTCAGCCCGGCGAGGGGATCGCCGTCGGCCAGCTCCCGAGCCAGCTCCGCGATCCCGGACGCTTCGCCGGCGCCGAGGTTCGCCGCGGCCAGCCGCAGCGCCAGCGGGAGGTGCCCGCACAGCCGGGCCAGCTCCGCCGCCGCGGCCGGCTCGGCGGCGACCGCGGGCGGCCCGAGCACGGTTTCCAGCAGCTGCCGCGAGTCCTCGGCCGGCAGCACCGACAGCGGCACCGCCCGCGCGCCGGTGCGGGCGATGAGGTCGCCGAGCCGCTGGCGGCTGGTGACCAGCACCGTGCCCGACGGCGGCAGCAGCGGCGTCACCTGCGCGCTGTCACGCGCGTTGTCGAGCAGGACCAGCACCTGCCGGTCGGCCAGCAGCGAGCGCCACAGCGCGGTGCGGCCGTCCGGGTCCGGCGGGATCGCGCGCGGGTCGGTGCCCAGCGCCCGCAGCAGCTGCGCGGCCGCGACGGCCGGGGTGAGCGGCTCGTGGTCCGGGTCGAACCCGCGCAGGTCGAGGTAGAGCTGGCCGTCACCGAACCGGTCGCGGACGCGGTGCGCCCAGCGGACGGCGAGCGCGGTCTTGCCGACGCCCGCGGTGCCGGTGATCACGCGGATGTCCGGCCCGGGGCCGTCGCCGGCCGGTTCGTCGAGCCGGGCGAGCTCGGTGGCGCGGCCGCTGAAGCCGCGGACGTCGTGGGGCAGCTGGGCCGGGCGCACCGGTTCGGGCGGCGGCTCCGGCGCGGGCTCCAGGGCCGGGTCGGCGGCGAGGATCGCGGCTTCCAGGCGGGTCAGCTCCGGCGCCGGGTCGAGCCCGAGGCCGGTGGCGAGCCGGGCGCGCAAGCCGCGGAAGGCGGCGAGGGCGGCGTCGGTGCGGCCTTCGCGGTGCAGGGCGAGCATCAGCTGGCCGACGAACCGCTGCCGCAGCGGGTGCGCGGCGACCAGCGTCGTCAGCTCGGCGAGCACGTCGCGGCCCCGGCCGAGCCGCAGTTGCGCGTCGATGCGGTCTTCCAGGGCGCTCCAGTGGGCTTCGTTCAGCCCGGCGAGGAGCCGCTCGGCGACCTCGGGGGACGCGGTGCCGGCCAGGGCATCGCCCCGCCACAGCGCGAGGGCCTCGTCGAGCAGCGCGACAGCGGTCTCGTCGCCGGCCGCACGGGCCCGGCGGACGAGGGCGGTGAAGCGGTGGGCGTCGACGGTGTCCGGGTCGGCGCGCAGGACGTAGCCGTGCCCTTCGGTGACGAGCTCGGGGCCGCCGGCGGCGCGGAACACCGCACGCAACCGCGAGATCAGCGCCTGGACGGTGTTGCGCGCGCTGGCCGGGGGATCGTCGGGCCAGAGGAGGTCCACGAGCCGGTCCATGCCGACCGGCCGGCCGGCTTCGAGGAGCAGAACGGCGAGGACCAGGCGCTGCTTGCGGGAGCCGAGATCGACCGGGGCGCCGTCCGCCGCCGCCTCGACGGTGCCGAGGACGCGGAACTCCACCCGGTCACCTCCGCTTTCGTTCACCCGGTCGTGGCCAGGCGTGCAAGCGTACTGCAAGCGTGGTGCAGCCCCGATCCGCCATCCTGGCCGGGCTGCAGGACATGATCCCGATGATGTCCACAGTCGGCTCGGCCGCCGGGGAACCGGCGGATTCGGCTGTCGTTTCCACGGGCGGCACGGGCTGGGGGTAGGACCACCACGGCGATCCCTCCACGGTCGCCGTGGTGGCCCTTTTTCGGTTCCTGCCCGGTGCAGCTTCCGCCGGGTGCGGCAGCTGTCCCGGCCTGGCCGTGCTCCGGTGGCGGCGCGGGCGGCCTCGACGCAGAATGCGCGCATGCAGCCCACGGTCGTCCGGGTGGCGCGCCTGTCCGACCCGGCCGGGCCCGCCGACGGCGTCCGCGTGCTCGTGGAACGGCTCTGGCCGCGCGGCACCGCCCGCGCGAGTGTCGTCCTCGACGGCTGGTACCGCGGGCTCGCCCCCTCCGACGAGCTGCGCACCTGGTACGGCCACGATCCCGAGCGCTTCGCGGAGTTCGCCGAGCGGTACCGCGCCGAGCTGCGAGCGCCCGACCGGGTGGCGGCGCTGGAGCGGTTGCGCGCGCTGGCCGGCGACGGCCCGGTGACGCTGCTGACGGCGAGCGGGTCACCGGCGATCAGCCAGGCGGCCGTGCTCGCGGCGGTGCTCACCGGGGAGTGAGGTGGCCCGTCGCGCGGCCGGGTTCAGGAGTGTGCCGGGACGTGAGCCCTGCCCGGCGGGCCGCGGCCGCTCCGCCGGTTCAGGAGCGTGCGGGGTCGGTCGTGACCCTGACCGTCGCGGTTGCGGAGCCGAGTGTCTCGTGCCGGGCGGTGAGGGTGAGTGTGCCCGGTGGGCCGGGGAACGGCCGTAGTCACGCCGCCGGTTCAGGAGCATGCGGGTTCGGTCATGAGCAGCCCGCAGTAGCGGTCGTCGGCGGCGGCCAGGTCGTGGGCCTTCGCGTGCAGCTCCGCCTGCTGCTGCCGGTGTAGCCGTTGTAGGCCAGGACCTCGACGTCGCCGCCGGCGAAGCGGGCGCCCGTGGCGCTGGCCAGCGCGCCGCTGGTCGGCCGGGACGGGTCGAGCTGCCGGGCGAGCCGCCCGGTCCGCTGGTACGTCGCCGTCGTGCCGTCGGCTTCGTTCACCCGCGTGCCCCAGACGACGACGCTCGCGTGGTTGCGGTCGCGTACGACCATCCCCGCGACGTCCGCCAGGTTCCGCCGCTGCCAGGCGTCGTCCCCGAGGTGGCCCCAGCCCGAGCCGGACCCCGCCGAGCCCGCGCACGTCGAACTCGACGGTCGTGCCGCGCACCGGGGCGGCGCCGTGCGCCAGTTCGCGGCCCGCTTGGCGCACCGACGCGGGTCACCTGTCCCGCGGCGGGCGCGTCGAGCGTGCACGTCAGGTGCCGCGACCGGCCGGGGGAGAGGACATCGATGGGCCGGGCGAAGACGTCGGTCAGCCGGATCCGCCGCACCGCGCCGATCGTGGCCGGGCGGTAGATCCCGGCCGGCTGGTAGAAGTCGATCACCGACGGCCCCGCGCCGCGCGGGAGGTTGGGCGGGACGTCCAGCCGCCACCGCCCGTCGACGACCACGGCGAGGACGTTGTCGCCCGGCACCACCCCGGGCAATTCCACCTCGAAGGGGAGGTAGCCGCCTTCGTGGGCGGCGAGGAGCCTGCCGTTGAGGTGCACCTCGGCGTTCGTCATGACGCCGTCGAAGCGGGCGGTGTGGCGCTCGGCGGTCGTCACCGTGAAGTGCTTGCGGTAGATCCACCGGTCCTGCCAGGACGCCGGGTCCCAGCCGGTCCACGAAAGCGGCGTCACGCAATGGGGCAGCTGCACCGGCGCGAGGTCGATCTCGTCGAAGCCGAGGGCGGTGCAGCCGTCGTCGTACCGCCCGAACAACCAGAAATCGCCCAGCCCCGGGGTTTCCGGGCCGGGCGCGGCGTGTCGGGCCGATCCGGCGACGGCGGCGCCGAGCAGCGCGGCCCCGCCGGCGGCCAGGAACCCGCGCCGGGACAGCCGCGGGTGCGAGTCGGCCATCGACGACCTCCGTGCTCGGGCTCTCCCGGAGTTATCGCTGGTGGCCGGTGAGACGTCACAACCGGGCAGCGGGTTGCTCAGCGCAGGGTCGAGGCGCGGACCACCAGCTCCGGGGTGAACACGACCTTCCGGTGTTCGTGCCCGGTTCCGGTGGTTTCCGCCAGCAGGAGCTCCGCGGCGGTGCGGCCGATGTCGGCCCGCGGCTGGCGGACCGACGTCAGCGGGACCGCGGCCGCCGCGGCGAACTCGATGTCGTCGTAGCCCACGATCGCCAGGTCCTCCGGGACGCGCATGCGCAGGTTCGCGCAGGTCTGCAGCAGGCCGAGCGCGACGAGGTCGTTGGCGCAGAACGCGGCGGACGGGCGGACCGACGCCGGCAGTCCCGCCAGCCGCTCGCCCGCGCCGCGGCCGTCGGCCACGGTCAGCGCCGCCGTCGTCAGGTCGACGAGGTGGTCCGGGCCGAGCCCGGCGGCTTCCAGGGCCCGCAGGGCACCGAGCCGCCGGTCGCGGACCTGGCCGACCGCCGTGTGGTTGCCGATGAAGGCGATCCGCTCGTGGCCCTGTTCGACCAGGTGCCGCACGGCGATCTCGCCGCCGTAGACGTCGTCGACCGCGACCGAGCAGTGCGTGGTGCCCGCCGGGGTGCGGTCGACGATGACCACCGGCGTGCCGCGGCGCGCGATCTCGCCCAGCAGCGGGGCGTCCGGGTCGACCGGCGTGATGAGGATGCCCTGGACGCGCTGCTGTTCGAGGCGCCCGAGGTAGGCCGCCTCCCGCGACGGCTGGTGCGCGCTGTTGCAGAGGAACAGGGAGAGGTCGCCCTCACCGGCGGCGTCCGCAGCGTCTTCCATGCCGGCCGCGACGTCGGTGAAGAACGGGTTGCTGCCGTCGAGCATCACGTAGGCCAGCACCCGGCTGCGCCCGGCCCGCAGCTGCCGCGCGGATTCGTTGCGCACGAAGCGGAGTTCGGCCATCGCGGCCTCGACCTTGGCCCGGGTCGCCGGGCTGACCCGGTCGGGCCGGTTGAGCACGTTGGACACCGTGCCGAGGGAGACGCCGGCGGCCAGCGCAACGTCCTTCATGCCTGCCGTCCTCGGCTCGGCACCGGGCTCCCTGACCACCAATCGAACCCCCTCGTTGAAACGTAACATCACCGCGAACCATCCACCGGAGAAGCTGTTTGGCCACGGCTGCGCCGATGCATTGACTTGTTCTTCCGCCGCATAGTAGCGTCACCGCGCCAGGTTTGTGAAACCTTTCAATCCGGAGGTCGCGATGACGCGGCAGGACCCGGGCCGGGCCCCTCTGCTGGAGGTGCGCGGCGTGACGAAGTCGTTCGGCGCGGTCGCGGCCGTCGCCGGCGTGAGCTTCGGCCTGCACGCCGGGGAGGCCCACGCGCTGGTCGGGGAGAACGGCGCCGGCAAATCCACGATCGTCAAGATGCTCGCCGGGGTGCACAAACCCGACGACGGCACGCTGCTCATGGGCGGCGAGCCCGTCGAGTTCGGCTCGCCCGCCGACGCCAAGGCGGCCGGCATCGCGGTGATCTACCAGGAACCCACGCTGTTCCCCGACTTGAGCGTCGCGGAGAACATCGTGATGGGCCGCCACCCGCGCAAGAGCCTCGGCCGGATCGACCGGGCGGCGATCCGCGCGGAGGCCGAGCGGCTCTTCGCCCGCCTGGGCGTCCGGATCGACCCGGCCCGCCCGGCCCGCGGGCTGTCGATCGCCGACCAGCAGATCGTCGAGATCGCGAAGGCGCTCAGCGCCGACGCCCGGGTGCTGGTGATGGACGAGCCGACCGCCGCGCTGAGCCGCGTCGAGGTCGAGCGGCTCTTCACCGTCGCCAGGACGCTGCGCCAGGAAGGCGCGGCGATCATGTTCATCTCCCACCGCTTCGAGGAGATCACCGAGCTCTGCCAGCGCGTGACGATCATGCGCGACGGGCGGCACGTCTCCACTGACGCGATCGCCGAGGTCACCGTCGAGGAGATGGTCAAGCGCATGGTCGGCCGCGACCTGGACGCGTTGTTCCCGAAGCAGGACGTCGAACCCGGCGCGGTCGTGCTGGAGGTCGAAGGCCTCGCCCGGGAGGGCGAATTCCGTGACATCTCCTTCTCCGTGCGGGCCGGGGAGATCGTCGCGTTCGCCGGGCTCGTCGGGTCCGGCCGCTCGGAGGTCGTCCAAGCGGTCTTCGGCGTCGACGAGCGGGACGCGGGAGTCGTGAAGGTGAGCGGGAAGAAGCTCAAGCCGCATTCGTCGCGGGCCGCGATGGCCGCCGGGATGGCGCTGGTGCCCGAAGACCGGCGCCAGCAGGGCCTGATCATGGACCTCTCGATCGAACGGAACGTGACGTTGCCGCGGTCGCGCGCCCTGGCGAAGCTCGGCTTCCTGACCGGCGCGAGCGAACGGCAGGAGGCGCGGCACTGGACCGAGCGGCTGCGCACCAAGTACCGCCGCCTCGGCGACCCCGTCGGCACGCTCTCGGGCGGGAACCAGCAGAAGGTCGTGCTGGCCAAGTGGCTGGCGATGGCGCCGAAGGTGCTGATCGTGGACGAGCCGACGCGCGGGATCGACGTCGGCACGAAGGCCGAGGTGCACCGGCTGATGTCGGCGCTGGCCGCCGAAGGCGTCGCGATCGTCATGGTGTCCTCGGAACTGCCGGAGGTGCTGGGCATGGCCGACCGCGTGCTGGTGATGCGGGAGGGCCGGATCGTGGCCGAGCTCCCGCGCGCCGAGGCGACCGAGGACTCGGTCATGTTCGCCGCGATGGGCCAGGGAGCCGCCGCATGACCGTGACCGAGGAGGCCCGCGTGACCGGGGAGCCGACCGTCCCTTCGCGACGGTCGTGGACCGCGAACGTGCTGAAGGCCCGCGAATCCGGCATCGTCCTCGCCCTGATCGTCCTGGTCGCGTTCACCGCGACGCAGAACTCCCGGTTCCTGTCCGGGCAGAGCATCCGGGACATCCTGCTCGGCACGGCCATCCTGGCGGTGCTCGCGGTCGGGCAGGCGATCGTGATGATCACCCGCAACATCGACCTCTCGGTCGGCTCGGTGCTCGGCCTGGCGGCGTTCGCCGTCGGCACGCTGATGAAGGACCACCCGGGCCTGCCGGTGATCGTCGCGATCCTCGTCGGGCTCGGCGTCGGCGCGGTGTGCGGGCTGGTCAACGGCGCACTGGTGCGCTTCGGCCAGGTGCCCGCGCTGGTCGTCACGCTCGGCACCCTCTACGCCTACCGCGGCGTCAGCTACTTCTGGGCCGGCGGCCAGCAGATCAACGCCGACAAGCTGCCCGCGTCCTTCCTGGACTTCGGCACGGCCTCGGTGCTCGGCGTGCCGTGGCTGGTCCTCATCGCGCTGCTGGTCCTGGTCGTCGCCGGGATCGTGCTGCGGAGCTACCGCGCCGGGCGCGAGCTGTACGCGATGGGGTCGAGCCCGCAGGCCGCGCAGCTGGCCGGCATCCGCGTCGGCCGCAACACCAGCGCGGCGTTCCTGGTCAGCGGCGCGCTCGCCGGCCTGGCCGGGATGCTGTTCGCCGCCCGGTTCGGCACCGTGGACGCGGCCGCCGGCACCGGCTACGAGCTCAACGTCGTCGCCGCGGCCGTCGTCGGCGGGGTCGCGGTGTTCGGCGGCAGCGGCTCGGTCTGGGGCGCGGGCCTCGGCGCGCTCCTGCTGACGGTGATCGGCAGCGCCCTGGCCGTGCTCGACATCAACCAGTTCTGGCAGCAGGCGATCGTCGGCGCGCTGATCCTGCTCGCCATCGGCGCCGACCGGCTGGTCGCCGTCCGGATCGAGAAAACACTGCGAAGGCGCTCGGCGACGCAGGAGAGGGATTCCCATGTCTGACCGGGGAAACCGGCTCGGCCGGCTGCTCAGCTGGGACGCCGCCGTCGTCCTCGTGACGGTCGTCGTGCTGATCGTCGCCTCCGGTGCCGTCGAGAACTTCGGCACCAGCCGCAACTTCACCTTCCTGCTGCTCGACCTGCTGCCGATCGCGCTGGTCGCGCTGCCGATGACGTTCATCATCGTCACCGGCGAGATCGACCTCTCGGTGGCGAGCACGCTCGGCCTGACCTCGGCGGTGATGGGCTCGCTGTGGAACGCCGGCTTGACGATCGAGCTGATCATCCCGCTCTGCGTCGTCCTCGGCGTGGTCCTCGGCGCGCTGAACGGCTTCTTCGTCACCGTGCTGAGGCTGCCGTCCCTCGCGGTCACCATCGGCACCCTGGCGCTCTACCGCGGCCTGGCCTTCGTCGTGCTCGGCGACGGCGCGGTCGCCGACTTCCCGCGTGACTACACGACTTGGGTCACCGGGACGATCGGCGACGGACCGGTCCCGAACGTCCTCGTCCCGCTGATCGTCGTGGCCCTGCTCTTCGGCGTCGTGCTGCACGCGACGCCGATCGGCCGCGGGGTGTTCGCCGCGGGCGCCGGGGAGCAGGCGGCCCGGTTCGCCGGGATCCGCACCGGGCGGCTCAAGTTCTGGCTGTACGTCGTGAGCGGCGCGGTCGCCGGCCTGGCCGGGGTGCTGTGGACGCTGCGGTACTCCAGCGCCCGCGCCGACAACGGATTCGGCCTCGAACTGGCCGTCGTGGCCGCCGTGCTGCTCGGCGGCGTGTCCATCTTCGGCGGCAAGGGCACGCTGCCCGGCGTGCTCGCCGGGGTGGTCCTGCTCGCCTCGCTGCAGAACGCCCTGCGTTTGCAGGACGTCTCGAACGAGGCCCTCAACATCGTGACCGGCGTGCTCCTCATCGTGTCGGTCCTGCTCCCCAACATCGTGTCCTCGGCCCGAACGGCGCTCCGGCGCCGCCATCGAGCTGCCAGCGCGGTTTCCCCAGAAAGGTGACGAAGATGTCCCGACGGTTCCTCACCGGCGCAGTGTCGGCCGGGCTGGTACTGGTCCTGGCCGCCTGCAGCGGCACGACCAAGAACGACAACGCCGGCTCCGGCGCCCAGCAGTCCACCGCCGCGGCGAACCCGAACGCCGCGGCCAAGGAGGGCGTCAAGATGGCCTTCCTGCCCAAGCAGCTGAACAACCCCTACAGCGACATCGAGGTCAGCGGCGGCAAGGCCGCGCTGGGTGAGCTGAAGGGCGAGTACAAGCTGGTCGGGCCGAACGACGCGAGCGCGTCGTCGCAGGTCAGCTACATCAACACGCTGATCCAGCAGCAGCAGGACGTGATCGGCATCGCCGCGAACGACCCGAACGCGGTGTGCCCGTCGCTCAACCAGGCCCGCGGCGCCGGGATCAAGGTCGTCGCGTTCGACTCCGACGCGGCCAAGGACTGCCGCGACGTCTTCATCAACCAGGCCACCACCCAGGGCATCGGCGAGGCGCTGGCCAAGCAGGCCAAGGACCTCTCGGGCGGTTCCGGCGAGATCGCGGTGCTGTCCGCGACGCCGAACGCCACGAACCAGAACGCCTGGATCGAGGTGCTCAAGAAGGAGCTGGCCAAGCCGGAGTACGCGAACCTGAAGCTCGACAAGGTCGCCTACGGCAACGACGACGACCAGAAGTCGTTCCAGGAGGCCCAGGGCCTGCTGCAGTCGTTCCCGAACCTCAAGGTGATCGTCTCGCCGACCACGGTCGGCATCGCGGCCGCCGCGCGGTACGTCAGCTCGTCGAGCTACAAGGGCAAGGTCGCGGTGACCGGCCTCGGCACGCCGAACCAGATGCGCGCCTTCGTCAAGGACGGCACGGTCAAGCAGTTCGCGCTGTGGAACCCGGCGGACATCGGCTACCTCGCCGCCTACGCCGGCGTCGCGCTCAAGTCCGGCCAGATCACCGGCAAGGAAGGCGAGAAGTTCAAGGCGGGCAAGCTCGGCGACTACACCATCGGCGCCGGTGGCGAGATCGTGCTCGGCCCGCCGACGACGTTCGACGCGAACAACATCGACAAGTTCAACTTCTGAGTCTCCCGGCCGGGTCGCGACGGGCGGCCCGGCCGGGTTCTGCAAAGGACGGACTTTGCCCCGATACTGCTTCAGCCTGCAGGTCAAGCCCGACCGGCTGGCCGAGTACGCCGAGCGTCACCGCGCCGTCTGGCCCGAGATGCAGCAGGCGCTGCGCGACACCGGCTGGCGCGACTATTCGCTGTTCCTGCGCGAAGACGGCCTGCTGATCGGGTACGTCGAGGCCGACGACCTGGCCGCCGCGCAGGCCGCGATGGCGAAGACCGAGGTCAACGCCCGCTGGCAGGCGGAGATGGCCGGGTTCTTCACCGGCCTCGACGGCGGCCCGCCCGACGAGGGCTTCCAGCTCCTAGATGAGGTCTTCCACCTCGAACCCCCTACCGTCGCGGAAGGACAGTGATCACCGTGGGCGACTTGACGGCCGTGAAGCAGGCTCTGCGAGCTCAGCGCATCGAAACGCCGTCGTGGGCGTACGCGAACTCGGGCACCCGGTTCAAGGTGTTCCCGCAACCCGGGGTGCCGCGCACGCCGGAGGAGAAAATCGCCGACGCCGCGACCGTGCACCGGTTCACCGGGGTGGCGCCGAGCGTCGCGCTGCACATCCCCTGGGACAAGGTCGACGACTACGGCGCCTTGACCGCCTACGCGCGTGACCTCGGTGTCGAGGTCGGCGCGATCAACACCAACGTCTTCCAGGACGAGGACTACAAGCTCGGCTCGGTGACCAACCCCGACCCGGGCATCCGCCGCAAGGCGACCGACCACCTGCTCGAAGCGATCTCGATCATGGACGCGACGGGCTCGCGGGACCTGAAGCTGTGGTTCTCCGACGGGATCAACTACCCCGGCCAGGACGACATCCGCGACCGCCAGGACCGCCTGGCGGCGGCGCTGAAGGAGACCTACGAGCGGCTCGGCCCGGACCAGCGGATGCTGCTGGAGTACAAGCTGTTCGAGCCCGCCTTCTACGCCACCGACGTCCCGGACTGGGGCACGTCCTACGCCCACTGCATCGAGCTGGGGGAGCGGGCGACGGTGTGCATCGACACCGGCCACCACGCGCCCGGGACGAACATCGAGTTCATCGTCGCGTTCCTGCTGCGCGCGGGGAAGCTCGGTGCGTTCGACTTCAACTCCCGGTTCTACGCCGACGACGACCTGATGGTCGGCGCGGCGGACCCGTTCCAGCTGTTCCGGATCATGTACGAGATCGTCCGCGCCGACGCGCTGGACCCGGCCTACGGCATCGCGTTCATGCTCGACCAGTGCCACAACATCGAGGCGAAGATCCCGGCGATCATCCGCTCGGTGATGAACGTCCAGGAAGCGACCGCGAAGGCGCTGCTGGTGGATCGCTCCGCGTTGCGCGCGGCGCAGCAGGCGGGCAACGTCCTGGAAGCGAACGCCGTGCTGATGGACGCCTACAACACCGACGTCCGGCCGCTGCTGGCCGAGCTGCGGGAGGACACCGGGCTCGACCCGGACCCGATCGCGGCCTACCACCGCAGCGGGTACCAGGAGCAGATCGTGGCCGAGCGCGCCGGCGGCACGCAGGCCGGATGGGGAGCATGAGCATGACCGTGCCGGAGCAGCTCATCGCGCGCAGCAACGCGCTCGGGGCCGACCCGCGCAACACCAACTACGCCGGCGGCAACACCTCCGCCAAGGGCGACGTCACCGATCCGGTGACCGGCGCGCCGACGGAGGTGCTGTGGGTGAAGGGCTCCGGGGGCGACCTCGGGACGCTGACCGAGGCCGGGCTGGCGGTGCTGCGGCTGGACCGGCTGCGGGCCCTGGTGGACGTCTACCCGGGAGTCGAGCGCGAAGACGAGATGGTCGCCGCGTTCGACTACTGCCTGCACGGCCGGGGCGGCGTCGAAGCACGCTTTCCCGCTGAGACGCCATCAGAACCAGCGGCGCCGTCGATCGACACGGCGATGCACGGCCTGGTCGAGGCCCCGCACGTCGACCACCTGCACCCCGACTCGGGCATCGCGCTCGCCACGGCGGCCGACGGGCCCGCGCTGACGAAGGAGTGCTTCGGCGATCGCGTCGCGTGGGTGGACTGGCGGCGGCCGGGCTTCCAGCTGGGCCTCGACATCGCCGCGGTCAAGGCGGCGAACCCCCGGGCGATCGGCGTGATCCTCGGCGGGCACGGCATCACCGCCTGGGGCGCGACGTCCGAGGAATGTCAGCGGAACTCCCTCGAGATCATCCGGACCGCCGAGGAATTCCTCGCCGCGCGCGGCACGCCGGAGCCGTTCGGCCCGGTCGTCCCGGGCTTCGAAGCGTTGCCGTCGGCCGGGCGGCACGCGCGCGCCGCGGCCTTGGCGCCGGTGATCCGCGGGCTCGCCTCGACCGACCAGCGTCAGGTCGGCCACTACACCGACAGCGACGTCGTGCTGGAGTTCCTGTCCCGCGAGAAGCTCGGACCCCTCGCGGCACTGGGGACCTCGTGCCCGGACCACTTCCTGCGCACGAAGGTCCGTCCCCTGGTCCTGGACCTGCCCGGGACCGCGCCCCTGGAGGACGTCGTCGCGCGGCTGAAGGAGCTGCACGCGGAGTACCGCGACGCCTACCGCGGCTACTACGAGCGGCACGCCACCCCGGATTCGCCCGCGATGCGCGGCGCCGACCCGGCGATCGTGCTGGTGCCCGGGGTCGGGATGTTCTCCTTCGGCAAGGACAAGCAGACCGCGCGGGTGGCGGGGGAGTTCTACGTCAACGCGATCAACGTCATGCGCGGCGCCGAGGCGGTGTCCACCTACGCGCCGATCCCGGAAAGCGAGAAGTTCCGGATCGAGTACTGGACGCTGGAAGAGGCGAAGCTGCAGCGGATGCCGAAGCCCAAGCCGCTGGCCGGGCGCATCGCGCTGGTCACCGGGGCCGGCTCGGGGATCGGCAAGGCGATCGCCCAGCGGCTCGCCGCCGAGGGTGCCTGCGTGGCCATCGCCGACCTGAACGGTGACGCGGCCGCGGAGGTGGCCGCGGAGATCGGCGGGACGGCGGTCACCGCCGATGTCACCGACGCGGCGGCGGTCCAGGCCGCGGTGAACGCCACCGTGCTGGCGTTCGGGGGGATCGACCTGGTGGTCAACAACGCCGGGCTGTCCATCTCGAAGCCGCTGCTGGAGACCACCGAACGCGACTGGGACGTCCAGCACGACGTGATGGCCAAGGGCTCGTTCCTGGTCGCGCAGGCCGCGGCGAAGGCCATGGTCGCGCAGGGCATCGGCGGCGACATCGTCTACATCTCGTCCAAGAACTCGGTGTTCGCGGGCCCGAACAACGTCGCCTACGGCGCCGCGAAGGCCGATCAGGCCCACCAGGTGCGGCTGCTGGCGGCCGAGCTCGGCGCCCACGGCATCCGGGTCAACGGCGTCAACCCCGACGGCGTCGTCCAGGGCTCCGGCATCTTCGCCGGGGGCTGGGGTGCCCAGCGTGCCGCCGTCTACGGCGTGCCGGAGGAGAAGCTGGGCGAGTTCTACGCCCAGCGGACCATCCTCAAGCGCGAGGTGCTGCCCGAGCACGTCGCGGCGGCGGTGTTCGCCCTCACCGGCGGTGACCTCACCCACACCACCGGCCTGCACGTGCCGGTGGACGCCGGGGTCGCCGCCGCGTTCCTGCGCTGACGGAGGACCGATGACCATGGATCGCATCACCCCGCGCCGCACCCGCGTCGGCCTCGTCTCCGGCGGGCTCGGCGCCTACTGGCCGCAGTTCCCCGCACTGCTGCCCCAGCTGGAGGCGTCCGCGCGGCGCGTCGCCTCTCGGCTGTCCGAAATGGACTGCGAGGTGATCGACGCCGGGTTCGTCTCGGACGCGGCCGAAGGCGCGGCCGCGGCGGAAAAGCTGCGGGTGGCCGGCTGCGACCTGATCATCGGCTTCCTCACGACGTACCTGACGTCCAGCATGCTGGCACCGGTCGCGCAGCGCTCGGGCGCGCCGGTGCTGCTGCTGAACCTGCAGCCGACCGAGGCGATGGACCACGAGTCCTTCGACACCGGCGCGTGGCTGGCCTACTGCGGCGTCTGCCCGCTGCCCGAGATGGCCAACGCGTTCCGCCGCCTGGGCGTCGAATTCCGCTCGGTGTCCGGGTACCTCGAGGATGCGCGGGCCTGGACGCGCATCGAGCGGTGGATCAAGGCCGCGGGCGTCCGCGCGGCGCTGCGCCACGGCCGCCACGGCCTGCTGGGGCACCTCTACCCGGGCATGATGGACGTCTCCACCGACCCGACGCTGGTGTCGGCGCAGCTCGGCGGGCACGTCGAGATCCTGGAGATCGACGACCTGCGGGTGCGCGTCGAGAAGGTCACCGAGGAGGAAACCGCGGCTCGGGTGGCGCTGGCCCGCGAAGTGTTCACTGTGGACGAGTCCGTTGTGGACGAGGACTTCTCCTGGGGTGCCCGGGTTTCGGTGGCCCTCGACCGGCTCGTCGCGGACTTTTCCCTCGACTCGCTGGCCTACTACCACCGCGGGCTCGACGGTGAGACCCACGAACGCGTCGGCGCCGGGTTCATCCTCGGCGCGTCCCTGCTGACCGCCCGCGGCATCCCGGCCGTCGGCGAGTACGAGCTGCGGACGTCGCTGGCCATGCTGGTCATGGACCGGCTCGGCGCCGGTGGTTCGTTCACCGAGCTGCAGGCGCTGAACTTCCGCGACGGCGTGGTCGAGATGGGCCACGACGGCCCGGCGCACCTGGGGATCAGCGCCCGCAAGCCGCTGCTGCGCGGCCTGGGCGTCTACCACGGCAAGCGCGGCTGGGGCGTGTCGGTGGAGTTCGACGTCAAGCACGGGCCGGTGACGCTGTGCGGGCTCGGCCAGCGCCGGGACGGGACGTTCACGCTCATCGCGTCGGAAGGCACGGTCGTGCCCGGGCCACTGCTGCGGATCGGGAACACGACGTCCCGCGTCGACTTCGGGTGCGATCCGGGGGAGTGGACCGACGCCTGGTCGGCCAGCGGGATCGCGCACCACTGGGCGCTCGGCACCGGCCACCGCGTCGCCGAGCTGACCGCCGTCGCGGACCTGCTCGGTCTGGAGCTGACGGTGGTACGCCCGTGAAGCGGGTGGCGGCCGTCGACCTCGGCGCGTCCAGCGGGCGCGTGATGGCCGGAACGGCCGGGCCGTCGCTGCTGACCGTCGAGGAGGTGCGGCGCTTCCCGAACGGCGGGGTCCGCGCGGGGCCGGCGCTGTACTGGGACATCCTGGGGCTGTATCGCGAGACCCTGGCCGGGATCCGGGAAGCCGGCCGCCTCGACGGCGTCGGCATCGATTCCTGGGCCGTCGACTACGGGCTCCTGGACGACCGCGGCGCGCTGCTCGGCAACCCCGTCCACTACCGCGACCCGCGCACCGACGGCGTGCCCGCTGAGGTCTTGTCGAAGGTGTCCGCGCGCGAGCTCTACGACGTGACCGGCCTGCAGCAGCTGCCGTTCAACACGCTCTACCAGCTGCTCTCGGAAGGCGACCGGCTCGAGACGGCGTCGACGATGCTGCTCATCCCCGACCTGCTGAACTACTGGCTCACCGGGGCGATCGGCGCCGAGCGGACGAACGCGTCGACGACGCAGCTCTACGACGTCCGCGCCCGGACGTGGGCGGCTTCGCTGGCGTCGCGGGTCGGCATCCCACCGCGGCTCCTGCCGCCGTTGCGCGACCCCGGCACGGTGGTGGGCACGGCGGACGAGCTGTCCGGCGTGCCGGTGGTGGCGGTCGGTTCGCACGACACGGCGTCGGCGGTGGTCGCGGTGCCCGCGTCCCCCGGAGCGAACTTCGCGTACATCTCTTCAGGCACGTGGTCACTGGCCGGCCTGGAGCTGCCGGCACCGGAGCTGAGCGACGCGGCGCTGGCGGCGAACTTCACCAACGAGGGTGGCGTCGACGGAACCATCCGCTTCCTGCGCAACGTGATGGGCCTGTGGGTGCTGTCGGAAACACTGCGCACGTGGTCGACGTCAGACCTGCCGGGCTTGCTTCGCGGGGCGGCTTCCTCGCCTCCACTTGCGGCGGTGGTGGACATCGATGCACCGGAGTTCTTGCCCCCGGGCGACATGCCATCCCGCCTCGCGGCGGCGTGCCGGGCAACGGGCCAGCGCCCGCCGGCCGACCGGGCGGCGGTGGTCCGTTGCATCGTGGACAGCCTGGCCTTGGCCCACCGCCGCACGATCCACTCGGCGTCCCGCTTGACGGGCCGCCCGGTCGAGGTGATCCACCTGGTGGGCGGAGGAGCCCGCAACGAGCTCCTGTGCCAATCGACGGCGGACGCGTGCGGGGTGCCGGTCCTGGCCGGCCCGGTCGAGGCAGCGGCCCTGGGGAACGTGCTGGTCCAGGCCCGGGCGCTGGGGGAGGACCTGCCGGACCTGGCGGCGATGCGGGCGTTGGTGCGGGAGACGCAGGAGATCCGGCGCTACGAGCCGTCGGGCAGCGCCGACTGGGCGGCGGCGGAGGCCCGGCTGCACGGCTGACGGTCCCAGTTCGCGCGGATTTCGGTCAGGAGTTCGCGTGCTTCCTGGCGGCAGAGGGTGCTGAGCAGGGCCAATTCCTTTGCCGCACCGGCCCGGATGTGGCGGGGGACCGTTTCGTTGTGCGCCAATTCCCTGCACACGACCGCGGCCGGCTCACGGTAGTCACGGTGCAGTGTGGACATTGCTTTGGCGCAGCGCAGCCTGATCGACGGTTTGAGGGCCCGGCCTTCGGCCATGGCACGCAACGCCAAAGCGGCCTCTTGCGGCTCGTGCTTGCCGATCGCCTCGACAACATGGATTCGGGCCGTCGCGTTCGTCGTGGGCAACCGCCGGAGGAAAATCAGTACTTCGCTACGCAGGTCGGGCCGCATGTCGCCGAGGACCCGCGCGGAATGCACGCGGGTCAGGACTGGCAACGTCTCGTCGATCATCATGGCTCGCAGTCGTTCCGCGGCAAGTTTCCGGCCGTGTGCTCCGAACATCGCGAGATCCCCGGCCGCCCGCCAGCGCAGCGGCGGCCGGGTTTCCGGATCGTCGGCGATAGCAGCGAGGACCCGGGCGCCTCGCTCGCGGTCTTGGCGTTGGTAATCGCGCATCGAGTTCGCAGCGAGCCAGCGCGTTGCGGTGGGGGTCCGTTCGTCGTCGCGTAGTGCTCGGATGCCGTCGAACCTCTCGAGTGCCTGGAGAAGGTCAAGCCGGAACTTTCCGGTGATGCGGTCGTTGCCGACCAGCCGGGCCAACCGGGCGAGATCGCTTTCTGTCAGAGGGCTGGGAAATAATGCGAGAAGAAGTTTCGCAGCCTCGAGCCGGTGCTGCCATGCTCGGTTTTCGGCGTCGAGAGTGGCACGTGCCTTGGTCAGGATATGAACTCGCCATGCCGGATCGAAGGCCGCGAGTGCCACGAGCCGTTGTCGCCGTACGCGGCCGCTTGCTCTGAGTTCCGCCAGAATGGTGACTGCTTCCGGGAGGAGCCGGGGTGACAACCGGCCGAGCGCGGCCGCTGCGGTGACCCGCTCAGCCGGGGGCGTCTCGGGACCGGCCAGCGCGTCGCGAAGCACGATCTCGGTTTCGCTTGCCAAGGCCCAGTTGTCCCAGTAGCCGGCCGTTGTCTCGACCCATGTGGCGATCGAGGCTGTACGCTCGTTGAGGATGGCCCGTGAAACGGCCCGGAACTCAGGCGCCGGCAGGTAGCGGCTTGTTCTCTGCCGCACCGTGTTGGACGTTGCCGGATCGTGGACGATAGCTCTCGCGAGGGGCACGAGCTCGATCGGCGACTGGTTGGCCATCGCGAGCCATTGCAGCGCGTTGGCGCGTTCGGCGCCGGACAGTTCGGTACTGCGTGCCAATCGCCGAACTGCGGTCTGCGCGGAGACGTGCTGGGAAACGTCGAGTTGCATCAGTTGATTCGCTGCTTCGCACCGGTGGGAAACGGGTTCTCGTTCGTTTTCGATTACTCTCCGGTGGAAGTTGATTGCGTCCTCCGTCGTGGACGGATCCAGTGCCGCGAGCCGGATGACGGCGTCGGTTCGCCAAGTGAATTCGAGGTGCTCATCCGAGGCTTGCGACCGAATTTCCGTCAACGCCTCGTGGCGCAGTTCGGGATGGATTTCGAACAGTTCACCGGCGCAACTTTCACGCAACCAGACCTGGGTGTCCGGAATGGAAGTGTTCGTTCGCACGTCCTCGGGCAGGTCCGCGCCGAGGGCGGCGAGTTCTTCGAAGTAGGCGGTCCAGGCTCCGCGGGTGTTGGCGTAATGAAGGCACATCATCGTTGTGGCGGCCGCCGGGACCTCGGCCGGTCGCCTGCGCGCCAAGACCATGGCCGCCTCGATGCGGTGGCTGACGGCGATCGACTCGTCCGCGCGCAGGGCTCGCATTGCCGCGTCGATCCGGAGATCGACCACGTCCAATTCGTCCAGCACCTTGGCCGTTTCGCAGATGAGGTCGGCTGTTGCCGGTCGTGCCACCACGACGGAGGCCAGCGCCTGGCCCAGCTCAGCTCGCCGAACGGTGCTCACCTCGGAGAAGCCGTCGATCGACGAACTGAGCTCCCCGACAGGTATCTCGCTTCTCTCGAGGAGTTCGATGAATTCTGTGACTGCCAGAGCGTGGTGGTGCCGTCCGAGGTTCACGAGGCTGTGGGCGGCGGCCACCCGATGCCGGACGCCACGCGTCGGATCTTTCAAGACCGTGGTGAGAGCGGTGGCTGCGGCGCGTGGATCGGTGTCGTCGTCGTAGAAGATGCCTTCTGAGGTGTGCGCTTCCCACGCATTCGCTTCTCGAGGACCCATCAGGTCGAGAAGTGCGCTCGACGCCTGATGGTGGTAGACAGTGTCGAGCAACTGGAGGGTACGCCAGGCTGTGACGCGGAGCTGAGGATCGGCTGTGCGCCCCGAAGCGATTTCGAGGACATGCTGAGCTGCTTCGGCGTGGAACTCCGGCCCGAGCCGGAACAGCTCACTGACTGCCTGGACGCGAACGTGGGGATCGGCCGCGCGATCCGCGAGTTTCGTTTGCAACGCGCGCACAGCCGACGTCCGGTGCGGCTCGCCCAAGTCGGCGACTTTGCCCCAGGCCGTGGTGCGTTCGTAGCTTCCGGCCCAGGGATGACCGGCCACCTTTTCCGCTACTTGTGCCGCCTCCAGGTGGTACTCAGGGCCAAGGCTCATGAAGGCATCGGCTATCCAGAGCAGCGTGTTGGGGTCGGCGTCCTTGACGGCGGATACCGCACGGAGCAAATCGAGAGCCAGCTCTCGGAATTCCGGTCCGAAGTCCGCAAGCGAGCTGGCAATGTACACGCGGGAGAATGCGCCCGTCCTTGGGTGGGACGCCAACGTGGACAGCTTTTCCCCTGCCTGATGCCGGTACTCGGGCCCGAGCTCGGCGAGGACGCGGGCCACTGGCACGTGGACGTGACTCGGCTGCTCCTCGGCTAGTCGAGAGTTGAGCGCGGCAACCGCTTCCGTGAGCTGGTGGTGGCCTAGGGAGGCCATGCCCAAAGCCGCGTTTCGCACATCGGCGGTGGGGCTGTTCCGCCTGTCCAAGACAGTTCGGAAGAGATCGGCGCAGCGATCCTCGTTTCCTCCGCCGATCTCCAGGAGACCCATGGCCGCTTCGATCAAGTCCTCCTGCGGGGCAAGGGCGTCGTCGAGGAGTTCGGTAAGGACGGCGATCGCCCGGGATCGGGGTTCGGGGCCCAGCCCGGCGAGGACGATCGCGGCGTGACGCCACTGCAACGCGGTCGCCGTGTTGTCTGCCAGCACCGACAGCAGGCCGGTCACGGCCGCAGCGCGTTCGCCGGCGCCACAATCGGCCAGCGCTTTGGCGGCCTCGGACCGGAACTTGACCGGGATTGTCTGGTCTTCCACGACCGACCGCAGCATGGCCACCGCGTCGAAGCGATTCGGACCATACAGCCGGACGGCCAGCGCCCGGCCAGCCTCGATTCGCGATTCCCACGGTGCCTTCTCGTCACGCATGAGATCGAGCAGCCAACCCGCCAAGCCAGGGTGGTGGGCCGCGCGGCTCACCTGACCGAGGATCTCTTGTGCTGGGTATTGGGTCGTCATGGCCCAGGCATTGGCCTTGGTCAGGAAGGCGTCCGTGACCTCGATGCTCGCCGGTGCGTGCCAGGCCAGGAGCCTGGCCGCCAGCACCTGCATGGCCGCGTTGCCAGTGTGCAGGTGCTCGATCAGGCGGTTGGTCTGGTCCTGGCGCAGCCGCGTGTAGTGCAGCAGGACGAGCCGGGCTTGCCGCCCGCGTTCGCCCGGGCGCGCCCTGTGCACGAGCTGGACGAACTCCTCGGCTTCCGGTTCGAACCGGTCCGGGAGCCCACGTGCGTGCGCGGTGGCCGCCAGGTGTTCGGCGAAGCTGTGGTGAAGGAACTGAAGGTCTCCGCCCCGGGAAACGAGCGGCCCGACGGAGGTGAGGTATGTCGTAAGGTCGTCGCGCCAGTTCGTGTTGTCGCAGATGTGGGGCACGTTGGCGGCGGCCCAGTCATAGGCCGCCGCCAGCAGGGACGTGTCTTCTTCCCGGCGCACGCGGCCTAAGTGCTCCAGGAGGCTTTCGCGGGATTGGTCCCACGGTGCGGAGGCGATCGATCGGGCCGCTCGCAGGTACTCCAGATAAGCTTCGTAAAGCTCGTACCGATTGTCCGGCAGCCGCCGGTCACGGTCCTGCTCGAAGATGATCGCGGCGATCGTGGCGAGCAACGGTACCCGGACCAGTTCGTCGAGATTCGCGTCGCGCACCTGCCGGACGAACCGTTCGGCGTCGCTTTCGGTGAACCACTTGGCGGCGAAGCGATGCAAGGCATCCTCGTCGAAGGGCAGGAGTTCGTAGCGAGCCGCGCCGGCTCCGTGGAGCGGCGCCAGGGCCGCACCGGCGATCGGTCGGGTCGTCAGGACGATCCGCAAATGTGCCGAGGCGTCGTCGGACGTCCACGTGGCCAGTACCTTGATCAGCCGGTCCCGCTGGCTTAGACCGCATCTCGTTTGGGGGTGTTGTGGGGTAGGCGATATTGTTGATCAACGATGAGCGATGTGGAGAAGTGGTGTCCGGAGCCGTTGTGGTTG
>NZ_JBFBCC010000023.1:0-121103 GCF_040682955.1 Amycolatopsis sp. NPDC051045
CTCGGCGGGTGCTTTTCTCCCCGCCCGCCTCTCCGCCCGCCCCGGGTTGCGTTTGTTGGCGCGTGTCCGGCGCCCCGCCCCCCGGCCCCGGGGGGGGCCGGGCGGGCCCGCCCCCCCACCGCTGCGTCCACTGTGGAGGGTCAGGCCGTCACCGGGCCGGCAACAGCGGCAGGAGCTCCTGGTGGCGCCCGGCGCGGCGCAGCACGGGCGAGCCCAGTCCGTCCGGTTCCCGGGCACCGGCCCGCAGCGCGGCCAGGAACCGCACGACCACGGGTGGCGGCGGCAGGATGTCCTCCCCGCCGAGGTAGGCCAGCACGATCATCTCCTCCCCGCACGCCGCCTCGACCGCGACCGCCCAGCCGTGCACCTCGTCCCAGAGCAGCGCCACGTCGCGCTCGGGGAACCGGTGCAGCCGCCAGTCCACCGCCACGTAGGCCGACACCGGGACGTCGACGTCGACGGTGCACGACTCGAGACCGAAGCCGAGCGCACGTGCCACCTCGCCCAGATACGCGCGCAACCCGCGCTGGAACCAGAATTCGAGATCGGTGTCGATCAGGCCGGACACCCGTTTCCTTTCGTCGCATTCGACAAGACCGGCGACGGCCGCCACATCATTGTCGTTCGCCACCGCGACGGCTGTCGCGCTTCGTGCGTAGACCGTACCGAGTTCGCCGACTTCGGCCCACCGCCGGATTTCCCCCTCGCGGACTGTGCAGCGACGCGACCGTCTGCACGTGCAACGATCCATTGTGGACGATCAAATCCCCAGGTGAAATCGTTTTCCCGCTATTTTCGTCAAACCGGCGCGAGCAGACGGCGGAATTCCGGGTCCGGAAGTTCAGCCGAACGCAGGAATCGGCACCCGGGTGCGCTCCAGGTCCGCGAAAAGATCTCCGCGGTCCTCGACGCGCGCCAGGACCTCGCCGGCGGTGAACCTCAGGTGCGTGACGTGCCGGCAGGCGCGGACCTCGTCCCACGTGACCGGGGCCGACACGGTCGGCTCGTCGCGCCCGCGCAGCGAGTACGGCGCCACGGTGGTCTTGAAGGGGTTGTTCTGGCTCCAGTCGATGAAGACCTTGCCCGGGCGCAGGTTCTTCGTCATCCGCGCCACGACGAGGTCCGGCGTCTCCGCGGCGAGCCGCTCGGCCAGCGCTTTCGCGTACCGCGACGGCTCACCGCCGTCCGTGGTCACGATGCCCGCGTACAGCTGCAGGCCCTTCGAGCCGCTGGTCTTCGCCACCGGGGTGAGCCCGTCTCCGGTGAGGACGTCGTGGAGCCGCTCGGCGACCCGGCAGCAGTCGACCACCGTCGCGCCGGGCCCCGGGTCGAGGTCGAACACGAGCCGGTCCGGGGTGCCGCGCTCGCCGCCGGGGCCGACGGTCCACTGGTGGACGTGCAGTTCCAGCGCGGCGAGGTTGGCCGCCCAGACGAGCTCGGGCAGGCCGTTGATCAGCGGGTACGAGACGAGCTCGGCGTCCTTGCCCCGGCCGCCGACGGCCAGGCGCGCGGTGCGGACCCACTCCGGGGCGTGCCGGGAGACGTCCTTCTCGAAGAACGAGCCACCGGCGACGCCGTCGGGGAACCGCACGAACGTCATCGCCCGGTCGCGGATGTGCGGCAGCAGCACCGGCGCGATCCGCGTGTAGTAGTCGAGCACCTCGCCCTTGGTGAAGCCGTGCCGCGGGTAGAGCACCTTCTCGAGGTTCGAAAGCGTCAGCTGCCGCTCGCCGACCCGCACCGTGATCCGGCTCCCCGCCACAGCCCCACGTTACCGCGGCAGGACGCGCCCGGAGAGCACCCGCTCGACGAACCGTTCCGCCACTTCGCGCAGCTTGGTGTTCTCCCGCTGCGATTGCTCCACCAGGAGGGCGAAGGCATCTTCGGCATCGACCTGGCGGATCGCCATCAGCATGCCCTTGGCCTGGTCGATGACCGCGCGAGACGTCAGCGCCGTCCGCAGGTGCTCGGCCGTCTCCCGGGCCCGCAAGTACCGGTGGTACACGCGGAGAATCGCTTCCACCGCGGTCGTGTAGAGCTCCAGCAACTGCGCTTCGACCTCCTCGAAGCCGTCGTCCTGCCGTCCGTAGCAGTTGATCGCGCCGGAGAAGTGGTCGTCGGCCACCAGGGGCGCGGCGAGGAAGCTCCCGAAGCCCGCCTCCCGTGCCCCGCGGGCGAAGTCCGGCCAGCGCTCGAGCGCGTCGGACACCGTGGTGCGGACGATCTTGCCGCTGCGCATCGCCTCGAGGCAGGGGCCGTCGCCGATCCGGTACTGCTCGCCGTCGAGGTCGCCCACCACGCCGCTCGTCGCGGTCGCCGTGTGCGGCACTTCCCCGGTCACCAGCGTCACCGACGCTTCGTCGACTCCCGGGACGGCGTGTCCCACCTGCAGGCACACGTGCCGCACCAGGACCCGGAAGTCGTCCTCGTCCTCATGCAGGACCGCGGTGAGGGCTTCGAGCGCCCCGGTGACCTCGTCGAACAGCGGCGAAGCCGTGGCGGTGGGGTTCGGTTGCTGCATGTCTGCTCCTCCGCTCGCGCGCGAAAACCCCCGGGTACCCATTTCCCCGCGGGCCATGTCCACCGCACGGTCCGTTCACCCGGTGTTCAGCAAGAGCGGAAAGCTGGGCGCCGGAACCCGTTGAGGCGAAGGGGTTCCCTCCCCCGGCCCCCCGGCTCAGGGCGCGTTCCCGGCGGCCGGTTCGGCGCCGCCGGTTGCGACGCGGGCGGCGAGGCCGTCGAGGAGCCGGTCGAGGCCCCAGCGGAACCGGCCGGCCGCGACGTCGGAATCCTCCGGTGGTGCGGCGGCTTCGAACGCGACCGCACCGAGGATGTGCACGTTGACCAGGTAGGACGCCTCGGCGGCGTCCGACGGCCCCAGACCGGCGTCGACCAGGACGGCCAGCAGCGTTTCGCGGACGGCCTGCGTGTGGGGCCCGTCCGGGGGGTGGCCGAGCATGAGGTGCACCGACCCGGGATGAGCCAGCAACTCCGCCCGCAGTTCGAGAGCGAGCGCCCGGACGCGGTCCCGCCACGGCTGCGACGCATCGGCGAACCGGTCGTGGTCGACGCGGCCGAGCAGGTGCTCCGCCAGTCCTCGCACCACCGCGGCCTTGTCCGGGAAATACGTGTACACCGCGTTCGGCGCGACACCGACCCGGGCCGCGATCCCCCGGACCGTGACCGCGTCCGCACCGCGTTCGGCGAGCAGGCCGAGGGCCGCGTCGAGGATGGCTTGCTCACTCAGCGTCCGCCGGCGGCCCCTTTTGTCCACTTCTCCTCCCGTATGGCCGTATCGGAAGGCCTCTGTACAGCGTACAGTTTTTGTACATCGTACAGATTCGAGGCCATGACATGAGCGGAACCGTTCCTCCGCAACCCCGCAATCCCGCCACGCCGGACCGGTCCTACCCGGTCCACGTGCGGGCCGTGCTCGACACCCCCGTCTCACGCGGGCTTTGGCTGGTGAAGTGGCTCCTGCTCGTCCCGCACGTACTGGTGCTCATCGCCCTGTGGACCGCGTTCTGGGTACTCGGCGTCGTCGCGTTCTTCGCCATCCTGATCACCGCCCGGTACCCGCGGAAGATCTTCGACTTCAACGTGGGGGTCCTGCGCTGGAGCTGGCGGGTGGCCTACTACGGCTACGGCGCCCTCGGCACCGACCGCTACCCGCCGTTCACCCTCCGCGAAGCACCCGGCTACCCCGCCACCCTCACCGTCGAATACCCCGAGCAGCTCTCGCGCGGGCTCGTCCTGGTCAAGTGGTGGCTGCTGGCCATTCCCCACTACCTCGTCCTCGCGATCCTGCTCGGCGGCGGGACCGGCGCCGCGTTCGGCCTCGGCGACCGCAGCTGGGCCTGGGGCGGCAGCCTCGTCGGCCTGCTCGTCCTCATCGCGGCGATCACCCTGACGTTCACCGGCCGCTACCCCCGCCCGCTGTTCGACTTCATCGTCGGCATCCAGCGCTGGGGCCTGCGCGTCGCCGCCTACGCCGCGCTCATGACCGACCGCTACCCGCCGTTCCGCCTCGACACCGGCGGCGACGAACCCGGCGACCCCCCACCCGTGATCCCCACCGAGACACCGGTGCCCGCGAGCCACGCGAGTCCGTGACAACGGCGGGACACCGCCCGAACCGGAGGCCGTCGACGGGCCGGACATCGGATCCACCCGTCGCCGGCGCCCGGGGCGGGCTATCCTCGGTATGTCGCCCCAGACCCCGGCGGTGCCACACAACGTGGCCGAACCGGTCGGAGGGCTACGATGATCACCACGTCACCAGGGGCACGGGTCTGCCCCCGCGCCGCCGAAACGCCGCGCCGGTCCCGGGCGACCGAGGCGCGCACGTGACCACCGACAGCGGTCTGCGCCTGGTGCTGAAGTACCGGGCGGAGTCGACCGTGGCGACCTTGACCGGAACCTTGACGCCGGCCAATTGCCCCGAGCTGCGCGACACCGTGCTCAAGGTGGCCACCGACTCGCCGGAGAGCCTCATCGCCGACATCCGGGGCCTCGACATCGACGACGACACCGCGATGACCGTGTTCCCGGTCATCGCCGGGCGGATCGGCCAGTGGCCGGGAATACCGTTCGCCGTGGTGACCGACCGCGCCGACCACCTGGCCCGGCTGGCGGACCAGCACACGGTCCGGTTCGTCCCGGTGCACGCCGACGTCGCCGCGGCCGAGCGAGCATGGGACCGCCCGGCCCGCCGGCGCGCGGTGCAGCTGCTGGCCGCCTCCCCCGGCTCCTCCGCGGTCAGCCGGGCGTTCGTCCAGCGGGTCTGCGCGGCGTGGAAGGTGCCCGAGCACATCGACGACGCTCTCACGATCGCGACCGAGCTGGTGGAGAACGCGGTCCTGCACACGACGTCGAACCCGCGGCTGCGGCTGGAGCTGCGCCGCGGCGTCTTCACCGTCGCGGTGGCCGACGACGACCCGCGGCCCGCCGTGCTGCGCGAACGGCCGCACCACCGTCAGCACGGGCTCGGGCTCATCCTGGTCGCCCAGACCGCGCGGCGCTGGGGGTGCAGCCGGTCCTTGGCCGGGGGCAAGGTCGTCTGGGCCGTGCTGGCGCGGCGCGGCCGGCCGGCCCTCGACCTCGGCCGGTAGCACGGCACGTCTCCGGAAGGTCCCGCTCCACCGCCGGCACGCGTGGTGTTCGACCGGTGGCGGGACGGCGACGGCCGCACCGGCAGGCCGGCCGGAACTCACCGCACTCATTCACCTGGCGCTGCCGGTCCGCGTGCTCCCTCCGTCGCCGGGTGGCCGCCGGGGCCGCGTCCGGGCAGCTCGACGACCACCGCGGGGATCCGGTCATCGTCGTCCGCGGTTTCCGTGGGCGCGGGTTCGCCCGGCGGGCGAGCCACGACGATGTCGTTCGCCCGCACCAGCTTCACCGGCGTGCCCGGAGCCGCACGGAAGGGCCGGACCGGCACCCAGGTGGTACCGGTGTGCTCGTCACGGAGTTCGGGGCCCGCGATCGTCCCGATCCGTTCCTGCGCCGCGCGCGGTCCCGCCCAGCCGGGAGCGGTCCGCTCCCGGCGACCGCGGTACCGGACCTGCCAACCCCGCGGGTAGCCGTCGTGCCCGGCCGACCAGGCACGATCCGTGCCGGATCCGGTGCCCTCGGCCGTGCCCATGGCACCACCCCGCTCCTTCGAAGGTCGGGCGCCGCGGTCCCGGGGCGCGCACCCACCGTAAGCCCGGCCGGGACGCAAAGTCGTCAGCCAGGTGGGTGGTCTCTGCCCGAGCGTCCTGTGTGGACACCGGTCAGCCGGCCGCAGACCCGTCGTCCGGTGGCCGGCGGGGCTCGATGCCGATGACGTCCCGGTCCGCGACCCAGACGGTGGGGCCGTCGCCGAGCGAGGCGAGCGGGATCGATTCGAGGCCGGTGCGGGCGTCCCGCACGGGCGGCCCGAGGACCACCCCGGCCGCGTAGCCGCCGAACGGCGGGCCGGGCGTCCGTCGGTGCCGGTAGGTGAGGACCCAGCCGACCGGGTACTCGTCGTACAGATCGTCCAGCGCCGAATCCACAGCACACCCCCGGCTCGGTCGGTGATCGACGATGTTCAGCCGGGGTCCGGGGCCTGTTCCCACCGTACGCGGGAGTTTCGGCGCGCCGACAGCTCCGGCCGGGTGGTCCGGGCCCGAGGCAGCGCCAGGCGGAAGATCTTCCGGACGACCGAACCGAGCTGGCGGGACAGCGAACCCGTGTTGTACGGCAGGTTGTGCCGCTCGCAGATCTCGCGCACTTCCGCGGCGATCTACGGATAGCGGCGCGAAGGCAGGTCCGGGAACAGGTGGTGCTCGATCTGGTGGCTGAGATTTCCCGCCAACAGGTGGAACAACGGGCTCCCGGTGATGTTCGCCGAGCCGAGCATCTGCCGCAGGTACCACTTCCCGCGGGTCTCGTCTTCGCTGTCCTGCTCGGCGAACACCTCGGCGCCGTCGGGAAAGTGCCCGCAGAAGATGATCGCGAACGCCCAGAGGTTGCGGATCCCCACTCGAAGGTCCGCGAGTTCAGCGCCGGATCCTTCATCCAGTCGTACTGGCCGTGCATGACGTTGTGGCCGATCTCCATGTTGTCGAGGACCTTCGACAACGCCAGCGCGGCGAGCCCGCCGAACCAGGCGGGCGGGAACCAGCCGGCGAACAGCAGCACCCGGCCCGACACCTCGCACTGCCAGATCGCCCAGCCTAAAGTCCGCCGGGGCGCGAAGGAGCCAGCCAAGCGGGTGATCCCGGGGACCTTCCGCACCGTTTCACCCCACGCCGCGCACCGGGAGGACTACGCTGCAGCGTACGACGGGTGACGCCGCGTCGACCGCCGGCGCTGCTCGCAAGCAGCCGATGCCGGCGGAGGACCGATGACCACTGCGACAGCCCGGGAACCGGGTCGCCCACGCCCGTCCCCGCCTCGATGAAGCGCGCCACGGCACCCCCCATCGAGGAGACCGGCTTCGAGCTCACCGCCGAACAGCGCTACCACGGCGCCCGCATGGTGGCCTCGGCCGCGAACGACGCCGAGGACTGCGCGTTGCTGCTCGCCGTTCTCGGACTCGAACCCGCTGACGGCATCGCGGCCCCACCACCGCGATCCACGCGACCGGCCGGGTAGGCACCGGAAGCTGCCGGCGTCGGGCCACCGGAATCATCCACATCGGACGGATGCCGGGGCCGCACATTCGTCAGGAGTCCTGTTCGGACTGTCCCGTCAGGACGATTCGACGGGGTTTCAGTGCGGCTGTTGCCGGTCTTTCTGGTCCTCCTCGGCCCACGCGGCCTCGGCCTGCGACTGGATGTCGGTGAGGCCGCGGTCGACCTGCACGATGTCCTTGCCGACCCAGCCGGCGAAGTTCTTGGAGCTCTTGGCGTCGGAGAGGGCTTTCAGCATCGGGTAGTAGTCCGGCTTGTTGTTCTTCAGCCAGTCGTCGACCCACTTCATCTTCCCGTAGCTGTCCCCGAACTTGGTCTTCAGCCAGTCTTCGTGCTTCTTGATCGTCGAGATGTCGTGGTCGCTCAGGTGCGATTTCGGCGGCGGCTTGGGTGCGGGCGGCGGATCCGCGGGCTTCGGCAGCGGCCGCGAGAAGTTGGGCGTGGTGCCGTCACCCCCGGGGTGGGCGCTGGGCGTGGCGCCCCCGGTGCCGGGCGGGCCGTCGTGGGTGACCGCGGTGCCCGGCGGGGGCAGCGGCCGCGAGAAGTTCGGGGTCGTGCCGTCGCCCGGGGGCCGGGTGCTGGGCGTCGCACCTCCGGTGGTGGGCGGGCCGTTGTGGGTGAGCGCGGTACCCGGCGGCGGCACGGGCGTCATTTCGTGGCCCGCGTTCGCGGCCCCCGGCTTCGGCTTGACCAGCTTCGACAGCTGGGTGAGCCGCGCCGTGGTGCGGCCGGCATAGGCGACGACCTTGGCGAGCTTGGCCAGCATCGCCGCCACCTGCACCGAGACCGTCACGACGCACTTGGTCACCCCGACCGCGATCGACGCGCCGAAGGTGAACGCGGCCATCGCTAGGGCGATCAGCATCGTGGCGATGATGTCGCCGAGGATCGTCGTGATGATGTCGCGCAGCAACGTGCGGACCGCGGCGATCAGCGCCCCGGTGGTCTCGACCAGGTAGCCCGCGACGTCCGACGCCTTGGCGTTCGAGTCGATCCAGCCCTTCCGGTCGTCGATCGACTTGACGAAGCTGTCGTGGCCCTTGCCCTGCCACTGGGTGATCGTCGACTTGAGCGTGTCGTCGAGCTCGGTCCCGGTGTTGCGCAGCGACTCGCCGATCTTGTGCAGCTCGTTGGCGAGCTTCGTGACCTCGGCATGGTTGCCCGCGACCTGGTCCAGCGGCCACTTCAGGAACGAGACGTGCTCGATCAGCCAGCCCAGGCCCGCGGCGATCAGCTTGGCCAGCGGGTCCATGACGAACGCGACGGTGTCGAGCGCGGCGCTGATGATGTTGATGCCCAGCTCCACGCTGACGGCCGCGAGATCGCCGCCGTGTTCGGTCCGGACCTTGCCGATCGAGTCGCCCACCTGCTTCCAGCTGTCGAAGACGCCGGCCCCGGTCGTGGAGTTCGATGCGGTGAGGGGAACGGTCACTTGCCCAGCTCCGTCTCGAAGGTGCTCAAGCTCCGGGCGGTGTCGGAGTCGTGGGAGGTGTACACCTCGGCAGCCTTCTTCACGTCGGTGGCGGACTTGGCGAGGTCACCGGCCAGCTTGGTGATCTCCCCCGTGATCACGGCCATCGTGACCCGCGAGGGCACGGCGAGCACCTGCGCGAGCAGGACGCCGAACGCGGCGTTGCCGAACCCGTTGGCGGCTTGCATCCGGTTCGCGGCGTCCTGCACCGCCGGTTGCGTGGATCCCGACAGGAACTGGCTGAACTTCTGCAGCTCGGCCGGGTCGACCGAGAAACCTGCTCCGGAAGCCACTGATTTTCCTTCCTGCTACCAGGGGTTGCTCTCGCCGGCGTCCTCTTCCGGCTCGGGCCGGGGACGGCGACGCGGCTGACCACGCTGGGGCTGCGGTGGGCTCGGCGGCCGGTGCTGCGGTGGCGAGGGCGGTCCCTCCCCGGCTTCCGGCCGCGGCGTGAACGGGCCGCCGTCGTCCGGGTGCGCTTCCTCGCCCCGTTCGGGTGCCGGCAGGAACTCCTCCAGCAGTTCGCGGGCGGCCGAGTTCTCGCCGACCATGCCGCCGAACGCGTCGGCGACCTCGGCCGAGACTTTCTGCTGCGCACGGCCGATCAGCTGCATCACCAGGCGGGACAGGGCTTGCGGGGGGCGCTCGTAGGCGCGGGGGCCGAACCGGAGGTCCTGCAGGATTCCGCTCGGGCCGACGGTCACCGAGACCGCGCCGTCCGGCGCCTGCACGGTGGCGACGGCGGATCGCAGTTTTTCTTCGGCTTCGGCGGCTTTCGCCCGGATTTCCTCGAGTTCGACGGTGAACGCGGCCAGCGGGTCGCCGGCGGGCACTGACTGGGTCAATTTGTCCTCGTCGCCAGAAAGTTCGTGACGTGCGAAGTCAATCAGCACCGCCTTAACTCCGGATGACGCGAACAGAGCGGGCGGCTGAACGCGACCCGGCTCGTCGTCAGGCCTGCGGCGCACCGACCGCGTCGAAAGCGCGGGTTTCGCGCAACTGACGCCGCGAGCTGATCCCCAGCTTGCCGAAGACCTTGCGCAGGTGCCATTCGACGGTGCGCGGGCTGAGGAAGAGCCGGGTGCCGATTTCGGGGTTGGACAGTCCTTCGCGGGCGAGCCGCGCGATCTGGAACTCCTGGGCGGTCAGCTCTTCGGTGGTCCCACCGGTGCGTTTGCGCGCGGTCTCGCCGGTGGCCAGCAGCTCGCGGCGCGCGCGGTCGGCGAAGGCTTCGAGGCCCATCACGGAGGCCATGGCGTGCGCGGGGCGCAGGTGCTCCCGGGCTTCGACACGGCGGCCCTCGCGCCGGAGCCACTCGCCGAACAGCAGGTGGCCCCGGGCCAGCTCCACCCGCAACGGCGTCCCGGCGAGCAGCGCGATCGAGTCGGCGTAGCACTCGCCGGGGGTGTCGCCGGCCAATGCTCGCACGCGGGCTTCGAGCGCCCGCGTCCACGCCGTCGGGGTCGCCCGGGCGCGTTCGGAGATCCGGTTCAGCGCCACGGCGACGAGCTCGTCGTCCCCGGTTCGCGACGCGGCCTCCGCCAGTTCGGCGGTGGCCAGCGCCTGGTGGCCGACGGTGTCGTGTTCGAACACACGGTAAGCGGCGTCACGGGCGACGTCGTGCCGGCCGAGGCCGTTGCCGAGCACAGCGTTCGCGTAGTCGGCGAAGCGCGCGACCCGGCCTTGACCTCGTTCGGCCGCCTCCGCCGCCGCGGCCGCGATGACCGCGGTGGCTTCGGCTTCCCGGCCGCGCAGGGCGGCGAGGAGGATCGCGCTGTAGCCGACCGGCCGGCCGCCGGTGAGGCCGGCGAGCAGGCGGTCCTCTTCGACGAGCGCCTGGGCCGCGGTCAGGTCTCCGGCCAGCAACTCGTGGTTGGCGAGGAAGTTGAGGCCGAACTGCAGCTGGACGAGCGCGCCGGTGTCGCGGGCCAGCCGGACCTGCCGTTCGGCGAACGCGCGCCCGGTGGCGTAGTCGAGCACCTCGGTCGCGAGGGTTCCGCCGGCCCGGTTGCCCAGCAGCCACAGCACGCGCCCGGGGTTTTCGCCGCCGGTGTCCAGCGCGCGGACGGCGTCGATCGCCTCGATCAGCAGCGGGGCCGCGGCCGGGTAGCCGTCGGTGAGCCGGGTGGCGAATGCGTCGAGGACGAGGTCGACGGCGCTCGGCGGCACCTGGGCCGGGGGCGCCGCACGCGCTCGCTTCGCGGCTTCGACGACACCGGATCCCGCCCACACGGCGGCGCCGAGCGCCTCCAGGTACGTCTCGCGGGCCTGGTCACCGTCGAGGCGCCCGGCCGCGCGCAGGAGCAGTTCCGCCGCGTCGCGGCCGCGCCGCTGGTCGAACGCGATCTGGCCGCGTAGCCGTTCGACCTCCGCGTCCCGCGCGGCGTCCGGTGGCCCGGCCTCGGCCGCGCCCAGCAGGCCCAGCGCCGCCTCGAGCGCGCCCGCGCCGCGTTTCGCCCGGGCCGCCGCGAGCTCGCGGCGGGCGCGCAGCGCCGGATCGGGGGTGAGCGCGGCCGCCTGTTCGAGCAACGCGGCGGCGGCGACGAGACCCCCGCGCGCCTGGGCCCGGCCCGCGGAGCGCTCCAGCTCGGCCGCGACCTCCTCGTCCGGAGCCACGGTCGCCTGCGCGCGGTGCCACGCGCGCCGATCCGGATCGGCGCCGGCGTCGGTCACCTCGGCCAGCACCCGGTGCACCTCCCGCCGCTCCCCGGCGGACGCCGACCGGTACACCGCCGACCGCACCAACGGGTGCCGGAAGCGGATCCGGGACCCGAAGCCGATCAGCCCGGTCGCCTCGGCCGCGGCGGCCGGGTCGGCCCCCAGCCCCAGCTCACCGGCCGCGCGCCAGAGCAGCGTCGCGTCACCCAGCGGCTCCGCGGCCGCGATCAGCAGCAACCGCCGGGTGTCCGACGGCAGCGGGGCCAGCTGCTGCAGGAAGCACCGCTCGAGCCGGCCGGCCAGCGCGTCACCGTCCGGCGGGAGCAGCCCGTCGGCCTGCTCGGCCGCGGTCCACCACCGGGGCAGCTCGACCAGCGCGAGGGGGTTGCCGTGCGTTTCGGCGACGATCCGGTCGCGCACCCGGACGTCCAGCGGGCCCTTGAGCACCGTGTCCAGCAAAGCGACGGCGGCCGCTTCGCCGAGGCCGCGGACGGTCAGCTCCGGCAGTCCGGCCACGTCGAGCTGCTCCGCGGGTTCCCGCACCGCGACGACCAGGGCGATCGGCTCGGCCAGCAGCCGCCGCGCGACGAACGCCAGCGTCTGCGCCGACACCCGGTCGAGCCACTGCGCGTCGTCGACCAGGCACACCAGGGGCCGGTCCTCGGCGACCTCGGCGAGCAGGGTCAGCACCGCCAGCCCGACCAGGAACCGGTCCGGCGGCGCACCCGCGGTCACGCCGAACGCGGTGCCGAGCGCGGTCCGCTGCGGGACCGGCAGGTGCTCGAGCCGGTCGAGGAAGGGAGCGCACAGCTGCTGCAGGCCGGCGTAGGGCAGCTCGCGTTCCGACTCGACGCCGGCCGCCCGCGCGACCCGGCTGCCGGCCGCCCGCGCCGCGACGTGGTCCAGGAGCGCGGTCTTGCCGATCCCCGCCTCGCCCCGCAGCACCAGCACCCCGCTCCGGCCCGCCCGCGCCGCGGCGAGCACGCCGTCGAGCGCGGCGAGCTCGTCGCCGCGGCCCACCAGCTCCGGCTCCCGACCCGACATGATCCGCAACCCTAGCGCGGTCCCGGGGCCCGGGGATCGCGCGGACCAGGGTGTCTCACGGGGGCGAACGAGCCGCCGGCGGACGACTGTGGTGGTGAGCGGCACCGAGTCTGTTACCGATCCGGCCGCCACGCAGGAGAGGAATTCCGATCATGGACATGAAGCTCGAGGTCGTGGTCCTGCCCGTCACCGACGTCGACCGGACCAAGCACTTCTACAAGGCCCTCGGCTGGCGCGAGGACGCCGACATCGTGTTCGCCACCTCCCGGGTCGTGCAGCTGACGCCGCCGGGTTCGCCGACGTCGGTCCACTTCGGCACCGGCATCACCGACGCCGCCCCCGGCTCGGTCCGCGGCACCTACCTCGTCGTCGACGACATCGAGGCGGCCCGTGCGGAGCTCGCCGGGAACGGCGTCGCCGTCAGCGAGGTGTTCCACCGCGACGAAACGGGCGCGTTCGCTCCCGGTGTGCACCCGGACCGGGGCACGTACTCGTCGTTCGCCTCCTTCAGCGACCCCGACGGCAACACCTGGCTGCTGCAGGAGATCACCACCCGGTTCCCCGGCCGGGTCGACGGCGTGACGTACCGCTCGGCGGCCGAGCTGGAGCGGGCGCTGCGCGACGCGGCCGCCGCGCACGGCGAGCACGAGAAGGAGACCGGGCAGTACGACGAGGAATGGCCGAACTGGTACGCCCAGTACATGGCGCAGCACCCGAACTCCTGATCCCCCTTCCGACCTGTTGGAGTCAGCAATGTCCTACCGTGCCTTCGAAGTCACCGGTTCGCGCCGGTTCGCCCTCGTCGACCGCGAGGTCCACGACCCCCTGCCGGGCCAGGTGCGCCTGCGCGTCGAAGCCTGCGGGGTCTGCCACACCGACGCCTTCGCGGTCGAAGGCCTGCGCCCCGACCCGTCGGTGCCCGTCGTCCCGGGCCACGAGATCGTCGGCGTGATCGACGCCGTCGGCCCCGGGGTGACGGCGTGGCAGCCCGGTACCCGGGTCGGGGTCGGCTACCTCAACGGGCACTGCGGCCAGTGCGAGCCCTGCCGGCGCGGCGACTTCGTCAACTGCACCGACCAGCCGCAGACCGGCACCACGACCGACGGCGGCTACGCCGAAGTCGCCTACGCCCGCGCCAGCGGCCTGGTCCGCGTGCCCGACGGCGCGCAGGCCCTGGACGTCGCGCCGCTGCTGTGCGCGGGGCTCACGGTCTACCGCGCCCTGCTGACGGCCGGGGCGCGGCCCGGCTCGCTGGTCGCCATCCAGGGCATCGGCGGCCTCGGCCACCTCGGGATCCAGTACGCCAAGGCGCTCGGCTACCGCGTCGCGGCGATCGCCCGCGGCACCGGCAAAGCCGAACTGGCGGCGGAACTCGGCGCCGACGAGTACCTCGACAGCACGGCCGTCGATCCCGGCCGGGAACTCGCCCGGCTCGGTGGCGCGGCGGCGATCGTCGCCACGGCGTCCAGCGGCGCGTCGATGTCCCCGCTCGTGGCCGGCCTCGGCCCGCGCGGGCAGCTGCTCGTCGTCGGGGCGGCTCCCGACCCGATCGAGGTCCGCACGCCGGACCTGATCTTCGGCACGCGCTCGGTCGTCGGCGCCCTCACCGGATCCGCCATCGAAAACGAGGACGGCGTGCGGCTGGCCCACGACCGCGGAATCCGCAGCCGCAACGAAATCATGCCGCTGTCGGAAGCCCCGAAGGCCTACGAACGGATGATGTCCGGCGACGCCCGCTTCCGCGTCGTCCTCGACGCCCACGCCTGAGCTCAGGCGCCCGTCTGTGGGCCGCGGCGGGCAGGATCGGCGAACGCGGCCGGCCCGGTGCGCCGAGCGGTCGGCGCCGGGGAGCCACGTTCGTCGATCACCACGGCTGACGCCTCCGGGTGTTCCGGCATGATGAGCGGGTGCCCCGTCGTCAGCTCCGCCCGGATCAGGTGTGGCTGATCGGCGTTCCGCTCGCGGGCCGTTACTGGCTCGCAGTGGCGGGTGTCGTCGCCTTGGACCAGCCGGGCACGCCCGTATTGGTCACCCGCACCCGTACCTTGGCGCGGCCCGGGCGCAGAGCCGCCGTGACGTCCGCCCGGTACGGCGTGCCCCGGGTCAGCCGCCGGGCCGAAGGTCGTCGATCGGGACGGGCCGGGGTTCGGCAGTGATCTCGTGGGCCAGGTCCAGCATCGTGCTGCGCAGGCTCGGCTCCTTGTCGCCCAGGACGTCGAGCGCCAGGCCGCTCAGGGCGATCCGGTTGGGCAAGCCGGTCTTGGTGATCAGGTTGCCGACGTGGCGTTCCACCGTGCGTGGCGACACGTGCAGGCGGTCCGCGATCTCCTGGTTGTTCAGCCTGCCGGCCAGCAGCCCGAGCACCTCGTACTCCCGGGCGGTGACTCCCGCCGAGCGCAACCGGGCCGGGATGTCGTCGGTGCCCGTCCGGTGCTGCGGCACCCGGACGCCCGTGCGCCGCAGGAGGGCCCGGCACGCCCGGGCCACCGCGGGGACCTTTCTCCGGTGGAAGAACCGTTCGGCGGCCCGGAGCCAGCCGACCGGGTCGCCCCAGCCGTCGTCCAGTGCGACCTCGCCCACCAGGCGCAGGGCGAGGTGGCGGCTGATCGCATACGGCTCGGCGACGCGGAGGGCCTCGACCATCGCCCGTTCGGCGCGTCGGCGCTTGCCCTCCCGGCCCATGAGCACTGCCCGGGCGAAGAGCGCGAACTGCCGGTCCCAGCGCAGGGTGGCCGCCGGATCGGCGTGCACGGCCCGCCACTCGGGCCACCCCGCCGTTCCGTCGAGCACCCCCATCAGCAGGTGCAGCCCGAGCTTGCCGGAGAGGTGGTCGACGTCGCCGCCGGCGTCCTGGTGGTGCACGGCCAGCGCGAGGTCCTCCCGGGCGCGGCCGTGGTCCTCCTCCAGCAACGCGCAGAACGCACCGGCCAGGCCATGGATGCGGGGGGCGTGCAACGTGACATCTCCGCGGTGGTGCCCGAACTCGGTCAGCGCCTCGGTCATCCCCGCGCGGTCGCCGCGGTGCCCGGCGAGCACCACCCGCAGCAGCAAGGCGTAGCGCATGGTCTCGGACTGGCGGAACCGCACCGTCGCGGCCAGGGCGGCGTCGAGCAGCTCGCGGGCCTCGGCCAGGTTCCCGCGCAGGATGGCGTGCAGCGCCAGGCTGGTCTCGGCCTGGTAGCGGGCGGTCACCGAGCCGGCCGCGCTCGCCTGCTCGCGGGCCCGGTGCAGCCGGGTCAGGTCCCCGGTGCGCAACGCGTCGTCGTTGCCCAGGCGAACCAGCGCGTGCAGCTCCCAGAGCGGCAACCGGTGCAGCACGGCCAGCGAATGCGCGTGTTCCAGGTAGCCGGTGGCCTCGGCCACGTCGCGCTGGCGAACGATCGCGGCCAGCAGCTGCCAGGCCTGGCAGGCCACCACCGGCAGCGGCACCGATTCCGCGGCCGACGCGGCCCGCCGGGCGAGCTCTTCGGCGGCGTCGCGCCGGCCAGGACCCGCCTGGTCGTAGGCGAGGTGCGCGGCCACGACGTCGATCGCGGCTTGGTCGGCCGCCGCCGCGTCCGGACCGAGCAGGGCTCTCGCCGTGTCCACTTGGGCCAGCGCCTCGTCCACCCGCCCGGCCACCTCGAGCGCCCACGCCAGGCGGGTGTGCAGCGCGGCCCGCCGAGCCGGCGCCAACCCGTCGAGCCGGTCGAACACGGCCACCGAAGACAGGGCCCGGTCCACCAGGCCGTCCTCGGCCAGCGCCAGCAGCAGCTGTTCCAGGGTGTCCGCCCGCGCCGCCGGGTCGCCGGCGAGCAGCTCCCACGCCTGACTCAACAGGTCGACCGCCGCCGTGGTCGCGCCCTGGCCGAGCGCCCGCCGTCCGGCCTCGGCGAACAGCCGTCCGGCGGCGGGCCGCTCGTCGGCCGCCAAGCGCAGGGTGGCGGCGAGTTCGCACCACTGCCCGGGCAAACCGGGGTGCACCGCGTCGACGGCGCCGGCCGCGCGAGCCGCCAGCCGTTCCCGCTCGTCGTCGCCGAGCTGGGCCAGCACGGCCGCCCGGCCGAGCGGGTGCACGAAGGCGTACCAGCCGGTCTCCTCGTCCGGTTCGACCAGCGTGCCGGCCAGGTCGTCCCGCAACAGGCCCACGACGTCGTCCTCGGTCAACCCGGTGGTGCGGGCGAGCACGGCGACCGGGAACCGCGGGCCCAGCACCACCGCGGCGGACAGCACCTCGCGCGTGCGGTCGCGCAGCCCGGCGATCCGGGTGGCCAGCGGGCGGGCCAGTGCGGGCGGCAGCGCCGCGTCCGGCCGGTCGGCGGGCACCCAGACCGGGCCCTCGCGGACCACGACCTCCTCCTGGACCAGCGCGGCGACGACCTCTTCGGCCAGGAACGGGTGGCCGGCACTGCCCGCCCACACCAGGTCCAGCGCCTCGGCCGGCACCAGCTCCGGCTCGGTGCCGAGGACCGCGGCCACCAGCGGCCGCAGGTCGGCCCGGGTCAGCCGGCCCAGCTCGAGGAGCCGGCCGCGGCCGCGCTGCGCCGCTTCGCGCACCATCGTCAGCGCGGCGCCGTCGGTGTCGCGCAGTCCGCACAGGAGCATGGCCGGCTGGCGGTCGACGTTGTCGATCAAGTACTCCAGCACGGCCAGCGTCGCGGTGTCCGCGTCGTGCAGGTCGTCGAGGGCGAGCAGGCAGCCGCGGCCGGCCCCGACCACCCCGGCCAGCCGCAGCACGGCCTCGCCGAGGGTGACCGGCGACTCGGCGGCGGGCCCGGCGGGCGGATCGCCCCACTCCGGGACCAGCCGGCCCAGAACCGGTGCGTAGGAGCCGAGTGCGGACGGCTCGATCGATTCCGTTCGAAGAAGGTGCAGAATTGCTTCGGTGAATGGACGGAACGACACCGAAGGTCCGATTGCGCTGGCCCGGCCCCGCAGCAGCGCCATGCCGGCCGCGGTCGCCCGTTCGATGCCCGCGTTGATCAACCGGGACTTTCCGATTCCGCTTTCACCCACGACGAAGACCACGCCACCCCGCCCATCCCGGGCTGCTTCCAGCGCTTCGTCCACCGCTCGTGACTCTTCGCTTCGACCCACCACGACGAGTGAGCGGTAATCCATGGAAATGATTCTAATCGACCACCGTGAAACTCTGCCGACACTTTTGACCGCAACCGATCGGCGTAGCGGCAAAAAGGTGATCTGGAATTTCCACGGAAGAGCCGGCCGGAAACGGCGGCCGAACCGACCGGGGAGCCTACCGGCCCGGGCCTGCGCCGTCATGCGGGGCGGACCCGCATGTTTCGCGTTCGCCACCCGGCCGCGGGGCGGCCACGACCGGCGATCCGGGTTCCCCGCCGGAGACATCCGCTCAGGTCGGCGGCGTGTTTCCGGGTGTGCGCGGGGCGCCGCGGGAACCTGGGTGTCCGTGACCGAAGCGCGACCGTCCGTTACGGCCGAGGGTGGAAGTGACCACCCGGACCGAGGAGGACCCATGGGCGAACCCATTCCCGTCAGCGTCGTCGCGCAGGACCCGATGCTGGAAGCCGGGGTGACCGTGGCCGTGCACGGCTGTCCCGACGTCGCCGTCTCGCCGCCGGGGGTGCCGCCCGCGGTCACCGTCGTCATCGTCGACGAGCTGGGCGAGCAGGAACTGGACCTGGTGCGGGCCACCCGCACCGCGGAGCACCGCCCGGAGGTGGTGCTGGTGACCACCGACCTGACGCCCGCCCAGGCCCTGCACGCGATCGCCACGGGCGCCCGTGGTCTGCTGCGCCGCCGGGAAACCGACCCCGACCGGCTGGCCCGCACCGTGCTGGCCGCCGCGGCCGGGGACGCCGCGCTGCCCCCGGACCTCCTCGACCACTTGCTCGACCACACCGCCGCGGACGACGCCACGGGCCCGACCGGCGGGCTCGGGCTCAGCGACCGCGAGCGGGAGGTGTTCCGCTTGGTGGCCGACGGCCGCGAAACCGGGGAGATCGCGCGCGAGCTGAGCTATTCGCAGCGCACCGTCGCCGGGGTCGTGCACGACGTCACCAACCGGTTCCGGCTGCGCAATCGCGCCCACGCGGTGGCCTACGTGCTGCGGGCGGGACTGCTGTGACGCCGCCCGGCTCCGCAGTGCAGGTCCAGGTCACCGCGGCCGACGACACCCTGCGGGAGAACGTGCACACCGCACTCGGCCGGGCGGGGGTGCCGGTCCGGGAATCGCCCGGCCCGGTCCTGCTGACCGCGGCCCCCACCGTGGACGAGGCTCTTCGAGACTGTCCCGGAGGCGACCGGACCGGGATCGTGGTCGTGGCCGACCGGCTGCCGGAGGAGGGCGTGCGCCGGGCCGTGCGGGCCGGGGTCGCGGTGCTCGTCCAGTCCGCCCAGGCGACCCCGGCGCGGCTGGCCGCGGCGGTCCGTTCCGCGCAGGACGGCGACGGCCGGCTGCCGCACGAGGCGCTCCTGCGGCTGCTGGGCACCGACCGGCGCGCCCGGCGCAAGCCACCACGGCTGACCGCCCGCCAGCTGGTCATGCTGCGGCTGGTGGCCGACGGACTGGACAACGTCGCCATCGCCCGGGCCCTGTCGTGCTCGGCGCACACGGTGAAGAACGTGCTCTACGACCTGATGGGCCGCCTGCAGGCGCGCAACCGGGCGCACGCGGTCGCCGCCGGCGTGCGCGCCGGGCTGATCTGACCGGCGCGGCATGGGTAGAACGCGCAGAACCGGCCGCACCCGGGCGGTGCCGCCGCTTCCCTGGTGACGACCGTCGCCGGCGACGGAGACTCGGCCGGGGACAACAGCGCGGGAGGCCGACAGTGCATGACGGGGTCAAGGACGACGGCACGCGGGTGTCGTTCGCACAGCGGCGGCTCTGGTTCGCCCAGCAGCTCGACCCGGACTCGGCGGACTACCTGCTGCCACTGGCGTTGCGGCTGTCCGGCGAGCTGGACACGGACGCGCTCGTCGAGGCGCTGACCGGGATCGCCGACCGGCACGAGGTGCTGCGTACCCGGTTCGCCGCCGTCGACGGCGAACCCCGGACCCTGGTCGAACCGCCGGGCCGGACGCGGGTGCACCGCACCCGGGCACGGAACGCGGCCGAGCTGTTCGACCGGGAACTCAGCCGCCCGATGGACCTCGCGGCCGCGCCCCCGGTGCGGATGACGTTGGCCCGCCTCGACTCCGGGGAGCACCTGCTGCTCGTGGTGGTGCACCACATCGCGGTGGACGGGCGCTCGTGGGACGTCCTGCTGGACGAACTCGCAGCCGGTTACCGCGGCGAGCCGGTGGCCGCCCCCGCCGCGCGATACGCCGACTTCGCCCGGCGGCAACGGGACCGGCTGACCGGCCCCCGGCTGGAACGCCTCCTGGCGCACTGGCGCACCCGGCTGACCGGGCTCGCTCCCCTCGACCTGCCGACCGACCGGCCGCGACCGGCGTTCTGGGACGGCGCGGGCGACGTCGTGCGGTTCACCGTGCCCGCCGAACTGGTCGGCGCGGCGGACGAGCTGGCGAAGACCCACCGCGTCACGCGGTACATGCTGCTGCTGGCCGTCTACCAGGCGCTGCTGGCGCACTACTGCGGGCGCGACGACATCGCCGTGTGCACCACGCTTTCCGACCGCAACCGGCCCGAGCTGGCCGGACTGATCGGCCCCTTCGTCAACACCGTGGTGCAGCGCACCGACCTCGGCGGCGGCCCCACGTTCACCGAGCTGCTGGGCCGGGTCCGGGACACCGTGCTGAGCGGCCTCTCCGCGGCCGAGGCGCCGTTCGAGCAGGTCGTCGGCGCGGTCAGCACCGAGCGGGACCTGTCCCGCCACCCGCTGGCCCAGGCCTCGTTCACGCTCGTCAACACCGCGCTCGCCCCGATCCGGCTGCCGGGCCTGGACGCCGAGCTGGTGCCGCCGCCGTTGGTCGGCGCGCCGATGGACGTCTTCCTCGATCTCAACCTGCGTCCCGACGGCGGGCTGGCCGCCCGGCTGCAGTACGCGACGGCGCTCTTCGACGCGGCGACCATGCGGCGGTTCAGCGAGGGCTACCGGACGCTGCTGGCCGCGGTGCTCGCCGCACCCACGGCCCGGGTCGCCGACCTCGCCGACGGGCTGGGACCGCTCCGCCACGCCGAGTCCGCACCTGATTCCGTTGTGGTGTCGGGAGATCCGGACGCGACGGCGGTCGTCGACGCCGACCGCGCGGTGACCTACGCCGAACTCGACGCGATGGCCGGCGGGCTCGCCGGCGCCCTGGTCGCCCGGGGCGTGGGCCGCGGAGACGCGGTGGCCGTGAGCGTCGGACGCGGGGTGTGGTCGGTGGCCGCGATGCTCGCCATCTGGCGGGCCGGCGGCGTGTACGTTCCGCTGGATCCCGCGCTCCCCCTCGACCGGCAACGGTTCATGGTGTCCGAAGTGGACATCACGCACGTGGTCGCGGGCACCGGGACCGCCGGGCTCGGGGTGCCGGTCGTGCCGGTGACCGAAACCGGGCCGCCCGCGGCCCCGGTCCGGCCCCACCCGAACGACCTCGCCTACGTCATCTTCACCTCGGGCTCTTCCGGACGGCCCAAGGCCGTCGGCGTCGAACACCACGCCCTCGCGGCGCACGTCGTCGCGACGCGGGAGCACTTCGGGTTCACCGCGACCGACCGGGTGCTGGCCTTCTCGTCCTTCTCCTTCGACGCGTCGTTCGACCAGCTCCTGCCCGCGCTGAGCACCGGCGCGTCGGTGGTCGTCCGCCCGGACGAGCCGTGGCTGCCGTCGCGGTTGCCCTGGATCGTCCGGGACCACGGCCTGACCGTGCTCAACCTGCCGCCGACGTACTGGTCGGAACTGGCCTTCGCGCTCGGCGAGACCACGGCACCGGCCCTGCGTTCGCTGCGGCTGCTGATCCTGGGCGGGGAGACGGTCCCGCCCGGCGCGCTGGCCGCGTGGCGGCGGCACGTGCCCTGGATCCGGGTGGGCAACGCCTACGGTCCCACCGAAACCGTGGTCACCGCGACCGTCCACGACGTATCCACAGTGGACAAAACAACCGGAGAAGAGCGGGTCCCGATCGGACGGCCCCTGGGCGGACGGCGCACCTACGTCGTGGACGACCGGGACCGGCTCGCGCCCACCGGCGAACTGCTGATCGGTGGCCCGGAACTCGCCCGGGGCTACCTGAACCGGCCCGCGCGGACCGCGGAGTGCTTCGTGCCCGACGTCTTCGGGGGCACCGGTGGCCGCCTCTACCGCACCGGCGACCTGGTCCGCCGCCGCCCGGACGGGGAACTGGAGTTCCTCGGCCGGGTGGACGACCAGGTCAAGGTGCGCGGCTTCCGGATCGAACTCGGCGAAGTCGACGCCGCCTTGGCGCGCTGCGCCGGGGTGCGTGCCGCCGCGGCCGCGGTGCGCCGGGACGCCCAAGGCGGGCAACGCCTGGTCGGCTACGTCGTCGGCGAGACCGAACGGGTGCGCGCCGAGTGCGGGCAGTGGCTCCCGGCGTACGCCGTGCCCACCGAGATCGTGACGCTGGACGCGTTGCCGGTGAACGCCGCGGGCAAGCTCGACCGGGCCGCACTGCCCGAGGCGCATCAGCACCGCCTCGAGCCGGACGCCGCGTTCGCCGCGCCGCGGGACGAGACCGAGCGGACGGTCGCGGCCATCTGGAGCGAGGTGCTCGGCGTCGAGCCGATCGGTCTCGACGACTCCTTCTTCGACCTGGGCGGGCATTCGCTGCTGGCCACGATGGCCGTGTCCCGGGTCGCCGAGCGGCTCGACCGGGACGTCGAGCTGCGCACGCTGTTCGAGAACCCGCGCCTGCGCGACTTCGCCCCGCGCGTCGCCGCCGCCCGCGTGGCCGGGGGCACCGGGATCGTGCCGGTGGACCGGCGCGGGCCGCTGCCGATGTCGTTCGCCCAGGAACGGCTGTGGTTCCTCGACCGGATGTCCGAACTCGGCGAGGACTACGTGCTCTGGTTCTCCTGGCGGGTCAGCGGACCGCTCGATCGCGACGCCTGGCAGGGCGCGCTCGACGATGTCGTGGCCCGGCACGAAGTCCTGCGCACGGCGCTGGCCGAGCTGGACGGACGCCCGGTGCAGCTCGTCCGCGACCCCGTCGCGGTGCCGCTGCACTGGGCCGACGCGACCGACGCCGCCACCGTGCGAGCCGAGGCGACCGCCTTCGCCACCGCCCGGTTCGACCTGGCCGAGCCGCCGCTGCTGCGCGCCGGGGTGTGGACGCTGGGCCCCGAGGACCACGTCGTCGTGCTCGCCTTCCACCACGTCGCCACCGACGGCTGGTCCACGGACATCGTGTTCGCCGAACTCGCCGAGTCCTACGCCGGACGCCAGGTCGGGGCACCCCCCGTCCAGTACGGCGATTACGCGGTGTGGCAACGAGAACGGGACACCAGCGGCCAGCTGGACTACTGGCGGGACGCGCTGGCCGACCTGACGGCTTTGGACCTGCCGACCGACCGGCCCCGGCCCGCGGTGCGCTCGGGCCGTGGCGCGGCCGTGCGCGTCTCGTGGCCCATGGTGGCCGGGCTCGACGAGCTGGCCGCCCGGTGCGGCGCGACGCGGTTCATGGTGCTGCTGGCCGTGTTCCAGGTCGTCCTCGCCCGCTGGGCCGGCCGGTCCGACATCCCGGTCGGCACCCCGGTGGCCGGACGTGGGCGGACCGAGCTGGAGCGGCTGGTCGGGTTCTTCGTCAACACCGTGGTGCTGCGCGGCGACCTCGACGGCAATCCGGCGTTCACCACGTTCCTGGACCGCGTCCGCCACGGCGTACTGGGCGCGTTCGACCACCAGGACGTCCCGTTCGAACACCTCGTGCAGGAGCTGCGGCCCGAACGCGACCTGTCCCGCAACCCGCTGTTCCAGGTCATGTTCGACCTGGCCGAGCCGGCGGCGAACCCGGCGCCCGCGCTCGACGGCCTCGGCTTCGCGCCCTTCACGTTGCCGTGGCGGTCGGCCAAGTTCGACCTGACCGCGAACGTCGTCGTGCACCCCGGCCGGATCGACCTCGACCTCGAATACAGCACCGACCTCTTCGACGAAGTGACCGTGCACCGGTTCGCCGAGTGGATGCGCCGGGCGCTCGCCGCGGTGTGCGCCGACCCGGACGTGCGAGTCGGCGAGGTGGACCTGCTCCCGGCAGCCGAGCGCGCCGAGTTGCTGACGTGGGCCGGCACCTGGCACCCCGTGCGGGAGCAGTTCCTGGTCGCCGGCGCTCCGGACGACGTCGCGCTGGTGTGCGGGGACGAAGCACTGCGTTACCGCGAGCTGGACGAGCGGGTCGGAAGCCTGGCCGCGGCCCTGGTCGCCGACGGGCTCCGGCCGGGCGTGGCGGTCGGCGTGCGGCTGGGGCGGAGCGTGCAGCCGGTGGTGGCGATGCTGGCCATCTGGCGGGCCGGTGGGGTGTACGTGCCCCTGGACCCGCGGTTCCCCGAACGACGGCTGGCGTTCATGATCGCCGAAGCCGGAGTCGAACGGGTCATCGACGACACCGAAGGGCACGCGGGCCGGGTCGGGCCGAGGACGCCGGATCCTCGCGAGACCGCTTATGTCATCTTCACTTCGGGCTCGTCGGGGCGGCCCAAGGCCGTGGCCGTGCCCCACGGCGCCCTCGCCGCGCACGTGGCCGCGGCCCGGGACTGCTTCGGGATCACCGCGGCCGACCGGGTGCTGTCCTTCGCCTCGCTCTCGTTCGACGCGTCCTTCGAGCAGATCCTGCCCGCCCTCGGCGTCGGCGCCCGCGTGATCCTGCGCCCGGATGACGTGTGGTCGGTGCACGAACTGGCCGAGCACGTGCGCGCCGAAGGCGTGACCGTCCTGGAGCTGACGCCGTCCTACCTCGCTCGGCTGACGGCGAGCCTCGGCGACGTCGCCGGCCTCCTGACCGGGCTGCGGCTGCTGATCACCGGCGGCGAGGTGCTGCCCACGGCCACCCTCGACCGGTGGTTCGACCGGCTGCCCGCGGTGCCGGTCGTGAACACCTACGGCCCCACCGAGTCCGTCATCTCCACGACCGCCCACCGGCTCACCGGCCCGGGCACCGGGCGGGTCCCGATCGGCGGCCCGCTCGGCGGACGACGGCTGTACGTGACCGACCCGCACGGAGCGCTCGTCCCCACCGGAGTGCCCGGCGAGCTGCTGGTGGGCGGCGACGAGCTGGCCCACGGCTACCTCGGCCGTCCGGGCGCCACGGCCGGGAAGTTCGTGCCGGACGCCTTCGGCGGTACCGGCGGACGGCTCTACCGCACCGGCGACCTGGTGCGCTGGCGGCCGGACGCGACCTTGGAGTTCCTCGGCCGCGTCGACGACCAGGTCCAGATCCGGGGCTTCCGGGTCGAGCCGGGCGAGGTCGAAGCCGTACTGCGGGAGCACCCCGCGGTGGCCGACGCCGCCGTGGTGGTGCGCGACGTCCGGGGCGAGCCCGCGCTGGTCGCGTACGTGGCCGGCGACGACGTCGGGCCCTTGCGCGAGTGGTGCGCGAGCCGGCTGCCGAACCACGCGGTGCCGCCGGTGTTCGTGGCCATGGAGACGTTGCCGCGGACCGTGCCGGGCAAGGTCGACCTCGCCGCCCTGCCCGCCCCGGACATTCCGGTGGCGACGGCGTTCGAGGCCCCGGACTCGCCCACCGAGACGGTCACCGCGCAGATCTGGGCCGAGGTGCTGGGCGTCGCGCGGGTCGGGCGGCACGAAGACTTCTTCGCCCTCGGCGGGCACTCCCTGCGCGCGGTCGCGGTGGCCGCCCGCCTGCGGGCCGCCTTCGGTTGCCCGGTGGCGGTGCGCGACCTGTTCGAAAACCCGACCGTCGCGCGGCTCGCGGCGCGGGTGGAGGAGCAGCTCGTCGCGGAGATCGCCGCGATGAGCGACGACGAGATCGACCTGTCCCTGACGGTGGATCACCGGAACTGACGAACGGGAAGGACACGGCATGACCACCTCGGAGACCCGGGCCCCGTCGTCGCGGGCGGACCTTTCGGCCGCTGCACAGCGCCTGCTCGAACAACGCCTGCGCGGCGCCGCCGCGAGCGCACCGGCCGGTATCCCCCGCCGCGACCCGGCCGGCGACCGGGCCACGCTTTCGGCCACGCAGCAACGCCTCTACTTCCTGGACCAGCTCGAACCGGGCAGCACGGAGTACCTGATGCCCGCCGCGTGGCGGCTGCGCGGCCCGCTGGACGTGCCGGCCCTCGCCGCGGCGGTCGACGACCTCGTCGCCCGCCACGAACAGCTGCGGGTGATCTTCCCCGACGAGCAAGGTGTTCCGGCGCAACAGGTCCTGCCCGCCCGCGGCTCCTGCCTGCGCGTGTGCGACGGCGATGCCGACACCGTGCACGAACTCGCCACGACCCCGTTCGACCTGGCGGCCGAGCCCGCCTTCCGGGCCACGCTGGTGCGGGTCGCGGCCGAGGAGCACGTGCTCGTGCTGGCCATGCACCACATCATCACCGACGGCTGGTCCTCGGACATCCTGCGGCGCGACCTGCGCGAGCTGTACCGGGCGCGGCGGGCGGGCGAGCCCGCCCGGCTGCCGCGGCTGCCGGTGGACTACCTCGACTACGCCGTCTGGCAACGGGAATCCGCCGATTCGGACGCGGCCAAGGCCGATCTCGACCACTGGCGCCGCGCGCTCGCCGGGCTCAGCCCCCTGGAACTGCCCACCGACCACCCGCGCCCGGCGGTCCGCTCGCACGCGGGCGCGGTGCACCGGGCCGAGCTGTCCCCCTCGCTCACGGCGGCGCTGGCCGAGGTGGGCCGCCGGTCCGACACCACCCCGTTCATGACCCTGCTCGCCGGCCTGCAAGCGACCCTGGCGTTCCACAGTGGACAGGACGACTTCGCCGTCGGCACGATCGTCGCCAACCGGGAGCGCCCGGAGACCGAGGACCTGGTCGGGTTCTTCGTCAACACCCTGGTCATGCGCGCGGAGTTCGGCGACGACCCGACGAGCGCGGCCCTGCTGGCACGCACCCGGGAGCGGGTCCTCGACGCGCTGGGCCACCAGGCGGTGCCGTTCGAGCGGCTCGTCGACGACTTGGTGCCCGACCGCGACCTCTCCCGCACGCCCCTGTGCTCCGTGCTGTTCACGCACGCCGGCGCGGGTTCGGCCGGGTTCACCCTGGGCGAGGCCACCGGCGAGGCGTTCCCGGTGCCCCTCACCGAGGCCAAGTTCGACCTCGCGCTGGAGACCGCCGAACAGGACGGCCGCATCCGGCTGGCCTGGCTCTACCGGCCCGACCTGTTCACCGCCGAGACCATCACGCGCATGAGCGACCACCTGGTGGCCGTGCTGCACGCGTTCGCCGACCGGCCGGACACCCGCCTCGGCGAGCTGGACCTGCTCACCGAGTCCGAACGCGCCTGGCTGCTCGGCCCCGAAGGACCCGGGCAGCACCGAACCGCCGGGCCGCCCGCCCGCCCGGTATCGGACCGCTTCGCCGAGCAGGTCCGGCTGCGGCCGGACGCGGTCGCTGTGAGCGGTGGCGGCGCCACCCTGACCTACGCCGAACTCGACACCCGGGCCGACGCGCTCGCCGGGCGACTGCGGACGGCGGGGATCGAGGTGGATTCCCTCGTCGGCATCAGCCTGGCCCGGTCGGTGGACCTGGCCGTGGCGGTGCTCGGCGTGTGGCGGGCCGGCGCGGCCTACCTGCCGCTGGACCCGGCGCACCCGCGCGGCCGGCTGGAGTTCGTCGTCGCCGACGCGGGGATCACGGCCGCGGTCACCGACGAAGCCGGCCGGGCCGCACTGGCGGGGCTGCCGATCGAGCCGATCCCGTTGTCCGGCGGCGAATTCGCCGTCCCGGCGGGAACGGTGCCGGAGCCCCGCACCGGGGACGCCCCGGCGTACGTCATGTACACCTCGGGCTCGACCGGGCAGCCCAAAGGCGTCGAGGTCACCCACGGCAACGTGGCCTGGCTGTTCGACGCGGCCGACCGGTGCTTCGGCTTCGGCGCCGACGACGTGTGGGCGCTGGTGCACTCGGCGACGTTCGACCTGTCGGTGTGGGAACTGTGGGGCGCACTGACCGCCGGCGGGCGCTCGGTCGTGCTGACCGAGGACGAGATCCGCGACCCGGCCGCGGTGCACGCCGTGCTGCGGGACGAGGGCGTCACCGTGCTGACCCAGACCAACGCCGCGTTCAGCGGCCTGCGGGCCCATCTCGAACGCGAAGGCTCGGGCTTCGCCGAACTGGCGTTGCACACGGTCGTCTTCGCCGGGGACGCCTTCGACGCCCGCGAGTACCGGGACTGGTTCGCCAGTGCGGGCCGACGACCCGCGCTGGTGAACATGTACGGCATCACCGAAACCACCGTGCACGTCACGTACCGGCTGATCACCGCCGCGGACACGACCGCCGGCTCGACCTCCCCGGTCGGGCGGCCGATGTGCGGTTCCCGCGGGTACGTCCTGGACGCGCACGGCCGGCTCGTGCCGCCGGGCACCGCCGGCGAGCTGTACGTCGCCGGCGACGGCGTCGCGCTGGGCTACCGCAACCGCCCGGAGCTGACCGCGCAGCGGTTCACCACCGACCGGTTCGCCGGCGACGGCGCCCGCATGTACCGCAGCGGCGACCTGGTGCGGGTGCTGCCCGACGGGCAGCTGAACTACGTCGGCCGGGCCGACCACCAAGTCAAGATCCGCGGCTACCGCGTCGAACCGGGCGAAGTCGAGAGCGCGCTGCGGGACTGCCCCGGCGTCGCCGATGCCGCCGTCGTGGCCCGTGACGCCCGGCTCGTCGGCCACGTCGTGACGGACGGCGTCCTCGACGTGCCCGCGTTGCGGGCCGCCCTCCGGGCGAGACTGCCGGAGTACATGGTGCCCGCGCTGTTCGTGGCCCACCCGGCGCTGCCGGTCACCGCGAACGGCAAGGTCGACCGGGCCGCGCTGCTCGCCGTGCGGGCCGGAGCCGTCGTGACGCCGGCCGAGCACGTCCCGCCGCGGACGGCGACCGAGTCGACGCTGGCCGCGGTGTGGGCCGAAGTCCTCGGGATCGACCGCGCCGGGCTCGCCGACAGCTTCTTCGACCTCGGCGGCGACTCGATCCTCGCGCTGCGCGTGATCGGGCTGGCCCGCGCGGCCGGGCTCGGGCTCACCGTGGCCGACCTGTTCCGCGCCCGCACCCTGGGCGAGCTGGCCGGGCTGGCCACCGAGGCGTCCGGTGCGGAACCCGCGCCGGTGGAACCGTTCGCGCTGCTCGACCCGGCCGACCGGGCCCGGCTCCCGGAAGGCCTGGCCGACGCCTACCCACTGACCATGCTGCAGGCCGGAATGCTGCACGAAATGCTGGCACAGCCCCGGATCGGCGCCTACCACAACGTCACCGACCTGAAGATCACCGTGGCCGATCGCTTCGACCGGGCCGCCTTCCAGGCCGCCATGGACCGGCTCGTCCGCGCGCACGACACCTTGCGGACGTCGATCGACCTGGTGTCCTACCGCGAACCGCTGCAGCTGGTGCACCACGACGCCGAGCTGCGGGTCGGTTACCGCGATCTGCGCGGGCTCGACCCGGCCGCGCAGCGGGCGGCACGACGGCGGTACGCCGACACGGAGTTCGCCAACCGCTTCGACCTGACCCGCGCCCCGCTGATCCGGGTGCACCTGCACCAGCTCACCGAGCACGACCTGCGGATCGTGATCACCGACTGCCACGTCGCCATCGACGGCTGGAGCCTGACGTCGATGATCGCCGACCTGGTCGCCCTGCACGGGCGGATCGTGCGCGGGGAGCCCCTGCCCGACCCGGAGCCGGCGCCGCGCTACGCCGAGTACGTCGCAGCCGAGCGGGCCGCCACCTCCGCCGAGGATTCACTGGCCTTCTGGCGCGGGGTGCTCGCCGACCTGGCCCCGGTGCGGTTCACCCGCCGCGGCGCCACCGACGGCGCGGTGCTGTACGAGGTGCGCCGTTCCTTCGCCGGGCTGGCCGGCGAGATCGGCGCGCTGGCGACCCGGGCGGGCGTGCCGCGGCGCACGGTGCTGCTGGCGGCGTTCCACCACACGATGGGACTGTTCGCCGAACGCGACGAGCAGACGCGCGGCCACGCCATCGGCCTGACCACCAACGGACGTCCGGAACGCGCGGGCGCGGACCGGATGCGCGGCCTGTTCGTCAACACGGTGCCCTTCGGCATCACCGGCGAGCCGGCGAGCTGGCTGGAGCTGATCCGCACGGTGTTCGCCGCCGAGCAGGACCTGATGCCGCACCGGCTCGTGCCGCTGGCCCGGATCGCCCGGCTGCGTCCCGGAGCGCCGAACCTGCTCGACACCGTCTTCAACTACGTCAACTTCCACCAGCTCGCCCCGGAAAACTGGGAGGAGGCCGAGGAGTTCGCGCGGACCATGTTCCCGCTCTACGTCAACATGAGCGTGGACGGGTTCAGCGTCGACGTCGACCCCGAGTACCTCGACCCGGCGACGGCGGACCAGCTCGCGGACCTGATCCGGGAGATGGTCGAGCGGATGCTGGCCGATCCGGACGGCCCGGTCACCCGGCCGGCGCTCGCCGGGGCCGCCCGGGACCGGGCGCTCGGGCCGTGGGCGCACGGGCCGGTGGCCGCGAACCCGCCGGCGCTGTTCGCCGACGTCGTCCACGAGCACGCGATCCGCACCCCGGACGCGGTGGCCGTGGCCCACGAGGGAACCCGGGTGACCTACGCCGAGCTGGACGCCCGCTCCGACGCACTGGCCGACCGGCTCGCCGGGCTCGGCGTGGGGCCCGAGGTGATCGTCGGGATCTGTGCCCGGCGGGGACCGGACCAGGTGCGCGCGGCACTGGCCGTGCTCAAGGCCGGCGGCGCGTTCCTGCCGCTGGACCCCGGCTACCCGGCCGACCGGCTGGCCTTCATGGCGGCCGACAGCGGGATGCGGGTGCTGCTCACCCAGTCCGCGGTGAACGGCACCGTGCCCTTCACCGGAACCACGCTGCTCCTGGACGACCCCGAGCACGAACCCGAGCCCGGCCCGGTCGCCGCCCGGGTACGCCCGGAGCTCGGCCACCCGGCCTACGTGCTCTACACGTCCGGCTCGACCGGCGTGCCGAAGGGCGTGGTCGTGCCGCACCGCGGTCTGGTCAACCTGATCCACGCCCAGCGCGACGTGTTCGCCACTGCCCCGGACGAACGGATCCTCCAGCTCGCCTCCTTCAACTTCGACGTGTCGATCCACGAGATCGTGCTGGCGCTGGCCAACGGCGCCCGCCTGTGCACGGCACCGGCCGAACAGCTGCGTCCCGGACCGGACCTGGCCCGCACCATCCGCGACCTCGGCATCACCACCGCGACCGTGGTGCCCACGGCGCTGACCACCCTCTCCGGCGAGGACCTGCCCGGCCTGCGCACCCTGCTGACCGGCGGTGAAGCTCCCACCGAGGCGATCGTCGAGACGTGGTCGCCGGGCCGGCGGTTCTACAACTGCTTCGGGCCCACGGAAGCCACGGTCTGGACCCACATCGCCCGGTGCGCGCCCGGCCAGGGCCGGCCGGTGATGGGACTGCCCTTCCGCAACACCGAGTCCTACGTGCTCGACGAGCACCTCCAGCCGGTGCCGGTCGGCGTGCCGGGCGAGCTCTACCTCGGCGGTGCGGGCCTGGCCCGCGGCTACCTCGGCCGGCCCGGCCTGACCGCGGCGAGCTTCGTGCCGCACCCGTACGGCGCACCCGGCGAACGCCTCTTCCGCACCGGGGACCTGGCCCGCCAGCGCGCCGACGGCGCCGTGGAGTGGCTGGGCCGGCGCGACTCCCAGGTGAAGCTGCGCGGGTTCCGCATCGAACTCGGCGAGATCGAACACGCGCTGCGCGCCCTGCCCGAGGTGCGCCAGGCCGTCGTGCTGCTGCGCGAGGACCTGCCCGGTGAGCCCGCGCTGGTCGCTTACGTGGTGGGCCGGACGCCGGACGCCGAGTCGCTGCGGCAGGCCCTGCGCACCCGCGTGCCGGCGCACATGGTGCCCGGGTGGTTCGTCTTCCTCGACGCGCTGCCGCTCAACGGCAGCGGCAAGGTCGACCGGCGGGCCCTGCCGCTGCCCCCGGCCGAACGGCCGGACACCGGCACCGACTACGTCGCGCCGAGCACCCCGACCGAACGGATCCTCGCCGACGTCTGGCGGGACGTGCTCGGCGTCTCCGACGTCGGTGTGCACGACGACTTCTACCACGTGGGCGGCAGTTCGCTGTCCACCGTGCGGGTGGCCGCGCTGGCGACCGCCCACGGAGTGCCGCTGACCGTGCGGGACCTGGTGGAGCTGACCACGATCGCGCAGCTGGCGGCCCGGGTCGACGCGGGCGGGCCGGACCGGGACGTCACCGCGCTGCGGTCGGAGGTCCGGCTGCGCGACGGCGAGGGCGAACCCCTCTACTGCGTGCACCCCTCCGGCGGCAGCGCCGCCTGGTACGTGCCGCTGGCCCGCGCGCTGGACCGGGGCCCGGTGCTCGGGTTCCAGGCGCGGGGCCTGCTGGGCGGCGTCGACCCGGTCACGGTGCCCGGCATCGCCGCGAACTACGTCGCCGAAATCCTCGAGCGCGACGAGCCCGGCCCGCACGCCGTGCTGGGCTGGTCCCTCGGCGGCAACCTGGTGCTGGAGATGGCTGCCCAGCTGCGGGCGCAGGGCCGGGACGTGGACCCGCTGATCCTGATCGAGCCCTACCTGCCCCACCCGGAGGCGGCCCGCCGGCTGGCCCGACTGGGCCAGGACATGCTCGACGCGCTGCCGCTGCGCGACCAGGTGCGGGCGATGGCACCGTCGCCGCGGCGGGACGCCCTGGCCGCCGAGCTGACCGCGTTGCTGCTGGGCGCCGGGATGCGGGCCGACGAAGCCGAGCTCGTCGAGAACGCGCCCATCGAGGTCTGGCACTCGCTGCTGACGGCCATGGCCGGCTACCAGGCCGAGCCGTATCCGGGTGCGATCCACCTGCTCGTGGGCCAGGACGCCGCGGACGGCCCCGCGGGCGAGCCCATGCCCGGCCTGGACCTGGATTACCGGACCTACCTCGACCGCTGGCGGGAGCTGGCGGGCGGCGGCCTGACCGTGCACGTGGTGCCCGGCAGCCACATGTCCATGCTCACCGAGCCGAACGTGCGCGAGGTCGCCGCGCTGCTGGACGGGATCCGAAAGGAAGCGCGATGACCACGGTGGCCCCGGCGACCTTCACCGAGCGGTACCTGCTCGAGCCCGCGATCAACGCCGATCCCTACGGCTACCTGGCCGCGCTGCGCGAGCACGACCCCGTCTACTGGAGCACGATGCACCGCGCGTGGCTGGTGACCGGGCACGCGCCGCTGACCCGGTGCCTGCGCGAACCCGCGATCACCGCCGACCGGGTGCGGCCGCTGATGGACGCCGTGCCCGCCGGGGCCCGCGACGACGCCGAGCGCGCGTTCACGATCCTGTCCCGCTGGATGGTGTTCACCGACCCGCCGGAGCACCGGCGGCTGCGCAAGGTGTTCCAGGAGCAGTTCTCCGCCCGCGCGGTCGGCCGGTACGCGGACATGGTGGCCCGGGCGACCCGGGCCCTGCTGGCCCGCCGCGCCGAGCCCGGCCGGGTCGGCGATCTCCTCACCGACATCGCCAAGCCGTTGCCCGCCTTGGTGTTCGCGCGCTGGCTGGGCGTCCCCCAGCGGGACAGCGCGTCGTTCTGGTACTGGAACGCCCGGGTCGGCGACCTCGTGCTGGGCGCGGCGCAGGAGGAACGCGAGTACCGCACGTCGTTGCAGTCGCTGGTCAACCTGGACCGCTACCTGGCCGATTTGGTCCGGGCCCGACGGGCCGAGCCCGCGGACGACTTGATCAGTTCCGTGCTGGCGGGCGGCGAGATCGGGGCATCGGTCAGCGAGGCCGAGTTCGTCGGGATGCTCACCCAGCTGGCCTTCGCCGGCGGCGAGACGACGAGCAACCTGATCGCCAACGGCGTCCGCGCGTTGCTGCGCCACCCCGGGGAACTGGCCGCGGTGCGCACGCAGCCGGACCTGCTCCCGGCGAGCGTCGAAGAGGCTTTGCGGTTCGACGGCCCGTCCAAGATGTCCATCCGCGCCGCGGCCCGCGACTTCGACCTCGACGGCCACGACGTCCGCGCGGGCGACCGCGTCTTCCTGGTCACCGCGGCGGCCAACCGCGACCCGGACCGGTTCCCCGAGCCGGCGCGGTTTTCGGTGCACCGCACCGATTCCACCCACCTGGGCTTCGGGCACGGCGCGCACTTCTGCATCGGCGCCGCCCTCGCCCGGCTGGTGGCCCGGGCCGTGCTGGGCGTGCTGGTGCACGACTACCCCGGACTGGCACTGGCCGCGCCGGACCACGCATGGCAGCTGTCCCTGCTCAACCGGAGCCTGACGGCGTTGCCGGTGCGCTACTGACCCGCTCCCGGACGAAAGAGAGGTCGCTGTGGCGAAAACGGTGAGCCGGGCCGGCACCCGGATGTGGGCCCCGGCCCGGCTGCCCTCGTTCCGGCTGCTCTGGCTGGGCCAGTCGTTGTCGTTGCTGGGCGACGGGTTCAGCTACATCGCGTTCTCCTGGATCACGTTGAGCCTGACCGGTTCGACGCTGGCGCTGGGGTACGTGCTGGCGTTGCAGGCCATCCCGCGGGCCCTGCTGACCCTGGTCGGCGGCTCGCTGGCCGACAAGTGGTCGCCCCGCCGGATCATGGTGCTCTCCAGCTGGGCCCGGACCGCGGTGATGGCCTCGGTCGGCGTGATCGGGCTGACCGGCACGCTGACCATCGGCCTTCTCGGCGTCGCGGCCGCGGCGTTCGGCGCGGTGGACGCGTTCTTCCAGCCGGCCCGGATGACGATCCTGCCCTCCGTGGTGGACAAGGAGGTCCTGGCCCCCGCCAACGCCCTGCTCGGCACGGGCGCCCGGATCGCGGCCATGGTCGGCCCGGCCGCGGGCGGCGTGGTGGTGGCCGTGGCCGACGCCGACGTCGCCTTCCTCGTCGACGCGGTGTGCTTCGCCCTGTGCGGGCTCTGCATCCTGGGCGTCCGCACCCGCGGCGGCTACGCTCCGGCGAAGACGACCGAGCCCGACCGCATGCTCGTCCGCATCCGCGCCGGACTGCGGTACGCGTGGGCCGATCCGCGGATCCGCACGGTCCTCGCCATCGACGCGGCGGTGACGTTTTGCTACGCGGGCGCGTTCACCGTGGGTTTCGCCGACCTGGCCCGCTTCGAACTGGACGGCGGTCCGGCGACGCTGGGCGTCCTCAACGGGGCGCTCGCCGCCGGAGCCGTGCTGGGCGGCCTGACCGGCGGCTTGATCGACGGCCGCCCCCGGATCGGGCTGCTGATCGCCGCGCTGGCGGGCTGGCTCGCCGTCGGCACGGCGGTGCTCGGCGTGCTGCACAACACGGTGGCGGCGGTCGCGACGGTCCTGGCGATGGGGTTCGCCATCGGGTTCCAGGGCGTCTTCGGCCTGAGCTGGATCCAGCGCACCATCGACGAGTCGGTGCTGAGCCGGGTGCTTTCGCTCGACATGGTGCTGGGCTACGCCGTCGCGCCGATCTCGCTGGTCCTGTGCGGCGCCCTCGCCCGCGTCCACACCGCGCTCATGTTCGGCGGCACGGCGGTGATCCTGGCCGTCACCGCACTCGGCGTCCTGGCCTCGCCCCGGGTCCGCGCCGCGCGCTGAAAAGGACCGGTGGCCGCGTGGGCCACCGGTCCTCGGGATCCGCTCAGGACAGCCCGAAGGTCACGGCTTCCTGCAGCACCGGCCGGCCGGCGGTGCGCCGGAACTGCACGAGCTGGTTGTAGAAGCCGTCCATCGCCACGGCGTCGCTCTCCAGCAACGCCCGCAGCCCGGCCATCCGCGGTTCCGCGTCCGAGCCGGTGCCGACCTCGTTGCGCAGCAGGTCGAGCACGCCGTCCACGGTGTCGAACACCGGGTCGACGTACGCGGCGACCGCGCACCCGTGCTCGGCCAGCCGGGCCGCGATGGACTCCAGCTGGTAGGTCCGGCCCGCGTACCCGATCGACCGCCAGGTCGCCACGATCCCGCGAGCGGTGCCGGACAGGTGCGGCGGCAGGTCCGCCAGCAACGGCCAGAGCAGGTGGTTGCCGATCTCGGCCACTGTGGACGGACGGCGAACCGGGTCCAGGGCCGGCGCATACGGCAGGTTGGCCACCACGAAGTCGAACCGTTCACCGGGCTCCAGCGCGGTGAGCAGGTCCGAGCGGCGGAAGCGGACCCGATCGGCGAGCCCGTTGAGCACCGCGTTGGCGCGCGCGATGGTCACGGCGGACTCGTTGAGTTCCAGGCCCAGCACCTCCCGGGCTCCCCTCGCCGCACACAGCAGCGCCTGGATCCCCGTACCCGAACAGACGTCGAGCACGCGGCAGCCGGCCAGCGACGCGGGCAGGGCCGCGGCGACGAAGGAAGTCGACAAGTCGAACACGGCCTTCGGCGCCCGCACGGCGGTGGGGTACCCGGCGGGGATGCCGGTGATCAGCAACATCCGCTGGGCGGGCACCACCAGCAGGTCGGCGCTGCGCCAGCCCCGGGGCCCGTTCTCGACGAGCTCGCCCGCCAGCAGCGCAGCGGCCACTTCGGCCGGGAACGCCTGGTGGAACGCCGTGTCGTCGACGGTTTCGCCGAGCCGGAACATGCGGAACAGCGTGCGCTGCCCCGGGGCCAGCCGGCCCACGATCCGGCGCAGCGCCTCGAACTTCGGGAAGCCGGTCGGGCTCGGTCGCAGTTCCAGGGACATCCGGTGGTCCAGCAGCGGGTACATCGACCGGTCGAAGTGGTCGCGGACGACGGCGAGTGCCGCGGTGTCGATCCGCATCGGGCTCAGCCGGCCGCGTCCATCGCCCGGCGCAGGCTCAGCGGGCGCATGTCCACCCACACCTCGTCGATGTGCGCGAGGCACTCCGGCCGCGTCCCGGTGAACCCTTCGGCGTGCCAGCCGCGGGGAACCGCCCGCTCGGCCGCCCAGATCGAGTACTGCTCCTCGTCGTTGCGCACGACGCGGTAGGCGCGCTCGTCGTCCTCCACGGCTGTCCCTTTCGTCGTCGGTCAGTACCGGCCCTCGACGCTGCCCGCGGCACCCCGTGCGGACCAGGGACAAAGCTGCACCGGGACCCGCGATCCGGTGCTGCCGCTGCTTCCCTGGAGACCGGGACCGGGCGGCGGCACGGTGGGGGAGTGCGGTCGACCCGAGGAGGTTCCTGATGGCGGAAGACCTGCTGCTGCCCGGCGGCGAATGGCGGTTGTGGCCCCAGTTCGCCCTGCGCGGCCCGGGTTTCCCCGCCGCCGGGGTGCTCGCGCTGGCCCCGGCCGGGCTCGCCGAGGCGGCGGACAAGTTCGACGACGGCACGGCGCTGTCCGGTCCGGCGTGGACGGAGTTCACCACCCAGTTCGCCACCGCCGTCGCCGAGTCGACCCGGGCCCTGCAGGGGTTCGCGGCGAGCCCGGCGTTCCGCACGGCCGTCGCCTGGCAGAACCCGGCGGTACTGGGCCGCGGCGTCGGCCTGTTCCTGTCCTGGGACCCGGCCACCGAAGGCCGCACCAGCAAACGGCGGGAGCGCGAGGAACTGGTCGCGCAGTACTGGCAGCGGTTCTGCGTCAAGAACGACACCATCGGTTTCTTCGGCCCGGTGGGCTGGGGCCGGTGGGACACCGCTCGCCGTGGCCTGACCGTCGACCCCGGGACGGGCCTGGTCTGCGCCACGGAAGTCTTCTTCGCCAGCTGGGCGATCGACGCGCTGGCCCGGACGGCCGACGCCGACCCCGCGGTCCGCCCGTGGGTCCCGCCGCGCCGGGTGCCGTTCGTGCGTGCGGCCGGCGAGCTGGTGCACGTGCCCGGCCGGCCGGCCCAGGAAGCCACCGCGCGGGAACGCGAACTGCTGCGGCTCTGCGACGGCACCCGCGACCTGGCCGCCCTCACCGCCGCCACCTCGATCCCGGCCGCGGAGGTGACCGCCACGCTGGAGACGATGCTGGCCCGCCGCTGGCTCGTCTGGCGCCTGGAAGTCCCGCTCGACGCCCATCCGGAGCGTCACCTGCGCACGGCGTTGGCCCGCGTCGGCGACGAACCCGCCCGCACCCGGGCGCTGGCGATGCTGGACTCGGTCGAACGGGCCCGCGACCGGGTGGCCGCGGCCGGACTGGACGCCGACGAGCTGTCCACGGCCATGACCGCTTTGGAAACCGAATTCGCCTCGCTGACCCAGGTCGCGGCCCAGCGCGCCAAGAGCGCCCGCACGGCCCCGGGCCGGGCCCTGGTCTACGCCGACTGCCGGCGGTCGGCCACGGCCGAGGTGGGCACCGCCGTCCTGGACGAACTGGCGCCCCTGAGCCTGTGCCTCACCGCGGCGCGCTGGATGACCGGCGAGTTCGCCGAGGCGGCCGACGCCCGCCTTCACCGGGCTTACGAGCGGCTTCAGGCCCGCCAAGACCCGGTCGACCTGGCCGCACTGTGGCTGGAATGCCTGCCCGCACCCTACGGCGACTCGGTCGCCGACATCACGGCGATCCAGGGCGAGCTGCGCCGCCGCTGGGCGGACGTCCTCGACCTCCCCGCTGCCGCCCGCCGGGTCCACCGCAGCAGCGCGGAGCTGGCCGACCGCGTGCGGACGGCGTTCCCCCGCGGCGGCAAGAGCTGGTCGCTGTCCCGCTACGCCAGCCCGGACCTGCTCGTCGTGGCCGACGACGCGGCCGCGGTGGCGCGCGGCGACTTCGAACTGGTGCTGGGGGAACTGCACGTGGCGATGAACACCGTCGGCCACTCGCTGTTCGTCCGCCAGCACCCCGACCCGGCCGAGCTGCACGCGCAGAACGCCCGCGACTACCCCGGGCCGCGGCTGATCCCGATGCTGCCCAAGGCCGCTCCGCCGCGGATCTCCGCCCGCGGCCAGCACGCCCTGGTCCGGCCGGAGGACTACCACGTCGCCCTCGTCGACTACACCGGTGACCCGCACCGCCCGCGCACGGTGCTCGGCGCCGACGCCGTGGTCGAGGACCGCGACGGCCGGCTGGTGGCCGTCCTGCCCGACGGCGCCGAGTTCGACGCGCTCGACGGGTTCTGCAGCGCCCTCACCAACCGCGTGATCGACCGGTTCGCGCTCGTCCCGGACGGCGCGCACACCCCGCGGATCACCATCGACCGGCTGATCGTCGCCCGGGAGACGTGGCGCTGCGCCGCCGGGGCCCTGGAGTTCGCCACCGACACCGACGAGGCCCGCCGCTTCGTCCGGGCCCGCCGGTGGCGCGAAGAACTGGAGCTGCCGCGGTTCGTGTTCGTGGTCTCCCCCACCGAGCCGCGTCCGTTCTACGTGGACTTCGACAGCCCGGTGTACGTCAACATCCTCGCCAAAGCCGTACGGCGGCTGGCCCGCCGGGACCCGGACGGCCGGGTGACCATCACCGAAATGCTGCCCACGCCGGATCGCACCTGGCTCACCGACGACACCGGTGCGACCTACACCGCCGAACTGCGGCTCATCGTCGTCGACAAGTCTACTGTGGATGGTGCACGGTGACCGGCTGGTTCCTCGACGAGATCCGGGCCCACGCCCCGGACGCGCCCGCGTTGCGCACTCCGGAAGCCGTGCTCGGCTACGGCGAACTGGCCACCCGTATCGACCGGCTGGCTTCGGCGCTGGTGCGCGCGGGGCTCGGACCGGAGCAGGTGTGCGCGATCGCCGTCGAGTCCCGAGTGGACGCTGTGGTCGCCATGGCGGCCGTGCTGCACGCGGGCGGCGCGTTCCTCACCCTCGACCTCGACCAGCCCCGCCCGCGGCTGGCCCGGATGATCGACAGCGCGGGCGCCGCCTTCCTGGTCACCGCGGCCGCCGAGCCGCCGGTGCCGGTGCCCGGCCCGGCCATCCGGCTCGACCGCCTCCCCACCGGGGATTCCCCACCCACGGATCCGCCCGGCCCCGGCGGGCTGGCCTACGTCAGCCACACGTCCGGCTCGACCGGCGCCCCCAACCCGGTCCTGATCGAGCGCGGCAGCCTGGACGCCTACCTGCGTTTCGTGGTGGACGACGGCGGTCTCGACGCCGGCACCGTCACCCTGCAACTGGCGCCATTGGGCTACGACGCGTCGATCCGGGACGTGTTCGCCACGCTGCTGGCCGGCGGGCAGCTGGTCCTGGTTCCCCGGGCCACCCTGCTGCGCGCCGGCGGATTCGCCGCGGCCGTCGCCGAATACGGCGTCAACACCGTCCTCAGCATCACGCCGTCCCTGCTGACGTTCCTGAGCCGCCACGACGCGGCCGCGCACGCCCTCCGGTCGCTGCGGCTGACGTTGTCCAGCGGCGAGTCCCTGCGGCCGTTCCTCGCCGCGAACGGCCGGAGCCTGCTCGAAGGCCGGCTGCTCAACCACTACGGCCCCACGGAAGCCACGATGACGTCGACCCGGCTGGACGTGCCCGCCGAGCCCGACCGCACGGCGGACGTCGTCGGCACGCCACGCACCGGGGTGTCGGTGCGGCTGCTCGACGCCGACCTGCGCCCGGTGCCCGAGGGCGCCGAGGGCGAGGTCCACCTCGGCGGCGCCGGGGTGGCGCGCGGCTACCACGGCCGGCCGGGCCTGACCGCCGACCGGTTCCGGCCCGACCCGGCCGGGCCACCCGGGGCTCGCGCGTACCGCACGGGCGACCTGGCCCGCCGGCGTCCGGACGGCACCCTGGAGTACCGCGGCCGCCTGGACCGCCAGCTCAAGATCCGCGGCTACCGCGTCGACCCGGCGGAGATCGAAGGCCGCCTGCTGACCCATGCGGCGATCCACGGCGCGGTGGTCACGGCCGCCACCGACGACCGCGGCCGCGCCCACCTGGTGGCCCACGTCGCGGGCGCGACCGCCGCGGTCACCGACGCGGCGCTGCGCCGCCACCTGGCCGAAACGCTGCCGCCCCACCTGCTCCCCCGCCGGATCCGCCGGGTGGACCGGCTGCCGAGCACCCGGACGGGCAAAACCGACCGGAGCCGCTTGAGCCGGGGAGACCGGCCATGAGCCCCGCCACCACCGGCACCGACCTCCGGGCGGTGGCCGCCCGGATCGCCGGGCACGTCCTCCCCACGCCCCTGCTCCGGGTCGACGCACTACCCGGCATCGCGCTCAAGGCCGAGCACCTGCAACGCGGCGGCTCGTTCAAGACGCGCGGCGCGGCCAACGCCCTCCTCGGCCTGGGCGCCGCCGAAATCGTCACCGGTTCTTCGGGCAACCACGGCATCGCGGTCGCCCTGCTCGGCCGCGCACTCGGCGTCGGTGTCACCGTGGTGATGGCCGAAGGGGCGAGCGCGGCCAAGGAAGCCGCGATCCGCGCCCTCGGCGCCCGCGTCCGCCACGCCGCCGGCGGGGTGGCGGAGCGCGACCGTCAGGCCCGCGAGTACGCCCGGCGCACCGGCGGACAGGTCGTGCCGTCCTCCGACCACGAACTGGTGGTCGCCGGTCAGGCGACGGTCACCCTGGAAGTCCTCGACGACGCTCCGGACACCGACGTCGTGTTCGTCCCCACCGGCGGCGGCGGGCTGCTGGCCGGGGCGTGCCTGGCGGCCGAACAGCACGACCGGCCGGTGCGCGTGGTCGGCGTCGAGCCCGTCACCGGGCGGCGGTACGCCCGTTCGCTGGCCGCCGACCGGCCGGTGCGGATCCCGCCCCCGGACACCATCGCCGACGGCCTGCGCGCCCAGCACCCGGGCGAAGTGCCGTTCCCGATCATCCGCCGGCGCGTCGACGACCTGGTCGGCGTCACCGACGAGGAGATCACCCACGCCATGCGGCTGCTGCACGGCGCGGGCATCGAGGCCGAACCCAGCGGCAGCGTGGCGCTGGCCGGGGCGCTGCACCACGGCTTCACCGGCCGCGCCGCCGTCGTCGTCTCCGGCGGCAACAACCACACCAGGAAGGCAACCCCATGACCACGACCCGGCTCGACCTCCCGGAACTGATCGCGGCCGGCTACCGCGACGCCCTCGACGACGCCACGTTGGACACCGAAAGCGACTTCTTCGAAGCGGGCGGCGACTCGCTGGCCGCGTTCCAGATCGCCGCGCAGGTCCAGGACGCCCTCGACGTCGACGTCCCGGTGGCGCTGGTCTTCGCCTACCCGACCCCCGCCGAACTGGCCGCGGTCGTCGGAGGCGGGGCATGAACGACGTGCGGCTGGGCGAGCGCTGGCGGCTCTGGTCCCAGTTCGCGCTGCGCGGTCCGGGCTTCCCGGCCGACGGAGTGCTCCGCCTGGCCCCGCCCGGCCTGGCCCGGATCGCGGACAAGTTCCCCGGGGGCACGGCCTTGTCCGGACCGGACTGGGACACCTTCGCCGCCGAATTCGCCGGCGCGGCCACGGAAACCTCGGCCGAACTGCAGCGCATCGCGGCCCAGCCGGCGTTCCGGGCCGCCGTGGCGTGGCAGAACCGGCCGATCCTGGACTCCGGGCTCGGCCCGTTCCTCGCCTGGACGCCGGCGGCCGGCCGGACCAGCCGCCACCGCGACCGCGAGGGCCTGGTCGCGCACTACTGGGAACGCTTCTGCGTGAAGAACGACAGCATCGGCTTCTTCGGCCCGGTCGGCTGGGGTTCGTGGGACCCCGGGGCGCACGGCGTCGAGGTCGACCGGGGGACGGGCCTGATCACGACGGCCAACCTGTACTTCTCCAGCTGGGCCGTCGACACCCTGGCCAAGACCCTGGCCGCGGACGAGGCGTTGCGCGAGTGGACGGCGCCGCGGCGGGTGCCGTTCGTGCGCATCGCGGGCGACACCGTGATGGTCTCCGGCCGCCCGCCCCAGCCCCTGTCACCGAGCGCACGACGAGTCCTCGAGGCCTGTGACGGCGTCCGGCCGGCCCGGGAGTTCGGCACCGAGGCGCAGGCCGAGCTGACGGAGCTGGCCCGTCGCCGCTGGATCGTGTGGCGGCTGGAGGTCCCCGCCGACGCCCGCCCCGAGCGCTACCTGCGCACGTGGCTGAACCAGGTCGGCGACCCCGCGGCACGGGACCGCGGCCTGGCCGGCCTCGACCTGCTCGAACGAGGCCGGGAGCGCATCCGCGAAGCAGGGAATGACGCCGACGCGCTGTCCGCGGCGATGTCGGCCCTGGAACAGGACTTCACCGAACTGACCGACACCGCCGGCACCCGGGCCAAGGGCTCGAGAACGGCACCGTGCCGCGCGCTGGTCTACTCGGACTGCGTGCGCGCCGCCCGGGCCCGCCTCGGCCCCGACGTGCTCACCACGTTCGCGCCCCTGGAGCAGCTCCTGACCAGCGCGGCCTGGATGACCTCGGCCCTCGGCCGACGGGTGCTGGAGCGGGTCCGCCCGGTGTTCGACCGGCTTCGCGAGGCGGGCCCGGTGGACCTGGCCGCGCTCTGGTTCGCCTGCATGCCCATCCTGCACGGCGACGCGGTCACCGACGCGGAGTCGATCCAGCACGAGTTCCAGCGGCGCTGGCGCGAAATCCTCGACGTGCCACCGGACGCGAGCCGGATCCGCCGCCGGGGCGAGGACATCGCGGCGGCGATCGAGACGGCGTTCGCCACCCCGCGCACGGGCTGGGGCACGGCCCGCTACCTGAGCCCGGACCTCCTCATCGCCGGCGACGCCGAAGCCGTCGCCCGCAACGACTTCGAGGTCGTCCTCGGCGAACTGCACCTGGCGGCCAACACGATCAGCTTCTCGGTGTTCGTCAACCAGCACCCGGCACCGGAAGAACTGCTCGCCGAGACCGATCGTGACCACCCGCAACCGCGGCTGTTCCCGGTGCTGGCCAAAGAACACAAGGCGCGCCTGTCCGCGCGGATCCGCCAGGCGCTGGTGCGCGACCAGGACTACTACGTGGGTCTGGTGGACCACACGGTCGACCCGGGCCGCCCCCGCACGGTGCTGGGCGCGGACGTCGCGGTGGAGGACCACGACGGCCGCCTGGAGGTCGTCCTGCCCGACGGCGCCCGGTTCCCGCTCATCGAGGTCTTCGCGCACGTGCTGACGACGCTGGCGATGGACCTGTTCCGCCTGCTGCCCGAGGCCGGACACTCCCCCCGCATCACGATCGACCGCATGGTGGTGTCCCGCGAAACCTGGCGCGCCCCGGCGTCCGGCCTGACCTTCGCCACCGACAAGGACGAGGCCCGCCGGTTCGTCCGAGCCCGCCAGTGGCGCGAGGAGCTCCGGCTGCCCCGGTTCGTGTTCGTGGTTTCGCCGGCCGAACCCCGGCCCTTCTACGTCGATTTCGACAGCCCGGTGTACGTCGACATCCTCGCCAAAGCGGTCCGCCGATCGGCTCGCCGGGACCCCGGCGCCCACCTGACGATCACGGAGATGCTGCCGGCACCCGACCAGACCTGGCTGACCGACGACGCGGGCCAGGCGTACACGGCCGAACTCCGGTTCGTGGCCGTCGACCAGGCTCCGCCACCGCCGGCGAAATGACGCACTGATCGTGCAGCCGGGTCGAGGACAACCGGGAACCCGGGCCCGGGCCCCCCGCGCGGCGTCAAGTCCGGCCCTCAGCCGCTACGCTGCGGGCGGTTGAGCCCACAGCCGATCGGGATGCAGATCCGTCACCAGGTCGAGCCGGCCTTCCTCCACGCACCGTCCGGTGCGAGACAGTGCGGTGCCCATGACGTCACCAACCGACCCCGCCGCCGAGGGGCACCACCCGCTCGTGGGCCAGCCCCACAGCGACGACGAAGGCACGGTGGCCGAGGCCGAAGCCGAAGCGGCCGAAATCAGCACCCCCGAACAGCCGCTGGGCCAGGTCGGCAAGCGGCTCGATCGCCGGTCGCCGTTCTTCGTCGGCATGGCCGCCGCGGCCGGCGTCGCCGTGACCTACGGCCTGATCCAGCTCGTCCTGGGCGCCGGGCAGATCCTCGTCCTGATCGGGCTGGCGCTGTTCCTCGCCATCGGCATGGAGCCCGCGGTGTCGTGGCTCGCACGCCGCCGCTTCCCCCGCTGGCTCGCCGTCACCACCGTGTTCGTCATCGCCTTCGCCGCCGTCGGCGGGTTCCTGGCCGCCGCCATCCCCGTCATCGTCGAACAAGCCACCGCGCTCGTCACCAAGGCCCCGCAGTACCTGCGCCAAGCGCAGGACCACAACACCTTCCTCGGCCGGCTCAACGAGCGGTTCCACCTGCAGCAGGCGGTCGAATCGTCCCTCAGCTCGGGCTCCGGCCTCACCGGTGGCGTTCTCGGTGCCGGCAAAGCGGTCTTCGGCATCGTGACCGACACGCTGATCCTGATCGTCCTCACCATCTACTTCGTCGCCGACCTGCCCCGGATCCGCGCCGCGATGTACCGGCTGATCCCGCACTCCCGCCGCCCGCGGGCGATCCTGATCGGCGACAACATCTTCGCCAAGGTCGGTGGTTATGTCCTGGGCAACCTGGCCGTCTCGGTCATCGCCGGTGCCCTCACCCTGGTCTGGCTGCTGATCTTCGGCGTGCCCTACGCGGCGTTGCTGGCCATCGCCGTCGCCGTGCTGGACCTCGTCCCCGTCGTCGGGTCCGTGATCGGCGGTGTGCTGGTGAGCCTCGTCGCGCTCACGGTGTCGCTGCCGGTGGCCTTGGCGACGGTCGGGTTCTTCATCGTCTACCGGCTGGTCGAGGACTACCTGCTGGTCCCGAAGATCATCGGGAACGTGCTGAAGGTCCCCGCGCTGGTCACCGTCGTCGCGGTCCTGCTCGGCGGCGCACTGCTGGGCGTCATCGGCGCCCTGGTCGCCATCCCCGTCGCCGCCGCGATCCTCCTGCTGGCCGAGGAGGTGCTCTACCCCCGCCTCGACCAGGGGTGACGACGTCTTGCCGGTGCACCGGGGCACCGGCCGGAACGCGGTAAGGTGCGGCACCGGATGCGAACCGGCTCCGGCAGGGGAATGGTGCGGTATGGGCGATGACGCGGCGGCCCGGCTGAGCGCGGCGGTGGACAAGGTGTCGGTCGGCCGGGTGTACGACTACCTGCTCGGCGGCACCCACAACTACGCCGTCGATCAAGCGTTCGCCGAACAACAGCTGGCGGTGCTGCCGCAGATCCGCGAGTTCGCCCGCGCCAACCGCGCGTTCCTCGGCCGCGCCGTCCGCTACATGATCGCCCACGGGATCCGGCAGTTCGTCGACATCGGCTCGGGCCTGCCCACCCAGGGCAACGTGCACGAGGTCGCCGACCTCGTCGCCCCGGGCGAATGCCGGGTGGTCTACATCGACAACGAACCCATCGCCCGCGCGCACGCGCAGATCCTGCTCGAGCAGACCGCCGACCCGGCCCGTCACGCGGCGCTGGATGCGGACTTCTTCGACCGCGACGCCCTGTGGACGCAGGTGCGCGAAACCGGGTTGATCGACCCGGCCGAGCCGATCGGGATGCTGCTGGTGGCCCTGCTGCACTTCATGCCGGACACCCGGCGCCCGCACCACACGCTCGGCTTCTACCGGGAACTGCTTCCGCCGGGGAGCATGCTGGCGCTCTCCCACATCCACGTCGCCCCCGACGACGCCGCCACCCAGGCGGCCGGCCGGCAGGTCGCCCAGGCTTACCAGCAGCGCACCAACCACGCCGCGATCATGCGCACCCGCGAGCAGATCGCCGCGTTCTTCGGCGACCTGCCCTTGATCGAGCCCGGCCTGGTCTGGCTGCCCGACTGGCACCCCGAACTGGCCGGCGACCCCGCGGCCGGCGACCTCCCGCACGCCCAAGGCCTGGCCGGGGTGGCCCGCATTCCCTAGCCCGCGAAGCACGGGAGACGCCGGCAGAAGTGGGCCGCACCGGCTCAGGTCGCCTACAACCGAATGTCAGACCCGGGTTCTCCGATCCGGGACCGGAAATCCCCGGTCGACACCCGCACCTGGCTCGCCGGCCCCCGGTCCTCCGCCGGCCGCATCCCGTGGTCCGGCCGCCGAGGGAAGCCGCCGCTATTCGCCGTCCGAGCTTCGGCGGCGGGACCAGGCGGCGGCGTCCGCGGCGTAGCGGACGAGCAGCCGCGCGAACTGAGCGCGTTCCTCCGGCGACCAGGCAGCCGTGATGCCTTCGAACGCCGCGCGCTGGCCGGTGGCGAAACGGGTTCGCTCGGCCTCGCCGCGTTCGGTGAGTTCGAGCACGGTCCGGCGGCCGTCGGCCTGGGAGGCGGCCCGCCGGAGCAGGCCGTCGGCGATGCAGGCCGCGACCGTTCGGCTGGCCACCGGCTGCGCGACGCCCATCTCCGCGGCGAGTCCCCCGACGGTCATCTCACCCGGGGCGTCCGCGACCACGTTCAGCACCAGGTTGCGGGACAGGTCACGACTCGAGGCCGGGGTGCGCCGGCGCAGCCGGGACAGGGCCGGGCCGATCTGGTCCAGCAGGAGATCCTCAGCGGAAGGGCTCACCTCAGGGATCGTAGTACCCCACGCATTTGCATACCAGGCGGAAACTACATAGCATTGGGTATGTAACTGCGAGCGAAAGCGAGGCCGCCATGGCCACCACCGCCATCACCGGCGCCCGGGTCTTCGACGGGGAGAAGACGCTGGGGGTACAGACCGTCGTCCTCGACGGCCGGAAGATCCGCCAGGTCGGCGGCGAGGTACCCGACGGCGCCGAGGTCGTCGACGGCCGGGGCGCGACCCTGCTGCCCGGACTGATCGACGCGCACGTCCACTCCGGTCCCGGCTCCCAGGCACTGGCCCTGCGGTTCGGCGTCACCACCGAACTGGAGATGCAGGGCATGAACACCCGTGAGAACCGGGCGCACATCACCGAGGACGACACGGTGGCCGACATCCGGTCGTCCGGCTTCGCCATCACGCCGCCCGGTGGTCACCCCAGCGAACTCATGCCGGAAGGGTTCCGGCCGGCCGGCGCCCTGCCGCCGGTCAGGCCGCTGATGCCGTTCTCCACCACCCCGGAAGAGGCCGCCGCGTACGTACCGCAGCTCCTGGCGCGCGGCTCCGACTACATCAAGTTCATGATCGACGACGGCAGCGTCGAAGGACACCCCGGACTGCCGATGCTCGACCAGGCCACGCTCGACGCGGGCGTCGCCGAGGCCAAGAAGCACGGCGCCCTCACCGTCGCTCACACGCTGACCCTCGACGCCACCCGGATGGCCGTCGAAGCCGGCATCGACGGCGTCGTCCACGTGTTCATGGACCAGCCGCACACCGCGGAGATCGTGGACCTGATCGCCGACGCGGACGTGTTCGTCGTGCCGTGCGTCTGCCTCGACGCCTCGATGATGGGCATCACCGGCAGCGACCTCGCCGACGACCCCCGGGTCGCCCGCCGCCTCGACGCCAAGTGGGAGGAAACCCTGCGGTCCAGCTACAACCGCTATCCGCAGGGCAAGCTCGAAGACGTCCTGGAGACCGTAGGAGCCCTGGTCGCCGCGGGCGTGGACGTCCTGGCGGGCAGCGACGCCTCCATGGCCGAGACCTTCTTCGGCGGCCTGGCCCACGGAGCCAGCCTGCACCACGAACTGCAGTACCTCGTGGCCGCCGGCCTGACACCCGCCCAAGCGCTGCGCGCCGCGACAGCGACCACGGCACGCCGCTTCGGCCTCGGCGACCGGGGCCGCGTCGCCGAAGGGCTCCGCGCCGACCTCCTGCTCGTCGACGGCGACCCGACGACGAACATCGGCGACACGCTCAACACCCGCGCGATCTGGCGGCGGGGCACCCGTCTCGAAGAATCGTGATGCGCGCGGGCAAGCCGCTCCTCCCGTCCGGGCTTCACGCGGTGAGCGCCACGCCCGACCAAAATGCGTCGAAAAGCGCGTGCGCCCGCTCACGAAGGGCGGATTCGTGCCGTGCGGCCTGGTCCAGAAGATCGTCGGTGTCGACGTGGTGCTCCCGCAGCCACTCGGCGCCCAGGCCGACCCAGTTGACGAGTTCGCCGGCCGTGAGTTCCGGGTGGAACTGCACGGCCAGTGCGCGACCCGTGGTGTACGCCTGGGGCGCGACGGGGGTGCGGGCCACGACGGTGGCGCCGCACGGCACGGACAGCAGGTCGCTGTGCCACGTCAGCCACGGCCCCGGCGGGATCAGCGCCGGGTCCGCGGTGCTGGTGACCACGAACCCGGCTTCCGGCCGGGGCGCCGCCCGTGCCGGGGCGCCCAGCGCGGCCCCCAGCGCATGTGCGCCGTAGCAGATGGCCAGCACGGGGACGGCCCCCGCCAGGGCGCGCTGGTACATCTCGCACTCGTGGCGCAGGCTGGCCGCGCGCTCGTCCTCCCGCACCGACCACAGTGATCCCGTGCTGACCAGCAGGTCGAAGTCGGTGGGCTCGGGCCAGCCGCTCGGATCCTCGCGGAAGACGGTGGTGACCGGGCCCAGCCCGTGGTGCTCGAACCGCTCGGCCAGGAACCCGAGGTTGCTGGTGGTGTGGTTGCACAGCGCCAGTACGCCCATAGCCGTTCTCCCTCGTGCCTAGCATCCGAGACGGGGGTAGAGGCGCCGGGCGTTGCCGCCGGCGACCAGGTGCGCGACGCGTTCGGCGTCGCCGGCGCTCCAATCGCCCGCACGGACGGCTTCCTCGCCCAGTCCGGCCATGGCGCGGCGGAAGAGCACCGCGCCCAGGTGGTAGAGCTCCGGCAATCCGTAGGCGTCGGTGGAGAAGAGCACCTTGCCGAACGGGGCCAGCTCCAGCACTTCCGACAGGACCCGCTGCGCCGACGCGCCGACGTAGTTCAGCGAAAGACCCACGTCCACCCACGCGTGGGGGAAGACGTGGGCGAGGTAGGCAGCGTGCCGGTGGTAGGGATAGCCGTGCAGCAGCACGACCTGGGTTCCCTGCTGCTGTACCTGACGGAGGAAAGCGGTGAGGTGCAGGGGATCCACCCGCCGCAGGTGCAGCGAGGTGTCGCCCAGTCCGGTGTGGAACTGCAGCGGCAGGGCGTTTTCCGCACCGTGCCGGGCGCCGGTGTAGAGCACGTGCCGCAGCAGCACCTCGGATCGCAACGGCGCTGCCCCGGCTTTTCCCGCACTGGCCCGCAACCATTCGCCCGCGGCCGTCACCACGGCGGACAGTTCAGGCGGGCACGCCTCGAAGTCCAGGCCCAGCCGGTAGCCGATCACCGACTTCAGCCCGACCACCTCCGGGCTCGAGCACTCGTGCGCGAGGCGGCGGGCGAAGGCTTCGGCGAAGCCCGCCGCCGGCCCACCCGAGGCGGCGACGGCCTCGGCCACCGCCTCAAGCCGCACCACACGCCGGGCCGGCCGGCCCGACAAGTCGGCCATCTCGGCGACCGTCAGCAGTTCCGCGGCCGGGAAGCCGTCGTCCACGCACAAGACCGCCAAGCCCGCGGCCGCCAGCAGTGCCCGGCCGGCTTCCGCACTGCCCAGTTCCCGCCGCCGCTCGAGGTACTCCGCCTCCCCCGCCCGCTCCGGCAGTCCCAGCACCGGCGCGCACCAACGGCGTACGGCAAATCCCAGCTGGGAATCGAAAAACGACGTCCCCGGCGGCGGAGAGGAGTCGGATTCGGTGAGCAGTGAGCCGACCGCGCGGGCGTCGATCTCGCCGCGCCGGATGCCGTGACAATGGTGATCGACCAGCTCCGGTTCGTCGGTTCGCATGCCACCACCCGCCTTGTCCCGAGGGTCGACCACACGACGAAGTTAAGTTGCCCCGGCAAACAGCGCAACAGGCACCGCCCGTTCGAGGCAGGTGCCTTGGGCCATTCGGGGACAGCGTGACGAATCCGGCCGGCTACGGCAGGAACCACCTCGCCACGATGACCGCGAACTCCCCTCGATCCCGGTCGGCAGCGGCTCAAGGATGCGATTCGACGGGCGCCACATCACGCGAAGGAATCGACAGTTTCAGCAGGGTGACCGGAAGTTCCACGACGACGTAGACATCCCGGTGGCCACTGTCCTGGATTCTCCAGTTGACCCCGAGCAAGCGACCGCGATACTGCGCTCCGTGGCGAGTGAACCGCACCAGTTCACCCACACAGCGAAGCAGTTCGTCTTCGTTCACTTTGCCATCCGCTCACCTTTTTCACATTGCCGGATCCGGCAACGAGAACCGAACCCAGATTCGCCAGGACGTTCGGCGAAGTCAAGCACCATCCGAAAGCCTGGCGCAGAGCATTTCTTCCGGGGCCGAAGTGCTCCTGTCGCCCCCCGGCCGCCCATGTTTGAGTGAATGTACGACCGACCGACCACGCCGCCGAGTACGCGAAGCGAACAGGCATGGTGACCATGACACCGCACATTGCGCTCTCCCCGAACGGCGCCGCCCCCACCTCGGACGACACCGCGGCGCGCTTCGCCCCGGAGGAGATCACCGCGTTGGTCGCCGAAATCCGGCGGCCGCTCGCCCTGCTGCTGGATCCGTCCACCGGACGTCGGGGCGTCCGGCTGGAACCGCATTTCCGGCCGGACGGCGCCGCACACGCTTCGACGCAACTTCTGGGAGTACTTCCGGCCATTTATCCCGAATGGCTGGGGAGCAGCGAGTTCTGCGCGGCGCACCACACCCGGTTTCCGTACCTGGCCGGCGAGATGTCGACGGGAATCGCCACGACGGAAATGGTCGAAAAGCTCGCCGGTGCGGGTCTCATGGGTTTTTTCGGCGCGGGCGGCCTGCGTGAACGGGTGGTCCGGGAAGCCGTCCAACGGCTCGGCCGGTCCCTGCGCGGCCGGGAGAACTGGGGGGTCAACCTCCTGCACTCCCCCAGCGAACCCGCCGTCGAGACGCGGACCGCACGGCTGCTCGTCGAACTGGGCGTCCCGGCGGTGTCGGCGTCGGCGTACCTGGATCTCACGCCGGCCCTCGTGCTCTGCGTGGCCCGAGGCCTGCGCACCGACCGCTCGGGGGGCGTGGTCCGGCCGCGCCGGGTGCTGGCGAAGGTGTCGCGGCCGGAGACCGCCGAACGGTTCATGTCCCCCGCCCCCGCGCCGCTGCTTCGCCGGCTGGTGGCGGACGGCGAGTTGTCGGCGGAGGAGGCGGCACTGGCGGCCCGCATCCCGGTCGCCGAGGACGTCACGGTCGAGGCCGACAGCGGCGGGCACACCGACAACCGTCCACTGGGGATCATGCTGCCGGCGATTCGCGCGCTGCGTGACCGGCTCGCGGGGTCCTACGGCCACCCGCGCCCCGTCCGGGTCGGGGCCGCCGGCGGGCTCGGCACGCCCGCCGCGGTCGCCGCCGCGTTCGCCCTCGGCGCCGACTACGTCCTCACCGGTTCCGTGAACCAGGCCGCGGTCGAGTCCGGGACGTCCGCGGAGGGCCGCCGGATGCTGGCCGAAGCCGACCTCACCGACACGGCGATGGCGCCGGCCGCCGACATGTTCGAGATGGGCGTCCGCCTCCAGGTGCTGCGGCGCGGGACCATGTTCGCGGGCCGGGCCGGGCTGCTCTACGAGCTGTACCAGGCCCACGGTTCGCTGGAGGAGATCCCCGCCCGGCGCCGTACGCAGCTGGAGGAGCAGATCTTCCGCATGCCGCTGGAGGCGGTCTGGGCGGAGACCGCCCGGTTCTGGGCCTCCCGTGACCCGGCTCAGGTGACGCTGGCGGAAAAGGACGCGAAGCACCGGATGGCCCTGGTGTTCCGGTGGTACCTGGGCAGATCGAGCCGGTGGGCCATCACCGGTGACCCCGGGCGCCGGGCCGACTACCAGATCTGGTGCGGTCCGGCCATGGGGGCGTTCAACCGGTGGGCCGCGGGGTCCTTCCTCGCGGCGCTCGAACACCGGACGGTGGTGCAGATCGCGCTCAACCTGATGGAAGGAGCAGCGGTGATCACCCGCGCGCACCAGGCCCGCACCTGCGGGCTGCCCGTGACCCCGGCCGGCTTCGGGTTCGTTCCCCGTCGGCTCGCCGAGAGCGGAGCGGTCCGATGACCCCGCCCGAAACGTCCGGCGGTCCCCGGCAGCAGCCGATCGCCGTCGTCGGGGTCAGTGCGCTGATGCCCGGTTCCGCGGACACCGACGGCTTCTGGCGCACGGTGGTCCGCGGCCACGACCTCGTCACCGACGTTCCCCCGACGCATTGGCTGCGCTCCGACTACTTCGACCCCGACCCCGCCGCCCCGGACAAGACCTACGGGTACCGGGGAGCCTTCCTCGACCCGGTGGACTTCGACCCGCTGGCTCACGGGCTGCCGCCCAGCACCCTGCCCGCCACCGACACGTCCCAGACGCTGACCCTGCTCACGGCGCAACGGCTCCTGGACGACCTCGCGCGGTACGGCCCGCCCACCTACGACCGGGAACGGGTGAGCGTCATCCTCGGCACCGGGCCGCTGGAGCTGCTGACCACGATGGCCAACCGCATGCAGCGTCCGGTCTGGGCCAAGGCCCTGCGGGAGGGTGGCCTGCCGGGAGACCGGGTGGAGGCCCTCTGCGATCGCATCGCCGAGCACTACGTCCCCTGGCAAGAAGCCAGTCTGCCGGGCCTGCTGAGCAACGTCGTGGCCGGCCGCGTGGCCAACCGGTTCGACTTCCACGGCACCAACTTCGTCACCGACGCGGCCTGCGCCGGGTCGCTCGCCGCGGTGTCCTCGGCGGTCAACGAGCTGCGGCTGCAGCAGGCCGACATGGTCATCACCGGCGGCGTCGACACGCTCAACGACATCGTCTGGTACACCTGCTTCAGCAAGACTCCCGCGCTGTCCCCCACGGGCGACTGCCGCCCCTTCTCGGCCGACTCCGACGGCATGGTCCTCGGCGAAGGCATCGTGCTGTTCGCCCTCAAGCGGCTGGTGGACGCCGAGCGCGACGGTGATGCCGTGTACGCGGTCATCCGCGGCGTGGGCACTTCCTCCGACGGGCGCGGCACGGCCGTCTACACCCCGCTGCCGGAGGGCCAGGTCCGGGCGCTCCGGCGGGCGTACCAGGCGGCCGGGTACCCGCCCGGGACCGTGGAACTGGTGGAAGCGCACGGCACCGGGACCCGGGCCGGTGACGCCGCCGAGACGGCGGCGCTGCGCCAGGTGTTCGGCGAGGCTTCGCCGTCGCCGGTTCCCTGGTGCGCGCTGGGATCCCTCAAGTCCCAGTTCGGCCACACCAAGGCCACGGCCGGCGCCGCCGGCCTGCTCAAAGCCGTGCTCGCCGTGCACCACGGGGTGCTTCCGCCGACCATCAAGGTGACGCGCCCGAATCCCCGGCTGGGGCTCACCGGCAGCCCGTTCGAGGTCAACACCGCCACCCGGCCCTGGATCCGGGGCTCGGCCCACCCGCGGCGCGCGTCCGTGTCGAGCTTCGGCTTCGGTGGCACCAACTTCCACGTCACGGTCGAAGAGTACGTTCCCCGCCACGGCGGCCGCCGGGCCTACCGCACGCGCACGGCCCCGTCGGAACTGGTCGTCTTGACGGCCACCTCGCCGGAAGAACTCCTCGACCGCTGCCGCGCCGTGGCCGAGGACCTTCGGCCGCTGTCCCGGATCGCGCGCGAATCCCAGGAGGAGTTCCTCCCGGGTCCGGGCGGCGTTCCCGGCCGGCGGCTCGCGATCGTGGCTACCGGCATCGACGAGCTGAGGCGCCAGGCGGAGCACGCCGCCGCGCGTGTCCGGAGTGCCCCCGGAACACCGTTCGACACGCCGGACGGAACGCACTACGGCACCGGCCCGGCGGACCCGGGTCGCCTGGCGTTCCTGTGCCCCGGCCAGGGGAGCCAGTACGTGGGGATGGGCACGGACGTCGCCCTGCACGTGCCGCGGGCGCGCCTGCTCTGGGACCGGCTCGCGGACATCGAGATGGGCGACCGGCCGCTGCACCGGATCGTGTTCCCCGCCCCCGCTTTCGGCGACGAGGAAAGGGATGCGCAGGCCGGGCAGCTGACGGCCACCGAATGGGCGCAACCCGCGGTGGCCGCGCACAGCGCGGCGCTGCTGGCCGTCCTGCACGCCGTGGGGATCCGCCCGGACTGCGTGGCGGGGCACAGCCTCGGGGAGCTGACCGCGCTGCACGCCGCCGGCGTCATGGACGACGAATCCCTGGTGCGCCTGGCGCGGCGGCGCGGCGAGCTGATGCGCGACGCCGCCCGTGAACCCGGCGGCATGCTCGCCGTGCCGGCCTCGGCCCCGGTCGTCGAAAACGCGATACGCGCTCTGGGAGTCCGCGATCTGTGGCCGGCGAACCACAACGCTCCCGAGCAGGTGGTGGTCTCCGGCGGCCGCCGGTCCCTCACCGCGCTGGAGCGCCGGCTGGCCGAACGCGGCATCCGCGCGCGCCCGCTGAACGTGTCGGCGGCCTTCCACAGCCCGCTCGTGCAGGACATGGCCCGTCCGTGGGGTGAGCACGTCCGCCACTTGCCCTTCACCGCGCCGGAGTTCCCGGTCTACGCGAACTCCGACGCCACCGCGTACCCGTCCGCCCCGGGCAAGATCGCCGAGCGGATCGCCCGGCAGCCGGTGTCCGTGGTGCGGTTCGCCGACCAGGTGCGCGCGATGTACGCCGACGGTGTCCGGACGTTCGTCGAGGTCGGTCCCGGCTCGGTCCTGACCGGGCTGGTGCGGGCGAACCTCGGCCACCGCGACCACGCGGCGATCGCCTTGGACGAGCGGGGCAAGAACAGCCTCACCGCCCTGCACGACGGACTCGCGAGGCTGGTCGCCCGTGGCGTGCCGGTGCGCTTCGCGCCCCTGTGGGAAGGCCACGCGCCGGAGAGTCCGCCCGCACCGCCGAAGTCCTCCGCCACCGTGCGGATCTGCGGCACCAATTACGGCAAGCCCTATCCCGTCGCCGACCCGGAGGTATCCCCTGTCATGCCGCAGCCAGTGAACGGGCCGACCGGACGGCCCGAAGACGACTCCACCGACGGCCGGGCCGCGTGGTGGGAGACCGTGCTCGAGGTCCACCGGCTGGCCGCCGCGACGCAGGCCTCCTACCAGCGCACGACGGCCGAGAGCCACCTGGCCTACCTCTCGGCCGTCGGCAGGTCGCTGAACCACGAGGACGGCCCGCCGCCGCCGGCGGATCACGAGCCCGCGGGCCCGGCCACGGGCCGTGAGGTCCCGGCGAACGGGGTGAGCCCGAACGGGATTCCGGCTTCGGCCACCCCGGTCGCCCTGCCCATGGAGCCGCCGCCCGGGCCGGCCGGCCGGCCGTTCACCGCGGACTTCGCCGAGTTCGGGGCAGGTGGCGCGGACGACGATCACCAGCCCGTGTGGTCATCAGGCCGATCCGCCGGCCCAGCGGACGCGGCCGAGCCCGACCGGGATCCGGCGCCGGTGCCCGAGGCGCGAGCCGCCGAACGGACGGAGCCGGCTCGGCAGCCCGACGTGCCGGCCGACGACGCCGAGGCGGGCGGCGGCGACGCGGCGACCGAGCGGCTCATCGGGCTGACGCTGGAGGTCGTCGCGGACAAGACGGGGTACCCGGTGGACATCCTCCGGCCGGAGATGCACCTGCAGGCCGATCTCGGCGTCGACTCGATCAAACGGGTCGAGGTGCTCTCGGCCCTGCGCGACCGGGTCGAGGGCCTGCCGACGCTGGACCCCGCCGAGCTCGGCCGGCTGCAGACGATCGGGGAGATCGCCGAGCGGCTGACGGCGGAGGTGGGTGGGTGAGCACGGCGGCCGCCGTGCTCCCGGGGACGGGGCGGCTCATGCGCTATGCCGTCCGCGAAGCGCCTGCCGCGCTGTCGAGCCTGGCGCCGTCGGGTCTCGGCCGCGGACGGCTGCTCGTCACCGAGGACGGCGGCGGCGTCGCGGCCGCGCTCGCCGAGCGGCTCACCGCCCGGGGCATCGACGCGGCCGTGACCGGCGAAGTGCCGCCCGACGCGGACGGCGTGGTGTTCCTCGGCGGGCTGCGCGACGTGGCCGGCCCGGAGGAGGCGATCGCGGTCAACCGGGAGGCCTTCGCGGCCGCCCGGTCGGTGGCCGCCCGGTTCACCCGGCACGGCGGGCTGTTCGTCCTCGTCCAGGACACCGGTGGGGACTTCGGCCTCAGTGGACGGCAGGCCGGCCGCGCCTGGCTCGGTGGTCTGGCCGCGCTGGCCCGCACGGTCGCCAAGGAGTGGCCGGACGCGACGGTCAAGGCGATCGACTGCGAGCGCGGCGGCCGGTACCCCGGCCGGATCGCCGACGCACTCGCCGGCGAGCTGTGCCACGGCGGCGCCCTGCCGGACGTGGGCCTGCACGCCGACGGGCGGCGCACGACACTGGTGACCCAGGCCGAACAGACGCCGACGCCGGTGGCGCGGTGGCGTGCCGGCCCCGGGCGGCCGGCCGTCGGCCGGGACTCGGTCGTCATCGCGACGGGCGGGGCGCGCGGCATCACGGCCGCCGCCATGCGCGCGATCGCGCGAGCCCACCGGCCCCGCATCGTCCTGATCGGACGGACACCGCTGACCGACGAGCCGCCGCTGGTGCGGACGGCCGGCGACGAGACGGCCGTCAAGCACGCGATCGTGGCCGACCGGAAGCGGGGTGGCGGCCCGATGCCCGCACCGTCCGAGATCGGCGCCTTGGCGCGGCGGATCGTCGCCGCACGCGAGGTGCGCCGCACGGTGACCGCCCTGACCGAAGCGGGCAGTGCCGTCCGGTACCTGCCGGTGGACATCTGCGACGCGGAGGCACTCGGCGAGGCCCTGTCCCGGGTTCGCCGGGAATGGGGACCGGTGACCGGACTCGTGCACGGTGCCGGCGTGCTCGCCGACAAGCACGTGGCAGCGAAGACGGACGAGATGTTCGACCGCGTCTTCGACGTCAAGGTGCGGGGCCTGCGTTCGCTGCTGGCCGCCACCGCCGAAGACCCCCTGTCGTTCGTGTACTTGTTCTCCTCGGTGGCCGCGCAGTTCGGCAACCCGGGCCAAAGCGACTACGCCATGGCCAACGAGGTGCTCTTCCAGGTCGCGGCGGCCGAGTCCGCGCGCCGCCCGCAGCGCCCGGTGACGGCGATCGGCTGGGGTCCGTGGCAAGGCGGGATGGTCACGCCGGAACTGGCCGGGCACTTCCGGGACAGCGGCATCGGCCTGGTGCCGGTCGAGGCGGGCGGCCAGGCCGTCCTCGCGACGCTGGGAGCGGCCGCGCCCGGCCGGCGCATCCTGGTCGCGGCCGACAGCGCCCGGGTCCTGCCTGGCCCCGGGACGCGCCGGAAGACCACTCTCCGGTTCGGCTTGGCCGATCAGCCGGCGCTGCGCGACCACGCCATCGGCGGAATTCCCGTGGTGCCGGTGGCGCTGACCTTGGACCGGTTGTTCGCCGCCGCCCGGGAGCTCGACCCGTCCCGCCGCGAACCCGCTCTCACCGACCTGCGGGTGTTCCGGCGGCTGACCGTGGAACCCGGCCGGGACCGCCGGCTCACCCTCAGCGTGGAAGAGCGAACGGGCGGCGCGGAGCTGAGGATTTCCGACGAGGAGGGCAGACCGTGCCAGGCGGCCCGCACGACGCCCGCGGTGGCTGAAGAGTGGTACACCGACTGGTCACCCCTCGCCGAGCCGGGACCGTTCGGGCACGCCGACCCGTACGACAGCGCCGTCCTCTTCCACGGCCCGATGTTCCGCACGCTCAGGTCGGTCGACGGCATGTCGGCCGAGGGCGCGGACGGGACCGTCACCGGCGTGCGGGAGCGCGGCTGGCCCGGCCGGTATCCCCACACCGATCCCGCCGCCGTGGACGCCGCGTTCCAGCTCGGTTTGCTCTGGGCCGAGAGCGTACTCCGGATGGCGACCCTGCCCATGGCGGTGAGGTTCGCCCGGTCGCGGGTGAGCGGAGCGCTGCCCCACCCCCTCCGCTGCGCCGTGCGGGGCCGCCGCACCGGCATCGACCACGCCGTCTGCGACATCGCGCTCTTGGATCCCGGCGGACGGGCACACCTGGAACTGCTCGGCGTCCGCCTGATCCGCCGGCCCTGAGCGCTCTTCTCGCCCGGCGCGCCGGTATCGCGTCGCTCGTTCCCCCTCTTCGACGCCTGGGAGCAACCATGTTCGAACCCATCGCCGTCGTGGGACGCGGATGCGTACTCCCCGAGGCACTGACCCCGGACGCCTTGTGGAACAACATCATGGCCAAGCGGGTCTGCCTGGGTCCCGTCCCGGACGGCTACTGGCGCCTTGACCATCCGCTCGCCGGAGAACCCTTCGCCGAGCCCGCCGGCGAAGCCACCGGGCTCGGCGGATACGTCCGCGGTTTCGACACGGTGTGGGAACCGGACGGCTTCTTCGTCGAGCCGGCGGACATCGGTTCCCTGGACCCGCTGGTCCACTGGACCCTGCACTGCGGCCGGGAGGCGCTGCGCGAAACCGGCCTGGCCGGGCCGCTGCCGCGAACCGGGCTCGTTCTCGGTGTCCTCGGCTACCCGTCACCGGGCATGAGCCGGTTCGCCGAACGGACCTGGACGCGAGCCCGGCCCGAGCACCTGCGGCGAGCGGCGGCGGACAGCGGCGACCACGACCCGCGCAACAGGTTCTCCGGCGGGCTCACCGCGCACCTCACGGCCAAGGCACTCGGCCTCACCGCCGGCTCGATGGGGCTGGACGCCGCCTGCGCCTCGTCGCTGTACGCCATCAAGATCGCCGTGGACCGGCTGCACGACGGCGTCGCCGACGTCATGCTGGCCGCCGCCGTCAATCGCGCCGACGACCTGTTCCTGCACGCCGCGTTCGATGCCCTCGGCGCGCTCAGCCGCACGGGGCGGAGCCGGCCGTTCGCGCGCACCGCCGACGGGCTGGTGCCGGCGGAGGGGGCCGCGTGCGTGGCTCTGATGCGGCTGGCCGACGCCGTCCGCGCGGGCACGCCGATCTTCGCGGTGATCCGCGGGTTGGGGCTGTCCAACGGAGGACGCGGGGAAGGCCTCCTCGCCCCGTCCCCGGAAGGCCAGGAACGCGCGATCCTCGGCGCCTACCGGGCCGCCGGGCTGGATCCGGGCTCGGTGTCCCTGCTGGAGTGCCACGCCACGGGAACGAGTCTCGGCGACGCCGTCGAGGCCCGCACCACGGCGAAGGTCTTCGCCGGGGCCCGCGACCTGCCGGTGGGGTCGGCCAAGTCGAACCTCGGCCACCTGGTCACGGTGGCGGGGCTGGCGGGCCTGCTGAAGCTCATCGGCGCGATGCACGCCGGCGTCCGCCCGGCCACGCTGGGAGCCGACGACCCGGCCGAGGCGCTGACCGGGACCACGCTCCGGCCGCTCGCCGAACACGAACCGTGGGAAGGTGTGCGGCGCGCGGGTCTCAGCACCTTCGGGTTCGGCGGCAACAACGCCCATCTCGTGCTGGACGCCCTGCCCCCGGCCGCGGAGACGTACCCCGGCCCGTACCCGGCCGGATCCGAGCGTTCGGCGGACACGTCGGATCCCGGCCGCTCCGCGGACGGTTCCCTGGACAGCTCCAGGAACGGCTTCGTGGACGACGAGGTGGCCATCGTGGCCATCGGCGCCCGGGTCGGCACCGGCGCGAGCGTGCGGGACTTCGCCGAGGACCTGTTCGGCGGGCGGGCGCCGTCGACGCGGCGGAAGACGGTCGCGACACCGCTTCCGGGCCTCCGGTTCCCGCCGTCCGACCTGGAACACACGCTCGCGCAGCAACTGCTGGTGCTGGACGCGGCACGGGAAGCACTGGCCGGACAGGACCTGCCGCGCGAACGCACGATGGTCCTCGTCGGGATGGGCTGTGACCCCGAAGTGGTGCGCAACGCGGCCCGCTGGCGGGTTCCGTCCTGGCTGGCCGAAGGCGGGGCTCCCGACGAGGTCGCCGACGATCCGGCCGCGCGAGACGTGTTCGCACCGCCGTTCACCTCCGCCGGCGTGGTCGGAACCATGCCCAACATCGTCACCAACCGCCTGAACTCCCAGTTCGATCTGGCCGGCCCGAGCTTTTCCGTGTTCGCGGAGGAGGCGTCCGGGCCGGCCGCCCTGGAGCTCGGTTGCCGCGCGCTGCGCGCGGGCGAAGCAGACGCAGTGGTGGTCGGAGCGGTGGACCTGTCGTGCGAGCCGGTGCACGAGGCATCCTTGCGGGCTCTCGGCTGCGGCCGCCGGCCGGGCGACGCCGCGGTGGTGCTGCTGCTGCGCCGCCGCGCGGACGCCGAGCGGGACGGAGCGGCCGTCATCGCGCTGGTCGGCGAGGCCGACATCCTCGGTAGCGGCCCGGGCCTCGGCGTCGGACCGGACGCGTCCGGCGGTCAGGTACCCGGCTTCGATCCGGTGGACCGGTTCGGCAGCGCGCACGCCGCCGAGGGTCTCGTCGCGGTCGCCGCCGCGGCGCTGGCGGTGCGGCACCGTGCGGTGCCCCGGCCCGGCCGCCCGGCGGACCCGATGCTGTGCGCGCCGGTCGCCGAGGTCACCGTGGCCCCGATGGGCGCCCCCACCAGCAAGGTCTGGGTCCGGGGGGTGACTCCCGCGGCCTGGTCGACCGGCGGCTACGCGGTCCACGTGTACACCGGCCGGGACCGGCAGGAGCTCGCCGAGGCGGTGCGTGACGGACACCGCGGCGGTGCCGGGCCCTGCCGCCTCGCCCTCGTCGAACGGCCCGGAGACCTCCCCGCCGCCCGCCGGGAGGCGGCCCACCGGTGGCTCATCGGCCAGGGCGAACGGCCTGCCGCGATGGCCTTCCGGGACCGGCCCGCCGACGGGGAGGTCGCGTTCGTCTACACCAACGGATCGGCCTGCTACCCGCAGATGGGCCGCTCCCTCATGCTGGCCTTTCCCGAGCTCGTGGCCGAGATCCGTGAGCGGTGCGGCGACCTCGCGCGGTTCGCCGAACCCGTGTTCGCCGGCGACCCGGCCGACCCCCTGCGGAAGAACCTGGCCGCGACCCTGCTCGCCGACCTGCACACCCGCCTGACCCGGGACACGCTCGCGATCCGGCCGGACGCGGTGCTGGGTTACTCCTCCGGAGAGGCCAGCGGGATGGTGGCGCTGCAGGTGTGGCGCGACATCCCGGCACTCGTCGCCGAGCTCACCGGGGCCGGGTGCTTCACCCACGGGCTCGTCGGTGAGCAGCGCATCGCCCGCCGGGCCTGGCGCCGGATGGGCCTGCCGGACGAACGCTGGGTCAACCTGCTGGTCGCGGCCCCGGCCGAACGGGTCGAGGCCGCACTCGAGGGCGAACCGGCCGCTTTTCTGCTGGCTGTCAACACGCCCGGCCAGTGCGTCGTCGGAGGGGCGGCGGCCGCCTGTGACCGCGTCGTCCGCCGCATCAGCGGCGCGGTGACGGCGATACCCCTGGGTTACGACATCGCCGCCCATTCCCGCGTCCTGAGCGAGGCGCGAACCGAGCTGCTGCGGATCTATCGCCACCCGGTCCACGTCGATCCCCCTCTGCGCTTCTACACGAGCACGACCGGGGCCCCGTACGTTCCCACGCCCGAGTCGGTGGCGGAGGTACTCACGACGTTGACCCTCGATCGGATCGACTTCGCGGCCACCGTGCGCCGGGCCTGGGACGACGGCGTCCGCGTGTTCGTCGAGCACGGCCCGCGCAACCTGTGCTCCGGCTGGATCTCCTCGACGCTCCACGATCGCGACCACCTGACCGTCGCCCTGGACGGCACCGGAGCGGGCGAAGACTCCCTCGCGGCCCTCGCCCGGGCGATCGCCGAGCTCGCCGCCGCCGGGATCTGCACGGACCCGGACCCGGTGCTGGACCGGCTGGCGCCCGTACCGCTTCCGGCCGCGGAGCGGCCCCGGTCACTGGTCACTCCCGCCCATCCGCCACTCGTCGCGACGGCACTGGCGCGGCCGCCCTTCACCGGGCCGCGACCGGGCGGCGCAACGGGGTCTCCCCCCGCTTCGGCACCGGCAGCACGTGCCTCTGAGCCGGCGGTTCTCCGGAAGACCGAAGGGCGGGTCACGGCCCTGCGGCGCGCCCTCCAGGCCCGCGACGACGAGACCCGGGTCCCGGCGCGCGAGTCCACCGGTTCACCGAACGGGCACCACCCGGTACCGGGTCGCGCGGCGCCCGCCCTCACCCTCGATCGGACGCAGCTGGAAAGCCTGGCCGCCGGCCGGGTGGCGGCCGTGCTGGGGGACCGGTTCGCCGCCGTCGAAAAGCGGGCACGGCACACGCGCATGCCCGAGCCCCCGATGCTGCTCGCCGACCGCGTCCTGGACATCGGCGGCGAACCCTGCTCCCTGGGAAAGGGCACCATCCGGACCGAGACCGACATCGGCCGCGACGCCTGGTACGTGGACGGCTGCGGGCGGATGCCCGCCGGGCTGGTGGTCGAAGCCGGGCAGGCGGACCTGCTGCTGCTCACCTGGCTCGGTGCCGATCTGCACGTCGACGAAAGCCGGGTGTACCGCCTGCTCGGGATGGACGTGACCTTCCACGGCAGCCCGCCCGCGGTCGGTGCGACCGCCCGGTACGACATCGCCGTCGACGGTCACGGTCAGCACGGCGGGGTGTACCTGTTCTTCTTCCGAAGCCGGTGTGCGGCCGGCGGAAAACCCCGGCTCACGGTGGAGAACGGGCAGGCCGGCTACTTCACCGACGAGGAGCTGGCCGCCTCGAAGGGAGTGATCTGGGACCCCGGCGGCGAGAAGCCGCCGAACGGACGGTGGTCTCCCCCCGCGGCAACGACCAAGACGTCCTTCGGCTTCGCCGACGTCCGGGCCTTCGCCGAAGGCCGGCCCGACGTCTGCTTCGGCCGGGGCTGGGAGATCACCCGGGCCCACGTCCGCACTCCGCGCACCGGCGACGGCCGCCTGCAGCTGCTGCACCGCGTCCCCGTCTTCGACCCGTCCGGCGGGCCGTGGAAGCGCGGGTACCTGCGGGCCGAGTACACCATCAGCCCGCAGGAGTGGTTCTTCCCCGGCCACTTCACCGGCGATCCGTGCATGCCGGGGACGCTGATGTTCGAGGCCTGCCTGCAGGCGATGGCGTTCTACCTCGCGGCCTACGGCTACACCCTCGACCGCGACGGCTGGCGGTTCGAACCGGTACCCGACGAGACCTTCCGGCTGCTCTGCCGAGGGCAGGCCACTCCGCGCAGCCGGCTGCTGACCTACGAGCTGTTCGTGTCCGAGATCGTGGACGGTCCACGGCCGGCCCTGTTCGCCGATGCCCTGTGCACGGTCGACGGCGTCAAGGCGTTCCACGCCCGGCGCCTCGGCCTGCGGCTTTCGCCCGACTGGCCGCTCGCTCACTGGCGCGGGCTCGCCCGGCCGGCGACCCAGCCGACCGGCGAACCCGTGCCGGCCGAAGGCCTCGGTGGCCTCTTGGGCGAGCAGGACGAGCGGCCGGCCACGGTGAACGGGAGCCGCTTCGGCTACCCCGACCTGCTGGCCGCGGCGTGGGGACGGCCCGCGCGCCGGGACGGCCCGCCGACCATCCGCCTGCCCGGGCCGCCCTACTTGTTCGTCTCCCGGATCCGGGACGTTTCCGCCGCGTCCGGAGGGGCGGGCAGCAACGTCGTCGCCGAGTACGACCTGCCCGACCGCGCCTGGTTCCGGGAGGAGAGCTGTTCCGGGGTCGCGCCGCTGGGCGTCCTGACCGAGCTCGCGTCGCAACCGTGTTCCTGGCTCATCGGGCACTTGGGCCTCGCGCGGGAGGCGGGACCCGGCGCACGGCTGCGGAACCTCGGCGGCACCCTCACCGTGCACCGCGAGCTGCGCCCGTCCGACGGCGTCGTCCGGACGACCGCGCACCTCACCGGAGTGACCGAGCGGGAGGGCACCACCGTCTGCACCTTCGCGGTCGCCTGTCACCTCGGTGATGCACCCTTTCTCACCCTCGAAACCGCGGTCGGGCTGCTGCCGGCCGGCGCCACGGCGTGGCCGTCGGCCACGCCGGCGCCCGTCCCGGAGGAGGCACCTCCGGACCCCGGCGGCACCGTGCTCGACCTGCGGACCCGTCCGCGCCACCTGTTCGGCGGCCGGCTGCGCCTGCCCGGCCCCATGCTGCTGATGATCGACCGGGTGACCGGCTTCCGGCCGGACGGCGGTGCCGCGGGGCTCGGCCGGCTGCACGCCGAGAAAGACCTCGACCCCGGCGACTGGTGGTTCAAGGCGCACGTCTTCCAGGACCCCGTCCTGCCGGGCAGTCTCGCGCTGGAGGCGGTGTCCCAGCTGCTGCAGCTCTACCTGCTCGAAGGTGCGGAAGCCGGTCATGGCACGCGCTTCCGGACGCCGGCCGCCGGGCGCGAGCTGACCTGGACCCACCACGGTGAGGTCCTCCCCGCCAGTGGCCGGGTCGTCCTCGACCTGGAGGTCACCGGGACGGGGTCCGATGCCACCGGCCGGTTCGCGACCGCCGACGCCCGGCTGTACGCCGGCCGGGGATGCGTGTGCCAGGTCCGGGGGATGACGCTGAGCGTGGTGTCTCCGAGGAAGACCAGGCGCGACCAGAATCGCCGGAAGGATGAGGAATCACTGTGAAAACCGAGACGCTCAGCGAGCACCACGTGCTGGTTCAGGGTTTGTCGACGGCCTATCTCGACGAGGGGACCGGGCCGGTACTGCTCCTGGTGCACGGCAACGTCACCACCTTCCGCAGCTGGCAACGGATCGTCGAGGAGTTCCGGACCACGCACCGGGTCCTGGCCCTTTCGCTTCCCGGCTACGGCGGCACCAGCCCCCTCGGGGAGACGAGCCTCGACAGTCAGGTCTCCTTCCTCGCCGCGTTCCTCGACGTGCTGTCCGTCGACGAGGCGATCGTCCTCGGCCACTCCGCCGGCGGTCTCATCGCGGCGACGTTCGCGCTGGAGCACCCCGGGCGCGTGACCCGCCTGGTGCTCGTGGACTCCGCCGGCCTGGGTCGTGCGGCGAGCCCCATCCTCATCCTCGGCAGCCTGCTTCCCGACCGGGCCCTCGACCTGGTGACCGCGGCGCTCGTCTTCCCCGGGGGCAGTATCCCGCGAGCCCTGATGAGCGGCCTCCAAATGCGGCGGCTCTGGCGGGTGTCCTTCCGGGAGTGGCGCGATCAGATCAGCAAGACGCAGGCGCGAACGCTCCTGTCGACGTCCTTCCGGATGGCGCGGATGGCCGTGGGCGCGACCGGGCAGCGCCGTGCGTACCGGGTGGACGACCGGCTCGGCGAGCTGCCGATGCCGACCCTGGTGATCTGGGGGTTGACCGACGAGGTGTTCCCGGTCTGGCAGGGGATGCGCGCGGCGGGGAAGATCCCGCGGGGGCGGTTGGCCGTCCTCGCGGGTGCCGGGCACGTCGGCTACCTCGACAGCCACGTCGAGTTCGCCGACGTCCTCGGCCCCTTCGTCCGCGACGAACCCGACGCACCGTCCATTCCGGACGGTGCCGAGCGGGCCGCCGCGAGCCGGTGATGACGACGGAAACCCCCGCCCCCGCCACGGCCGCCCTGCTGCGCGGCGCGGCCAGGGATCCCCGTTTCCTCGATCCGGCCTGGACGTCGAACCGCTATCTCCGCGCCGTGCGCGACACCTACCTCGCGGGGACGCGGATCGCCGATCGGACGGCGGGCGCCCTCCCCCTGTCCCCCGCCGACCGGAAGGCCGCCCGGTTCCTGGCCCGCCTGGTCACCGACGCACTGGCCCCGCCCAACCTGCTGCCCGCCAATCCGACCGCGTTGAGGAAGGCAGCCCGGACGCGCGGACGCAGTCTTCTCCAAGGGGCCAAGCACCTGCTGTCCGACGTGCAGTACAACCGCGGCCTGCCGTCGCTGGTGGACCAGCGGGCGTTCGAAGCCGGCCGCGACCTGGCGACCACCCCCGGCCGGGTCGTCTTCCGCAACCACCTCATGGAACTGATCCAGTACGAGCCGCGCACCGCCACCGTCCACACCGTCCCGCTCCTGTGCTGCCCGCCCTGGGTCAACAAGTACTACATCGCCGACTTGAGCCCCGGACGCAGCATCGTGCAGTGGGCCGTCGAGCACGGGCACACCGTGTTCACGATCAGCTACCGGAACCCGGACGCGTCCCTGCGGCACATCGGCTTCGAAGACTACCTCCGGGACTCCTTGCTCCCCGCCCTCGCGGTTGCCCGGGACATCACGGGCTCCGAAGAGGTGAACCTGTTCGGCGGCTGCCTCGGCGGCCTGATCGGTTTGATGCTCGCCGCCTGGCTGGACGAGCACCACCGCCCGCGGCTGCGGAGCATCACCGCGCTGAACACCCTGGTCGACTTCGCCGACATCACCGCCCTCACCAGGACCGGTGGTACCGGCTGGATCCTGCGGAATCTCGGTGTCCGGCTGGTGGAAGCCCTGACCTCGGCCCGGGGTGTCATGAGCGGCCGGAACCTCGAGGTGTTCTTCCGCCTGCTCCGCTCGGACGATCTGATCTGGTCGCGGATGAAGGCCGGCTGGCTGATGGGCGAAGCCCCGCCGGCCTACGACCTCCTGTACTGGAACTGCGACACCCTGAACGTCCCGCACCGCGCGCAGCAGTACCTGTTGCGAAACCTGTGCTTGGACAACGCTTTCGCCCGTGGGACCGCCGAACTCGCCGGGCGGCGGCTTCGGCTCGACCGGGTCACCCAAGACGTCTTCGTGGTGGCCGCGCGTGACGATCACCTGGTGCCGTGGATGTCCGCCTACCGGACCGTGCGGCTGCTACCCGGCGATGTCCGCTTCTACCTCGCCTCGGGCGGTCACAATGCCGCCGTCGTGGCGCCTCCGGACACCGGGGCCAGCTACTGGACCGGCGGACCGCACGGCCGTGCGGAGGCGCCCGGCTGGTTCGCCGGCGCCACCGAACACCACGACACCTGGTGGCGGGCGTGGGCCGGCTGGCTCGCCGAGCGTGCGGGACCGCAGCGCCCGCCCCCGCCACTCGGCAACGACCGCCACCCGGCCACGGACCCGGCCCCCGGCCGCTACGTCCTGACCTGAGCCGCCCGCCCGGCAAACCGGCGGCAAGCAGCCGCCGGACCGACCACCCCAGGAGGTATCCGATGCCCGCGCGCCGTCCCGTCCGCATCGCCAGTTTCTCCGGCGGTATGGGGGACAAGTTCTCCGCCTTCGGGGAAGCCGTCCACGGGGAGCCCGTCGACGTGCTGGTCGGCGACTCGATGACCGAGTTCGTCGAGTCGATGGTGGTGGCTCGCTTCCTCGACGAGCCGGAAAAGCACCGCCGGTTCTCTTCGCCGCTGTTCATGCAGCAGCTGGTGCCGGAACTGGAAACCGTGGCCGAGAAGAAGCTGAAGATCGTCACCAACGCCGGCGTCCACGCGCCCTCCGAGATGGCCGGGAAGATCCGCCAGGCGGTGACCGAGCGCGGCCTCCGGCTGAACGTCGCCAGCGTCACGGGTGACGACCTGCGCGAGGAGGCCGGCCGGCTCATCGCCGAAGGACAGCTGGTCGACATCGACACGGGCGAGCCGATCGGCAAGAGCCCACGGCAGCTGCTCGCAGTGGACGCCTACCTGGGGGGCTGGGGCATCAAGACCGCGCTGGACGACGGTGCGGACATCGTCGTCACGGGTCGCGTCGCCGACGCCTCGCTGATCAGCGGCGCGGCCGCCTGGTGGCACGGGTGGGAACGCGACGAGCTCGACAAGATCGCCGGCGCGGTCGCCGCCGGGCACATCATCGAGTGCGGGGCCCAGGCCACCGGCGGCAACTTTTCCGGCTTCACCACGGTGCCGGACAACACCCTGCCGGGATTCCCGATCGCCGAAATCGACGGCAACGGCGACTCGGTCATCACCAAACGGGCGGGCGAGGGCGGCGCCGTCACCGTCGACACCGTCACCGCCCAGCTGGTCTACGAAATCCAGGGACCCCGGTACCTCAATCCGGACGTCACCTGGCACACCGACTCGGTGACGGTCACCGCCGACGGACCGGACCGGGTGCGGGTCACCGGCGCGAAGGGCAGCGCGCCGTCGGAGACCACCCGCGTGGGGATCAACTTCCAGCGCGGCTACCGCGGATCGATGTGGTACTTCCTGACCGGCCTCCAGATCGACGAGAAGGTCCGGGTGCTCACGCGGCAAGGGGAAATCGCCGCCCGGGACAACCACGTGGAGCTGCGGCGGTTCACCTGCGGACGGCCGGCCGACGACCCGGCGGACCAGTGGCAGGCCACCGTTCCGGTGAAGGTGAATGTCGCCGGGGCCACCGCGAAGGACGTCGAAGACTTCCTGTCCCAGCTCACCTCCTACTGGCTGAACAGCGTGCCGGGCTTGTACATCGACATCACCCAGATGCTCGTCAACGCACCACAACCCCGCATCGACTACTGGCCCGGGCAGGTCCGCCAGGACAGCTTGCGGCACCAGGTCCACCTGGCCGACGGCCGCGTCCTGGACATCTCTCCCCCGCCGGGCATGAAGCCCTTCGGCGGGCAGCCGCCGGGTCCCGGCGGCCCGTCCACACCGGTCGGCCTGCCGTCTCCGGGCCCGACCGCCCGGCGCCCGCTCGGCGAGGTCGTGCACGCGCGCGTCGGCGACAAGGCGGGCAACGTCAACCTCGGCGTCTGGGTGCCCGAGGACGTCGCCTATCCGTGGCTGGTGTCCTTCCTCACCACGGACCGGCTCACCGAACTGCTCGCTGCCCCCGCGGAGGTGACCGTCGAACGGTACGAGCTGCCGAACCTCCGTGCTCTCTGCTTCGTCCTGGGCGGTTACCTCGCCCCCAGCAGTTCCGCGGGGCTGTCACTGGATCAGCTGGGCAAGGGGGTCGGCGAATTCCTGCGAGCGCGTCATGTCGACATTCCCCTTTCGGTTCTGCCGTCGCGGCTTCGCGTCACCCCGGAATGGACCGCAGCCGACAACCGCGTTTAGGGTCGGCGAGGCCGGCGCCTGGCGTCGGCCTCGCCGGACCGCTGCTCGGCGATGTGGACGTCGTTGTCGAACCACTGGTTCCGGACAGCCACCAACACGGCTTCCGTCCGGCTGTGCACGCGAAGCTTGCGAAAGACTGCCTGCACGTAGTTCTTGGCCGTCTTTTCGGTGATGCCGAGCATTTTTGCGATCTGCCGGTTGGTCCGGCCGAGAAATATCTGCTGCAGCACCTTGGCCTCCTGGCTCGTCAGCAGTTCGATCAGCTTCACGGCCGTGGCCGAGCCTTGATCGCGCGCGCTGACCCAGGAAGCCTCCAGCAGTCCGATCATGATTCCTTCGATTTCGCGAGTGGTTTCGATTTGCCAGTCGAGCAGATCGCGCACGAGCTGCAGGGCGGCGCCGAGTTCACCGGGTGAAGGGACGGCCACCTCGTCGGCGCCGTCCTGCCCGGAAGAAGGATCCAGCTCTTTTCGGCGCATCAGGTCGCCCTACTTTCGTGCCTCGGCCTGTCTCGCCACCGCGCGGACTGCTTCGAATTGCCTTGACTCAACGAGTAACGGCGATCCAAGATAGCGGACAACCGGCGCATGGTGCATAGGGCCGATCGGGCGAATCCGACCGGCTTCCTCGCGAATGCGCCGCACGTTGCTCGCCGTAATCGTGCCGCGTCGATCTTCCCCCGATCCAGGCGTCCACTGCGGACATGGAGTGATCCTCGAAGCGGCCACGACACCAAGGTTCAATGCGCGCCTTGATGTGCGTACAATTGCCTTTACGACTGAGGCGCTGATCATCGGCACCGATTTCTGATCACCGCAGCCTCGAATACTTGCTTTATGGTCGCGAAAGATTCCGGAAAAGATGACAAAAAGCAGACATGGACAGCCCACCCGTTCCTGGTCGACCCAAGCTCGAGAAGGCATTGCATGGCCAACGTGAAGGTTTCGCGGGCGGTCGCCACGGTCCCCGGTCCACGCACTCGTCCGCACTTCGACCGGTCCCAGCTGGAATACCTGGCCACCGGCCGGATCTCCGCCCTGTTCGGCCCGCGGTTCGCGGCCCAGGACCACCGGCGGCGGCAGACGAGACTTCCCGCTCCCCCCATGCTGCTGGTGGACCGGGTCACCGCGATCGACGCCGCGCCGGGGGTGCTGGGCACCGGTGTCATCCACACCGAGACCGACGTCGGCGTCGGCAGCTGGTACCTCGACCCGGCCGGCCGGATGCCCGCCGGAATCCTGGTCGAAGCCGGCCAGGCCGACCTGCTGCTGATCAGCTGGATGGGGATCGACCTGGCGATCGACGAGGACCGGGGGTACCGGTTGCTGGGTTGCGAACTGACCTACCACGGCGAGCTGCCGCGTCCCGGCGAGATGCCCCGGTACGAAATCCACATCGACGGCCATGCCGAACACGGTGGCGCCCGGCTGATGTTCTTCCACTACGACTGCTATGTCGGCGCGGAGCTCCGGCTGTCCCTTCGGGGCGGCCAAGCGGGTTTCTTCACCGATCGCGAGCTCGCGGCGAGTGCCGGGGTGCAGTGGGACGCCGCCGGCAGTCCACCCGCGGCCGCGCCGGTCGATCCGCCGGCCATCACCGGCGCACCGGCATGTTTCGACGCGGACGCCGTGCGGGCGTTCGCCGCCGGCGACCCGGCGACGTGCTTCGGTCCCGGCTGGCGGTCCACCCGCAGCCACGTGCGGACTCCGCGGATCGCCGCCGGCGACCTGCTGCTGCTGCACGATGTTCCCGAATTCGACCCACGGGGAGGCCCGTGGGGAAGGGGCTACCTGCGGGCGCGGGCGCCGATCACCGGCACCGAATGGTTCTTCGCCGGGCACTTCCACAACGACCCCTGCATGCCCGGCACCCTCATGCTCGAGGGCGGCATCCAGGCGATGGCGTTCCTCCTCACCGGACTCGGGTACACCACGGAGCGGGACGGCTGGCGGTTCGAGCCCGTGCCGCACCGGCCGAGCCCGCTGCGCTGCCGGGCGCAGGCGACGCCGGACTCGCGCCTGCTCACCTACGAGGTCTTCGTCGTCTCGGTGGTGGCCGGTCCCGTGCCCACCCTGATCGCCGATCTGCTGTGCACCGTCGACGGTGTCCCGGCGTTCCACGCGAGCGGCGTCGGGCTCCGGCTGGTTCCCGACTGGCCACTGGAGCACTGGCGCCTCGCCGGGCCACACCGCGAACAGACCACCGGCGCGCCCGTTCCCCTGCCCGCCCTCGGCGGCTTGGCCGGCTACCACGATCCCGGCCCGGTCGCCCTGATCGACGGCGTGCCCGCCGATCTCGCTTCGGTGCTGGCCTCGGCATGGGGCCGCCCCTCGACGGCCCTCGGCCCCCAGGTCGCCGAGTTCGACGGCGTGCCCCGCTGGCCACGCCTGCCCGGCCCGCCTTACCACTTCCTCAGCAGGGTGGTCTCGGTCGACGGGGCCTTCGGCTCGGCACGTCCGGGATCCCGGGTCACCGCGGAGTACGACGTGCCCGCCGAGGCGTGGTACTTCGAGCAGAACAGCACGCCGACGATGCCCTTCGCCGTCCTGATGGAGGTCGTGCTCCAGCCCTGTGGCTGGCTGGCGATCCACACCGTCGGGACTCGCCACAGCGCCGACGACCTGAGGTTCCGCAACCTCGACGGTGAGGGCACGGTCCTCGGCGAAGTCGGGCCGGGGCCCCGGGTTCTGCGTACCGAGGTCGAGCTCCTCTCGGTGGCCGAACAAAGCGGGATGATCATCGAGTCGTTCGCGGTCGAGTGCACCGCCGACGGCGCCGTCCTGTTCACCCTCGAGACGACGTTCGGCTTCTTCCCCCCGTCGGCCTTCGCCGACCAGGTCGGGCTGTCACCTTCGGCCTCGGAGCGCGCCCGGCTGGCCGCACCGGGCGGGCCGGTACTGGACCTGCGGGCGCCGGAGAAGGCGGACCGGACCGCCCTCGACCCTCCCGGCCGCATGCTGCGGATGCTGGACCGGATCACCGGGTACTGGCCGGACGGCGGGCCGGCCGGGCTGGGGCGGCTGCGGGCGGAGAAGGACGTCGACCCCGGCGAGTGGTACTTCCGGGCGCACTTCTTCCAGGACCCGGTGCAACCCGGCTCCCTGGGCGTCGAGGCGATCTGCCGGCTGCTGCAGCACTACCTGGTGGTGTCCGGGCGGACGGCGCAAGTGCCCGGCGCACGCTTCGAACCGGTCATGACCGACAGCCCGGTCAGCTGGAAGTACCGCGGGCAAGTGGTGCCCGCCGACGGCCTGATCACCGTCGAACTGGACGTCGTCGAGGCAGGTACCGACGCGCACGGCTGTTACGCGATCGGCCGGGCGTGGCTGTGGGTCGACGGCCGGCGCATCTACCACCTGCCGCGCATCGGAATGCGGGCGGTCGCCTCCGCGGGGACAACCCGCCCGGCGGCACCGTGACCGTTCGCGCCGCGGTCGCGAAGTCGCCGACAGGCCAGGCAAACCAGGAAGGGATGCGGAAATGAAACGCTCGGAATCGCGAGGCCGGATCCGGTGGGGCCGTTTTGCCGGGGTGCTCGGGCTGGCGCTGGCCGGGGCAGCCTCGCTCGTCACGGGGCTGTCGCAGGGAGCGCTCGCGGCGTCGTTCGCGGTGTCGGGGAGTTCGTTCCAGGTGAGCGCGGACCAGCTGGTCGGCGAAGGCTTCGTCCTGTACGGCGATGTCGACCGGGGCTCGGGGGCGGCCCACGTCGTCGCCGTGGGTGCCTTCCGGAAGGCGACCCTGGACAACTTCTGCCAGTCGATCTTCCTGCCCAAGGTGCCTCTCGTGGGCGACACGACCCTCGTGCTCACCTCGGGTGGCCCGGGTGGCATGGCCGCCACGGACATCGTCCTGGGCATCGCCTCGTTGACCGGGGACCTCACCCTCACCGACACCCAGATCGGCATCGACGCCGGACAGCTCACCAAGGGGCCGGCTGACGCCAAGGGCCAACCCGGAGCGTTCGGCATGCAGGCCGGCACCGCGACGATCGGCCGGCTGCGCCAGGTCGCCTGGAGCACCAACGCGCAGACCCTGCGGCTGAAGAACCTCGCCGTGTCGCTGAGGAGTGGCAAGAATGAGTGCTTCTGAGCCCCCGGTCCGCCCGTGGTCGCCCGGACGGGACTTCCGATGAGCAGCGGACGGCGTGACCGGATCGAGGCCGCCTGGCGGAGGTTCCGCGATTGGCACCGCCGTCGGCCCTTCGGAGCCGGGCTGTTCCTGCTCGCGGCCGGTGTCGTGATCGGGCTTCCGCCGTACGCCTCGTTCCGGCTGGGCGACGTGGTCCTTTCGATCAGGACGATCGGCGGGCTGTCGGCGTTGCTCATCGCCGCCCTGCTCCTGATCTGCACGGTCGCGCTGTGGACCAGACCCCAGTACCGGGTGGCCGCGGGAGTGACGGCGATCGTGGTGTCCCTGGCCGCCTTGGTCAGCAGCAACCTCGGTGGCTTCCTGGTGGGCACGGTGCTGGGACTCGTCGGCGGGGCACTGGCGCTGGCGTGGGCGCCGCCGGCCGGACCGTCCGCCGAGCCGGACGAGGGGCGGGAGGGGGAAACCGGCTCTTCACCGTCCTCGTTCCGGTCCGCGGGGACCACGATCCTCGTCTTCGGTGTGCTGGCCGCCGTCCCGGCGGTCTCCCGCTCGGCCGAACCCGTTCCGGCCGCCGAGGTCTCCGCGGCCGCGGTCACGCACGGGCCGCCGTCGGGCCGGGCGTGGGTGCTCACGGCGTCGGTCCTGCGGCTGGCGGGCCTGCAGTACCTCGGGGTGGGAACCACCAGGATGGGCGACGCCACGGTCGCGGTGCTCAGGTTCACCGCCCACCGCGTCGACCTGACCAGCCTCCGGCAGACCAGCGAACTGGCCGACGGCCACACCGGCACCATCACCGCGCCCCCCGGAAGCGTCTCGACGGCCACCGGCGACCCGGTCGAGCTGCTCACCCTGCGGCTCACCGGCACCCTGAGCCTGCTCGGCCTCATCGGCATCCCGGTCGACTTCACCCCCGCCCAACCGCCACCACTGGTGCTGCCCTACCTCACGTTCACCGACGTGACCGTCGTCAACACCGACCTCAAGCACGCCCGCCTGGTCATCCCCCAGGCGAAGCTGACCGTCACATGAGCGCCGTGGAGGCCGGGACGGCCAGAGAAGAACGACAGCGCGCGGTGATCATCGGCTCGGGTGTCGGCGGGAGCATCGCCGCGTTCCGGCTGGCCGAAGCCGGGGTGGACAACGTGGTGCTGGAACGCGGGCGCCGCTGGCCGGTCGCGATCGAGGGGGCGGCTTCGCCGTGGCGGAAAGAACTGCTGTGGGGCCGCACGGCACGGCCGTCACTGCGGCCGCGCGGGGGTGTCACGGCCACGGCCGCACGGCTGGCCATGGCGGGTGCCGTCACGGCGGCGAGAGGACGCACCGGGCCGCTGGAGCTGGTGGTGCACCCCGATCTCGTCCTGGCCTGCGGAGCCGCCGTCGGGGGCGGCACGCTGACCTACGGCGGGGTGCTGGGGCAGCCGCATCCCGGTCCGTTCTCCCGGGTGTTCCCGGCCGAGCTGGACTACGCCGAGCTCGACGCCGTCTACTACCCCCGGGCGCGCCGGCGGCTGGGGGCGGCGGCGTTTCCCGAATCCCTGCTGCAGCACCCCCAGTACCGCGACGCGCGGATCTGGCACGAGGCACTGGGTACGGCGGGCCTGCGGGTCGAGCCGATCGTCGGCGGCTTCGACGCCGAGACGATCGAAGCGGAACTGGCCGGCCGGGCCACACCCGCGGTCACCATCGGCAGATACTCTCTTTCCGGCTGTGCGAGCGGGGCGAAGACGAGCGTGGACCGGACGTACCTGGCCCGCGCGGAGGCGACCGGCCGGACCGAAGTCCGCCCCCTGCACCTGGTCACCGGGCTGGCCGAGGACGAGGAGGGCCGCTACCGCGTTTCGGTGGACCGCCTGGACATCGGCGGCGCGGTCGTCGAGCGGCTGGTGCTGGTCTGCGACGAGCTCGTGCTCGCGGCCGGCGCGGTGCACACGCCGCAGCTGCTCGTCGCCGCCCGCGACAGTGGCGGGCTGCCCCGGCTGAACGAGCACGTGGGCCGGCAGTGGGGCACGAACGGAGACCAGGCGTGCTTCCTGGTGACCCCCGCCGTCCGCCGGAACCGGCCACCGGCCGGGCCGCCCTCGTACTTCGGCTGGGACCACGACGACGGCCTTTCGGTCCTGCACGGACCGATCCCCCTGCCCAGCGGGCTCCTGCTCGTTCTGGGGATGGGGCTGCCCGACGGATTCGGGCAGTGGCGCTACCGGCCGGAAAGCGGCACGACGCACCTGGAGTGGGATCCCGCCAACGACGCCACCGCGCGCCGTCAGTTCGCGGCCACGGTCCGCAAGGTCGCCGCCGGGCTCCCGACGATCAAAGTGCTCGACCCGATCGGCCCGCACGCGGCTCACCCCCTGGGCGGCGCGCCGCTCGGCAAGGCGACCGACAGCTGCGGACGGCTGCACGGCTACCGCAGGTTGTACTGCTTGGACGGCGCCCTGATGCCCGGCTCCACCGCCGCGGTCAACCCCGTGCTCACCATCGCCGCCATCGTCGAGCGCTGCTTGGACCACATCGTCGGCGACCTGACCGACGGCCCGGCCGTGACCCGGTAGCGGTGTTCGGCGACCACGTCGAACGCCGGTCCACCGACTGGCGCAGAGGCGGTCACGACCTGGTGCACGCTGATTCCAGCACGCCCCCCGGCACCTCATCCACCTCCTGACCTGGAGGGACCACGACGTCCCGCCCCCAGGTTTACCGATGACCCGGAATTGGTAATCAGCGGCCATGTCGTCGGAACAGGCTGCGCCGGGCGAGCTGCCGCTGGATGGTGAGCTGGCCACCGTTGCCGCCCGGATGTCCGGGTTGCTGCTGTCGCGGGAAACCGTGGATTCCGTGCTGGAACTGATCGTTTCGCTGGCCGGGACGACCATCACCGCCGCCGCGGGGGTGGGCGTCACCCTCGTCGATGCCGATGGGGGCTTGGTCACCTCCAGCGCGTCGGGGCCGCTCGTGCGCGAGGCCGACACCCTGCAGTACGAGCTGGGCGAAGGTCCCTGCATGGCCGCCCTGGCCGATTGCTCGCCGAAGCGGATCGATGATGTCACCACCGACCGGCGGTGGGTGCGGTGGTGCGCCGCGGTGGCCGGCTCGGGGCTGCGGTCGGTCGTCACCGCTCCGATGGTCACCGAAGACGGGTGCCACGGGGCCATCAAGATCTACGCGACGGCTCCCGGTGCGTTCGGGCCTTCCGACGAGCGGGAGCTGATGACGTTCGCCGACCGGGCCGCGGTCCTGGTCGCCAATGCCCGCGCCTACGAACGGGCCAGCCGGTTCAGCGAGCGGTTCAAGGACACCCTCCGCGACCGGGACCTGATCACCATGGCGAAGGGCTTCCTCATGGGCCGGGACGGTCTCGGCGAGGAAGCCGCGTTCGACCGCCTGCTCTCCCAGGCCCGCGCCGGCGGCGTCAGCCCGGCCGAGGCCGCCGAGCAGCTCGTCGGCCCCGCGCCGCGGGAAGGGTGAACACATGCGTTTTCTGCCCGAGGAGGAACAGCAACGGCTGGTCGCCGCCTGCTTCGCCCGGAGCGACCTGACGCTGGAACAGCTGTGGATGCGGTACTTCGCGCTCGGCGGCAGCCTGAGCCTGCTGGAGCTGGACGCCTACCTGAACGGGCTGTTCGCGCTGCCCCGCGTCGACCGTGACATGGTCGCCCACGCCGTCAACGAGCGGCTCGACGAGGTGACCGGGCCGGCCCGCGCGCCCTACAGCCACTCGGTCACCGACGCCAAGCCGTTGCACGGCCCTCTGAAGGCGCTCGTCGACCTGCTGGAAGGCGCCCACCGCGCCCCGCCCGAGCGGCTCCCGGCCATCGTCGCCGAGGCGGGCCGCGCCCTCGACCTGAAGATCGACGTCTACCTGGCGGACTACGACCAGCGCACGCTCGTGCCGCTGCGGCCGGGCGCCACGGAGCTCGACATCGAGACCACCGTCGGCGGCGACGTGTTCCGCCGCGCCGGGACCACTGTCACGCGGGAAGGCACCATGTGGACCGTCCTGCTCGACGGGGTCGAACGGCTCGGGGTGCTGGAAATCGTCCCGTCCGGCGACGCCGACCCGGACGACCCGGTGCTGCGGGAGCAGTGCCGCTGGCTGTCGGCGCTGCTCGGGCACCTCGTCACCATCACGACCAAGTACGGCGACGGCCTCGACCGCCGTCGACGGCACCGGCTCCGCCGCTCCCCCACCGAACTGCTGTGGCAGAGCCTGCCGCCGCTCACCGGCGCCACCGAACGCGTCGTCGTGGGCGTGAGCGTCCAGCCGGCCTACGACCTCTGCGGCACCGTGTTCGACTACGCCCTCTCGGAGGGGCGGGCGCAGCTGGCGATGTTCGACACCGGCGCGCGCACCGGCAGCGCGAACACCGCCGTCTTGAACGCCCTCGCCGCCTACCGCGCCGCCCGCCACGGCGGGGCTTCCCTCGCCGAGCAGTTCGCCGCGGTCGGCGCGGAGCTCGAAGCCCGCGCCGGCGCGCCGGCCGTCAGCGGGGTGCTCGCCGAGCTGGACCTGGGCACCGGCGTCCTGCGCCTGCTCGGCGCCGGGCAGGCGGCGCCCCTGGTCGTCCGCGGCGGCGAGGCCCTGCCGGCCGCCGAGTGCGCCGCCACCCGGTTCGCTTCGGCCGGCGGGCCGCCCCCGGTCACGGAGATCCGGCTCGAACGCGGCGACCTGCTCGCGCTGTACTCCCGGGGCGTCACCGAGACCACGAACGGCGCCGGGGAGCCGTTCGGCCGCGCGCGGATCGCCGAGCACCTCGGCCACGACGCCGACGAGCTGCCGCCGGAAATCGCCCGCCGGCTCACCCGCGCCGTCCTCGACCACGGCCGCGGGGAATTCCGGCAGGACGCGGGCATCCTGATCACCCGCTGGGTCGCCCGCTGAGAGGACCGTCGCCTGCTCAGCAAGCGGTGTCGTGCACTTCGGCCGACAGCAGCTCCCGCAGGGCGTCGGAGAGGGACGCGAACATCGGGACGACCGCGGCCAGCCCGGTGATCCGGAACAGCCGCGCGAGGGTCCGGCTGTTCGCCACCACCCCGAACCGCCGTCCTTCGGCACCGGCCCGCTCCGCGGCGGCCGCCAGCGCGCGGGCGCCGGCCAGGCCGACGAAGGCCACCTGCTTGAGGTCGACCACGGTCGTCCCCGGTGGCGCCGCGCGCAGCTCGCGCTCGAGGATCGGCAGGGTCAGCGCATCGATTTCGCCGGCCAAGGTCAGCACCAGGAAGCCGGGGCGGTACACCGTCCGGCGCGCCGTGAGGGGCGCGGACCGGGTGGGGACCGGGGAGGTGGGGGACACGGGTTCGGCAGGCCTTCCGCGCCGGCCGGGGCCGGCACCGCAGTGACGTGATCAAGGACGGGATCTTGATACCCAAACGCCCGGCCCGGAAACCGGTTTCTTCACGGCGAGCCGGTCGTGAAGGCCGACCAGAGCCGTTCCGCGGCTTCGCGGGCCGGGGCACCGGGCCGGATCTCCGGAGTGCCCTCCGGCTGGGCGGCCACGTGGCCGCCCAGGTGCTCGACGAGGGCGACGGCCAGCTCGCGGACCTTGACGTTGAACTCCTGGCTGGCGCGGCGCAGGGTCTGCCAGGCTTCCTCCGGCGGGCACCGCCGGAGCGCCATGATCGCCCCTTTCGCCTGCTCGATGGCGGCGCGGGAGGCCAGCAGGTCGAGCATCTGGTCGGGGTCGCCCGCGGTGGCGGTCTCGGCGACCACCAGGGTCATTTCGGTGAGCTTCGCGTAACGCAGCAGGACGCTCAGGGTGTCGGCGCCGGGCGGCCGGTCGAGCGTGGCCGACAGCACGAAAGACCCGTCTTCGTCCCAGTACCCGGGCAGCGCGACGGCGCCGCGGACGGCCGCGGTCGCCGGACCGCCGTCGAACACCGCCTCGCGGGTCAACTCGGGCCAGCGGCTGTCGCCGAAGAGGCGGTCGGTCGTGACCGGCTCCCCGGTGGCGGCCGCGACGGCGACCGGGCCGCCGTGCGCCAGCTGGGCGGGCAGGAGGTGTTCGGCGACGCCCGCGGTGGCCAGCACCCGCAGCGGCCGTTCACCGCGGCTGACGGTCAGGCCCGCGCCGAGGCACCCGGGCAGCTCGGCGGCGATCCGCTCGAGCAGCGCCTGCAGCAATTCGGTCAGCGGTCTCCAGCGGTCCGCCGCGTTCATCAGTGTCTCGGTCACCGAACCTCCACCGGTCTTGGTTCCCTTGATTTACCCCAAGACGCGCTGCTCCGCCTCCGTCACCGCGCCGGTTTGTGGGCCCGGCCACGCGGAGGGCGGAACCGGAGCGGCCGTCCGGCGGAACGGGATCACCCGGCTGCGATCCGCTGCGGCCTGCTCCGCACGACCGGGCACGACCCGAACGAGCGGTTTACCGGGCGCCGCGTCCCGGGTAGCCATCCGGTGATGCGAGGAGGCGCCATGACCGACCGGTGGTACCGGTGATGTTCAGCGAAGTCGTCGTCGCCGGGCAGATCGCCCGCGACCTGGTGATCGAGGTCCCGGACGCACCCGCACCGGACTCCTCGGCCCCGGTGCGGCACCGGCAGGAACTGCTCGGCGGGAAGGGCGCGAACCAGGCGGTGGCGCTGAGCCAGCTCGGGGTGTCGGTGTCCCTGGTCGGCGTCGTCGGCCGTGACCGCACCGGGGACGCGCTGCTCGCCCAGGCCCGGGCCGACCGGATCGGCACCTCGCACGTGATCCGGCGCGCCGGCGTGGAGACGGCGCTGCTCATCGACGTCGTCGACGACCACGGCCGTCGCCGCTACCTCGAGCACGTCCCGGAGCCGACGCTGCTCACCGAAACCGACGTCTTCGCCGCGTCCGCCCCGATCTCGGCCGCCGCCTCCCTCATCGTGCAGCTGCAGCAGCCCGCCCCGGCTGCGTTGCTGGCGGCCCGGCTGGCGCACACCGCCGGCACCCGGGTCGTGCTGGACGGCGCACCGCAGGACGCCGCGCTCACCTCGGACCTGCTGGCCCTGGCCGACGTCGTGCGCGCCGACGGCCACGAGGCCGAGCTCCTCACCGGGCAGCCGGCGGATGACGTCGCTTCGGCCGCTCGTGCCGCCGCCGAACTCCGGCGGCGCGGGCCGTCGCTGGTGGTGCTCGAGGTGTCCGGGCAGGGGAACCTCTTCGCCGGTCCGGAAGGCACCTGGTTCGTGCCGCACGTCGAGACCGAGGTCGTCGACCCGACCGGCGCCGGGGACGCGCTCGTCGCCACCCTGACCGCGGCGCTGACCCGCCGGCGGCCGCTGGAGACGGCGGCGAGCCTGGCCGTCGCGGCGGCCGCGGCGACGACCGAGCACGCGGGCGGGCGCCCGCACCTGTCCCGCGCCGAACTCGACCGGCTGCAGCCCCGGCAGCTGGAAACCGTGCGCGCCTGAGGACCTACAGGCCGGGCAGCTTTTGTTCGAGACCCAGCAGCGCCGAGAACGGATCGCCGTGCGCGGCCAGGCGGTCCGGAACGTCCCGGATCGTCCACCGGTCGGGCGCGAGCCCGGGGTCGTCCAGCTCGTCCCACTCCAGCGGCACCGAGACCGGCGCACCGGGTCGCGGACGGACGCTGTAGGGCGCGACGAGGGTCTTGTTGAGGACGTTCTGCGTGTAGTCGAGCCGGGCCCGGCCGCGGCGCTTGTCCTTCGTCCAGGCCCAGCTGACCAGGTCGGGCAGCACCCGCCCGATCGTCCTGGACACCGTCTCCGCCCACGCGCGGGTCTGCTCGAAGGTGCAGTGCGGCGCGATCGGCACCCACACCTGGATCCCGCGCTGCCCGGTCACCTTGGGCCGGCCGGTCAGGCCGAAGTGCTCGAGCGCGGTGCGGTGCAGCCGCGCCAGCTCCAGCACCTCCTCGAACGTGGTCTCCGGGCCCGGGTCGATGTCGAACAGCACCCACGTCGGGTGGTCGACGTCGGCGGCGCGGGAGGTCCAGGCGTGCAGCTCCAGCGCGCCGTAGTTCGCCAGCCACGCCAAGGTGGCGACGCTGTCGGCCACGGCGTAGCGCTGGCTCTCCCCCGGTTCGGCGCGCTCGTTGCGCCAGGTGGTCAGCCAGCCGGGCGCGTGCTGCGGCACTTCCTTCTGCCAGAAGCCCGGCTCGGTGACCCCCTGCGGGAAGCGGTGGGTGTTCAGCGGACGGCCGGCCAGGTAGGGCAGCATCACCGGCCCGACGGTGACGTAGTAGCGGATGAGGTCCCGCTTGGTGACGGGCTCACCGCCACCGGCCGCGGGGAAGAGCACCTTGTCCAGGTTCGTCAGGGCCAGTTCGCGGCCCGCCACCGACCACCGGCCCTTGGCGCCCAAGGCGTCGAGGGCCGCCAGCTCGTCCTCGGTCGGGGCCTGCCAGCCACCGACGGCTTCTTCGGCTTGCGCGGCGGGGCGGTCGCCGTGCCAGAGGGCGTCGGGGTGGGCCGCGACCTCGTCGTTGGTGCGGCCGCTCTTCACCGAGCGCGGGTGGTCTTCGGCGTCCCAGCCGGCCTGCGCGTGCTCGTCCTGCTTGTGCAGGAGGAACCACTGTTCCTTGTCCCCGCCGTCGCGGCGCGTGCGGACCAGGACGAACCGCCCGGCCAGCTTCTCGCCGTCGAGGTCGAAGTGCAGCGTCCCGGCCTCGATCGCGCGCGCCGGATCGGCCTCGACCGGCCGCCAGACCCCGCGGTCCCAGACGATGACGTCCCCGCCGCCGTACTCGCCGTGCGGGATGACGCCTTCGAAGCCGGCGTACTCGATCGGGTGGTCTTCGACGTGCACGGCCAGCCGGCGGGCCTTCGGGTCCAGCGTGGGACCCTTCGGCACCGCCCAGCTGACCAGCACGCCGCCGAGTTCGAGGCGGAAGTCGTAGTGCAGCCGGCGCGCCCGGTGCCGCTGCACGACGAACCGGTGGCCGTCCGGACCGGCCGCGGCCCCGCCGGCCGGCTCCGCGGTCCGGTCGAAGTCGCGCATCTCCTGGTAGCGCCGCAGTTTGCGAGCCGGGTCTGCTGCCATGCCGTGGGAGTACCCACTCAGGACGGCGCCGACCAGGGTGGCTGCTTCTTCGCCAGTTCCTCGTATTCGGCGACTTCCTGCGGGGTCGGGTCGGTGCCGGCCTCCTCCGCGAATTCCTCCGGGTCGGTGACGTCGTCGTCGGGTTCGGTCATCCCGCTCAGCTCCCCAGGACGCCGCGGATGAGGTCGCGCGCGCGGTCCATGATCGCCGCGGGCGGACCCAGCAGCAGGTTCGCCTTCGCGCTCTCGACACCGGGGTGCGGGCGGGTCGGCCCCACCGCTTCGGCCACCTTGGCGGTCGCGGCCATCGCCCGCAGCCGCTCCGGCGGGCGGTGGGCCCGCAGCAGCGGGAACTCCTCCCGCTCTTCGTGCTCGGCGTGCGCGAGCACGTCCTCCCGCAGCTGCACGAGGAGGGTGTCGAACCCGTCGGCCTCCGGCCCCATCTTCTGCAGCGTGGTCAGCAGTTCCTTGGCCCGGTGCTCCTCGCCCAGCCGGGCGTCGACGACGGGCCCCGCCGCGGGCTCCAGGTCGCGGATCTCCGGGTGCACGACCAGTTCCTCCGCCGTCTCGTGCACCGCCAGCAACCGCACGAGATCGTGGAACAGCTCCGGCCGGCGGTCGCCGTCGGCGGTCTCCAGCGCGGCGAACAGCTCGCGGATCTCCCCGTGCTGCCGCTGCAGCAACTCGATGACGTCCTCGTCGTTCTCCGCCATGGAGAACCTCCTCCTCGGTCGATGATCGGTCGGTGATCGGTCGGAAGAGGCTTTCCCCGTCCCGGGCGGCTTACTCGTCCCGGTTCGCCACTGTGAGCCACAGCGCGCCCGCGACGGCCACGGCGAAGCCCGCCACGGTCCACCACGACCACCAGCCGAAGAAGGCGACGACCAGCCCGACGGCGAGCAGCACGCCCCCGCCCACCGAGGCGGTGTCCTCGTTCCGGGAAAACCCTCCGGTGATCGCCATCAGCTCATCCTCCCGTCGACCGCGGCCACGACCAGCGCCGCGCAACGCGCCACCGTCAGGCCTCTCTCCTTCGCCATCGAAACCAGGGCCGCGTGCGCGGCCGGGCGCGTCAGGCCTTGCGCCGCAAGGACTTCCAGGGCCACACCCACGACATCGGTGGCGGGTGGGGTGGCGGTGCGCACGGGCATCGGAAGACCTCCGGCTGTTTCGGCGGCGAAACGAACGCGACCGGGTACCCCGACTCGCCGCGTTTCACACCCTCCACCGAACCCTTCCGGGTGGTGTCCGTTCAACTCCCGGTGAGCCATACCGCGGTGTCCGGTGGCACGCGCCCGGCCTCCAGCGGCCCGCTCGCCAGCAGCACCCGCGCGTCGCCGGGCAGCTCCCACGGTTCGGGCGTCAGGTTCACCACGCAGCCGAACCCCGGCTCGCGCGTGAAGGACAGCACGCCCTCCGGCGCGGGCGACCACGTCATCGTCCCGTCCCCCAGCGCGGGGTGGTCCCGGCGCGCGGCGAGGGCCGCGCGGTACAGGCGGAGCATCGAGCCCGGGTCGTCCGCCTGGGCCTCGGCGGTCAACGTCCGCCACCGGGCGGGCTGCGGCAGCCACGTCGGCGTGCCGTCGCCGGTGAACCCGAACGGCGGCGCCGTCCCCGACCACGGCAGCGGCACCCGGCAGCCGTCCCGGCCGCGCCGGGTGCGGCCGGAGCGCTCCCACGTCGGGTCGGCGAGCACGTCCTCGGGCAGGTCCTCCACCTCCGCCAGGCCCAGTTCCTCGCCCTGGTACAGGTAGGCACCCCCGGGCAGGGCGAGCATCAGCAGCAGCGCGGCGCGGGCCCGCCGCGTCCCCAGCGCCAGGTCGGGCTCCTCGCCGTCCCCGCGCCCGAACCGCGTCACGTGCCGGACGACGTCGTGGTTGGACAGCACCCACGTCGCGGGCGCGCCGACCGCGTGCAGCGCCTCGAGGGTCCGGTCGATCACCTCGCGCAGCGCGCCGGGATCCCAGGCGCAGCGGAGGAAGTCGAAGTTGAACGCGGTGTGCAGCTCGTCCGGGCGGACGTACCGCGCGAGGCGGTCCGGGCGGTCGACCCACGCCTCGGCGACGAACACCCGGTCCGGGCCGAACTCGCCGGCGACCTGCCGCCACGAGCGGTAGATGTCGTGCACGCCGTCGCGGTCCCAGTGCGGGTGGCGGCTGCGGTCGGGCGGCCGCACGATCTCTTCGTCGTCGGCGCCGAGGTCGGGGAACGCCGGGTCCTTGAGCAGGCCGTGGGCGACGTCGATGCGGACGCCGTCGACCCCGCGGGCGAACCAGAACCGCAGCACGTCCTCGAAGTCGGCGCGGACCTCGGCGTGGCCCCAGTCGAGGTCCGGCTGTTCGGGGGCGAACAGGTGCAGGTACCACTCACCGTCCGCGACGCGGGTCCAGGCCGGCCCGCCGAAGACGCTGCGCCAGTCGTTCGGCGGCCGCTCGCCGTGGGCACCGCGCCCGGGCCGGAAGTGGTAGCGCGCGCGTTCGGGCGAGCCGGGACCGGCCGCCAGCGCGGCCCGGAACCACCGGTGCCGGTCGGAGGTGTGGTTCGGCACGACGTCGATCACGACGCGCAGGCCCAGCCGGTGCGCCTCGGTGATCAGCGCGACCGCATCGTCGTCGGTGCCGAACAGCGGGTCGACGGACCGGTGGTCCTCGACGTCGTACCCGCCGTCGACCATCGGCGAGCGGTACCACGGCGTGGTCCACACGGCGTCGACGCCCAGCTCGGCCAGGTATCCGAGGCGGGTGCGGAGGCCGGCGAGATCCCCGGTGCCGTCGCCGTCTGCGTCGGCGAAGCTGCGTACGTAGACCTCGTAGACCACGGCGTCGCGCCACCAGTTCGCGGAGTCGTCCATGACACCCGAGTATCTACGCTGGGGGGCGTGACCGACGCGTGGGAATGGGATCCGTCCCTCTATTCGGGCAGCGCGGAGTACTACGCGCGGGGCCGCGTCGCCTATCCCCCGGGCCTCGCGGCGGCCTTCGCCGCCGAACTGCAGCTCGACGGATCGGGCCGGTTGCTCGACGTCGGCTGCGGGCCCGGGTCGCTGACGCTGCTGCTGGCCGGGTCGTTCGAGGAGGCGGTCGGGCTCGACGCCGACGGGGACATGCTCGCCGAGGCGGGCCGGCTCGCGGCGGACGCGGGGATCGGGAACTGCCGGTGGGTGCACTGATCGCTTTGCGGGGGTCCGGGTGGCGAAGCCCCCGGCCTGGGGCGGAGCCCCGGATGTCACCGCGCGCGGAGGACCTGCCCGCCGGGCTGGGCCGGTTCCGGCTGGTCACCTTCGCCCAGTCGTTCCACTGGTTCGACCGGCTCCCGGTCGCGGCCGCGGTGCGCGGCATGCTGGCGCCCGGCGGGGGTCTGCGCCCACGTGCACGCGTCGACGCACGAAGAGGTGCACCCGGCGATCACGGAGCTGGTGCGCGGGTACCTCGGCCCGGTGCGGCGCGCGGGACGGGGTTCGCTGCCGGGCGGCACGGCCGGCGGCGAGGCGGCGATCTACCGCGCCGCCGGGTTCCACGGCCCGCGGCGGTTCGAGGTGCCGGGCCGCGTGGTCACCCGGACCGTCGACGAAGTCGTCGCCGGCGTGTTCTCGCTGTCGAGCTCGGCGCCGCACCTGTTCGGCGACCGCCGTGCGGAGTTCGAGGCCGAGCTGCGGCGGCTGCTGGAGCCGGTGGAGACGTTCACCGTGCGGCTGCGCGAGATCGCCGTCGACCTCTGGTGGCCGCTCACCACGGGTTGTTGAAGTCCTCTTCCTCTTCGACGGCGGTGCGGGGACGGCGTGCGGCACGGGGTTCGTCCCGCACGGGCCGCGACGCGGGCGCCGGCGCGAACCCGCCCGGGCCGGGATACTCCTCCGCGGCGAAGGCGGAAGCCGGCTCGGCGTGCGTGCGGTCGGTGCTCCAGCCCGACTTCGTCTTGCGCTGCGCCATCTCGCGGACGTGCTGGACGTACCGCTCGGCCGCCTGGACCTGCTTGGTCATGTACTCGTGCGACCGGGCCTTGATCTCCTCGCCCTGCTGTTCGCGCAGGGCACGGCGATCGGCCTGTTCGCGGACGAGGCCGTCGAGCTCGGCCTTCATCCCGGCGATGTCGGTCATGCGTCCTCCTACCAGGTCCGGGCGGACGGCGGGTCTTCGTCGTCGTTGAGGGAGCCGATGATCCGGCGGCCGGGCTCACCGAGGTTGTCGAAGACGGCGCCTTCGATCCGGTAGGCGGAGGACCGGCGCTCGGTGTCGCCGCCCCCGCCTCCCTGGGCCCCGCCCATGGCGCCCATGGCGGGCATCCCGGACATCGACGAGCTGGGCGCCCCGGCCGCCCCGCCGGCGGAGGCGAACGCGGCCGCCGGCTGCGGCTGCGCGGCCCCGGCACCGGTGTGGGCGCCGCCCGACATCGGCGTCTCCCCGAGCCCGCCGGAGCCCGGATCGAAGCCGGCGCCCGAGACGCCGGACCCGCCGTGCGAGCCCCCGCCGATCCCGGCCGCCGACGGGCCGCCACCGCCACCGTGCGAACCCGGGTCACCGGCGCCGCCGCCGTGGTGCGAGCCGTCCCCGCCACCGTGCGAACCCGGGTCACCGGAGCCGCCGCCGTCGTGCGGCTTGAGGTCCTCGAGCGTGCCTCGGTGGGTGGGCAGGTCGTCGAGCTTCTTCGCCGGGGTGTCACCGAGGGCGCTGTCCGGCTTGTCCTCGCCCTTGTCCTCGTCCTTGTCTTCGTCGCCGAGGGTGTAGGTCGTCGGGGTGCCCTGGCCGTCGTCGACGGTGACGACCGTCGGGCCGTCCGGGCCGTCGGGCTGCTCGGCGGTGATCTCGAGGTCACCGTCCCGGATGTGGATCTTGCCGTCCGGGCCGGGGCGGTAGGTGTCGGTGTCCGTCCCTTGTGGACCGTCGCCGGGTTGGCCGTCGTCGGACCAGTCGAGCTTGAAGTCCTTCGGGTCGCCGGGCCCGTCGCCGACCTTGATGTCCATCTTGCCGTCGTGGTCCGGCTCGGTCATCTCGAAGGTCTTGTCGCCCTGCTTGACCTTGAGGACGTCCGGGTCGTCGTCGCCCGTGTTTTTGCGGTTGTCGCCGAGCAGGCTGTCGGGCTCCGTCTCGATGCCCGGGCCGCTGAACTCCTTCAGCGCGTCCGCGGCCTTCTTCTTCGCCTCCTCGGCGGCCTGCTCGGCCGCCGCCTTGCCGTCGTCCCCGGAACCGGAACCGCCGCCCAAGCCGCCGGCACCGGCGCCCGACTCCGTCTCGATGCCCGGGCCACTGAACTCCTTCAGCGCATCCGCGGCCTTCTTCTTGGCCGCTTCGGCGGCCGCGGCTGCCGCGTCCTGGCCATCACCGGACGGTGGCGGCACCGAAGACGGTGTCGTGTCGCCGGATCCCGGACCCGCGCCGCCACCCGAGTCCGCGCCACCCGAGCCCGAACCAGCCGAGCCCGACCCGGCGCCGGACTCCGTCTGGATGCCCGGACCGCTGAACTGGCTCAGCGCGTCCGCGGCCTGCTTCTTCGCCGCCTCGGCCGCCTCCGCCGCCTGCTGCTTGGCCGCCGCCGCGGCCGCTCCGTCGTCCTGGCCGGCCGGCGAGCCGGAGCCACCGCCCGTGGAGCCGCCTCCGGACGGCGTGGACCCGTCCGGGATCGGCGGCACCGGACCGCCGCCACCCGCGCCCGAGCCCGACCCGGAACCACCGCCGGAGCCACTGCCGGAACCACTGCCCGCGCCGCTCGGCAGGTCGGTCCCCGAGCCGCCACCGGACCCGGCGCCCCCGCCCGGCACACCGGACCCCGAACCCGTGTCGGGAATCGACGGCACCGGACCGCCACCTCCGCCGGCGCCCGAGCCACCGGACCCCGAGCCACCGGATCCCGAGCCCGACCCGGAACCACCGCCGGACCCGCCCGAACCCGACCCGCCCGAGCCGGACCCGCCCGAGCCGGACCCGCCCGAACCCGAGCCCGACCCACTGCCCGAACCACCGGGCGCGCCGGGGCCACCGCCGGAGCCGCCGGCCGCACCGGAGCCACCGCCGGTACCCGCACCGCCCGTCCCGGACCCACCGGGCAGGGAAACGCCTTCGAACTCGTTGCGGATCCCGCCCATGACCTTGTCGAGCGCGTCGTAGGCCTGGTCGACCAGGTCCTTCGTGTCCTTGCAGGTCTTCGCGAACCCCTGGTACAGCCGGTCCCACATGTCGGGGTTGAACTGGTTCTGCACCCACTGCTTGGCCAGGTCCTGGCCGTGCTTCTTGATCTCGTCGCCGTCGCAGCAGCCCTGGTCGTTGAGCGTCTTGACCAGGTTGGTGCCGAAGTTGAGGTCCATCCAGCCGGCGATCTGGGCGAGGTCCTGCTCGTTGCCGTGCTCGCCGTTGGCGACGGCGACCACCTTCTGCGCCATCGTGTAGTCGGCCTTGCCGACCAGGTCGGTGTACATCCCGACGACCGCGTCGGCCTTGCCCTTGCACAGCTGGAACACCGTCGTGACGGTGCTCAGCGTCGCCTCGCTCGCGGTGGAAAGCGTTTGGGAGAGCTTGGTCGCCTTCGGCTGGATCTTGTCGTTGTAGGTGTCGGACGCCGCGTCCGCACCCGCGCCGCTCCAGGTCCGGTACAGGGTGCCCAGCTGCGAGCCGGTGTCCTGCACCGTCCGGTCCACCGTCTCCGCACCGCGCTTGAAGTGCGCGGCATCGGCGACGAAGTCGGCGAAGCTGATCCCGCGTTGCTCGTCGAAGGGCTTGCGGATGTCGTTGTCGAGGTCGAGCGCGCGGGTGTTGCCGCGGCAGTCGGCCGGGATCTTGGCCAGCAGCGACCCGAACGTTTCGAACAGCTTCAGCGCGGGCGCGGCGGCGTCGAAGATTTCGTCGGACGTCTTCGTCCCGGAGGCGCCGGCTCCGTCGCCGGTGGCGGCGGGCGGCCGGGTGGCGTCCAGCTTCGCCTTGCCGTCGTCGACGGCTTTCTTTTCCTGGTCCTCGTTGTAGCTGTTCTGGTCGCCGCTCTTCTTCGCCTTGTCGTAGGCCTCGTCGACCGACTGGCCGGCGAACAGCGGGTTCGCGCTGTACGCCTCGGCGTATTTACCGGCTTCCTGCCGCTTCTGCTTGATCTCGTCCGGTTCCTGGTCGGCCAGGAACGGCGGCGGTGGCGGGTTTTCGCGCAGCCAGCTGCTGATCAGCGCGCTCTTCTGCGCGGCCGGGACGCTCGGATCGTCCAGCAGCGCCTTGACGTCGGACCACTTCTTCCTGTCCGCCATCAGCGCGCTCCGGCGTTCGTGATCGTGCCGGCCTGGTTGTCTTCGTTGGTGCCGTAGCTCGTCCCGGCGGTGCCGAGGTTCGTGCCGAACGAGCCGAGCGTGCTGCTGTAGCCGGAGACCGCGGCCCACAGGGCCTGCGCGCCGGCGGTGTACTTGGCCGCGTGGGCGCCGTGCGCCCGCCCGAACTTCTCCGCGGTCACCTGCGGGGTCTGCAGGTCCGGGTTGTCGTCCAGCAGGTGCTCCGCCAGGTCACCGATCGTCTTCGAGGCCGTCGACAACGCCTCGGTCGTCGCGGTGTACCCCCCGCCGCTCATTTCAGCGCCTCTCCGTAGGTCCGCCGGTTCCCAGGGCCTCCGCGAGCACGGCGGCCACCGAACCCACGTCGGTGAACCGGTCGAGCCGGTCCAGGTCGATCGTCACGCCGTAGTAGATCTCCAGTGCCGCCAGCAGCTTGATCCGGCCCTTCGAGTCGATGCCCAGCTCCTCCAGGGGCGCGTCGGGCTCGACGAGAGCCGGGTCGAGCCGGAAGGTGTCGCAGACGACCTTCGTGACCTCGGCGCGGTGATCACCCACGGACGTCACCATAACGTGCCTTCGCGGCCGATCGGGCGACCTTGCCGCTCGATGTGCGCGGAAGTCCACCGGAAGGGACCAGACGTACCGCACGCAGCGTGAGACCGTGTTCGCGCGACACCGCGCGCAGCACCGCCCGGGTCACCTCCCGGGCATCGGCGTCGGCCCCGCGCGCGCACTCGGCCACCACCACCGCGCCCTCGCCTTCGTCGTCGGTGACGCCGAACGCGGCGACGCGATCGCGGCGGACCGCGGGATGGGCTTCGCCGGCCGCCGCTTCGATGTCCTGCGGGTGGAAGTTGCGGCCGTCGATGACGATGAGGTCCTTGAGCCGTCCGGTGACGTAGAGGTCGCCCCGGTGCACGACGCCGAGGTCGCCGGTGCGCAACCAGCCGCCCAGGCCGTCGAGCTCGGCGCCGAAAGCGGTGGCGTCGCCGCGGCCCCAGTAGCCGTTCGCGACGTTCGGGCCGTGCACCCAGATTTCGCCGACCACGCCTTCGGGCTGCTCCTGCCCGTCCCGGACGATCCGGACGAGCTGCCCGACCGCCCGGCCGACCGACACGAGTTCCTGGCCGCCGTCGGTTTCGACGGCCCGGCCCTGCGCGAGGGCTTCGCGGTCGAACACCGCGCCGCGCGGCCCTTCCTCGCCCGCGCTCGCGACGTACACGGTGGCTTCGGCGAGACCGTACGACGGCCGGTGCGCCTCGCGCCGGAACCCGTGTCGCCCGAACACCTCCTGGAAACGCTCGATCGTGCGCGGCCGGACCGGTTCGCTGCCGTTGAGCGCGACCCGCACGTCCGACAGGTCGAGGTCTTCGCCGGTGCCGGCGTCGGCCGCCAGGTCGTAGGCGAAGTTCGGGGCGGCGGTGAAGACGGCGGGGTGCTCGGCGATTTGCCGCAGCCACCTCGAAGGCCGGTGCACGAACTCCGCCGGGGCCATGAACACCGACCGCGCGCCGGCGAAGACCGGCAGGCACAGCAGCTGGATCAAGCCCATGTCGTGGAAGAACGGGATCCAGCCCGCGCAGGTCGTGCCCTCGTCGACGGCGTAGGCCCGGCTGCCCTGCCAGCAGGCCGCGACGATCGCCCGGTGGGGGATCACCGCGCCGGCCGGCTCGCGGGTCGAACCCGACGTGTACTGCAGGTAGGCGGGACTCTCCGGCGGCACCGGCACGGGATCGGCGCCGGGCCCGGTCAGCTCGTCGACCACCACGACGTGCTCGTGCGCGGGCAGCCGCTCCGCCGCGGCCGACGACGTCAGCCACACGCGCGCACCGGAATCGGCCAGGACACCGGTGAGCCGGCCGGTCTGCGCGGCGTTCGACGGCACCATCAACGGGACGGCGACGAGACCGGCGGCCAGCGCGCCGAAGAACGCCAGCGGGTAGGCGAGTTCCTGGCCCGCGAGGATGGCGACCCGCTCCCCCGGCCCGGCCACCCGCCGCAGTTCGCCCGCCACCACGCGGACGCGGGTGGTGAACTCCGTCCAGGTCAGCGTGTGCTCGGCGGCGCGCGTGTGGTCCTGGTGGGTGAACAACGGCCGCGAGTCGTCCTTGCGGGCGAACAGCCGCTCCACGATCGAAGTGCGCAGCACCGCCTCGGGCACGGTCGCCGGCGCGGTCGGACGAGGCACGCTGCGCAACGTACTGGACGCCGGAAACCCGGTTCACCACCGGGGCGGGGCGCGGGTACGGTCGCAGACCATGGCCTCACCGGAAGCGCTGGTCTCCGCCCTCGCGGACCCGGACCGGCTGCAGCTCTTCGCCCGCATCTGCACAGCGCCGGAGGGATTCGAGGCGGGCCCGGCCACCGCCAAGCTCGCGAAACGGCTGGTCGACGCGGGGCTCGTCACCGTGGCCGATGGCCGCTACCGGGCCGTGCCGGAGGTGTTCCGCGACGCGCTCGCCAAGGCACCGGCCGACCCGCTCGACGCGCTCTTCCGCCGCGGCCGGCTCGTCTCGATCCCCCACTCGGGCCGGCGACGGCAGCTGCTGCTGGAGTACCTCGCCGAGCGGTTCGAACCGGGCCGGCTCTACACCGAGCAGGACGTCCGCGAGAAGCTGTCGATGGTCCACGACGACCACGCGACGCTCCGCCGCTACCTCGTCGACCAAGGCCTCCTGCAGCGCAGCAACGACGGCGGCGCCTATGGCCGTCCGTCCGAAGCGCGCGTCGCCGGCTGAGTCCCGGGAAGGCCGAACAGCGCCAGGACGGCGGGGGCGGCGAACACGACGTTGTGCGCGATCCGCGCGCCGCGCACGGTCAACGACTGCAGGGTGTGCAGCCGGTACCCCCCGGCGCCGTCGCGGCAGTACGCCGCCAGGGCGGGCCGGCCGTTGGCGGCCGTCCGGGTCATCCGCCACTCCGGGCCGCGCATCGCGAACAGCCGCTCCATGAACCGGCCGTAGTCACCGCGGCCGCGGAACCACAGCGGCACCGGCGGCATCTCCATCACGACGTCGTCGGTCAGCAGTCCGACCAGGCCGGTGACGTCCGCCCGTTCGAACGCCCGCACGTAGCGGTCCAGGACCGCTTCCACCGCGGCATCGTCCGGCTCGGGTACTTCGTCCGCCGTCAGGCCGCCGAGACCCGTGCGGGCGCGTTGCAGGGCGCTGTTGACCGCGGCCGGGGTCGTGTCGAGGAAGCCGGCCACCTCCGCCGCGCTGAACTCCAGGACGTCCCGCAGGATCAGCACCGCACGCTGCTTCGGCGGCAGCGTCTGCATCGCCGCCAGCAACGCCAGCCGGAGCGTGCCGCGGCGGGCCAGGCGGAGGCCGGGGTCGTCGAGGCGGGCGTCCGGGAACGGCTGGAGCCAGGGGATCTCGAGCGACGGCGTCAGCGGCGCGCCCGGGTCCTCGCCCGGGCCGCCGAGCCCGGACGGCAGCGGCCGCCGCGCCCGGCCCTCCAGCGCGGTGAGGCAGGCGTTGGTGGCGATCCGGTAGAGCCAGGTGCGCACGGACGCGCGGGCCGGATCGTAGCCCGCCCACGCCTTCCAGGCGCGGACCAGCGTCTCCTGCACCAGGTCCTCGGCCTCGTGCACCGAGCCGAGCATGCGGTAGCAGTGCGCCAGCAGCTCGCGCCGGTGCGGTTCGGTGCGCGTCGCGAAGTCCTGCATCGGTCTCCCGTCCGGACGGTGGCGGTGGGTGTACCGGCGCCGCCGCCGGGATTCATCGCCGACGGGAGAAGATTCTCACCCCAGGTCGTCGAAGTCCTCCGGCCGCAGCTCGTCCAGCTCGGCGCGGAACCGGGCGACCTCGGCCTCGGCGTCCAGCACGTCGGCGGCCGGCCCTTCGGTCTCCTGCTCGACCTCCAGCTGCACGGACGCGACGTCCAGCACCTCTTCGGCCACGCGGATCGGCGCGCCCTGGCGCAGGCCCAGCGCGACCGCGTCGCTCGGCCGGGCCGACACGCGGGTGCCCGAGGCGAGCACGAGGTCGGCGTAGAAGATGCCGTCCCGCACCTCGGTCAGCTCGACCGCGGCGACGCCCTGGCCGAACGCCGCGAGCACGTCGCCGAGCAGCTCGATCGTGCCCGGGCGCGGCTGCGCGATCTGCTCCCGCGCGCGCACCAGGGCTTCGGCCTCGCCGTACCCGATCATGATCGCCAGCCAGCGGCGGGCCCCCTCCGGCTCGCGCAGCAGCATCAAGGGCGCCTCACCGGGAACCGGGACCGCCATCCCCACCACTTCGATCGGGATCACGCTGACCACCGCACCCTCCGTGTCGCGGGATTCCTCCGCGCGCGTAATACCCAGAACGGCGGGACGGCAACCCGAACCGGCCGCCGTTTTTCCCGGGCGGGCTCTTCTCGGCTGCGGTGAACGCCGGGACACCTTGCCCGGCCCCGGCCACCGCTGTCACCGTCGGAGCGTGGAACCGACGATTTCGCGCAGTGTCACCGTCCCGGCCGACCCGGGCACGGTCTGGTCGTGGGTCACCGACCTGCCGCGGATGGGGGAACTGAGCCCGGAGAACGTCGGCGGCCGCTGGCTGGACGGCGCCGGGCCGGCCCTGGGCGCGCGGTTCCGCGGCCGCAACCGCAACGGCGACCTGCAGTGGTGGACGCGGGTGCGGGTGGTCGCGTTCGAGCCGGGCCGCCGGTTCGCCTTCGACGTGCGCACGCCGTTCGGCTCGCGGGTTTCGCGGTGGGAGTACGTGCTGGCGTCGGCGCCGGGCGGCTGCCTGGTCACCGAGAACTGGTACCGGATCGGCAGCTGGGTGGTGCGGAAGTTCATGGGGCCGCGCGTCACCGGCCGGGCCGACCGGCCCGGCTACAACGCCGGGTCGATCGAGCACACCCTCGCGGCCCTGAAGGCCCGGGCCGAGGAGCGCGCCGCCGCGTGACCTGAGACGCCCTGAACTGATCAGTCTCTTGTTAGGACCCATGTTGTCCAGCTAGGTTGCTTTTTCGAACCTAGGAGGACCATGCCCGACATCGCGCCGAAGCCCGGCCTCGTGCTGCTGGTCGTCTCGGCGGCCGCGTTCCTGGCCAGCCTGGACACGTTCATCGTCACGATCGCCTTCCCCGGCATCCGGGCGGCGTTCCCCGGCGACGACCTCGCCACGTTGTCGTGGGTGCTCAACGGCTACACGGTGCTGTTCGCCGCCTGCCTCGCCCCGGCCGGGCGGCTGGCCGACCGGTACGGCCGCAAGCGGCTGTTCCTCGTCGGCGTCGCGGTCTTCACGCTCGCCTCGGCCGCCTGCGCGGCCGCGCCGTCGATCCCCGCGCTGGTCGCCTTCCGCGCGGTGCAGGCGATCGGGGCCGCGCTCGTGATGCCGACGTCACTGGCGCTGCTGCTGACGGCGTTCCCGCCGCACCGGCGTCCGATGGCGGTCGGCGTCTGGGCGTCGGTGGGCGCGGCCGCCGCGGCGCTCGGCCCGCCGGTCGGCGGGCTGCTCGTGGAAGCGTCCTGGCGCTGGGTGTTCCTGGTGAACCTGCCGATCTGCGCGGTGACGCTGCTGGCCGGGCCGCGCGTGCTGCGCGAGTCGCGGGACACCGCCACCGGCGTCCCGGACGTCCTCGGCGCCGCCGGGCTGCTGGCCGGCGTCGGCGCGTTGGCGTATGCGCTGGTCGAAGCGTCCGACCACGGCTGGGGCGGGCGGCCGGTGCTGCTCGCGTTCGCGGTGGCCGTCGTCGCGCTGGCCTGGGTCCCGTGGCGCTCGGCCCGGCACCCGGTGCCGGTGCTGGACCTGCCGGCGCTGCGCGTCCCGACGTTGTGGCTGGCCTGCCTGACCACGGGCGTGTTCGCGGCCGGGTTCGCGGCGATGCTGTTCGGCAACGTGCTGTTCCTGACCTCGATCTGGCACGACTCGATCCTGGTGGCCGGGCTGTCCCTGGCCCCGGGACCGCTGATGGTGGTGCCGGTGTCGATCCTCGGCGGCCGGTTCGTGCACCGCTTCGGACCGGGCCCGGTGGTCGCCCTCGGCGGCGTCGCATTCGGGGCGGGCGCGCTGATCTGGTTGCTGCGCATGGGATCGGTGCCCGACTACGCGGGGGCGATGCTGCCCGGCCAGCTGCTGACGGGCATCGGCGTCGGGCTGATCCTGCCGAGCCTGTCGGGGGTGGTCGGCACGGTCCTGCCGGCGGCCCGCTGGGGCGCGGGCTCGTCGATGGTCAACACGGCCCGGCAGGTCGGCACGGTCCTGGGTACGGCCGTGCTGGTCGCGGTCTTCGCCGGAACGCCGGACCTGACGGACTTCCGCCGGGGCTGGCTGGTGGTCCTGGCCACCGCGGCGGCGACCGGCGCCGGCGGCCTGCTGATCGCCGCGCGCCGGCGCACTGACCACTATGTCGAGCCCCAAGCCTCGTCCAGCACTGCCAGCCCGGCGTCGATGCTCGCCAACGGGATCGAGCCGTAGCCGAGGACCACGCCCTGGCGCGGAAATCCCCCGCAGAGATCGGAAAGCGTCTGGACCGCCGCTCCGGCCCGGGCGGCGCGGGCGGCGATCGGTTCCAGGTTCGTGCCGTCCTCCGCCAGGGCGCACAGGTGCAGACCCGCCGCCGACGGCACCGGGGTCAGCCGGCCGGCGAACGTCTTTTCCAGGGTGGCCGTGATGCGCTCGTGGCGGTCCGCGTACACCTTCGTCGCCCGGCGGAGGTGGCGGGCGAACAGGCCTTCGTCGACGAACCGGGCCAGCGCGGCTTGCGCGGGCAGGTCGCCGTGCCAGCCGGACAGTTGCCGCGCGTGGTGCAGCGCGTCCCGCAGCGACGCCGGGGCGATCACGAAACCCAGGCGCAGCATGGGAAGCAACGTCTTCGAGAACGATCCGACGTAGGCCACCCGCCCGTCGCGGTCCAGGCTCTGCAACGGTTCCAGGGGCCGGTCGGAGAACCGGAACTCGCTGTCGTAATCGTCTTCGACGACGACCGCGCCGGCGCGGTCCGCCCACGCCAGCAGCGCCGTGCGCCGCGCGAGGGACATCGGCGTGCCGAGCGGGAACTGGTGCGACGGCGTGACGTACACCAGTTTCGTGCGCGGGGGCAGCGCGGCGACGTCGAGACCTTCGCCGTCGACCGGCACTCCGATGACCTCGGCGCCGTGCGAGGCGAAGAGCAGCTTCGCCATCCGGTAACCCGGCTCCTCGACGGCGACCCGGTCGCCGGGCTCGAGCAGCACGCGGCACAGCAGATCGAGGGCCTGCTGCGCGCCCTGGGTGACGAGCACGTCGTCGGCGCCGGCGCGCACCGAACGTGAGACGCCGACGTGCCGGGCGATCGCCGCGCGCAGCCCGGGGTGGCCGCCCGGCCCGGCGTAGTGCGCGAACCCGGCTGCGTCGCGCAGTTCCCGCGCGAGCAGCCGCCGCCAGGTCTCCAGGGGGAACAGCGCGGCGTCGGGGATGCCGACGCGGAAGTCGAACGCCGGTGCGGGCACCACCGCGGCGGCCGGGAGCGGCAGCGACCGCCACACCGCCTTGGGCTGCGGTCCCCGCGCCGAAGGGGCCTTGCGCGGCTTCGGCGCCGGGACTGCGGCGCAGACGTACGTGCCGGCACCGACGCGGCCGGCGAGGAAGCCGTCGGCGGTGAGGCGGTCGTAGGCGACCGCGACGGTGTTGCGCGAAACGGCCAGGCGCCGCGCCAGCTCCCGGGTCGGCGGCAGCCGCTCCCCCGCGCGCAGCCTGCCGTCGAGCACGGCGTCGCGCAGCTGCCGGTAGATCCGGAGGCTGAGGTCGCCGCGCCCGGCCAGGCTGACGTGGAAGTCCATCCCGCGACCTTATATTGGCCCAATCCACGAGGCCAGAATTGGATCTGGGATCGGGCCAAATCGGGCTCTAACGTACCTCCCATGACAGCGCTTCTCGAACGTCCGAAGACCCGGCGGGCCGGCCACCTGCTCGCCGCCGCCCAGCTGGCCGGCTCGCTCGGCGACGGCGCGTTCCTGACCTGCTCGGTGCTGTTCTTCACGCGGATCGCCGGGCTGACCCCGGCGCAGGTGGGGCTGGGGCTCACGCTCGGCTGGGCGGTCGGCTCGGTCGCGGGCGTGCCCCTCGGGCACCTCGCCGACCGCCACGGCGCCCGCGGTTCGGCGGTGCTGCTGGCCCTGGCCACGGCGACGTCGATCCTCGCCTTCCTCTTCGTGCGCTCACCGCTGGCGTTCACCCTCGCCGCGTGCCTCTACGGCAGCTGCCAGACCGGGCTCGCCGCCGCCCGGCAAGCACTGCTGGCCACGCTCGCCGATCCGGAGCGGCGGACGCGCATCCGGGCGCACCTGCAGTCCGCCGGCAACGCCGGGCTCGCCGTCGGCGCCGGGCTGGGCGGGCTCGCGCTCTCGGCCGACACAGCTTCGGCGTATCTGACGGTCTTCGTGCTCGACGCGGCGACGTTCGTGGTGACGGCCGCGCTGCTGCACGCACTCCCGGCGATCCCGCGCACGTCGTCCCCGCGCACCGGCGCGCCGAAGTCCGCCGTGCTGCGCGACCGGCCTTACGCGCTGGTGACGCTGCTCAACGCGATCCTGCTGCTGCGCATGCCGCTGCTGAGCGTCGCGATCCCGCTGTGGATCGTCGAACGCACCGCGGCGCCGGGCTGGACGGTGTCGGCGTTGTTCGTGCTCAACACGGTCGTGGTGGTGCTCTTGCAGGTCCGCGTCGCGGGGCGGCTGACGAGCCTCGGTTCGGCGGCGAGGATGGTCCACCGGTCCGGCGTGCTGCTCCTCGTCTCCTGCGTGGCGTTCGCGCTCTCGGCGCTGGGGACGTCGCCGGCGGTGGCGTTCGCGGTGCTCGTCGCCGGCGCACTGGTGCAGGTGCTCGGCGAGATGCTCCAGTCGGCGGGTTCGTGGGAGATCGGCTTCGCGCTGGCCCCGGCCGACAAGCAGGGCGAGTACCAGGGTTTCTTCGGCAGCGGGACGTCGGTGGCGCGCGCGATCGGCCCGGTCCTGCTGAGCACGGTGGTCGTCGGCTGGGGCTTCCCGGGGTGGCTGCTCATGGGCGCGGTGTTCCTGGCCGCGGGCCGGGCGATGGGCCCGGCGGTCCGCTGGGCGGCTGCTGCTCGCCCCACCGTCACCCGCTGACCCAAGCGCCCGAGGTGGCCTGGCTTCCGGCAGTCGCCGGGGGTCAGGACCGTCCGCAGTCGATCTGGCTCGCCACCGCGAACCCGCCCTTCGCGGCCGTCGCCGTGAAGCGGACGTACCGTGCCGGGCGGGGGCTGAACTTCGCGTGCTTCAGCGTCTTGTCCGCCGGCCAGCCGCCTCGGGCCGCCGGGGTGAAGCGGACGCCGTCGGTGCTCGTCTCGACCCGGAAGCCGGTCACGTTGCCGGTGGTGGCGTACTGGCCGGCCACCTCGTCCTGGCGGGGCAGGTAGGTGAGCATGTCGATGCCGGGCCGGACGGTCCCCAGGTCCAGGGTCACCGACTGCGGCAACTGCGCGGCGGATTGCCAGAGCGTCTGCTGGGCGCCGCCGTTGTAGTCGCTGTAGCCGTCGATCGCCTTGGCCGCCTCGCCGCTCGTGGCCGTCGCGGACACCGGGGCGACCGGGTGGGTCAGGGCCGGGCGTTGCCGCGGCAGCGGTGGCCGGGCGGGGTTCGGGCGCCACAGCGCGCCGACTTCGCGCAGCCGCTGGACGATGTTGTCGTCGAGCAGGCCGCGCGGGCCCGGCGGGCAGTTCAGGATGAACGTCGACCAGCGGGGTTCCAGCTCGGCGAGGTGCCGCCGCACGATGTCGTCCGCGGTCAGCAGCGATGTCGTGGGCGTGCTCGGGTGCCAGAACCAGCCGTTGGCGGCGATCGTCTGCCCCTGGCAGGCCGCGTACGTGTTGTCCGGCGCGGTCCACACGCCCTTCGGCTCCTCGTAGAACACGACGTCGGTGCCCCACGGTTCGGTGATCCCGGTCAGGCAGACGACCGCGCACCGCGGCTGCAGCGACCGGATGTGGTCGCGGATCTCGCCGTAGGACACCTCCCGCAACCCCATCTGCCACGACCAGCCGTCGATCACCAGCGCCGGGATCTCCCCGTAGCCGGTCAGCAGCTCGGTCAGCTGGCCCTTGACGAAGTCGAGGTCGGCCCGGCTGACCGAGCCCGCCGCGACGCCCTGCGTCCGGTCCCAGATGGAGAAGTACAAGGCGGGCACCAGGCCCCGGGAACGGAACGCGCGGACGTACTCGGCGACCACGTCGCGGCGGTGCGAGCTGTTCGCCACCGTGTAGCCGGTCAGCTTCGACGGCCACAGGCAGAAGCCGTCGTGGTGCTTGGTGGTCAGGACCCCGAAGGTCATCCCGGCCGCCTTGGCCGCGTCCGCCCACTGACCGCAGTCCAGCGCGGTGGGCGCGAACGTCTTCGGGTCCTGGCCCGGGTCCACCCATTCCGCGTCGTGGAAGGTGCCCATGTTGAAGTGCAGGAACATCCCGAACCGCAGGTTCACGAAGAACTCGGCCGGATCGTCCACGACGGACGCCTCGGCGAGCGCGGGCCACCCCAGCAGCATCGACGAGGCGGCGGCCGCTTTCAGCAGCCCACGACGGGAAAGTTCGGACACGGCGCGGATCCCTTCGGGAGCGGGTCGGGCGGCGAAACCGGCGACTGGAAGCGCTTTCTCAATCGCTGGGCCACCGGTGCGACACCGCACTATGGCCTCGCATTTCGTTGCGTGTCAATGGTTCCCCGGGTAACTACCACCACCGGCCGATCGTTCGATTCTTTCGGCGATTATTCTCCGACGACGGGGGCGGCCGCGAAAAGCGCCGGCGAGGGTCACCCCTCACCGGCGCGAAACGACGTGCTCCCGGTTACCCGGTCAGGCCGAAGAAGGCGATGGCGACGGCGGCCATGCCGGTCGTGGGCAGGCTGTGCCCGGCGCCCGGGATGCTGTAGGCCTCGACCCGGACGGTGCCGGAACCGTCGGCGTAGCGGCGCCGGTTCCAGTTGCTCTGCGGGGTGTCCGTGGACGTCGGCGTCTGGCTCAGGCCGAACACGTTGGTCCACTGCTCGATTTCCTCCTGCAGCAGCGAATAGGGCACGAGCGTGTCGGCGGTGCCGTGCCACAGCTGGACGCGCGGGCGGGTGCCGGTGTAGCCGGGGTAGGCCTGCCGCACCGCGTCACCCCACTGCTGGGGCGTGCGGTTCATGCTGCCGCCGGTGCACTTGCTGGTCCAGGGCGGGAAGTCGGCGGCGTTCGCGAAGCAGTTGAAGGGGACGCCCATGAAGGCCGCGCCCGCCTTGAACACGTCGGGGTAGAGGGCGAGCATCTCGTTGGTCATCATGCCGCCGGAAGACGAGCCGGTGGCGAACACGCGGTTCGGGTCGCCGCCGTAGCGTTGTTCGGCGTAGGTCACCATCGACACGATCGAAACCGGATCACTGCCGCCGCCGCGCCGCTTCGCCGCGTCGGACCAGGTGTCGAAGCAGTTCCCGAAGCCGGCCTGCTGCTGGGCGCTGGGGTAGATGACGAGGAACCCGTACCGGTTGGCCAGCGAGGCGAACTCGCTGCCGGAGTAGAAGCCGGGCCCCGAACCCCCGCAGCCGTGCATGGCGACCACGATCGCGGGATTGGCGGGCCGCGTGTCCGGGACGTAGATGTGCATGCGCATCCCGCCCGGGTTGTTCCCGAAGCCGGTCACTTCCACCAGCGACGCGGCCGCCGCCGGGGCCGGCACCACGGCTCCGGCGACGGCGATCAGCAGGGTGCTGGCGATTGTCACGAACGCCGTTCTGAATCCACTCATCGGTGACCTCCGGTCGGCGGTCCCCCTCGCGAATGAGGTTAGGCAGATCAACGACGGTCGTCAACAATTCATCAAATATTCTGCCACGGCGAAAGTTTCGAACTCCTTGAACCGTTCGGAACACTGGACAAAACATTGGCGATCGTCACAGAAACAGCGAACAGTCCTTCGCGGTAGGTTGACACGGCGGATCCGGCGAGGAGGTGGCGCATGCTCGAAGCGGCCGGCTGGGCGGAGGACGAGGGCGCGCCGGGCGTGCGGCCCGAGACCCTGCTGCTCACCCTGTTCGGCGACCACGTGCTGGATCGCGGGATCGCCGTGTCGACCGGTGGTGTCCTCGCCGCGCTCGGACGTCTCGGCGTCGGCGAGCACGCGACACGGGCGACGTTGAGCCGGATGAGCCGCCGCGACCTGCTCCGCACCGTCCGCCGGGGCCGTCAGGCGTTCCTGGGACTGACCGAGCACGGCACCGCCGTGCTGCGCGACGGGCAGCGCAAGCTCGACGGCGACATCGTCGACCGGCACTGGGACGGCCGGTGGACGCTGCTGACGTTCTCGGTGCCGGAGACCCGGCGCGCGGACCGGCACGCGCTGCGCACCCGGCTGGACTGGTTCGGTTTCGGGCTGCTGCGCAGCGGCCTGTGGGTCTCGACCTCGGCCGCCGACATCTCGCCCGCCCTGGCCCAACTCGACCTCCTCGAGCACGCCGAGGTGTTCCGCGCCGAACCGTTCATGTGGACCGATCCCGTGCGGATCGCGCGGGAAGCCTGGGACCTCCCCCGGATCGCGGCCGGCTACGAGCACTTCCTCCGCCGATGGACCGGCAGCGCCCACGACGAGCCCGGCGACGAACTGTCCCGGCGCATCCGGCTGGGCGCCGAATGGCTCCTGCTCATCCGCCACGACCCGGTCCTGCCGCCGGCGCTGCTGCCGCCGGACTGGCCGGGCACGCGCGCCGCGGCGTTGTTCCGCACCCTGCGCCACCAATGGACGCGCCCGGCCGAGGAGCTGGCCGGCGGACTCCTGGATTCCCTCGTCGAGGATTGAGGACGACGGCGGTTGCCACGTTGCATGCCACGTTGCAAACTGGGTACCCCGCCGTCCCGCTCCCCACCCACGGAGGTCAAAGGTGACCGACTTCGATCGACGCGACGTGCTGCGTGCCCTCACCGCGCTGGGGGTGACCGGCGTGACCGCGAGCCTGTTCGGCGGCACCGCCGAAGCGTCCGGCACGAGCCCGCTGGACCTGGAGTTCTCCGTCGCGGAGCGGTTCCGGCCGTTCGACCTGATCGCGCCGAAGTTCGTCCAGCTCGACTCCCCCGCCCGGCCCGGCACACTCGTCAAGACCGGCATCCGGCCGAAGGCGTCCTACGGGACGGTGACCGTGCAGGTGCTCGACGACCGCGCCCCCGTCGTCGCCGGGCTCGCCGGGAACGGGGTTTCCGTGCTCGGCACCTACGACGCCGTCGCGGGACAGGCCGGCATCGAGATCACCACGCCCGGCGGCACCACCGTGGTCAAGACCGCCCCGGCGGACCTGCGGGCACCGTTCGGTTTCGCCGTGGTGGTCAACGAGAACGCCGTCACGGTGCTGGCCGACCGGGGCACCGGCTGGCAGCCGCTGCTGACCGAGCGCGATCAGGTCCGCGCACGGATCGACCTGCGCGACCCCGCCGTGCTGGGCGGGCTGGGCTACGCCTACGGCAGCCGGGGGCCGGCGCGGCTGGGCCGGGTCCGGGCCGGTTACTTCGGCCAGGCCGGCGTCCGCGATCCCCACGTCGTGCAGTACGCCGACGGCCGGCCCTACATCCGCCACGGCAAGCTCTACCTGACCATGACCAACGCCGGTCTCGGGTTCTTCCAGCAGGCGCACTGGGCGGTGTGGACGCTCGACCTGGCCGACCCGACGAAGCTGGAGCAGGTGGGGACCCTGTTCTTCGCGCGCGACGGCGTCGTGCTCGGTGACCACGCCGGCCAGATCGTCCGCGACGACGAACACGACCGGTTCATCCTGCTGATGAGCTCCTGGGGCGACTTCGCCTTCAACGGCGTCCACGTGCGCCACGCCGTCACCCGCGCCGACGTGCTTTCCGGCGTGCACGTCCTGCCGACCGAACAACTGGCGCTGCCCACGACGGTCAGTTCGTGGGACCCGGCGCTGACGAAGATCGACGGCCGCTGGCACATCGCGTTCGTCGAAAGCCCGGCCCAGCAGCCGGCCTTCGTGTTCCACCCCGCGCTGGCGGCCGCGCCGCGCGGCGCCGACTACGACCACGGCCTGACGCTGCTGGGCGCCGACCTGTCGGTCGACCAGACCGAAGGCACCATCCTGCAGCGGGTGGGCGGCCGGTGGTACCTGTTCGCCAGCGACGGCGACGCCCGCGAATACCCGATCTACGACCTGCGGCTGCGCAAGCTCGGCACGCTGAACGCGCCCTACGGCACCAACATCCCGCACCCGATGCTCGTGCGGATCGGCCGCCGCTGGTGGCTGCCCACCTTCGACGGCACCCAGTACGCCGAGAACGTCCTCGGCTACGGCGGCCACGGCGACTTCATCCTGATGCGGAGCAGCTAGCGTCCGCGGACGGTCACTGGGCGGCCACGCGATCGCGCCGTGCGAGCGGCGGGAGACGGCGAGCCGCTTTCCCAGCCGGTGAAAGCCTCGGCCAAGGCGCTCGACGTTCGTCCCGAGGACCTGCACGCGCCCGACCTGAGCGGCGGGCGCGTGCAGGCGGCGGGGTCACCGGTTGGACGCGATGAAATACACGACGATGCCGATCAACGCGAGCACCTCGGTCAGCACGAACGTCGAGTAACCGATGGTCTGCAGTTTCCCGCGCGCTTCCGGCTGACGGGCGGTGCCATTGATGACGGCGGCGAAGATCAGGCCGACACCGATTCCCGGGCCGATCGCCCCCAATCCGTACCCGATGGCGGCGAGGCCGGGGTTGATGTTGGCGGCCTGGGCCAGAACTGTGTCACTCATGGAGATTCCCCTTCACATCGGTCCACGCGCACGCTCGCGTGGAACAGCGGCTCGTGCGTCACACCGGACATGGATCAGGACTGGGCGAAGGCACCGGAAATCGACGGCTGACATCGAAACGGGCGGATCTCGCCGGGCAGGGGCTCGACCGGGCGAGACTTCTCGGTAATCGAGTGGTCCGATCAGGACCAGGATATCACGCGAAACCGGACATCGCCGCGAAAGCGGACACGTGGATCCCCTGGCCTCCTTGACGTGCACGCAGACCCCTCGTAGCGCTCCGGCCGGCGGAGCAACCCGGAGGTCACCATTCTGCGTCCGTCCAGGCCTCGCCGCGACAAGGCGCCAAGGGGAAGCCTGGATCGAATCCCGGCGGACGCTCGACTTCATCGAGAAGTTCCCGGACGAGCTCGACGACCACGTCCCGGCGCAGTTCACGAAGCTCAGGTGGTGGCCTTTGCCGAGGCAGCCCGAGTGGTGCTTTCCGCATCGAGATGGCGCCGAAGGCCATCGGGTCCTGTTCACCGCCCGGGCAAAAGGCCGGCAATAAAGCCGGGCTGAACGGCGCACCCACGGATGCACCGATCACGGGAAAATGCCCGAATGGTGTTTGCGCGCCGATCACCGGGGACATCCGGCCGCTCGCCCGCGGTGTGTCCCGGCGCACCGCCCGGGGGTGCTACCGCAGCCGCCGGAGAGCCGCCGCCGGCGCTCTCTGCCGGGCCCAACCAGGGGCTCCACGAGCGCGACCGGGTCGATCACCGTGCATTCAGGGTGCAATGATCCGCTCGCCGGTCGCGCAGGTACCCCGGACGGATGCCGCCGGTCCCGGCCGTCCGCGGCGGCCCTACCAGCGAAGATCAGCAGCGCCGCCGGAGTGTTAGCACCACTATTAATGGTGGTGCTAACACCACCATCACCGGCGATGTCCGAATACATGTGAACTTCGACTGCCCACCAGGTGATACTACTCACGAGTTGGGCGTTTCACTGGTCCGAACGGAGGTACCTAAGCCACCAGCCCTCTGCCACTATCCACGCAAAATACATCTTCGGGTGGCTCGGTCGATAAGTATCGGGCTGCCCGAATCTGGGGGTCGATCGAAGTGCAAATCGAACTGCTAGGCGCCATGGAAATAAGAGCGAATGGGAGAATTTACCCGATACGCGCGAAGAAAGTGCGGACCTTGCTGGCGATGATGGCTCTGTCGCCGGGACGCCCGGTGTCCTACGAGCAGCTGGCGGACGAGCTCTGGGGCCCGCGGTCACTCGCCAACTCACGCAACGCACTGCAAGCAAATATCGCACGACTGCGGAGGCTTTTCAAGCCGATCACCGACGCGAGCGGGGAGGAGATCGTCCGGACGACCTACAGCGGCTACCAGCTGGAGGTCCCCGCCGATTCGATCGACTCGCACCGGTTCCTCGAACTCGCGCGGCGCGGCACCACCCTGGTCGGCTCCGCGCCGCAGGAAGCCACCGGGATCCTCCGGGAGGCGTTGGTGCAGTGGCGGGGGCCGGCCCTGATGGACGTGCAGGAGGGGGTGCGGTGCCGGGCCGCGGCCACGCACCTGAACGAGCGGCGGCTGGCCGTCCAGGAGGACCTGATCGCCGCGCGGCTGGCCGTGGGCCAGCAGCACGACATCATGCACGAACTGCGGCAGCTGGCCGGCGAGAACCCGGGACGGGAGCGGCTCAGCGAGTTGCTGATGCTCGCGCTCTACCGCACCGGCCAGCAAAGCGAGGCGCTGTCGGTGTTCCACCACACCAGCAAGTGGCTCGGCAATGAGCTCGGCCTTTCACCCGGCCGGGCGCTGCGGCAGCTGTACCAGGCCATCCTGGTCCAGGACTGCATGCTCGACTGATCCACACCGGATCCACACTGATCCGCACTTCACCCGCAACGCTCGATGGGACAGCAGGGACGGCGCGACCACCGGCCGTCCCTGTTTCCGTGTCCACGGACACCGCCCGGCTCATCCACCCTCCCCGTCGTGCCCGGTGGTCATGATCGACAAGCACGATCGTGGCGCACCGGGATGACCGACGGCTGACGGCTCACCGACGCCGGGCTTCGTCAGCGTTCGGTCAGAGGGCGGTCATCTCCCCTGGCTAGTTTCCGGCGAGGCCGAAGTTCGTCCGAAACCGGTACAGGAGTCGTCATGACAGCGGCAGTGTCCGAACGTAGGGAACAGATCCGCGCGATCGTTCGCGAGCACCTCGAACTCGAGGACAACGAGCTTTCCGAGACGAGCAGTTTCATCGAGGACCACGAAGCCGACTCGCTCACGCTGATGGACGTCCTCGCGGCGCTGGAGAAGGAGTTCGGCGTCACGATCGACCAGGCGCAGTTCCGGCGGATGGTCGATCTCAACAGCGCCTACGAGGTCGTCGCGGAATCCGCCGGCTGGTAAGGAAGATCCGATGAGCGAACAGTCCACCACACCCGGCAGACGGGTGGTGATCACCGGTTGCGGGGTGGTTTCCAGCCTCGGCACGGGCATCGAGGAGTTCACGGCCGCGCTCCGCGCCGGGCGCAGCAACGTCCGGCCCATCAGCGTCTTCGACACGACCGGCTTCGAGCACAACAACGGGTGCGAGGTCATCGGCTTCGAGCCGGAACGCTGGATCCACAACGTCGAAATCGACTCACTCGGCCGAGCCAGCCGGTTCTCGACCGCGGCCGCCCGGCTCGCGGTGGCGGACTCCGGCATCGACCTCGACGTGCTCCGGGACGCGCGCTGCCTGCTCTCGGTCGGCACGACCGACGGCGAGTCGCACGAGCTCGACAGCATGGTTTCGCTGGAGATCGCGGGCGGGCCGGAGGCGATGAGCCCGCGGCTGGCCCGGCGGACCTCGGCCGGCCGGCTCGCCACGTCGATCGCCCACGAGCTGCGGCTGTCCAATGTGGAGGTCGGCAGCATCGCGACGGCCTGCTCGGCGGGCAACTACGCGATCGGCCACTCGTTCGACGCCATCCGGCTGGGGGAAGCCGACTTCGCGTTGTGCGGCGGCGCGGACGCCGTCTGCCGCAAGACGTTCACCTCCTTCTACCGGCTGCGCAGCATCGCGCCGGACTTCTGCCGCCCGTTCGACAAGAACCGGATGGGCATCCTGACCGGCGAGGGCGCCGGCATCCTGATGCTGGAGAGCCTGGACTCGGCGCTCGCGCGCGGCGCCCGGATCTACGGCGAAGTGCTCGGCTACGGCCTTTCCTGCGACGCCCACCACCCGGTGGCCCCGCACCAGGGCGGCATCGCCCGGTGCATGGAGCTGGCGCTGGAGAACGCCGGCGTCAAGCCCGCGGAGGTCGACCTGATCTCGGCGCACGGAACCGGTACCCACGCCAACGACAAGACCGAAGCCGCGGCGATCCGCGAGCTGTTCGGCGAAGACACACCCCGCGTGGTGTCGATGAAGTCGATGCTCGGCCACTCGATGGGCGCGGCGAGCGCCCTGGCCGCCATCGGCTGCTCGGTCGCCATCACCGAAGGGTTCATCCCGCCGACGATCAACCACATCGAGACCGACCCCGAGTGCGCCGTCGACTGCGTGCCCAACGTGTCGATCGAGGCGGACCTGCGGATCGTGCAGAACAACGGCTGGGCCTTCGGCGGCAACAACTCGGTCGTGCTGATCGGCCGCTACGACGGTCCCAGGGAGGCGGTGGCATGAGCACCGGAACGCTGAACGCCCCGGTCATTTCCGCCTGGACGGCGATCTCGCCGTTCGGCCACGACCGGTCTTCCTTCGCCGACGGCGTCCGCACCCGGACGTCGCCGGTGTCCACCCTGGACCCGGAACGCTGGTCGCGGGGCCCCGGCGAGACGGCCTGCACCGTTCCCGGCTTCGAGCCGCGGGCGATCCTCGGTTCGAAGGGCACCCGGGCGATGAACCGGGTCAGCGGGCTCGCCGTCGTCGCGGCGAAGCACCTGCTCGCCGACATCGGCGTCGAGCCGGGTGACGAGCGCGACGACATCGGGTTCGTGCTGGGCACCACGACCGGCAGCGTGCAGAGCATGATGGACCTGACCCGCGCGTCGCTCACCGGCGACAAACCCGACCACGTCGAACCGGCCGCGGTACCCGGCTGCGTCATGAACTGCGCCGCCGGGCAGGCCGCGATCTGGCACGGGCTGAAGGGTCCGAACGCGACGATCGCCGCGGGCCGGACCACGGGCCCGCACGCCTTCAACTACGCCCGGCGGCTGCTGCGGACCGGCCGGGCGACCCGGGTGCTCTGCGGCGCCGCCGAGGAGTACTCGCCGGCACGGGCGTGGGTGGAGCACCACCGCCGCGGCGGGCCGGACCCGGTGGTGATCGGCGAGGGCTGCGCCATGTTCCTGCTCGAGCCCGCCGAACTGCGGCCCCCGGGCCGCCGGGTGCTCGGCACCCTGGAGGGGTTCGAGTCCCGGGTGTGCCTGGACGGTGACCTCGCCGGAACGGTTGCCGTGGCGGTGCGCGCGCTGCTGTCGGCCGCCGGGGTCGCCCCCGAGCAGGTGTGGGCCGCGACCGGCAGCGGCTTCACCGACTCGCGTGGCGAACCGGTCGAGACGGTGGCCCTGCGGCAGCTGTTCGGTGACGCGGCCGTCGACCGGGTCCCGTCCGCGGATCTCCTCGGTGACACGGCTTCGGCGAGCGCGATGTTCCAGCTCGCCGCCGTCCTCAGCGTCGCCGAATCGGCCGGGCGGTCCGGCGCCGACCACACGGTGGTCACCACCTGCGACGACGACGGCTCGGTCGCGTGCACGCTGCTGCGGCTCGGCGAGCCCGTCGGATGAGCGCGCCCAAGGTCGCGCTGATCAGCGGCGGTTCCCGGGGCATCGGCCGCGCGGTCGTGCTGAAACTCGCCGAAAGCGGCCACGACATCGCGTTCTGCTACCGCGCGGACGAGCAGTCCGCCGACGTGCTCACCAAGGAGGTGCACGACCTCGGGCGGCGCGCGGTCGCGACGAAGGTCGACGTCACCGACCGCGAAGCGACCGGCGAGTGGGTGGCCCGGACGGCCGCCGACCTCGGCGTCCCGGACACCGTGGTGACGTCGGCGGGCATCACCCGGGACGGCGCGTTCGTGACGATGACCGAGGAACGCTGGACGCAGGTGCTGCGCACCAACCTCGACGGCGTCTACAACGTCTGCCAGCCGGCGGTGTTCCTCATGCTCAAGCAGCGCCGCGGCAGCGTGGTCGCCCTGTCGTCGGTGTCCGGGGTGCACGGCAACCCGACCCAGGTCAACTACTCGGCGTCCAAGAGCGGCGTCATCGGCCTCGCCAAGGCGCTCGCCAAGGAGGTCGGCCGGTTCGGCATCCGGGTCAACGCGGTCGCGCCGGGCCTGATCGAAACCGACATGACCGCCCAGATGACCGACAAGGCCCGCGAGAAGCTGCGCGCGGCCGTCCCGCTGGGCCGGTTCGGCACGGCCGAGGAGGTCGCCGACCTGGTGGCCTACCTGGCCTCCGACCGCGCCGCCTACATCACCGGAAGCGTATTCGAAATCGACGGCGGTCTGGTCGTCTGAGGGGAGGCTCCGTCATGGAGTCCGAAAGCACCGATACTGTGTCGATTGATACCACGAGCCCGCGGTTCATCGCCCGGCTGAAGGCGGCCGCGCTCGGCTCGGCCGAGCACCCGTTCGTCTTCCTCGGCAACTTCGAGGTCGAGGAGCTGTGGGCCGCCGACGAGCTCGGCCTGCCGCGGGTGTCCGCCGCGGGCAGCACGGCGGTGGTCAACAGCATGGACGAGTTCGCGCTGCTGCTCGGCGGCAAGGGCGATCACGTCGTGCTGAAGCACGCGCCCGACCCGGACTACCACCGCTACCTGCTCGGCCTCGGCTTCGAGCTGCCGGAGATCCACGTCGTGGCGGCACCGGACCCGGCGCGCAACGTCAGCCAGGACGCGCTCGCCGACCCGGCGCTCGTCGCCGCGCTCGCCGAGCTGGCGACCGACGGCGCGCACCTGCTGCCGCACGGCGCGTCGGCCGTCGAAGAGGAACTTTCGGCCCGGACGGGCGTTCCCTTGGCCACCCCGCCCGCCGCGCTCTGCAAAGCCGTCAACAGCAAGGTCTACAGCAGACGGCTGGCCGACGAGCTCGGGCTGCGGCAGCCGCCCGGCTGGATCTGCGACACACCCGCCGAGCTGGCCGAGGCGGTGCCGCAAGCGGCCAAGGTGCTCGCCGACGGCGGCACGGTGGTGGTGAAGGAAGCGTTCGGCGTGTCGGGGAAGGGCATCGCCGTCGTCACGAGCGAACAGCGGCTGCTGCGCCTGCAGCGGATGATCGAGCGCTCCGCGCAGCGGGCCGGGCGCGACCGGCTCGCCCTGGTGACCGAGACCTGGGTCGAAAAGCGCGCCGACCTGAACTACCAGTTCACGGTGGGCCGCGACGGCTCGGTGCGGTTCGACTTCGTCAAGGAGGCGATCACCGAGAACGGTGTCCACAAGGGACACCGGATGCCCGCCCGGCTCGACGAGCTCCAGCACGAAGTGATCCGGCACGCGGCGAACGCGCTGGGCGCCCGGCTGGCCGCGGACGGCTACTACGGCGTCGTCGGCGTAGACGCGCTGGTCGAACCGGACGGCGGGATCTTCCCCGTGCTGGAGATCAACGCCCGCAACAACATGTCGACCTACCAGGTGCCGCTCCAGGAGCGGTTCGTGCCCGACGGCGCCGTCGCGATGGCCCGGCACTACCCGGTGCGCCTCGCCGCTCCCCTGCCGTTCGCGCGGCTGCGGGAGACGCTCGGGGACCTGCTGTTCTTCGGCTCCGGGAGCGGGCTGCTCGTCAACAACTTCGCCACGGTCAACGCCGGCGCCGGCCTCGCGGCCGCGGGCGAGGCGTTCGCCGGGCGCCTGTACGGCGTGCTCATCGGGCCATCGGTGGCGGACCTCGACGAACTGGACCACCGGATCACCGAGCGCCTCACCACGCTCGCCGCGGCGTGACCCACGCCCACCCATCGCCTCAGGAGGCTTCCAGCATGAGCACGAGCACGTCCGTCCCGGAGTTCGCCGTCGTCTCCGGGGCGCAGGTCCACGAAGTCCTCAGTGGACAGGAGAAACTGGTCATCGACCTGATCGAGTCGGCCTACCGCCTGCACGGCGAAGGCGACACGGTCAACCCGCCGTCCTACTTCCTGCGCTTCCCCGACCGGCCGTCGTCCCGGATCATCGCCCTGCCGGCGTCGATCGGCGGGGACATCGCGGTCGACGGGCTCAAGTGGATCTCGAGCTTTCCGGAGAACGTCGCGAGCGGGCTGCCCAGGGCCTCGGCGATCCTGGTCCTCAACGACCGGCAGACCGGCTATCCGCTGGCCTGCCTGGAAAGTTCCATCATCAGCGCCACCCGCACCGCCGCGTCGGCCGCGCTCGCCGCCGACTGGCTGACCCGGGACCGGGCCCGGCCCGCGCGCCTCGGCATCGTCGGCACCGGCCTGATCGCGCGCTACGTCCACGCGTACCTGGCCGCCGCCGGCTGGAGCTTCGACGACGTCGGTGTGTTCGACCTGAACCCGGCGCACGCCGAAGGGTTCAGCGGCTACCTGAGCGCGTCGGGGCAGCCGTCGGTCACCGTGCACGACACCGCGGAGGACCTGATCCGCGGGAGCGACCTGGTCGTGTTCGCGACCGTCGCCGGCGAACCGCACGTCCACGACCCGGCGTGGTTCGCGCACAACCCGCTGGTCCTGCACGTCTCGCTGCGCGACCTGGCCCCGGAAGTGATCCTCGCCGCGACCAACGTCGTCGACGACGTCGAGCACTGCCTCAAGGCGAACACGTCGGTGCACCTGGCCGAGCAGCGGACCGGCGGCCGGGACTTCCTGTCCGGGACCCTGCACGACGTGATGACCGGACGCGCCACCCTGCCCCGGGACCGGCCGCTGATCTTCTCGCCGTTCGGGCTCGGGGTGCTCGACCTCGCCGTCGGCAAGCACGTCTACGACCACCTGCGCGCTTCCGGCGACCTGCGGACCGTGGACGAGTTCTTCTTCGAACTCGACCGGTACGGCAAGCGATGACCGGGAGCTTCGCGTGCCGATAATCACCGTTCCGCAGGACTTCAACACCGACGACCTGTTCGTCGACCTCCGCCGGTTCGCCGGCCGCTCGCTCTACCTCAAGTGCGAGGGCTTCAACTTCGCCGGGTCGATCAAGATCAAGGCCGCCCGGTCGATGGTCGCCGCCGCCGAACGCCGCGGCGACCTGCGGCCCGGCTCGACGCTCGTGGAGAGCTCGTCCGGCAACCTGGGCGTGGCGCTGAGCCTCGTCGCCGCCAGCTCCGGCTACCGGTTCGTCTGCGTCACCGACTCGCGGTGCACGCTCGGGGCCCGGCAGCTGATGGAGACGCTCGGCGCGGAAGTCCGCATCGTCACCGAGCCGCACCCGGAGCACGGGTTGCTGGGCGCGCGCATCGAACTCGTCAAGCAGCTGTGCGCCGAGCGCGGCCACGTGTGGCTCAATCAGTACGAGAACGCCGGGAACTGGCGCGCCCACTACGAAACGACCGGTCCGCAGATCGCCGGGGGCTTTCCCGACGCCGGGGTCGTCTTCATCGGGGCGGGCACCACCGGGACGCTCATGGGGTGTGCCCGGTACCTGCGCGAGCACCAGCCCGCCACCCGGGTGGTCGCGATCGACACGGTCGGCTCGGTCACCTTCGGGACCCCTCCGGCACGCCGGATGATCCCCGGCCTGGGCACCGGGATCCGGCCGCCGATGCTCGACCTCGCCTACGTCGACGATGTGGTGCACGTGGAAGAGGCGGACACCGTGCGCGCCTGCCGGGCCCTCACCCGGGCGGGGTTCTGCTTCGGCGGCTCGACCGGGACCGTGGTGAGCGGAGCACTGGCCTGGCTGGCCGGGCACGAAGAGATCGGGACGGCGGTGGCGATCGCTCCCGATCTCGGTGACCGCTACCTCGACACCGTCTACCACGACCAGTGGGTGGCGGACCTCTACGGCGAGGAACTGCTCGAAGACGGCCTGCTCGAAGACGGCACCGCGATCCAGCCCACCGGGCCCGGCCGATGACCGGGCCCGGGGCTGTGATCCACCACACACGGCCTAGCACCACCGCGGATCCGGGTCTCACACCCCGTGAACGCGTGGTCACGATCCAGTAGACTCGAACTCATGCGCGGATAGGGACGGCCGCGAACGCCGCCTTGCCCATCGGGTCGAACGGGGACGATCGTGAAGCCTTCGCTCGCCGTCCGCGCCTCCTGCTGGTCGGCCGAGCACCCCAGCGCGGTCATCGCGTTGTGGCTGGTGTTCGTGGCCCTCGCCGAGCTGCCCGGCCTCGCCGGCGGGCGCCGGCTGGGCGACGGCTCCCTGTCCGACCCGAACGTGGCGGCGAACTGGTGGCCGGTGGTCGCCGCCCCGGTCGCGGTGCTGCTGATCGCGCCGTTCTCCCGGTTGCTGCTGCTCGTGTCCGCGCTCTTCATCAGCGTGGTCACGGCCGCGTCGGCGGCCCTGCTGGACGCGGTTTCCGAGTCCGTCCCGATATCGCCGCTCATCGCCGACGCCGCGTTGCTGATCGTCATCACGGTCGCGGTCCAGCACATGCTGTTCGCCCTCTGCCGGAGCCGGGAAGCGCGGGCGAGCGGGAACGACGCGTCGCGCGCCGCCCGGATCGTCGCGAGCACGGCAGGAAACGCCGCCCTCGTCTCCGGCGTCGGCCTGGCCGTCTCACTGACCGCGGTGGCGCTCGCCGGCACGGCGGGCCTGGCGCCGCTGGCCGCCGCCGTGCTCGTGGTGGTGCTGGTGGCGACCCTCGCCGCGCTCAGCCTGCTGCCGGCCCTGAACGATCGCGTGCTCGCCTCGGCGAGGCCGCTGCCGCCGCCCTCGGCCCTGAAAGTCGGGCCCCTGCCCCGGTTCGTGCGGCCCACCGCCATCGCGCTGGGCGTGCTGACGGTGGGCGTCGCCGCGGCCTACGGGTCGCTGCGCGTGTTCTCCGCCGGCTGCGCGAGCTGCCGGCCCATGGCCGAAGACCTGGACGCCTGGGGCGTGGTGACGCTGCTGGTGGTCCTGGGCCTGGCCACGCTCGTCGCCTACCGGCGCCCGGTGGTGGCGCTCGCGACTTTCCTGCTGAACGGCGTCGCCGCGCTCGCCGGGCTCGGCACGCTGGCCGTCCTCGTCGATCCGATGCCCGGCTGGGCGCCCATGGTCCTGGTGATCGCGTTGCTCGTGCCGGCGAACCACCTGCAGGTGTACCTGCTGCACCGGCTGCGGAGCGAAACCCTCGCCGGCATGTCCCGGCGCAACACCGTGACACACGCGTGCCGCCGGGCCTGGTCGGCTTCCGGCGGCGCGCTGTTGGTGACGGTGGTCATGTGGCTGGTCTGGGGACTGACGGAACGCGGGGACGTCCGCGAGTTCGCGCTGGCGACCGCGGTGGTCCTCGTCGTCGACACGACGATCGTCCGGTTCCTGCTGCTGCCCCGGCTGGCCGTCCTGGGTGGACGGACGAACTGGTGGCGGCCGGTCAAGTGACCGAAGGACGCCCCGTGAGGTCGAGGAACACTTCGTCGAGCGTGGGACGCCGCAACGCGAAGTCCGTGTACTCGACGCCGGCGTCGCGCAGGGCCGCGGCCGCGGCCGCGATGCCCCCGGCGGTGTCGGGCAGCTCCACCGCGATGCTGCGCTTGCGTTCGTCGACGATCACCGACGAGCCCGACACCCCGGACAGCGCCGACACCGCGGGCTCGAGCCACTTGGGATCGGCGACGGCCACCTCGAGCCGCTCGGCGCCGATCTTGCGCTTGAGCTCGTCGGCGGTGCCCTCGGCGATCACCCGGCCGTGGTCGATCACGACGATGTGGTCGGCGAGGTAGTCCGCCTCCTCGAGGTACTGCGTGGTGAGCAGGACGGTCACCCCCTCGTCGACCAGGCCCCGCACGATCCCCCACAGCGTGCTGCGGCTGGCCGGGTCGAGGCCGGTGGTCGGCTCGTCGAGGAACAGCACCGACGGGCGGCCGATGAGGCAGGTCGCCAGGTCGAGCCGCCGCCGCATGCCGCCCGAGTACGTCCCGACCGCCCGGTCGGCGGCCGCGGTCAGGTCGAAGCGCTCGAGCAGCTCGACGGCCCGGGCCCGGGCCCCCCGCCGGCCGAGGTGGAGCAGCGTGCCGAGCAGCTGCAGGTTCTGCCGTCCGGTGAGCAGTTCGTCGACCGCGGCGTACTGGCCGACGAGGCCGATCCGGCGCTGCACCTCTTTGGACTGGGTGACCACGTCGAACCCGGCGACGCGCGCGGTGCCGCCGTCGGGGCGCAGCAGCGTCGCGAGGACGCGGACGGTCGTGGTCTTGCCGGCGCCGTTGGGGCCGAGCAGGCCCAGCACCGAGCCCGCGGGCACCCGCAGGTCGATGCCGGACAGGGCCTCTTGGCTGCCGAACCCCTTGCGCAGCCCGGTGACCTCGATGGCCGCTTCGCGGTCGAGCGCTTCGCTCGCCATCAGCCGGCGTCCCGCAGGCTCTTCGGGCGCAGGTCCGTCCAGGTGGTCTCGACGTGGGCGAGCGCGTCCGCACGGGAACTCTCCCCCTGCGTGACCTGCCACCCCGGCGGCACCGCGGCGAACACCGGCCAGATGCTGCGCTCTTCCTCGTCGTTGACCAGGACGAGGAACCGGCCGTTCTCGTCGTCGAAAGGACTCGTCACTTCACATCTCCGTCTGTGTCGGGCCAGGTGGCTTGCTGTCATGGTGTTCGGACCGGCTGACGGCACGCTGACCGCCACCTGACCCGCTACTTGATGGTGCGGTACTTGCGGAAGCTCAAGGAGCCCGCGACGACCAGGGTGACGATCAAGGTGATCGCCACGACCACGCCCGGATGCTGGGTCGGGAACCCGCCGGTCGCCTCGACCGGGGTGCCCCACAGCCGGCGCACCGCGGTGGTCACCGAGCTGACCGGGTTCCACTCCGCGACCGGCCGCAGCCACACCGGCAGGAGTTCGATCGACATGAACGCGTTGGACAGGAAGGAAAGCCCGAGCGAGGCCACCGCGCCGATGCCGTCGATCGCCTCCGGGTTCCGCAGCGACAGCCCCAGCAGGATGCCGACCCAGATCATCGCGTAGAGGAACACGACGAGGAGAGCGAACCCGCCGAGCAGCGAGAACACGTCGCCGTGCACGCGGCCCCCGACGAGCAGGCCGGACGCCACGGTGATCACCAGGGCGATCAGGCCGACCACGAGGTCACCGAGGGAGTGCCCGATCAGCACCGCGGGCCGGGTGATCGGCAGCGAGCGGAACCGGTCGGTCAGGCCGCCGTTGAGGTCCGTGGCCACGGCGATGGCGGTGGGCGCGATGCCGGCCAGGCCGACCTGCATCAGCGCCGCGGGGAACAGGAACTCCGGGTAGCTGCCCCCGCCCGGCACGATCACCGCGTCCTTGAACACATAACCGATCGCCAGCATGGTGATCAGCGGGTTCAGGGTGATCGCCAGCAGACGGCCGGGCACGTTGCGCAGGTGGGTGAGGCGGCGCCCGGCGAGCGCCAGCACCTCGACCAGGGCGTCGCCCACCGCGGGCCGACGGCGTTCGGCCGCGGAAATCACACTCATTCGTCCTCCTCGGAAGAGCCGTCCAGTTCGGCGGCGATGATGCGGCCGATCTCGGCCTGGGCTTGCGGGTGCATCATGAATTCGTGACCGCAGTCGATGCGGTGCGTTTCGATCGTTCCCTCGACGTGCGGCGCCCACCGTCCCGGCCGCGCGGCGAGCTCGTCCTCGGTGAGCCCGTCGGCCGCCAGGAACAGCAGCAGGCGGCCCGAGAACCGGGCGGGCTCGAACCGCAGCGCGAGCTCGCCGTTGTTGCTCATCACGTCGAGCACGCGCGACATGCGCTCCTCGCCGATCCCGGCGAGCCGTGACCCGCCGCGGTGCAGGACGTCGATGACGTCCGCCGCGGACAGGTCCGCATCGGCGAACTCGCCGGCGTCGTGGCCGAGGTGCTCGAGGAAGCTGACGAGCAGATCGCGGCGGGTGGGCGGGGCCTGGCCCGCCGCTTCGACCGGGAAGCTGTCCAGCACGCACAGGGTGCCGACCCGCTCGCCCGCTTCCTGCAGCTGCACGGCGATCTCGTGCACCAGCAGCCCGCCGAACGACCAGCCGAGGAGGTGGTACGGGCCCGACGGCTGGATCGCGCGGATCCGGGCGACGTACTCCTCGGCGACGTCCTCGACGCTGACCGGCAGCTCGCCCTCGCCGCCGATGTTCGGGGACTGCAGCCCGTACATCGGGCGGCCGGGGTCGAGGTGCTGGACGAGCCCGAGGTACGGCAGGCTCAGCCCGAGCCCGGCGTGCACGCACCACAGCGGTTCGCGGTCGCCGGTCGGGCGGATCGGCAGCAGCGGGGCGAACGGGTCGAGGACCTCGCCGCCGTCGTCGCCGACGCGGGCCAGCGCGGCCAGGTGCTCGACGGTCCCGTGCGTCAGCACGTCCGCCACGGTGAACCGCAGACCCGCGTTGCGAGCCAGCGCGACCAGCCGCACCGAGAGCAGGCTGTTGCCGCCCAAGGCGAAGAAGTCCGCGTCCACCTCGACCGAAGCCAGGCCGAGCGTTTCGGCGAACGCCAGCCGCAGGACCTCCTCGGCCGGCGTGCTGCCTTCCCCGCGGGCCGGGGCCTTCGGGGCGGGCAGCTGCCCGTGGTCGAGCTCGCCCGCCGCGGTGAGCGGGATGGCCGCGAGTTCGACGATCGCCGACGGCACCGCGAAGTCCGGCAGCTCCCGGGCCAGGTGCTCGCGCAGGTCTTCGGTGTCGCCGCGAGGCACGACGTAGGCGACGATCCGGTCCTCGCGGACCACGACTTCGGCCGCCGCGACGCCGGAGTGCCGCAGCAACGCGGTCTGGACCTCGACCGGCCGGACGGCGAACCCGCGGGCCCGCACGGTTTCGCCCGCGCGGGCGACCAGCTCCAGGGTGCCGTCGAGCCGGCGGCGGACCACGTCGCCGGTGCGGAACATCCGCGACCCGGGGTGGAAGGGGTCCGCGACGAACCGCGACGCGGTGTCGCCGGGCTGGCCCGCGTAGCCGCGGGCGAGCGTGGGACCGGCGAGCCAGAGCTCGCCGTGCGCGCCCGGCGGGACCGGCCGAAGCGTGTCGTCGAGAACGTAGGCGCTCGTCGCGCGGGCCGGTCGGGGCAGACTGCCGGGCTCGGCCGGGCCGACCAGACTGCCGTAGCGCGCGTACACCTCCGCCCCGGCACGGTGGAGCCGTTCGGTGAGCGGGGCGGCGAGCGGCTCGCCGTCGACGATCAGCCGGACACCGGCGAGGGCCTGCTCGTGCCGGGCCGCCAGCGCGCGGACCTGGTGGCCGGTGGCGAACAGCACCGCGGCCGGCTCGCCTTCGAGCAGCCGCGCGAGCGCCGCGGCGTCGCCGGTTTCGGCCTCGCCGAGGTGGACAGAGCCACCCACGGCCAGCGCGGCGAGCACGGCGGGAACGGCGCCGGGCAGGTCGGGGACGAGCACGCGGCTACCGGCGGGAACAAGCTCCCGCAGTGCGGCGACCGACTCCGCGAGCGCCCGGCGGGAGAGGACGGTGCCGTCCGGCAGGTGCGCGGCCGCATTCCCGGGAGCGACAGGTGCCGTGCCGGGCTCGCCTTCGACGACTGTCACCTCGGACTGGGCGTCGACCAGCCGGTACGCGGCTCCCGCTTCGAGGGCGGCCAGGACGTGAACCACGCGATCCGCCGCCGAAGCCGCCGCGATCGACACCGTCTGCTCCGGACCCGCGCCACGGGCCGTCAGCTTCCGCGCCTCCGCGGTCACCCGCCGGCGCAGCTGGGCGTGGCTCAGCTGACCGTCCGCCCAGCTCAGCGCCGGACCGCGGGTGTTCCGCAGGACCGGCAGCTCGGCCGGCTCCGCGGTCGCCGCCGGGCCGAGCAGGCTCAGCTCGGCCGGCGTGAGCAGCTCGACGCGGCTCAGCGGCAGGTCCGGCTCGTCCGCGACCGCGGCCAGCAGGCGGTTCAGCCGCCCGGCGAGCAGGCCGGCCGCCTCCGGGGTGAACAGGTCGGCGCAGTACTCGATGCTGCCTTCCAGGCCGGCCTCGCCGGGCCGCTCGCCGAGCTGGAAGGTGAGGTCGAACTTGAACTTCGCGCCGGTGGCGGGCAGTACTTCCGGCCGCACCCGCAGCCCGCCGATGGTGAACCGAGGATCCGGGACCTCGTAGAACGACAGCATCACCTGGAACAGCGGCTGGCGCGACAGCGACCGCGCAGGCCGGGCCATTTCGAGCAGGAGCTCGAACGGCAGGTCCTGGTGCGCGTAGGCCTCGAGGTCGGCGTCCCGCACCCGGGCGACGAGCTCGGTGAAGGTCGGGTTGCCGCCGGTGCCGGTGCGCAGGACCAGGGTGTTCACGAAGAACCCGACGAGGTCGTTCGTCACCTCGTCCGAGCGCCCCGCGACGAGGCTGCCCAGCGGGATGTCCGTGCCGGCGCCGTGTTTCGTGAGCAGCGCGGCCACCGCCGCCTGCACCACCATGAAGACGCTGGCGCCGGACCGGCGCGCCAACGCGGTCAGTGCTTTGTGGACGGCCGGGGAAACCTCGAAGTCCACCGAGCCGCCGCGGAAGGCGGTGGCGGCCCGGCGCGGCAGGTCCGCGGGCAGCAGCAGCTCGTCGGGCACGCCGTCGAGCGCTTCGCGCCAGAACTGCCACTGCCGGTCGGCCGCGCTGCCGGCCGCTTGCCGGTCGTCGAGCAGCTCCCGCTGCCAGACGGCGTAATCGGCGTACTGCGCGGGCAGTTCCGCCCAGCCGGGCTCGGTTCCCCGCACTCGCGCGTCGTACGCGGTGGCCAGGTCACGGGCCAGCACGTCCACCGACCAGCCGTCGCCGGCGATGTGGTGGAGGACGAGCAGCAGCACGTGCTCGCCCGTGTCCGCCACGCGGTACAGGGTGGCGCGCAGCGGACGGTCGGCCGCGAGGTCGAACGCGCGGCTCGCCGCGGCTTCCAGCGTCGTGGTGAGCTGTTCCTCGGTCACGGCCGCCGTCGCGAGCGGTTCGTCCGGTGCGTGCTCGAGCACCCGCTGGTACGGGATCCCGTCGACGTCGGGGAAGACCGTGCGCAGGATTTCGTGCCGCTCCACGACGTCGCCGAGCGCGGCGGCCAGGGCCGCCGGGTCGAGCTCGCCGCCCAGCCGGACGGCCAGGGGGATGTTGTACCCGGCGCTTTCGAGCCGGTTCAGGAACCACATCCGGGTCTGCGCGTGGGACAGCGGGATCCGGTCCGGCCGCTCGAGCTTCCGGAAGCCGGCACCCGCCTGGCCCGCGGAGACGAGCCGGCCGGCGAGCCGGCTCACCGTCCGCGCCTCGAAGAGGTCCCGGATCGAAAGCTCGGCGTCCAGGGCGGTCCGGACCCGGCTCACGACGGAGTTCGCCAGCAGCGAATGCCCGCCGATGACGAAGAAGTCGTCGTCGATCCCGACTTCGGCGACGCCGAGCACGTCGGCCCAGATCTCGCACAGCGTGGCTTCGACCGGGGTGCGCGGACCGCGGACGCCGGCGCCGGTGTGCTGTTCGGGGGCCGGCAGCGCCTTGCGGTCGATCTTGCCGTGCGCCGTCAGCGGGAAGCGGTCGAGGACGAGGTACGAACCCGGCACCATGTACGCCGGCAGCTGCGCGGTCACGTGCTCGCGCAGCTCTTCGGTGGTGACGGGTGCGGCGCCGGAGACGTAGGCGACGAGCCGCCGGTCGTTACCCGTGCCGTGCACCGTGACGACCGCTTCCCCGACCGCGGGGTGCGCGGCGAGGCAGGCTTCGATTTCGCCGAGTTCGATGCGGTGGCCGCGGATCTTGACCTGGAAGTCACGACGCTCCACGAACTCCAGCTGACCGTCCGGGCGCATCCGGACCCGGTCCCCGGTGCGGTACATCCGCGCGCCGGCGGGACCGAACGGATTCGCGACGAACACCGCCGCCGTCCGGGCGGGGTCACCCACGTAACCGCGGCCGACCACCAAACCGCCGACGAACAGCTCACCCACCGCCCCCGCCGGCACCGGACGCAGCTCATCGCCCAGCACGTACAACCAGGAATTGCGCACCGCACGGCCGATCGGCACCACCTCGACACCGGACCGGAGCACCGCGTGCGTCACATCGTCCGAACACTCCGTCGGGCCGTAGGCGTTCACCAACGGCACCTCCGGGAACCGCGCGAACCACCGCGCACACAAATCCGGCGGCAACGCCTCACCCGTCACCACCAGCCACCGCAGCCCCGAAACATCCGGCTGCTCGCCCAGGTCCCAGGAATCCAGCGCCGCCCGCAACAACGACGGCACGACCTCCAGCACCGAAACACCCTCGGCCCGGATCAAGCCGAACAACGCGTCCGGATCCGCCGCGATCGCCCGGGAAACCACCCGGA
>NZ_JBFBCC010000024.1:0-117881 GCF_040682955.1 Amycolatopsis sp. NPDC051045
CTGGACCCGGACCTGCAGGCGGCGCTCGACGAGCTGCCCCCGGAGTTCCGCGCCGCCGTGGTGCTGTGCGACGTCGAAGGGCTGTCGTACGAGGACCGGGGCCGCGGCACGGCCCATGTCCGGCCCGTTTCCGACCGAGGGGTTCGCCATGCCTGACGACGTCCGCCCGCAGCTGACCGGGATCGAGCTCCACGACCTCGAGCCCGAGCTGTGCCTGCTCATCACGCCGAACGGCGGCCAGTTCTCGATCACCGCCCCGGTGCGGGAGTTCCGGGCGTGGCTCGGCCGGTGCGACGGCACCCGCACCCGTGAGGAGCTGCTGGCCGGGATGAACCCCGACTACGCGGAGGTGCTCGACGTCCTCGAGGCGGACGGCTGCCTGCGCGCGGGCCGGGACGAGGAGGCCGGCGCCCGGCGCCTCGCCGCGACCAGCGTGCTGCTCACCGGGGCGCCCGAGCTGACCGGCCCGCTCGCGGACCTCCTCGCGCCGTCCGGCTACGCGCGGATCGCCCCGCTCGCCGGCCTCGACCAGCCCTTCCCGGCGGATCCGGCGGACACCGTCGTCGTCGCCGCGTTCGCCCATCCGGCCTATGCCGAACTCACCGCGCTGGATGCGTTCTGCGCCGACCGCGGGGTGCGCTTCCTCCCCTTCCGCTGTGAACGCGGCCAGGGGATCGCCGGGCCCGCGGTCACCCCCGGCACCGGCCCCGACTTCGCCGACGTGCTGGCCCGCCGCCGATCCGCCGCGCTCGACCCGCGCGTGCTCGACGCCTTCGCCGCGGCCGGCGCCCCGCCCGGCCCGCGGTTCCGGCCCGGGGAAACCCGCTGGCTGCTCACCGCGCTCGCCGTCCAGCTCGAGCGCTGGGCCGGCGGCGCGCCCGCCGAGACCACGACCGGCGAACTCGAGCTCGATCCCGTCCGGCTGACCGTGCTCCCCCGGCCCGTGCTGCCCGTGCCCGACCGGCCCCGGCCGGTGGTGGCGCACGGGCCACGGCCCGACCTGCTCGTCGACGACCGCACCGGAATCGTGACCGCGGTCCACGAACTGCCCGCCGCCCCGGGCATGCCCGCCCGGCTGCGGGTGTGCGCGGTCGACGTCGCCGACATGCGGCGGGTGGCCGACTGGCCCAACGACCGCCAGGCGTTCGGCACGTCGTGGCACGACTTCGAGCTCGCCCGCGACTCCGCGATCGGCGAGGCCGTGGAACGCTACTGCGGCAGCTGGCTCCCGCCGGAGCGCCGGATCCGCCACGCCAGCTACGACCGGCTGCGCCGCGACGGCGTCCCGGCGCTCGACCCGCGCCGCCTGAACCTCTACTCGCCACGCCAGTACCGGACCGCGGGCTTCCCGTTCGCGCCGCTGACCACCGACGTCGAATGCGCGTGGGTGGAAGGCTTTTCGCACACGACGAAGGAGCCGATCTGGGTGCCGGCCTGCCTCGTCTCGGCCGACGCCGAACCCGGCGGCGCCCGGTTCACCGACCCGCTGATCGCCGGGCTCGCCGGCGGCACCAGCGTGGAGCACGCCGTCACCTCCGGCCTCGAAGAGGTGCTGGAGCGCGACACGACCATGCTCTGGTGGGCCAACACGCCCCGGCTCCGCCGGCTGGCGGTCCCCGCCGAGATCCAGGCACTGGTCGCCGACACGGCCGACACCTACGACATCACGCTCATCCCCCTGGACAACGAGTTCGCCGTCCCGATCGTCGCCGCCGCGGTCTTCGACCGCACCCGGCGCTGGCTGTCGATCGGGTTCGCGACCCGGCCCGACGCGTTCGAAGCGGCCAAGAAGGCGCTGGCGGAAGGGTTCACGCTCCAGCACACCTGCCTCGCCCTCGACGACGAGCGCGAGCTGGGCGCGATGCAGGCCGACCTGCCGCACCTGGGCAACCTCAAGCCGTACCGCGCCGACCGGCGCTACCTCGATTCCTACCGCGAGGACTTCGCCGACGTCGTGGACCTGGTGTGCCAGCAGCAGATCTACCTCGACCCACGGGCCGCGGCGCGGGTGGCGCCCTGGGTGCGCGACCTGCCGGTGCGGGCCTGGGAGGGGCTGCCGGCGCTGGGCGAGCGGCGGCTCAAGGCCTACCAGGAGCGCGTCGAAGCCCGCGGGTTCGAGGTGCTCAGCGTCGACCTCACCACCCGGGACGTCGAAGCCGCCGGGTTCCACGCCGCGCACACCCTCGTGCCGGGGCTGGTGTCGAACTTCCCGGCGGGGTTCCCGTACTGGGGCGACGGCCGGATCCGCCGCGCCGCGGTCGACCTCGGCTGGCGGGCCGAGCCCCTGCCCGAAGAGCGGCTGAACGTCTTCCCGCTCCCCCACGCCTGAGGAGCCCGGAATGGCCGTCACCGAACTGCTCGGGCTACCCCGGACCCGGGGCCGCCTGCCACTGGTCGCCGCGCAGGGTGTCGACGCGCTCGGCACGGGCCTCTTCCTGCCGTTCGCCGTCGTGTACTTCCACGCGGCCAAGGGAATCCCGCTGACCGCGGTCGGCGCCGCGCTCTCCGCCGCGGCCCTGCTCGCACTGCCGGCCGGGCCGTTCGCCGGCCCGCTGGTGGACCGCTTCGGCCCGCGGCGGATCGTGCTCGCCGCGAACCTGCTGCGGGTGGCGACCTTCACCGGGTACGTCTTCGCCGGGTCGTTGTGGCAGCTGGTGGTGCTGGCCGCACTGACGTTCTGGGGCGAAGGGCTGTTCTGGCCGGCGTCCGGGGCGCTGGTCGCGCAGGTGGCCGACGACGGGCAGCGCGCCCGCTGGTACGCGATGGAGCGGACGCTGCGCAACGTCGGCATCGGCCTCGGCGGGCTGGCGGGCAGCGCGCTCGTCATCGCCGGCGGCTACACCACGATCGTGGTGCTGAACGCGGCCAGCTTCCTCCTCGCGGCGATCCTCGTCGCGGCCTGGCGGGGTGGGCGAGCCGGCCCGCCGCGGGCCGCCCGCGAGCCCGCGCGTCGCCGGGGGTACCGGGCCGTGCTCGCCGACCGCGCGTTCCGGCGGGTGCTCGTGACGGTGTTCGTCTTCGCCCTGTGCGACCTCGCCTTGACGGTCCTGCTGAGCGCGTACGTGCTCGACACGCTGCGGTTGCCCGCGTGGCAGCCCGGGGTGCTGTTCGCCCTCAACACGGTCCTCGTGGTGCTCGCACAGACCGTCGTGGCCCGGCGCGTGGAGCGCTTCGCCAAGGCCCGGACGTTGCAGGTCGCGGCGGGGGTGTGGGCGGCGGCCTTCCTGCTGTTCGCGGCGGGGCCGCTCGCCGCGCCGCTGCCGGTCTTCGCCGTGCTGACCGTCGCCACCGCCGTGTTCACCGCGGCCGAGCTGCTGCAGGCCCCGACCAGCAGCGCGCTCACCGTCGCACTGGCGCCGCCCCACCTGCGCGGCCGGTACCTCGGGCTGGAGGAACTGCTGTGGGGCGCAGCCCGGGTCCTGGCGCCGGTGACGTTCACCGCACTGCTGGCCGCCAGCCCGCAGCTGCCCTGGCTGGTGCTGGCCGGGTCCTGCATGCTGGCGGTGGTCGTGCTCGCGGGGCTGAAGGCGGTTCCGGAGCCGGCCGCGACCCGGGAGACCGCGGATGCCTGACTGGGCCGAGCTCGGCGACCTCTACCTCGACGTCTACCGCGAACCACCGTACGGCGAAGGCGAAGCCGAGGCGGCCGAGTTCCGCGAGACGGTGTCGCGGCACGCCCTCCTCCCGGGGTTCGCGGTGACCACCGTCCACAGTGGAGAAGGCTTGGCCGGCTTCGCCTACGGCGTCGGCCGCGAGGCGGGCTGGTGGCACCCACGAGCCGCCGCGGCCGCACCGCCGTGGCTGGCCCGCAACCCGGTGTTCTACGTGTACGAACTCGCGGTCCGGCCAGGGCTGCGCGGGCGCGGCCACGGACGTGACCTGCTCGACCGGCTGCTCGACGCGCGGCCCGAGCCGTTCGCCGTGCTGGCCGCATCGACGGCCGCCCCGGCGCACGCCATGTACCGCCGGTGGGGCTGGCAACCGGTCGGCTCCCTCACGCCGGGCCGCTCCGAGTTGCTGGCGCTACTCCTTCACCGGGACAGGATCGTCGCCGCGTCGAGTTCGCCCCAGCCGTAGCGGGGGTTCCGGACCGGGCCCGTCGCCGCGTCCCGGCGGGCCGTCGTGCCGAGCTCGGTCAGCCGGTCCGGCTCCGGTGCCACGGTTCCGCGCCCGCCGTCCGGTGCGCAGCTCATCCCTTGAGCCGGCGGGTCCCGCGTGCCGCGTAACGCGGATTCACCCTGGTGCGCGAGCCATTTTCCGGGCAACGGGAAATCACCGGGCGGACGCCGATCCCGAAATCGGGAAACGGCACCGTTTCGGGTTTCGCCGAGGCGTAACGCGGCACCGGGTGCGTGCGACTCACGAGGGTCCGGACCGGGGAGGAAGCATGGCGAAACGTCTGGTGATCTGCTGCGACGGGACCTGGAACACCCTCCGCCAGCCGGCTCCGACCAACGTGGGCCAGCTCAAGAAGCTCGTCGCGCCGGCCGATCCGGCCGGCACGCGACAGCGGGTGTACTACCGCGAAGGCGTCGGCACCGGAAAGCTGTGGGACCACCTCACCGGCGGCGCTTTCGGCATGGGACTTTCGGCGAAGGTGAAGCACGCCTACCGCTTCGTCGCCGAAAACTACGAACCCGGCGACGAACTGTTCTTCTTCGGCTTCAGCCGCGGTGCCTACACCGCGCGCAGCACCGTCGGCTTCATCCGCAACTGCGGCGTCCTGCGCCCCGGCGAGCTCGGCCGGCTCGAGGAGGCCTACCGGCTCTACCGCGATCGCGACCGGGCCGGCTCCGGCCCGGACAGCCCGCGGGCCCGCGAGTTCCGCGCGAAGTACGCCCGCGAGGATCGGACGCCCATCCGGTTCGTCGGTGTCTGGGACACCGTCGGCGCACTCGGCATCCCCCTCAGCGGCGGCCGGCTGATCCACCTGCTGAACAAGCGCTGGCAGTTCCACGACATGGAGCTGACGTCGATCGTCCGGGCGGCGTTCCAGGCACTGGCGGTGGACGAGCACCGCAAGTCGTTCAGCCCGGCCGTGTGGGCACCGTCGAAGGCGGCGAACGGCCAGATCCGCGAACAGGTCTGGTTCGCCGGCGCCCATTCCGACGTCGGCGGCGGATACCCGCAGCCGGCCCTGTCGGACCTCGCCCTCCGGTGGATGGCCGACCGCGCCGAGCAGTGCGGCCTCGCCTTCAAGGAGAACGCCTTCGGGTACTTGGCGGCGCGCAACGAACTCGGCGACTTGCACAGTTCGCTCAACGCGTTCTTCCGGTGGTTCGGCTCGGCGAACCGCGTCATCGGCCGGTCGGATCCGGCGACGGAGTTCGCGGGGTCGTGCGCGCTGCACCGCAGTGAGCAGATGCAGCCGCCGTACCGGCCCGGGAACCTGCTGACGTACCTGGCGGATCCGGCGCACCGGATCATGAAGGTCTGACTGTCCGAACCGGACTGTCCCGGCACGCGAACGGGCCCCTGTCCGGGGACAGGGGCCCGTGCACGATCAGGGTGTCAGTGGTTCACCTTGAACCACGGCTGCGACCAGCCGAGGTAGGTCTGGCCCCACTTGTTCTTGATCTGCGCGATCGTCGTCTCGGTGTAGCTGCCGTAGCCGTTGATGTCGTTCGACAGGAACTTGCCGTCGCCGATCGAGATCATCGTGTGCCCGGCGCCGCTGCTCTTGAAGAAGGCGAGGCCACCGGCCGGGACCTGGTAGTCACCCGCGTGCTTGAACGAGGCCGGGATCTGGGTCCAGTGGATGTAGGCCGTCTCCGAGCCGGAGGCGGTCCAGCCGTAGTTCTGGGCGTTGATCCGGTCGCACCAGCCCTCGTAGGAGTCGAGGTCGTTGGTGTGGATGCGGGTCTTGGCGTAGGCCACCGCCTGCGCGCAGGTCTTCGGGTCGCCGGTGCCCGCGGTCGAGCAGGTCAGCGTCGAGCCGGCGCAGTCCGGCGCGACCCGGCCGTCGGAGCCGGTGTAGACGTAGGCGTCGCTGACGTAGCCGTCGCCCACCTTGTCCCAGATGTCCGAGGTGCCGTACTTGCCGTCGACGGTCGACCCGTTGGTCTGACAGGTGATGGTCACTGCGGTGCCGTCGACGATGCTGCCGACCGAGCCCGCCGTGGCGCTCGGGCTGGACCGCACGGTCAGCGCCGCACCGGAGTCGGTGTGCACAGTGCCCGTGGCCGCGAAGGCCGGGCTCGCCCCGACGACCGCAATCGCCGCGGCGATACCGGCCACCCCCGCCATCCGCTTCAGGATCCCCATGTTCATTCTTCCGTCCTCCAGTTGTCCGGTGTGCGGACAGAATGGAGGCCGCCGGTACAAGCCTCGTACAAACCGCGGGCGAATTCCCGAAGATGCGGCAAAGCGGACGAAACCGCGGTCAGGCCAGGTATTCGGCCGCGGCGCGCAGGCTGACGTACGAGCCGCTGAACGTGTCGATCCGCGGGCCGTCGCCGCCGCCGGGGCCGGGCACGCCGGTCTCCACGCGGATGAAGTCCAGCGCAGCCAGGGCGGCGAGCAGCGCACGCACCCGCGGGTGCCGGTGGGCTTCCCGGGTGACCACGACGACGCTGCGGAACCCTCGTGCCGCTTCGAGCACCGCGTCGGCGTCGTCGGGGGTCGCGGTCAGCGCCCGGGTGCCCGGCACGAGCTCGGCCAGGTGCGCGCCCAGGCCCCACGGCATCGGCCCGGCCGCGATGGTCGGCTCGGTCTGGACGTCGACCACCAGCGGCGGGCCGTCCAGCCGGGGCGCACCGGACACCCGCAGCGCCTTGCGGGCCGCCTCGAGACCGAGCCGCCGGTCGACCGGGCCCACCTTCGCCGGCGCGGGGTCGGTGCCCAGCGCCGCCGTCCGCCCGGCCGCCTCGGCCAGCCGCTCCGGGGGCAGCTCCCCCGCCTCGACCGCCGCCACGATCGCCGCGACGCACGCGTCCAGGTGCTCGGCCTCGAACGCCGCGCCGCCGAGGCACAACGCGTCCGCCCCCGCGGTCAGGGCCCGCACGGCCGACCGGCCGAGGCCGTCGTGCCGTCCGTACGCGCCGGACACCGCGCCCATCTCCAGGGCGTCGGTGATCACCGCGCCGGTGAAGCCGAGCTCGCCGCGCAGGACGTCGGTGAGCGCCGTCCGGTTCAGCGTGGCGGGCTCGTCGCCCCACGCCCGGACGACCAGGTGGCCCGACATCACCGAGCGCACCCCGGCCCGGATCGCCGCGGCGAACGGGACCAGCTCGATTTCGCGCAGTTCGTCCGGTGTGCGCGGCAGCACCGGCAGGGCCACGTGCGAGTCCTCGGTCGCCGCGCCGTGGCCGGGGAAGTGCTTCGCGCAGGCCGCGACGCCGTACTTCTGCAGGCCGGTCACGTACGCCGCGACGTGCGGCGACGCCTTCGCCGGGTCGGACCCGAACGCCCGGACGCCGATGATCGGGTCTTCGGCCGCGAGGGTCAGGTCCGCGCAGGGCGCGAGGTTCAGCGTGACGCCACAGGCGGCCAGCCGTTCGCCGAGCGCGGCGGCCACGGCGGTGGTCAGCTCCGGGTCGTCCGCCGCGCCGAGGGCCAGTGGCCCCGGCACGAACGACCCGGTGCCGACGTCGAGGCGGGTGACGTCGCCGCCCTCCTCGTCGATCCCGACGACAACACCACTGTCGCCGTCCCGCTCGCTTCGCAGCTGCGCGGTCAACGCGGCGACCTGCTCGTCGTCGACGACGTTGCGGCCGAACAGGACCACCCCGCCGAGGCCGCCGGCGATCCGGCGGCGCAGCCAGTCCGGGGCGGTCGTCCCGGCGAACCCGGGCAGGAGGACGGCTTCGGCGAGCTTTGCGGTGTCCGAGGACAACGGCTACCCCTTCACGGCGCCGGCGGTCGCGCCGGACACGAGCTTGCGTTGGACGAGCAGGAAGAAGACCAGCGCCGGGATGGCGTAGATGACCGACGCGGCCATCACCCCGCCCCAGTCCGTGGCGAACGCGGTGCGGAACGACGCCAGCCACACCGGCAGCGTCTCTTTCGGCTTGTCCTGGATGAACACCAGCGCGAACAGGTACTCGTTCCACGCCGTGATGAAGCTGAACACCGACGTCGTGACCAGGCCCGGGCCGAGCAGCGGCAGCGTCACCCGGCGGAACGCGCCGGTCTGGCTGCAGCCGTCGATCATCGCGGCCTCTTCCAGCTCGTACGGGATCCCGTTGACGAACCCGTAGAGCATCCAGACCGTGAACGGCAGCGTGGTCGCGAAGTAGATCAGCAGCAGCGACGGCAGCGTGTTCAGCAGCCCGGCGTCCCGCATCAGCAGGAACAGCGGGATGAACAGGGCCGACACCGGCGCCAGCTGCGCCACCATGACCAGCACCAGGAAGCCCTTGCGGCCGGTGAAGCGCAGCCGCGCCAGCGGGATGGCCGCCAGGGTGCCGGCGACCAGCGCGCACAGCACCGACCCGACCGTGACGATCAGGCTGTTCATCAGGTAGGTCGGGAAGTTGTCCTTGCTCAGCGCCGTGGCGAAGTTGCCGAACGAGAACGACGTCGGGATCAGGTCGTACTTCGGCGAGAGGATCTCGCCGGGTGTCCGCAGCGACGTGACGAACATCCAGTACGTCGGGAAGACGATCGCCAGCGCGACGAGCACGCCGACCACCGAGAGCACGATCCGCTGCGACAGCGGTTTCCTCACGACAGATCACCTTCCCGGGTCCGGGTCAGCAGCTGGATGTACCGGCCCGTGATGAGCGCGAGCACGATGAGCATCAGGGTCGCGATGGCGCCCGCCGCGCCGAAGTGGTTGCCGGCGATGCCCTTGAGGTAGAGCACGACGGCCAGGGTGGTGCTCTCGCCGTCGGGGCCGCCTTCGCGGATCGCCCAGATCTGGGCGAAGGCGTTGAAGTCCCACAGCACCGACAGGAACGTCACCATCGTGGTGATCGGCCGGATGGCGGGCCAGGTGACCGCGCGGAACGTCTGCCACGCGCCGGCGCCGTCGATGCCGGCGGCTTCGTACTGCTCGCGCGGCACGCCGATGATGCCCGCGTACAGGGAGAACGTCACGAACGGGACGGCCTGCCACACGATGAGCAGCCCGATCACGGTGAGCGTGCTGGCGCCGCTGGAGAACCAGGAGAAGCCGATGAAGCCGGGGAACCCGAGCCGGTCCAGTGTCTTGTTGAGGATGCCGTACTGCTCGTCGAAGATCCACTGGAAGACCGTGGTCGTGGCGATCACCGGGGTGGCCCAGGCCAGCACCAGCGTCACCTGCACGATGATCCGCACGACCGGGTCGAGGTGGCGCATGAGCACCGCCAGCAGCAGGCCGCCGAGGATGGTGGCGGCCACGATGGCGGCCGTGAAGACCAGCGTCCGGAAGGTGATCGTCCAGAACTCCGGGTCGGACAGCGTGTTCGTGTAGTTGTCGAACCCGATCCAGACGGTCTTGCCGGAGACGAGCTGGCCGATGTCGAGCTTGCGGAAGCTGATCGCGAGCACCTGGACCAGCGGCCAGGCGAGCAGTATCAAGATGGCCGCTAACGCGGGAAGCAGCAGCAGGTACGGGAGCACCCGGTCGCCGAACCGGCCCCGCCTGCGCTTCTTGGCCCGCGTGTCGCGCGGCGATGCCGGCGGGGTCGCCCCCGCCGGCATCGTCACATTGGCGGTCGCTGTCATCCGCCGATGAGCTTGTTCAGCGCTGCGTTGGCGTCGGCGGTCGCCTGGTCGAGCGTCTTCTTGCCGGTCAGGTACGCGGTCAGCATGTCCTTGACCGGGTTCTGGCCGGACTCCACGTCACCCCACTTCGGGCTGGCCGGCACGGCCTTGCCGTTGGCGGAGGCCTTCGCCATGACGCTGCCCAGCGGGTCCTTGTCCAGGCCGGTGAGGTCGGTCGACGTGCCGGGCACGACGCCGGCGGCGGCGAGCTGGCTCTGGTACTTCGCGCTGGAGAGCAGCTTGATGTACTCCTTGGCCGCGGCCACGTTCTTGCTGTTCGCCGGGATGGCCAGGTTCGAGCCGCCCAGGAAGACCGGGGCGCTCTGGCCGGCGGTCTTGCTCGGGATCGCGAAGGCACCGGTCTTGCCGGTCAGGCTCGCGTCGGTCTTCGCCGCCGTCGCCAGCTCCCAGGGGAGGCCGATCATCATGGCCACCTTGCCGGCGCCGTAGACGGTCGCCTGCTGCGGCTTGGCCTCGTCGGCGTCCTTCGGCGCCTTGGTGCCGGAGGTGTCGACGAGCTTCTTGTAGAAGTCCAGGCCGGCCTTGGCCTCGGGGGTGTCCAGGCTCGCCTTGTAGTTCTTGCCGTCGGCCTTGGCGATGTCGCCGCCGTTGTCCCAGATGAACGACAGCAGCGCGTACCAGTTCTGGCCCGGCATGTACAGCGCCTGGAAGTCGGGGTCCGAGCCGAACTTCGCCTTCAGCTTGCCGATGGCGTCGATCCACTCGTCGTTCGACGCCGGCGGCTTGGCGATGCCGGCCTGTTCGAACATGTCCTTGCGGTAGATGACCTCACGGTTGGCCGCGTAGAACGGGACGCCGAAGGTCTTGCCGTCGTAGCTGCCGGAGTCCGCGAGACCCTTCAGCCACTGTGCGCCGTTGAAGCTGTCCTTGTCGGCGGACAGGTCGGTCAGGACGCCGTCCTGCGAGGCGAACGCCGCGGTCTGGGTGTTGCCGACCTCGATCACGTCCGGCGGCGCGCCGCTGGCCAGCGCGGTGGTCAGCTTCTGCTGGATGCCGTCCCACTGCTGGATTTCGTACTTGACCTTGACCCCGGGGTGCGCGGCCTCGAACTCCTTGTTCAGCGCGTCGGTCAGGGTGGTCGGCGCGGACCCGGTCATCAGCCAGACCGTGACGTTCCCGCTCAGCGGTGCATTGCCGCTCGACGAGGCCGCGGTGTCCGAGCCGCTGGAGCCCGCGCAACCTGCTGTCGCGAGCGTGAATGCGGCGGCGCCCGCCGCCAGCTTGAGCCAGCGTTTCACTCGATGCCGTCCTTTCCATGCCCGGCCACCGTGACCAGGCGCCCCAAATGGTGTAGACCAATGTTGGGGTTAGAGTGGTACGTACCACAGGCCCTGTCAAGGCGGTTGCCGGAACGTTGTAAACGCATGCGGCGAGTAGCCGGCCGGTTACCCGCGACCGGAACGACGTGCCAGAAGTCGTCCGAATAGGAAGGTGCCTCGGACGTTTTTCACCGCCGGGGCACCGGAATCCCCCGCGCCCGCGGTGCCCGGCCACGACGAAAACCACCCCGGGAAAGACTTCCCGGGGCGGTAGAGGCGATCAGGCCGGCGTTTCACCGGTGGGACCGCGTGTCGCCGGGCGCGGTGGGCGGCCATCCGCACCGGCGCGTTGGCCACGCCGATCCGCTGCACCACCTCGAAGAACACCCGCGCCCCGGCCAGCGCGGTGTAGAGGTGCAGGAACTCGCCTTCCTCGTCCCGGTCGTAGAGCCCCGAGCGCTCCCGCAGCGCGGCCAGCCGCGAGAGCGGCAGGTCCAGCCGGGCTTCCAGGTCGTCGTAGTAGTTACCGGGGATTTCCGGCAGCGGTGCGCCCGCCGCCCGCATCGCCGCGGCCGCGGCCAGTGCGGTGCCGGACAGGCAGACGGTGGCGATGGCGGTGCGCGGTTCAGGCGGCCCGGGCGGCCTCCTCTTCCCGTGCGTCGAAGTGGCGCAACATCCGCGCCGGGTCCGGGTCGGCGCCGGTGAACAGCCGGAACGATTCGGCGGCCTGCAGTACGACCATGCCGCCGCCGTGCAGCACCCGGCAGCCGCGGGCGCGGGCGGCGGCCAGCAGCGCGGTCTCCAGGGGCCGGTAGACGATGTCGGCGACCCACAGCTGCGGACGCAGCAGCTCGGGCGGGAGGGGTGCGCCGGGGTGGGCGGCCATCCCGGTCGGCGTGGCGTGCACCAGGCCGTCGGCGCGTTCCACCGCCGCCAGGTCACCGGTCTCCGCACGGCCGTCGCCGAACCTCCGCCGCAGCGCGTCGACGAGCCTCGCGCTGCGGTGGCGGTCGACGTCGTGGACGGTGAGGCGCCCGGTGCCCAGCGACAGCAGCGCGTGCGCGACCGCCGCGCCCGCTCCCCCGGCGCCGAGCAGGACGACGTCGTCCATCCGGACGTCCGGCAGGCCGCGGGCGAACCCGGTCGCGTCGGTGTTGTGGCCGATGGCGCGACCCTGCTCGAAGACGACGGTGTTGACCGCGCCGAGCGCGGCGGCCTCGGGCGAGAGCTCGTCGAGGTGGGGCAGCACCGCCTGCTTGGCCGGGTGGGTGATGTTCAGGCCGTCGAACCCCGCGAGGCGCGCCGCCGTGAGGACGTCGGCGACCGGCCTCCGCCCCGGCGAAAGGACTCGGCCAGGGTGGGCCCGTCCACCTGCAGCGGAGGGAACCCGCGAGTTCGCGGGCAAGGGCTACATCGCCGTGCTCGAGAAGGCGTACTCCGGGGTCAACGGGGTCTGGCCGGCCCTGTACGGCGAGATGTTCAGCGCCCGGGTCCGCCTGTCCGGCACGGCGATCGGCACCCAGATCGGCTTCGCGGTGGCCAACTTCGCTCCCAGCGTCGTGGCGGCCATCGGCTCGGGCAAGCAGGATTGGCTGGGCGTCGCGATCTTCACCGCGGCGGTGTGCGTGGTGGCGGCGATCGCCGCGTCGACAGCCCGGGAGACCCACCGGGTGCCGACCGCGCAGCTGGGCGGCAAGCCACCCCTGGCACCGTCCACTGTGGTCGCGTCCACTGTGGTCGCGTCCACTGTGGTGGTTAGAACGGAACTCCGACCGAGGCGGCAAGGGCCCGCACGGCGGTCCACAGCCCGGCGCCGGCGGTCGCGAGACCGCCGGCGTCCCGGAGCAGGTCCCGGGCCCGGCGCACCTTCGCGCCCGCGCCGGTTCCGCCGTGCACGACGTCCCGGTCGACCTCGTCGAGGGCGTCGTGCACGGCGTCCTTCGTGGCCGGCGGTAGCCGGGCCGCGTCGAGTTCGCCGCGGACCGCCCGCACCAGCGAAGCGACCTGCCGTGCGTCGAACCCTCGGTGGATCTCCTGGTGTCCACCGTGGACGGTGTTGATGTCGCCGTGGACGGCGTTGTTGACCGTCCCCGCGCGAACGTCGCCGTGGAAGTGGATGCCGTCCATCTAACGCCTCTCGTTCCGGCGGCGCCGTTCGTGCGCCGCCTTGGCCATCACCAGCCCGATCGACGACACCACGCCGCCCAGCACGAACAACGCGAAACCGACCGCGACCAGCGGCACGCCGCCGAAGACCTCCGGGCCGAACGGCGACGGCGACGCGGTGAACGAACCCCTCGACATCACCTCCGAATCCGCCTTCATGGCCCGGAAGATCACGGACCCGAACAGCCCGAACCCGACCAGGCTCATGAGCATCCCGAGGAACATGATCGGCCGGCCGAGCCCCTTCCCGGTCGCCATGAGGGAGAGCGCCTCACCTTCCGGCGTGGTGAGCTCGTAGTTGTGGTGCTGACGGTTGTCGTAGCTGTGGTTGACGTCGCGCCCGGCGTTGTTGATCGTCCCGGCCGAAACATCGCCGAACGAGACGCCGCCGGACGAAGAACGCTGCCAGTTCCGGGTCTGCTGCGTGCCGCCCTCACCGTCGGAGTAGACGGCGGCGACCGGGCCGAACTCGAGCCGGTCGCCGTTGCGCAGCGGGTGGTCCTGCCCGGACGCCAGCCGCCGCCCGTTGACCCAGGTCCCGTTGCGCGATCCGGCGTCGGCCACCCAGGTGCCGCGCGCGTCCTGGCGGACCCAGGCGTGCCGCAGCGACACCTGGTCGGAGGGCAGCCGCAGGTCCGCGTCCGGCCCGCGCCCCACCAGCCACGAGCCCCAGCGCACCGCCAGGCGCGCGCCGGACCCGCCGAGCGTCTCGATCCTCGCCCCGGCCATCGGTACCCTCCCGCCGCACGGCTCTGTGCTCCTTCAAGGAAGAGCCGTGCGGCGGCCGGAGGATATAGAGCGAACGGGTGAACCCGTTCAGACCTTCGGGGCCGAGGTGTCCGCAGCCTTCACCCGCTCCAGCAGCAGCTGGGCGACATCACGCACGTCCACGTTCTCCGCCTTCTGCTCGCTCTGGCGCTGGACCAGGCCGTCGGTCAGCATCACGCGGCAGAACGGGCAGCCCGTCACGATCGTTTCCGCGTCGGTGGCGATCGCCTCGTCGACGCGTTCCAGGTTGATGCGCTTGCCGATCTGCTCCTCCATCCACATGCGGGCGCCGCCGGCGCCGCAGCACAGGGCCCGGTCCGCGTGCCGGGGCATCTCCGCCAGCGAAGCGCCCGTCGCGCCGACCAGCTCGCGCGGCGGTGTGTAGACCTTGTTGTGGCGCCCCAGGTAGCAGGGGTCGTGGTAGGTGACACGGGGGCCGTCCTCGACCGGCTTCACCGGCGTCAGCTGGCCGCCCCGGACCAGCCGGTTGAGCAGCTGCGTGTGGTGGACGACCTCGTAGTGCCCGTCCAGCTGCGGGTATTCGCGGCCGAGGGTGTTCAGGCAGTGCGGGCAGGTCGTGACGATCTTGCGCAGCCGCGGCTCGCGGCCCTCGAACACGGCGTTGAGCGTCTCGGCGGTCTGCTGCGCCATCATCTGGAACAGGAACTCGTTGCCCGCGCGGCGCGCCGGGTCGCCGGTGCACGACTCTTCCTTGCCGAGCACCACGTACTTCACCCCGGCGATGTGCAGCAGCTCGGCCGTGGCGCGGACGGTCTTGCGGGCCTGGTCGTCGAACGCGCCGGCGCAGCCGACCCAGTAGACGTACTCGACGTCTTCCGCGAGCTCGCCGTCGAACACCGGGACGTCGAAGTCCAGGTCCTTCGCCCAGGCGAGCCGCTCGGAGTTGTTCTGGCCCCAGGGATTGCCCTTGGTCTCCAGGTTCTTGAACAGCCCGCCCAGCTCGGTCGGGAACGCGGACTCGATCATCACCTGGTAGCGGCGCATGTCGACGATGTGGTCGACGTGCTCGATGTCCACCGGGCACTGCTCGACGCACGCGCCGCAGGTGGTGCACGACCAGAGGACGTCCGGGTCGATGACCGCGCCGTCGTCCTCCGGCCCGACGAGCGGGCGCGCGCCCTCGTGCTCGGTGCCCGCGAGGATGTAGGGCGCCTCCTCGAACAGGTTGTCCCGCAGGTTCATGATGACGAGCTTCGGTGACAACGGCTTCCCGGTGTTCCACGCCGGGCACTGCGACTGGCAGCGGCCGCACTCGGTGCACGTGGTGAAGTCCAGCATGCCCTTCCACGTGAAGTCGCCGATCTTGCCGCGGCCGAACGTGTCGTCCTCGCCCGGGTCCTCGAAGTCGATCGGCTTGCCGGCCGACTCCATCGGCAGCAGCGGGCCGAGTGCGTCCGGGAGCCGCTTCGCCGAGACGTTGATCGGCGCCACGAAGATGTGCAGGTGCTTGGAGTACAGCACGATCGACAGGAACACCAGCATGACGCCGATGTGCAGCAGCAGGCCGACGGTCTCGAGCACCTCGGTCGTCGAGTGCCCGAGCGGCTCCAGCAGGTTCCCCACGCCGAGCGAGACGTACGCGCCCGAGTCGTACGGGAAGTTGCCGGACGCCGAAGACGCGCCGCGGAAGAAGAACATCGTCCAGACGACGTTGAAGATCATGGCCAGGATCAGCCACGCGCCACCGGTGTGCGAGCCGTAGAACCGCGACGCGCGCTGCTTGCGCTCGGGCGCCTGCCGGATCCGGATCACCGCGAAGACGCCGAGCGAGACGGCCACGGCGACGGCGATGAAGTCCTGCAGGAAGCCCAGCACCGCCCAGTGGCCGATCCACGGGATCGCGAACTTCTCGTCGAACAGCGCGCCGTACGCCTCCAGGTACACCGAAGCGAGGATCACGAAGCCCCAGAACGTGAAGAAGTGCGCCAGGCCGGGCACCGACCACTTGAGGAGCTTGCGCTGGCCGAACACCTCGCGCACCTGCGCGAAGACCCGGGCGCCCAGGTCGTCGGACCGCTTGGTGTCGGGCTGGCCCGCCTTGATCAGCCGGTACAGGAAGGCCACGCGCTTGCCGGCGACGGCGAGGCCGACGACGGTCATGAGCAGGCCGAGGATGAGACGAACGAGCACGAGTCCTCCGCGTCGTGATGGAAGGACCGGCTCAGTGCGAGCCGGTGTAGTACCGGCACGCCTTGCACGCGTACCGCATCTTCGCGATCCGCCAGCGTTTCCGGTACAGATCGGGATCGGGCGACCGCCGGACGCCGAGGCGCTGGTAGCGCCCGGGCCGCCGGCCGGTTTCGTACTGCTCGGTCGCGCGGCCGAGGTGGGCGCGCCGCAGCACGCACCCCCGCGTCCGGCTGCGGCCGAGCGCGCTGCGGCAGAACCGGTGCAGCAGCACCAGTTCGCCGGTCACTTCGTCGACGACGCCGTAACCGGGGTGGTCGCCCGGCCCGGCCAGCCGCACCGGCAGCGCGCAGTACGCGCACTTGAGCGTGCAGGTGAGGCAGCCGGAGAGGTGCCGCAGCCGCAGTTCGCGCCGGTCTTCGGAGCCGGCTCCCCGGACGCGCGACGCCATGAGGCCTCCCGAAGCGACTGTGATCGGCACCACTGTCTGCTACTGGAGGGTAATGAGGAGATCACTTCCCGCGACAGGACCGAACGGTGCAGTTTCACTGCTCCGTTCGACGCAAATCCCGAAGCCGGAGCTCAGCAGTACGGCAAGCCGCCCGGCAGCTCGGGGAACGCCGGACCCGACAGCAGGTCCGCACCCCGGTCCTGCCACCACACGGCCTGCTCCGCGCTCGCCACCCCCGCGACCGACACGGAAGCCCCGGCCGCGTGCGCCGCGTCGATCAGCGCCGACAGGGTCCCCGTCACCAGCGGGTGCTCCCGCCTGGCCACCAGGTTCGCCGCGATCCGGACCGCGTGCACCGGGAACTCCGCAAGCCGCGTGACGTCGCCGAAGCCGTGGATCTCCGCCCGGACGCCGATCTCCGCCAGCACCTTCAAGTTGTCCGCCGCGTCGCCGATCTCCCCCGTCGACGCCGTCGCCGTCAACGCGGGAGCCGGGAAGCCGGGGCGCAGCCGGTCCGGCGCCAGGCCGGTGTCGCCGAGGACACCGCGGATTTCGCCGACCAGCTCCGGGTCCGCCGCCTGCTGCGCCGTCAGCTCGACGACCAGGGGCACGCCGATCCCCGACGCCGCCAGCCGTTCGGCCGCCGTGCGCAGGAGCCACGTGCCCAGCGGCAGCGCCAGCCCGGTCTCCGCGGCCAGCCGCACGCACGTCTCGTGCGACAGCACGCCCTCGGCCGGATGCGCCCAGCGCAGCCGCGCCTCGACGCCCTCGAGCGCACCGCCGGTCGCGGAAACCAGCGCGCGGAAGCCGACTTCGACCTCGCCGTTCTCCCACGCGCCCGCCATCGACGCGGCCAGGCCGAAGTCGTGCCGGTCGCGCCGGTCCAGCTCGCGGTCGAACAGGCCCCACTGGTGGCCCGTCCGCTGGGCACGGCGCAGGGTCAGGTCCGACGCGCGCAGCAGCTCCGCGGGCGTGATGTCGCGCGGCGGCCGGTGGACGACGCCGATGCCGGCCGACACCGCGACCCCGCGCTGCCCGTCGACGTACTCCGGCTCGGCGAGCTCGCGGGTGATCCGGCGCACGAGCGTCACCACGCCCGGGGTGTCCGCCGTGTTCTGCACCAGCACACCGAATTCGTCGCCGCCGAGGCGGGCCACGAGCGCTTTCTCCGCTTCGAAGACCGTCTTCAGCTTCGCCGCGACTCCGCGCAGCACCCGGTCGCCGAGCTCCTGGCCGAGCCCGCCGTTGATCTGCGAGAAGCCGTCGAGGTCGAGGTGGAAGAGCGTGACACCGCGGGCCGGGTCCGCGTCGCGCAGCAGGGTTTCCAGCCGGGTGCCGAAGAACTGCCGGTTCGGCAGCCCGGTGAGCACGTCGTGCAGGGCCTGGTGACTCAGCCGCCGCTGCAGCAGCGAGACCTCGGTGTCGTCGTCGACGATCGTGAGCAGCTGCCGGGGTGTGCCGGCCGCGTCGCGGATCACCGACGCGGCGAACGTCGCCCACATCGGCTCGCCGTCCTTGCCGACCAGGCGGCGGCCGGCGCGCAACCGGTGCAGCCGGCCGGCCACCAGCTCGTGGTAGCTCTCCCGCAGCTGCTCGACGTCCTCGGGGTGGACCAGGTCGAACAGGGTCATCGCGGCGATCTCCGCCGGCGTGCGGTTGAGTGTCTTGGCGAGTGCGGCGTTGGCCCGCAGCACCCGGCCGTCCAGCTCGGTGAGCGCGACGCCGCTGGCCGAGCCGGCGAACACCTCCTCGAACTGCGCGCGCGTGATGATTTGCTTCTGCCGCGTCTCCTGCTCGACGTTCAGCAGCGCGCGGCTCAGCCCCTCCTGCCGCTTCTCGATGTCCTCGCGCAGCATCTCGCCGTAGCCGGAGCTGAGGGCACCGAGCACCAGCACGACCCGCTCGGCGAGCCCGTCGACCCCGCGCAGCTCCGGCTCGCGCAGCAGCCCCTTGGCCAGCACCTCCAGGCTGCGGCGCAGGCTTTCCCCGCCGACGCACCGCAGCTCGACGAGCCGGCCGCCCGCCGCCGCGGCCGCGCCGAGGTCCGGCGGATCGCTGACGACCGCGTCGAACAGCCGCCCGGCCAGGGCCGCCAGTTCGCGCTCGATCTCGTCGGGGGTGTGCGGCAGGTAGGCGGTGGTGCTGATGAGGTAACTCCACTTGCGCGCGAGCGTGCCGAGCCGTCGCGCCGCGCGCTCGGCGGACGGCTTCTTCCGCGGACCGTCGCCGCGGGCTTGGGGAGCAGTCACCTCAGGCTGTCCAAGGGTTCGGTGTACCCACCGGTTCGGGGTAACCGATGCATCTTGGCCCGGAATTGTGGCGCGCGCACGGGTTCAGTTTCGTCCGATCGAGTGATGACACTGCGGCTTGAGCGGCCGTCTCACACCGCACTCCCTTTCGGCTACCGGCGAGCTGAAGACCCCGGAAACACTACACCTGGTAGCCACACCGGCACCGTCAGGTCCGGCGGGGCACCACCGTCATCGGCAGTCGCCGGCTGCGCGATGACGGCACCCCGAGGGGCCGCCGACGTGTCGGCGGCCCCTCGGTCAACTCCTGGCCCTACGCCGGCGTGGGTCGCAAACCCCAGGTCACCGCAGCGAGAACGTCGCCAGGTTCACCGGGCCGTCGAACGTCAGGTACACGTCGTGCCGTCCGGCCGCCTTCGCCAGTGCCGCGGTCACCGTCGCGTACGCGTACCGGTCGCCGGTGGAGGTCACCGGAACCGTGCCCAGCACCCGCCCCGAGGGCGAGTCGAGGCGGACCGTGATCCGCGTCGTCCCGGCCTCCGCCTTGGCGACCGAGGCGGTGAACTTCTGCGGGCCGCCCAGTGCGACGTCCTTGAACGCCAGCCAGCTGCCGGCGGTGGCCGCGACGGAGGTGCCCGCGGTCTTCGCCGTGTCCGTCAGGGTCGTCTTCTGGTAGGCGTCGAAGTTCTCCGCCGGCGTCGAGCGGGTGAGGTCGCGGGCGGGGATCCGCTCCCCCGCGACGTACACCGGCTGCGAGCCGGCCACGTCCGTGGCGTTGCGGCCGACCGCGAAGTCGTAGACCCCGCTCTCCACCACGGACTTCCCGCGCGTGACGTCCCAGAAGGCCAGGTCCGCCACGGGGACCTCGAACCGCACCGTGCGGGTTTCCTTCGGGGCCAGGGTCACCTTCGAGAAGTCACGCAGCTGCTTCACCGGCTGCTGGACACGGGACTGCCGCGCGCTCGAGTAGAGCTGGACGACGTCGCTGCCGCTGCGGGCCCCGGTGTTCGTCACGTCGACGCTCACCTGGACCTTCCCACCGGACTGGGACGTGCGCACGCGGTCGTAGCGGAAGCTGGTGTAGCTCAGCCCGTAGCCGAACGGGAACAGCGGCTTCCCGCGGTAGTACTGGTAGGTCAGCCCGGTCTTGGCGATGTCGTAGTCCAGGATGCTCGGCAGCCCGGCGTCGGAGGCGTACCAGGTCTGGGTCAGCCGCCCGCCCGGGTCCTTGTCGCCGAAGAGCACGTCGGCGACCGCGTGCCCGGTTTCCTGCCCGGCGTGGCTGGTCCACAGGATGCCGGGCACGGACAAGGTGTCCCAGCCGGTCGTCGGGTAGCTGTTCTCGACCACGACGACGGTGTGCGGGTTCGCCTTCTGCACCGCCTCGATCAGCGCGCGCTGCGCCGGGGCGAGCTCGGTGCTCGTGCGGTCGTTGGCCTCGCGGCCGTTGATGAACGGCATGCTGCCGACCACGACGACGGCGGTGTCCGCGTCCTTGGCGGCGGCGACGGCGCTGCCGACACCGCTGGTCAGCACGTCACGGCCGAACTTGGTCGCGTGCGCGGCGTCCGGGGCGGAGATCGTCAGCACCCCGTCGGCGCCGACGACGGCGAACTTGTTCGGGCCGAACCACGGCTCGTTCACTTCGTTGCCCGCGTACTCGAGCACGTAGCTGCCGTCGGGCTGGGCGTCGAGCTTCAGCTGCTGCTGCACGAACCAGCCGGCCGGCTGGTCGACGTCGTTCACCAGCGCCCCGCCGGAGTAGCTGAGGAACTTGCCGTTCGCGGCCGCGCGCAGCGTGTTCTTGCCCGCGCCCCAGTCGTAGACGTCGAAGGACTCGGCGGTGCCCGCGACGGTCCCGCCCGCGGTGACCTTGCCGGTGGTCGCCGGCGCCGTCAGGTAGCGGCCGGTGGACAGGTCCTTCAGCGCGATCCGGTCGACGCCTTCCGACGACGCGACCGTGCCCGCCGAGCCGAGCCGCTCCTTGATGCCCTGCACCGGGGTGACCTTGTACTGCATCGCGCCGGCGTACCAGTCTTCGTACAGCGTGTCGGAGAGCGGGCCGACGACCGCGATCTTCTTGTTCTTCGCGGCGTCCAGCGGCAGCGCGTTGCCGTTGTTGCGCAGCAGCACCATCTGCTCGTCGGCGGTCTTGCGCGCCAGTGCCTGGTGCTCCGGTGAGTTGATGACGGCGGGGGTGATCTTCGCGTACGGGTTGCGGCCCGCCGGGTCGAACTCGCCGAGCCGGAACCGCAGCGACAGCAGGTGCCGGTCGGCGTTCTCGACGTCGGCCATCGTCAGCAGGCCCTTGCTCAGCGCCTCCTTGACCGCGGTGGTCGTGATCGAGCCGTCGGTGTCGTTGTCGGTGAAGCTGTCCAGCCCCGCCTTGATCGCCGCCGCGTCCCCCTCGGCCTTGGTGGCGTAGTACTTCTCCGAGTTGACCAGGTTGGACGGCGCGCCGGCGTCGCTGACGACGGCGATGTCCTTCGGCGCCCACTTCCGCAGCGCGCCGTCGAGGTCCGGGCTCACGTGGTTGGGCCGGCCGTTGACCAGGTTGTACGACGGCATGACGGCGTTGGCCGCGCCGGCCTGCAGCGGGATCTTGAACGCCTGTTCGTCGTAGTCGTGCAGGATCTTCGGCGGCACCGAGGAGTTGCTGGTGTCGCGGTTGACCTCGTTGTTGTAGGCGAGGAAGTGCTTCAGCGTCGGGGCGGCCTGCAGGTACCGCGGGTCGTCGCCCTGCATGCCGCGGCCGTAGGCGGTCGCGAGTTCGCCGGTGAGGTGCGGATCCTCGGAGTAGCCCTCTTCGTTGCGGCCCCACCGCGGGTCGCGCAGCAGGTTCACCACCGGCGCCCACAGGTTGAGGCCCCACAGCGTCGGGTTCCGCGCGTTGAAGCCGCGGGCCTCCTGCCCGACGGCCGCGCCGACCTGCTTCACCAGCGCCGGGTCCCAGGTGGTGGCCAGGCCGATGGCCTGCGGGAACACCGTGCCGTCGGCCTTGACGACGGCGCCTTTGTTGTCGTAGTCGGTCGACCACGCGACGCCGTGCAGGGCTTCGGTGCCGGTCTTGAACACGCCGATGCCCAGCCGCGGGATGGCGGGCTGGTACTGGTGCAGCAGCGAGATCTTCTCGTCGGCGGTCAACCGGGAGAGCAGGTCGTCGATCCGCGCGGCCAGCGGCAGCGACGGATCGCGGAACGGCGGTGGGGGCTCGGCCAGCGCCGGCGCCGGGGCCAGCAGCAGGGTCGCCGCCACCATCGGAACGAGGGCACGGCGGAACAGGGACTTGCGCACGGACAGCCTCCGGAATCGTCGAATCGTTTCGACGGCGCGGCGCGGGACATTCGCGTCGAAGGTGGGGATGGGTGACGACTATTACAGCCGCGTCAGCACGAGGTCAAGAGTTCCTGTGAACGCCCCCAGAGGTCCGGGGACAGCCGCCCGGAACCCGGTCTGAGCTGGGAGAAGATCCGCAACCAGCAATATTCGACACATTCGATCCGAGTGGCCGTTGTCGAATGGGAATCGAATGCGGGCGAACGCCGAATGATGCTTGTGTTTCCGGCAGGTGTCGCTTACGTTCGTGCCATCGTCGATGCGCTTCGACACTGACCGACCCCACCGCCCCCGCTCCCCGTCCCCAGGAGGCCGCCCGTGGTCACGATCAACGACGTCGCCCACGCCGCCGGCGTGGCCCCCAGCACGGTGTCGTACGTGATCAGCGGCAAACGCTCGATCTCGCCGAAGACCCGGCGGCTGGTCGAGGACAGCATCCGCAAGCTCGGCTACCACCCGCACGCCGGGGCGCGGGCGCTGGCCAGCAGCAAGACCAACGTGCTCGCGCTGGTCGTGCCGCTGCGCACCGACCTCAACGTCGCCGTCGTCATGGAGTTCGTCGCCTCGGCGGTGACCGCGGCCCGCGCTTACGACCACGATCTGCTGCTGCTCACCAAGGACGAAGGACCCGCCGCGCTGCAGCGGGTGGCGTCGTCGGCGATCGCCGACGCACTGATGGTGATGGACGTCGAAACCGCCGACCCGCGGGTGCCGATGCTCTTGGCCCTCGACCTGCCGGTGGTGCTCATCGGCGTGCCCGACCACCCGGCCGGGCTGAGCTGCGTCGACCTCGACTTCACCGCGGCCGGCTCGGCGTGCGTCGCGCACCTGGCCGAGCTCGGCCACCGCTCGATCGCGCTGATCGGCCCGTCCCCGGCCGTCTACCGGCGCGGCACGAGCTACGCGACCCGGTTCCTGCGCGGCTTCGACGAAGCCACGAAGAGCCGGGACGTGCGGGCGGAGTCCCGGCCGTGCGCGCACTCCTACGAAGCGGTGAGCGCCTGCCTGGACGACCTGCTCGCCGCCGACCCCGACCTGACCGGCCTGGTCGTGCACAACGAAGCCGTGCTGCCCGGGCTGCTGTCGGACCTGCGCCACCGCGGCCTGCGGGTGCCCGAGGACATCTCGGTCATCGCCGTGTGCCCGGACAGCATGGCCGAACAGCACGTGGTCGCGCTGACCAACGTGGCCATCCCGGCCGAGGAGGTCGGCACCCAGGCCGTCGACATGACCATGCGCCGGCTCGCCGGCCACACCACCCCGGAGGTCCGGCTGCTCGGGCCCCGCCTCACCCGGCGCGACAGCACCGCCTCGCCGCGCGCCTAAACCGGTTCTGCTCCGCCGCCGAAGGAGAATCACCATGTCCGTAGTTCGTCGCGCCCTGATCATGGCCACGAGTGCCGCGCTGCTGGCCGCCTGCAGCCCCAGCCCGGCGCCGTCCGCGCCGGGCGGCTCCGCCGCGCCGGCCGCCACGTCGATCACCGAACTCGACTACTACTCCGACGAGCAAGGTTCCGCCGCCTGGCAGAAGATCCTCGACACCTGCGCCACGCAGACCGGGATCAAGATCGACCGCCAGAAGGTGCCGACCAGCCAGATGCTGCCGAAGGTCCTGCAGGGTGCCAGCTCGAAGACCCTGCCGAACCTGCTCTTCACCGACAACCCGACCTTGCAGCAGGTCGCCGCCACCGGCGCGCTGACCCCGCTGTCCGACTACGGCGTCACCACCGACGGCTTCTACCCGAGCATCGTCAAGGCCGGGACCTACCAGGACAAGGTGTACGGCGTCGCCCCCGGCGTCAACGGCCTGGCCCTGATCTACAACAAGGACCTCCTGCAGGCCGCCGGGGTCGAGCCGCCGAAGACGTGGGACGAGCTGAAGGCCGCCGCGGCGAAGCTGACCAAGGACGGCAAGTACGGCCTCGCCTTCTCCGCCGTCCCGTCCGAAGAGGGCACCTGGCAGTTCCTGCCGTTCTTCTGGAGCAACGGCGCCGAACTGTCCCAGTTGGACTCCCCGCAGTCCGCGCAGGCCCTGCAGTACGTCACCGACCTGGTGACGTCGGGTTCGGCGTCGAAGTCGGTGGTGACCTGGAACCAGAACGACGTCGCCGACCAGTTCGTCGGCGGCAACGCCGCGATGATGATCAACGGTTCGTGGAACATCGCCCGGCTCGACGAGCAGAAGGCACTGCACTACGGCGTCGTGCCGATCCCGGTGCCGCAGGCCGGCGGCAAGCCGGTGGTCGCCCTCGGCGGCGAGGTCGGCGCCGTGCCGGTCACCAGCGGGCCCGCCCAGCAGGCCGCCGGCAAGGTGCTCTCCTGCATCCTGTCCGAGCCGACCATGCTCGAGTGGAGCAAGGCGCACGCGTACATCCCGTCCAAGACCGACACGGCGCAGAAGTTCGGCTCCCAGCAGCCGGCGATGCAGGCGTTCGTCGACGAGGTCGGCACGGCCCGCTCCCGCACCGCCGAGCTCGGCGAGAAGTACCCGAAGGTCTCGCAGGCGCTGGCCGACGCGCTCCAGGCGGCGCTGACCGGGAAGACGCCGGTCGACCAGGCGCTCAAGGCCGCGCAGCAGGCGAGCGGCTCGTGACGCTCGCCGCCCCGGCCGTCGCCGCGCCACCCCGCTCGAGCCGCCGCACCCGCCGGGACAACCGGTTCGCGGCGTGGGCGTTCCTGCTGCCCGCCGTGGCCTACGTCGTCGTGTTCTTCGGCTATCCCCTGGCCGCGAACCTGGTGATGAGCACGCAGAACTACACGGTGAAGTCGTTCTACACCGGCGAGGCGCCGTTCGTCGGCATCGCGAACTACTCCGCCGTGCTGAGCAGCCCGCTGTTCTCGACGGCGGCGCTCAACACGGTGCTGTTCACCGCCGGGTCGATCGTCTTCCAGTTCGGCATCGGCCTGGCGCTCGCGGTGTTCTTCAACGGCCGCTTCCTCGGCAGCGCGCTGCTGCGGTCGCTGCTCCTGCTGCCGTGGCTGCTGCCGCTGGTGGTCAGCGGCGCGGTCTGGCGGTGGATGTTCGACCAGGACCACGGCGTGCTCAACGCGGGCCTGCGCGCGGTGGGCCTCGACGCGGTGCCGTGGTTGAGCAGCACCGGCTGGGCGCTGCCGGCGGTGATCATCACCAACATCTGGATCGGCATCCCGTTCAACCTGGTCATCCTGCACGGTGGGCTGCGCGCGATCCCGGCGTCGCTCTACGAAGCCGCGGAACTCGACGGCGCGGGCGCGTGGCAGCGATTCCGGCACGTGACCTGGCCTCTGCTTCGGCCGGTCACCGGGATCGTGCTGATGCTCGGGCTGGTCTACACGATCAAGGTGTTCGACGTGATCATGGTCGTCACCGGCGGCGGGCCGGCCAACGCGACGCAGACGCTCACCACGTGGTCCTACCGGCTGTCCTTCCAGGACTTCGCGTTCGGGCAGGGCGCCGCGGTCGGCAACGTCCTCATCGTGGTGGCGACGGTGTTCGGGCTGCTGTACCTCCGCTCGGCGAAGGCGACCCTGGCGGAGGCGGCGGCATGAGGACGTCGAACTGGCCGCGGACCGCCCTCGGCGTGCTGATCGTCGCGGTGCTGCTGTTCCCGCTGTACTGGATGGTCAACGCGTCGCTGCAGCCGAGCGGCGCGCTGCTGAGCCCGGACCCGGCGTTCTTCCCCGTCGGCGGCACCCTGGACGGGTACCGGAAGGCCGTCGCGACGCAGGGCCCGAACCTGCTTTCCAGCGTCGTCGTCGCGCTCGGCACGGTGCTCGTGTCGCTGCTGGTCGCGGCGCCCGCGTCCTACGCGCTGGCCCAGCTCAAGGTGCGCGGCGGCCCGGCGCTGGTGTTCGTGCTGCTCATCGTGCAGATGATCCCCGGCATCGTGATGGCCAACGCGCTCTACACCGTGTTCAGCAACCTCGGCCTGATCGACAACTACCTCGGGCTGGTGCTCGCCGACTCCACCGCGACCATCCCGTTCGCCATCCTCCTGTTGCGGGCGTTCATGATCTCCGTGCCGAAGGAGCTCACCGAAGCGTCCCGGGTGGACGGTGCCGGGTACTGGCGCACGTTCTTCTCGATCATCCTGCCGGTCAGCCGCAACGCGCTGGTCACCGCCGGGTTGTTCTCGTTCCTGTTCGCCTGGGCGGACTTCCTGTTCGCCGTGACCCTCACCACCGGGCAGTCGTTCGAGCCCATCACCGTGGGCATCTACCGGTTCGTCGGCAACCAGTCCGCCGACTGGAACGGGATCATGGCCACCGCCGTCCTCGCCGCGATCCCCGCGGCCGTCCTGCTCGTCGTCGCCCAGCGCTACGTCGTCGCCGGGCTGACCAGCGGCGCCGTCAAAGACTGAATTCTGGCAAGGAGACACCGCGTGATCACGACCGAAGACGGCCGCTCGCTCGAAGTCAGCGTGCGGCACGAGGTGCTGCGCATCGAGCCGTGGGGCGCCGACAGCCTGCGCGTGCGCGCCGGCCGGCACCGCATCCTCGACGACGTCCCGGGCGCGCTGCTGCCCGCGAAGCCGTCCGCCGCCACCGCGGAGGCCGACGGGCGCCACGGCCGGGTGGTCAACGGCGCGCTCACCGCGATCGTCGAGATCGCCGACACCGACACCGGGATCGACGCGCAGCTGCGGTTCGTCCGCACGGACACCGGCGAGGAGCTGCTTTCCGAGCAGCGCGCGCACTTCTGGTGGCCCGGCGCACGGCTGTTCATGCCGTCGCGCAACGGCTACGGCCGCCTCGAACAGCGCTTCGCCGCCTACGACGACGAGCGGATCTACGGGCTCGGGCAGCACACGCACGGCCGGCTCGACCAGAAGGGCCTCGTGCTCGACCTGGTGCAGCGCAACGCCGAGGTGTCGGTGCCGTTCCTGCTGTCCAGCCGCGGCTACGGGTTCCTGTGGAACAGCCCCGCGGTCGGGCGGGTCGAGCTGGCCGCCAACGGCACCCGCTGGGTCGCCGACGACGCGCGCCAGCTCGACTACTGGATCACCACCGGCGACGGCCCGCGCCAGATCCTCGGCCACTACGCCGACGCGACCGGGCACGCGCCGATGCTGCCGGACTGGGCGGCCGGGTTCTGGCAGTCGAAGCTGCGCTACCGCACGCAGGAGGAGCTGCTTTCCGTCGCGCGGGAGTACCACGAACGCGGGTTGCCGCTGTCGGTGATCGTGGCGGACTTCTTCCATTGGACGCACCTCGGCGACTGGAAGTTCGACCCGGCCGAGTGGCCCGACCCGGCCGGGCTGGTGCGTGAGCTTTCCGGCATGGGCGTCAAGCTCATGGTCTCGGTGTGGCCGTCGGTGAACCCGCTGTCGGAGAACTACCGGGAGCTGCACGAGAAGGGGCTGCTGGTCGCCGCCGAGAACGGCGTCCCGGCGCACGCGCCCTGGAAGGACAAGGGCTTCGGCGTCGAGATGCCGGTGGCGTTCTACGACGCGACCAACCCGGAGGCCAGGAAGTTCGTCTGGAGCAAGGTCAAGGAGAACTACTACGACCTGGGCGTGCGCGCGTGGTGGCTGGACGGCGACGAGCCGGAGATCCAGCCCGGTCACCCGCACAACCTCGGCTTCCACGCCGGTCCGGGCGCGGAGGTGTTCAACCTCTACCCGCAGGCGAACGCGCAGACGTTCCACGACGGCATCCGCGGCGAGGGCGACGACGAAGTGGTGCTGCTCAGCCGGTCGGCGTGGGCGGGCAGCCAGCGGTTCGGGGCCGCGCTCTGGTCGGGTGACGTCGGCGCGACGTGGGCGTCGCTGCGGGCGCAGGTGCGGGCCGGGCTGAACGTCGCGATCGCCGGGATCCCCTGGTGGACCACGGACATCGGCGGCTTCCACGGTGGCGATCCGGACTCGCCCGAGTACCGGGAGCTGATGGTCCGCTGGTTCTCCTACGGCGTGTTCTGCCCGCTGTTCCGCCTGCACGGTTTCCGCGACCCGCGGCCGTCGTTCGGGCCGGAGATGACCGGCGGCCCCAACGAGGTCTGGTCGTTCGGCGAGCCCGCGTACGAGGCGATCACGGCGTCGCTGCGGCTGCGGGAACGGCTGCGGCCGTATCTCATGGAGCAGATGCGGGTGGCGCACGAACAGGGCGTCCCGCCGATGCGGCCGCTGTTCGTCGACTTCCCCGCGGACCCCGGGGCCTGGGACGTCGACGACCAGTTCCTGCTCGGCCCGGACTTGCTGGTGGCGCCGGTGCTCGAACCCGGGGTCACCACGCGGCGGGTGTACCTGCCCGCGGGAGCGACGTGGACGGACGCGGTGACCGGCGCACGGCACGAGGGCGGCGATTGGGTCGAGGCGCCGGCCCCGGCGGAGCGGATCCCGGTGTTCCTCCGCGACGACGCCGAGCTGCCGATCAGGCCGGAGTAGTGACCTCCGCCCACCAGCCCGGCCGACGGCGCCGGGGCTCTCCCGGTGCCCAGGCCGGCGGCCAGGTGCGGAGCACGCGCACGTCCGTCCGGGCGCGCGCCCCGGTGAAGTCGAAGACCGCGGCCGTCGCCGCCGTGAAGTCGGCGTGGCCGCTGAAGCGGGCCCGGGTGAACAGCGCGTCGGCGGCGAACCGGGTGCCGCGGAACGATGTCCGGCCCGCGAAGCCCGCCGCGTCGAACGAGACGTCGTCGCCGAACCCGGTCGCGGCGAAGTCGGTGTGAGCCGAGAACCGGGCGGCGTCGAACCACACCTGGCCGTGCGCGGTGCTCCGGTCGAAGGCCGCGGTACCGGTGAAAACGGCGTCCTCGAAGTCGGCACCCGTCTCGAACGACGCGCCGCCGAAGAAGGCGTGGCGCGCGAAGCGGGCCCCCTCGAAGGACACCGACCCGGTGAAGACCGCCTCGTCGAACCGGGCGTCGCCGCCGAACCGCACCTCGCGGAAGACCGCGTCGCGGACTTCGCAGCCCCGCAGGTCCACGCAGAAGAGCGTCAGGTTCTCCACGTGGAGGTCGATCCCCGGCCAGAACGTCGACGACGTGGGGTTCAGGTGCGGAAGCAGGAACTCCCACACCTGCGCCTGCCACGCCGGCCAGTCGGACCAATAGTGGCTGAGGTGGGCGACGATCTCGTCGGCGCAGTCCTGGCGCAGTTCCGGGTCGGCGTCCGCTGCCTCGGCGAACCGGCCGAGCGCGGCCAGCCGCTCGGCGCGCTCGTCGGCCAGCAGCTGTGCGGCGACCTCCGGGGGCACCCGCTCCGGCGGTGCCGAGGGGGTGAGCACCTGCACGGGCCGGTCACGGCGGAGGAGCAACCACGCCGTGACCGACCCGGAGACGGCGCCGATCAGCGCCAGGACCGGGAAGGGCGTGACGGTGGACATACCGCGAGTGTCCCGTGCCGGCGGGTGTTCGCGACAGCGGTTTAAGGGGACCGGTGAGCCGGGAACCGGCGCTCACGCCGGTCCCCCCTCCCGGGATCAGGCGGACTTGATCGCGGAGATCTCGAACTCCAGCGTGACCTTGTCGCTCACCAGCACGCCGCCGGTCTCCAGCGCGGCGTTCCAGGTGATGCCGTAGTCCTTGCGGCTGATCGTGGTGGAGCCCTCGAAGCCGATCCGGTCGTTGCCGAACGGGTCCTTCGCGGCGCCCTCGAACTCGAACGGGACGGTCACCGAACGGGTGACGCCCTTGATCGTCAGGTCGCCGGTGACGTCGAAGCCGGTGTCACCCGTCTGCTTGATCTCGGTCGAGGTGAAGGTGATCTGGGGGTACTCGTCCATCGACAGGAAGTCGTTGCCCTTCAGGTGCCCGTCGCGGTCGGCGTTGCGGGTGTCGATGCTGTGGGCCTGGATGGTCACCTGGACGCTGGACTTCTCCGGCACGTCGCCGTCGATGGTCGCGGCGCCGGTGAACTCGTTGAAGCTGCCGCGCACCTTGGTCACCATGGCGTGGCGGGCGACGAACCCGATCCGCGAGTGGGCGGCGTCGAGGGTGTACTCGCCGGTCAGCTGGGGGTAGGTGGTCGCGCTGGTCATCGCTGTTCTTCTCTCCTCGTGGTGGCGCCCCCTGGTGATTGAGGGTTCAACAAGACTGTACCGCATTTTGCTGGTTGCGCAAGCAAGCTTTCGGTAGACTGCCGGTATGGGTGATTTGGCCGGGCTCGACGCCGACGAAGCCGCGTTCTGGCGGCCGCTGATCCGCATTGCCACCGTGCTGCCTCGCGCACTGGAAGACCAGTTCCTGCCCGAGACCGGCCTCACGATCACCGACTACGGGGTGCTCGTCGCGCTGTCCGAGGCGCCGGAGCACCTGCTGCGCATCTCGGCGCTGGCGGCGACGACCGCGTTGTCGCTCAGCCGGATCAGCCGGGTGGTCGACGACCTCACCCGCCGCGGCCTGGTCGAGAAGCGCCGGTGCGCCGCGGACGGGCGCGCGTCCAACGCCGTGCTGACCGAGGCGGGATTGGCCAGACTGGAGGCGGCCTACCCGAGCCACCTGGCCCGCGTCCGGGCTTCGGTGTTCGACCACCTGAGCGCCGAAGAGATCCGGACGGCCGGGCCGGTGCTGGCCCGGCTGGCCGCGGCGCTGGACGCCGCTCCCCCGACCGACGACTGCTGAGGACGCCGATGAGCGACAAGGGCGAGTACGAGCGCGACCTGAACTACCTCCCGGACCGCATCACCGCCGACGGCCGCGACGGCTGGCCGGTCGAGCCCGGCCGCTACCGGCTGATCGTCGCGCGGGCGTGCCCGTGGGCGAACCGCGCGGTGATCGTGCGCCGGCTGCTCGGCCTCGAGCCGGTGCTGTCGATGGGCATCGCCGGCCCGGTGCACGACGAGCGGAGCTGGAGCTTCGACCTCGACCCGGACGGACGCGACCCGGTGCTCGGCATCGAGCGGCTGCAGGAGGCGTTCTTCAAGCGCGACCCGGAGTACCCGCGCGGCATCACGGTGCCGGCGTTCGTCGACGTCCCGAGCGGCCAGGTCGTCACCAACGACTTCGCGCAGATGACGCTCGACATGTCGACCGAGTGGACGGCGTGGCATCGCGACGGCGCACCCGAGCTGTACCCGGAGAAGCTCCGGGACGAAATCGACGACGTGGCGCAGAAGGTGTTCACCGACGTCAACAACGCGGTGTACCAGTGCGGGTTCGCGCGCTCCCAGGAGGCGTACGAGCACGCCTACCACAAGCTGTTCACCCGGCTGGACTGGTTGTCGGAGCGGCTCGAGGATCAGCGTTACCTGGTCGGCGATACGATCACCGAAGCCGACATCCGCCTGTTCACCACGCTGGTGCGGTTCGACGCGGTGTACCACGGCCACTTCAAGTGCAACCGCGCAAAGCTGGCCGAGCTGCCGGTGCTGTGGGCCTACACCCGCGACCTGTTCCAGACGCCCGGCTTCGGCGACACGATCGACTTCGCCCAGATCAAGGAGCACTACTACGTGGTGCACAAGGACGTGAACCCGAGCGGCATCGTGCCGCTGGGCCCGGAGGTCTCGGGCTGGCTGACCCCGCACCACCGCGAGCAACTGGGCGGCCGCCCGTTCGGCGACGGAACACCGCCGGGCCCGCCGCCCGCCGGTGAGAGGGTGCCCGAGCTGCTCTGACGGGCGACGGCTGCTGGGCAGGCATCCGTGGGAGTGGGCCCGTAGCCGGGTGGCTGCGGGCCTTTCCCCTCCTCAAGCCGCGAACGGCAGCGGCTCGTGGAGGTGCGTCTGAGTTTCGTTCGGCTCATTCCGCCGGATACCGATCAGACAATGAACCAAGCCTCACAACCCGCGCGAACCGACCCGACGAGCCCGGTCGATATCCGGCCCCCGGTAAAGCCGCTCGGGAATCCGGGCCAACGTCGAAGGATGCACCTGCTCCCCCAACCCGTAAAGCTTCTGAAAGCTCATGATGAGCGGCCGCCAGGCATCCGGGTCGATGTGATCGTCGCTCCCGGCCGCGCGGATGTCCTCGTGCACGAAAACCCGCTGCACCCGCACCTCGATGGCGAGCACACCCCCATCGTCGCCGACCGGGTGCACCGCCTCGACGACCGCCTCCATGGCTACGGGACACTCGGCGACGCGCGGCGGTGCCACCGTCTCCGACGGCACCGGTGTGAGCCCCGCCCGGCTGAACTTGTCCGCGACGTGGACGTAGCCGCGCTGCTGCTTGCCGGCCGGTACCGGATCCGAGCCCGTCGTCAACGCCAGCCGGTCGACCGCCGGGGCGAGGGTGCCCGAAGGCAGGTTGAGGACGCATTCGCGGGTGCGCAGCACATTCCGGGCCGTCTTCGAACGGGCCCCGAGCCCCAGCATCGCCCGCCAGCCGAGCCAGAACGCCGACGACATCGGGGCCAGGTTGGGGGAACCGTCTTCGTTGGTGCTGGAAATGAGGACCACCGGGGTCCCGAAGTAGAGGATGCCGGGCTCGATGGCCGTGTGCGCAACAGTTTTCACGCCACCGATCCTGCCGTCCACACGGGACTCGCGCTGGCGGGAATCGGCCATCGCGACCCCGGTTCCGGCACGGCGAACGGGCGGCACTTCGCGCGAAGTGCCGCCCGTTCGGTCAGGTTCGCGAAGCCGCCTGCGTCAACGCGCGCCGGGTCAGCACCCTCGCCAGGTGGCGCCGGTACTCCGCCGTCGCGTGGGGTTCGTCCGGGGGGTTCGTCCCCTCCGCCGCCAGGGCCGCCGCGTCCTCGATCGATGCCCCCGCCGCCAAGGCCTGCTCCGTGGCCGTCGCCCGGAGCGGGACGCCGCCCATGTTCACCAGGCCGACGCGGCCGCCGGTGACCGTCACCCCGACCATCGCCCAGTCGATCGCGCGGCGGGTGAACTTCTCGAAACCCCAGCCCTGACCGGTCTGAGCCGGCAGGCGGATCTCCGTCAGCAGTTCGGACGGCTCCAGCGGCGTCGTGAACGGGCCGAGGAAGAACTCCGCCGCCGGGATGCGGCGCTCCCCCGCGGGGCCACGGGCCACCAGGACCGCGTCCGACGCCAGGACCGCCGCCGGCAGGTCCGCTGCCGCGTCCGCGTGCACCAGGGATCCGCCGATCGTGCCGCGGTGGCGGACCTGGCGGTCGCCGACCTCGCCGGACACGTGGGCCAGCAGCGGCGCGTGCTCCAGCAGGACCGGGTCGCGGGTCAGGTCGCTGTAGCGGGACAGCGCCCCGATCACGACGTCGGCCCCCTCGAGCCGGACGTACCGCAGCTCGTCGAGCGGGCCGATGTCCACCAGGTACTCCGGCGCGGCCAGCCGCAGCTTCATCAGCGGCAGCAGGGAATGCCCGCCCGCCAGCACCTTCGCCTCCTCACCGTGCGAAGCGAGCAACGCCAGCGCGTCATCCACAGTGGACGCGCGCAGATACTCGAACGAAGCGGGGATCACCGGTCCACCTCCTGTCCCGAAGCGTCGATCACGGCGCTGACGATGTTGTGGTAACCCGTGCAGCGGCACAGGTTGCCCTCGAGCCCGGCGCGGACCTCGTCGCGGGTCGGCTCGGGGTTGTCGGCCAGCAGCGACACCGACGCCATGATCATCCCCGGCGTGCAGAACCCGCACTGCAGGCCGTGTTGCTCGCGGAACGCCCGCTGCACCGGGTGGAGCGCACCGTCGGCACCGGACAGTCCTTCGACGGTGGTGACGGCGTGGCCGTCGGCCTGCGCGGCCAGCACCGTGCAGGACTTGACCGACTCGCCGTCGAGCAGCACCGTGCAGGCGCCGCAGGACGTCGTGTCGCAGCCGATGTTCGTGGCGGTGAGCCCGGCGGTGTCGCGCAGGAAGTGCACCAGCAGCGTCCGGTCCGGCACCTCCTCGGTCACCGGCCGCCCGTTGACCTCGATCGAAACCTTCACCGCGCGCTTCCCTTCCCAGCTGTGACATTCGGGGCTTCGCCCCGAGCCGGGGGCTCCGCCACCCGGACCCCCCGAAATGCGGCTTCTTCAAGTGCGGCCCAGACCCGGATCGGAGTCGTGGGCATGTCCAGGTGCTGGACGCCGCGCGCGGCCAGCGCGTCGATCACGGCGTTGTGCACCGCCGGGGTCGAACCGATCGTGGCCGCCTCGCCGATCCCCTTGACCCCCAGCAGGTTGCGGTCGGTCGGGGTGACCATGTCGACCAGCTCGAAGTCCGGCAGCTCGGCCGCGGTGACGAACGAGTAGTCCGCCAGCGTCGCGGTCGTCGGGTTGCCGTCGTCGTCGTAGGTCACGACCTCCATCAGGGCCTGCGCCGCGCCCTGCCCGAGCCCGCCGTGGCGCTGCCCGCGGAAGGTGAGCGGGTTGACGATCGGGCCGGCGTCGTCGACGGCGACGATGCGGCGCAGCTCGACCTTGCCGGTTTCGGTGTCGACCTCGACCACCGCGAGGTGCGCGCCGAACGGGAAGGTCGGTTTGCCCGCCCCGAACCAGACGTCGGCGGAAAGCTTGCCCTCGGCCGCCCGCCCGGCGACCTGCGCCCAGCTGAGCACGGAGCTCGCCGGAGCGCCGCGGACCTGCCAGACCCCGCGTTCGACGTCCAGTTCGAGGTCGTCCGGCGCGGCTTCCAGCAGGTCCGCGGCCAGCTCGCGGGCCCGGGCGATCACCTCGTCGGCCGCCTGCCGGATCGCCGAGCCGCCCAGCTGCAGCGACCGGGAGCCGAACGTGCCGACCGCCTTCGGCACCTCGTCGGTGTCGCCGTGGCGGACGGTGATCTGGTCCAGCGGCACGCCGAGCCGGTCGGACAGGAGCATGGCCAGGGACGTGCCGAGCCCTTGGCCGTGCGGCGAACTGCCGGTCCACGCGACGACCGAGCCGTCCGGGTGGATGTCGACGCGGCCGCTTTCGCCGGCGCCGTCGCCGCCGGTGATCTCGACGTAAGCGGCGATGCCCAGGCCCAGTTCGACCGGGTCGCCCGCGGCCCGCCGTCGCTGCTGCTCGGCCCGCAGTTCCGCGTACCCGGCGGCGTCCAGGGCCTTGTCCAGCGCCGCCGCGTACTCGCCCGTGTCGTAGGACGCGCCGGTCGGCGACTGGTAGGGGAACTCTTCGGGCCGGATGAAGTTGACCCGGCGGACCTCGGCCGGGTCCATCCCGATCTCGGCGGCGAAGCGGTCCATCGCCCGTTCGACCGCGGCGGTCGCCTCCGGGCGGCCGGCGCCGCGGTACGCCCCGATCGGCGTGGTGGTGGTGACGACCGCGCGGCTGCGCGTCTCGACCCTGGGGAACCGGTAGACGCCGACGGCCATCAGCTCGGTCAGCGTCGGCAGCAGCAACATCCGCGGATACGCGCCCGAGTCCTGGATGACGTCGAGGCGGTACGCGAGGACGGTGCCGTCACGCTTCCCGCCGATGGTCACCGTGTTCTGCTGCGCGCGGCCGTGCGTCATGGCCGTGAGGTTCTCGCTGCGCGACTCGACCCAGCGCACTGCCCGCCCGAGCTGCTTGGCGGCCCAGCCGAGCACGGTCGCCTCGGGGTCCGCGCCGATCTTCGCGCCGAACCCGCCGCCGACGTCCGGCGCGATCACCCGCACCGATTCCTCGCCGACGCCGAGGCTCGCGGCCAGCTGCCCCCGGGCCATCTGGGCGTTCTGCGTGGACAGCCAGGCCGTCAGCCTGCCGTCTTCGCCCCACACGCAGGCAGCGCCGCGCACTTCGAGCGGTGCGGGTGCGACGCGCTGGTTGAGGATGGTCTGGGTGACGACGACTTCGCAGCCGTCGAAGATCGCGTCGTCGAACTCCGCCGCACCCTTGACCTGCACGATGTTGCTGCCGTGCTCGGGGAACAACAGCGTCTCGCCCGCCAGGGCGGCGTCGACGGTCGCGACGGCTTCCAGCGGCTCGTAGTCGATGTCGACCAGCTCGGCCGCGTCGGCCAGCTGGTAGCGCTCTTCGGTGACGACGAGCGCTACGGGTTCGCCGACGTAGCGCACCACCTCGCCGGCCAGCCACGGTTCCGGCACCGGTCCCGCCGGGTGCGGCGGGAGCCCGAGGTCGGCGGCGGTGAACACGCCGAGCACCCCCGGTGCCTCCTTCGCCGCGCTCACGTCGATGCCGCCGATCCGCGCGTGCGCGATCGGACTTCGCACGAAAACCGCGTGCGCGGCCCCGGAAAGCGCTTCCGCCCGCAGATCGTCCACGTAGGTGCCGCCCGCGGTGATCAGATTGCGATCCTCCTGGCGGACCACCCTGGTCCCGACAATGCTCATCTGGTCTCCTGCTCGCCGATACCCCGCCGATCATGCCCGCAGGCCGAGGACGACCGCCAGACCCAGTCCGCCGATGCCGATCCCGATCCGCAACGGCGTCGCCGGCAGCCGTCGCACGAGGGCGGACCCCAGCCACGAGCCGGCGAGCGATCCGAGGCAGACGGCGAGCGCGGCCGGCCACACGACCTTGCCGGTCACCGAGAACACGATCGCGGCGAGGAAGTTCGCCGAGCCGGTGACCAGGTTCTTCGCCGCGTTCGTCCGCGCGAGCGGCTGGCTCCAGGCGGTGACCAGCAGCGCGAGCATGAGCACGCCCGCGGCGGCGCCGAAGTAGCCGCCGTAGACGCCGATCAAGAAGGCGAGGATTCCGGTGGCCGGCCTGAGGCCGTGGTGCTCCGCCCCTTCGGCCAGCCGGCGCAGGCGGGGGCCCGCCAGCAGCACCAGCGACGCGCCGCCGATCAGCCACGGCACGAGGACGGTGAACGCGCCGGACGGCGTCACCAGCAGCACGAGCCCGCCGCACGCGCCGCCGACGGTGGTGATGGCGCAGAGCGGGACGAGCCGGCCCCGCTGCCCGGCCAGCTCGGGCCGCGCCCCGGCGGCGGCGCCCACGGTGGTGCCCAGCATCGCGACGGTGTTGGTGATGTTGGCGGTCACCGGCGGCAGCCCGGCGGCGAGCAGTGCGGGGTAGGACACCAGCGACGCGAGTCCCGCGGTCGCCCCGGTCAGGCCGGCGCCGACGCCGGCCAGCACGAGCAGGAGCAGCACCCACGGGTCGATGATCACGTTGTCATCTCACCACGGCCGGGATGCGGTGTGGTCGCGGCTGTCGATCCGGCCGTGGCCCAGCCGGAGGTCCGGCCGGAACCTGTCCGTCATCGGCAGTCCCTCGCCGACGCGGAACCTGCATGGGCCGAGTGAGGCACTGCGACCGCCGAGGTATAGACCGTTATACGCATCACCGGGCGCCTGTGCGAAACCGGACGGGATCCGGCGCCGGGCTTGCCCGGCGCGGTGGCGGGGTCCCAGAATCCGCGCTGACAAGGTTGTCAGCGAACGGAGGCGGACCCATGGGCGAGCTGGACCGGCGGCGGGCGCTCCGCCTCCTGGGCGCGGGCGGAACGGCGGCGGCACTGGCCTCGGGCCTGTTCCCGGGCCTCGCCGGGGCGGCGGGCGAGCAGTCCACCGGCGCCCGGCGGGCCGCCCGATCCGGTCGCCGCGACCTACCTGCGCGTGCTGCTGCGGCACACGCGCTGGGCCGAGCAGCAGTTCGATCCGGTCGCCGGCACCTACCCGGCTCGCGACTTCACCTTCGCGGTGGTGCTCGGCAACGCCGTGCTGCTCACCCGCGACGGCTACGACGCCACGATCGCCGGCGTCGAGCGGCCGACCCTCGGCGCGCACACCCTCGCCACGATCCGGCGCTTCGCCGCGTCGAACCGGCTCGCCGGCGGGACCGAGTGGGGCCGCAAGCTGTTCTTCGACACCACCTTCCAGTCGTACTTCCTGCTCGCGGCCCGTCTCCTGTGGACAGAGCTCGACGACGCCACCCGGCGCAACGTCGAGCGCATCACCACCGGACAGGCCGCCTGCACCACCGCGCTGGGCACCGGCGACGACCCGGACTCGGGTGGCTGGACGCCCCACGGCCTGCGCGGCGGGTACCTCGGCGACACCAAGCTCGAAGAGATGGGCGTCTACGCCCAGTCGCTGGCCCCCGCGCTCGCCTGGGCGCCGGCCGACGCGCAGGCCCAGGACTGGCGGGCGGCCTTCGGCGCGTGGAGCCGCAACGAGGCCGGGCTGCCGGCCCGATGGTCGCCGACCGCGAGCACCTCTACGGCCGGGACGTCATCCCGCTGGCCTTCCGCGCCCAGGTCCTCGGCGACCGCCACGCCGCCCACGCCGAAGCGCGGCTGGCCGCCCGGCTCGAGCCCTACCAGGCCTACGCGCCCGCCGACCGGATCACGAAGTTCTCCGGCGAACCGAAGTACGAACCGGAGGCCCGCGCCGAACTCGCCATCAGCTACCTGCTGCACGAGTGGCGCGCCGCGCACGGCGGCCCGGTGGTCCCCGTGAGCGAGCGCGAGTTCGACGCCCACGCGGCCGGGGTCGCCGACTTCGGCGCCGGGCCGGGTCTGCTGGCCCACCGCTCCCCCGCGGCCTGGGCCGGGACGGTCAGCAAGCCCGGTTTCGTGAAGTTCGCCTGGCAGCCGCACCACGACGACTGGCTGTTCGTGCTCGGCGGCGCCCACCCCATGCTGCTGTCGGCCACGAACCTCGTCGTGCAGGAACGGCACGCCACGACCTTCACGAAGGTCCGCGACGGCTTCGACGGCACGGTCGGCGTCCTGCGCTTCGACAGCGGGTATGCCGCGCTCGCCACCCTCCCGACCGGCGCCGCCGTCTACGCCAGCACCGGCGTCGCCGCGGGTGAAGGCGTGCTGAACGTCCACAACCTCACCATGCCCGGCGTGCCCGGCCTCGACGGCGACCGCACCTACACGACCGCCGAAGGGACCGTGACGAGCAAAGCGCCGGCGATCGGCCCGCGGACCGACGAACTCACTTCGGCCGGGTCTCCGCGCGGCACGTCCGCATGCTGGGCGTCGAGCCGGACCCGCAGTACGGCTACTCGCTCTGGGCGCTCGAGGTCCACGACGGCGACGGACCGGGCCTCGCGCTCGCCGGGACCGCGTCGGCTTCTTCGGCGACGCCGGGCAAAGAGGCGACGTACGCCACCGACGGCAGCGCGGCGACGCGCTGGGCGGTGTCCACATCGGACCGGTCACGCACGGATAACCGGCTTGCCGTCGACCTGGGCGCGCCCCGGTCCTTCGACCGCGTCCGGCTGAGCTGGGAAGCGGCCGCCGGGCGGAAGTACCGGATCGAGACGTCGCCGGACGGCACGGCCTGGACGCCGGTGGCGGACCACCCGGTGGCCGCGCTGCGCAGCACCGGTGGCCGGCTGGACGTCGACGGCCGGGCCGGGATCGTCGTCGCCGGCCCCCACCCGCTCACGGTCACCGGAGACCGCATCACCCTCTCGGACGGCCCGGCCGCGCCGCTGCTCGCCGAGCTGTACCCCGGACCGGTCGGCGCCCGGCCGTCCGGGCGCGTCGCCACCACCTCGCCCGCGGTGCACGCCAGCGTCACCGACGGCTTCCTCGTGCTGGTCAACCTTTCCGCGGCCCCGGCCGCGGGCACGGCGGAACTGCCGCAGGAGCGCCGGGCGGTGCGGCTCTACCGCGGCGAACAGGAGGTCACCGCGACCGGAACCACCTTCACGCTGGACCTGGCGGCCGCCGAAGGCCGGATCGAGCCGCCGCGATTCACCCTCCGCGGGCCGGTACCCGGGGTGAAGGCGGCGGTCGACGACGATCCCGCGACGGCGTGGCGGCCGGGCCCGGGCGGCAGGATGGTCGTCGACCTCGGGACGGTGGCGACGGTTTCCGCGGTGGAGCTGACCTGGACACCCGGGCGCGTGCCCGCGGCGGTCGTCGAAACGAGCGTCGACGGCATCACCTACGGGGTGGGATCCACCGGCCGGGCCAGGTACGTGGCCGTCCGCACGCAGTGGCGGACCGGCCACGCGGGCCTCACGCGGGTGTCCGTGCGGACTTGATCGATCTCGGACCGGCCGCAGCGGCCCCGCGGGCGAGTACCTTGGCACCACAAGGCTTGCCACCCCCCGATCGGGAGGACGGATGCGCGTCACGATCGCCGAGGTCGCCCGCCGTGCGCGGGTGAGCAAGACGACCGTGTCGCGGGTGCTCAACAACAAGGCCGACGTGGACGCGGCGACCGCGATCCGGGTGCGCGAGGTGATCGCCGCGACCGGGTACATCCCCAGCGCCGGCGCGGTGGGGCTGGCCCGCGGGGTGACCCGCACGGTCGGGATGCTGGTGCCGGGGCTGACCTGGCCGTGGATGGGCGAGGTGCTGCAGGGCGTCGCCGACGTCGTGGAGTCGAAGGGCTACGGCCTGCTGCTGTCCACCGCCAACCGCGGCGCCGATTCACTCGGCGAGTTCTCGCGCCAGGTGTCGGCGAAAGCGTTCGACGGCCTCCTGCTGGTGGAACCGCCGGACGCGGTGCGGCACCTGCGCGTGCTGCACGACTCGGGCCTGCCGGTGGTGGTGATCGACGACCGCGGCCGCCGTCCCGCGTTCCCGTCGGTGGGCACGGACAACCGGCAGGGCGGCGCGGCCGCGGCCCGGCACCTCCTGGACACCGGCCGCACCCGGCTCGCCACCGTCACCGGACCCCGCGACTTCGGCTGCACCGCCGACCGCCTCCACGGCTTCGCCGACGTCGTCCGTGACGCGGGCCTGGCCCTCGACCCACGGCTGATCATCGAAGGCGACTTCACGAGCGAAAGCGGCGAGGCGGCGATCCTCCAGCTCCTCGAAACGGGTCCGGAGTTCGACGCGGTTTTCGCGCACAACGACCTCACGGCGGCGGGTGTGCTGGCCGGGCTGCGCAAGGCCGGTCGCGCGGTACCGGGGGACGTCGCCGTGGTCGGCTTCGACGACATCCCCCTCGCCGCGCACACCCAGCCGCCGCTCACCACGATCCGCCAGCCGTTGCGGCGGATGGGTGAGACGGCGGCCGGGCTGCTGCTGGACCGGCTGGCCGGGATCCCGTCCCCGGCCACCCCGCTGATCGTCCCGACGTCGCTGGTGGTCCGCGAGTCGACTCAGGAGCCGGTCAGCGCTCCCGCGAGCGGGACGTTGCGCGAGGAATCACCGACGTAGCCGCGGTACTGGCCCACGTTCGTCGTCCACGACCGCCGTCACTGGTAGACCCGCACGTAGTCGACGACCATGTCCTGCGGGAGGACAGTCCCCGCTCCCGGCGGGCCGGGGAAGTCGCCACCGATGGCGTTGTTGAGGATCAGGAAGAACGGGTGGTCGTAGACCCACGGTCCGCGCGTGCTTTCCACGGTGGCGCGGTTGATCGTCTCGAACGCGTTGCCGTCGACGTAAAAGGTCATGTGCGACGCGTCCCAGTCCAGGCCGAACTTGTGGAACCCGGCGGAGACGTCCTGCCCGAGGTCGAGGGGTGCGCCGATGCCGCCCGCGCCGTTGTAGGCCGGGGCGTGGATGGTCGAGTAGGCCAGGTTCGGCGACTTCCCGACGTGCTCCATGATGTCGATCTCACCGCAGTGGGGCCACGGTGTGCCGCTGAAGAAGTTCGCGCCCAGCAACCAGAACGCGGGCCACAGCCCCTGCGTGCCGGACACCTTGATGTTGGCTTCGACGTGGCCGTAGGTGAAGCTGAACTTGCCCGCGGTGTTGATCCGGCCCGAGGTGTACTGGCAGGTCGTGCTGCCGCTGATCGGGTCCGGCGGGCAGGCGCTGCCCGGGGTGGCCTCGCGGCGGAGCTGGATGACGAGGTTGCCACGGCCGTCCTGCTTGGTGTTGTTGTTGTTCGTGTAGTACTCGAGCTCGTTGTTGACGCCCGGACCGGTTTCGGCGGTCCACTTGCTCGCGTCCGGGTTCGTCCCCGCGGCGCCGTTGAACTCGTCGCTCCACACGAGCGTGCCCGGGAAGTGCGGGGCCGGTGGGGCGGGCGGCGGCTGCGTCGGGTTGCCGCCGGTGCCGTAGACGTCGAAGCCCCACAGCGAGTAGCCGTAGCCGTTGGACCGCGCGGTGCCGTACATCCGGACATAGCGGCCACTGCCGTTGACGGTCAGCGTCTCCTTGAAGCCCTTGCCCGTGGTGGTCGAGTAGAGCGAGGTCCAGTTCGCGCCGTCGTTCGACACCTGGAGCTGGTAGGCGACCGCGTAGGCCGGGTCCCACTGCAGGACGACCTGGTGCACGGCCGCGACGGCGCCGAGGTCGACCTGGAGCCAGCCGGGGTCCACCCAGCCGGTGGTCGCGCTGGTCGCCCAGCGGGTGGCCGGATCGTGGTCGAACGCCTTCGCCGGGAGACAGCCGGGGCAGTTGCCGTCGTCCTGGTACGACGAGGCCGTGCCGGACTTGCCGTAGGACAGCAGGACGTCGCCGGGCTGGGTCGTGCCCCCGCCGTAGACCTGGAACTCCCACAGCGAGTAGCCGTACTGCGTGGCCCGCTGGGTGCCGGTCAGCCGGACGTACCGGCCGCTGCCGGTCACGTTCAGCGTCTGCGTGCCGCCGGTCGCGGTGGTGGTCGAGTACAGCGACGTCCAGGTGGCGCCGTCGGCGGACGCCTGGATCGTGAAGGCCTTGGCGTAGGCGGCTTCCCAGTTCAGCACGACCTGGGACAGCTGCTGGGTGGAGCCGAGGTCGACCTGGAGGTACTGCGGATCGCTGAAGCCGCTGGACCAGCGGGTGCCGGCGTCGCCGTCGACCGCGGCGGAAGCCGGGAAGGCGGCGGACTCGGCCGAGGACGCCGTCACCGGACGGCCTTGGGAGAGCAGGACGGGTGCGGCCTGGGCGACCGGCGCGGTGAGCAGGGCGGCCAGGGTCAGGGCGAGGACGGCGAGCGCGCTCCAGCGCGCCCGGGTCCCCGGCATGCGGCGTTGCATGGGCACCTCCACGGCGAACCGGCGCCGGACGGCTTGCCCGGCGCGGATCGGCTCACGTGGTCCACGGCGCGGGTGTGGGCCCGTCCGTCGGCACGCTCTTACTTCAATACATAAATAAAGAGCCGTAAAATGTCAACGCCGCTGCGCCGGACGGTCGCGGACCACGCGGCGGACTGGTCCGGGAGAACGAATCCGGGCCAGATCCTTGACTCCGCCGAGGCGCGCGCTGTTAACTGCGAGCCGCCGGTCGGAACCGGTTCCGTGACCGCCACCCGGGATCGTTCCGCCGCGACACGCACCTCTTTCGGGCTGACCGGTTCGCGCCGTCGCACCCGCCTCGGCACCGCTCCTCCGGCTCACGGCGCCGAGCGCGGTGAGGCGGCCGCGAACCCGCCGCACCACCCGACACCGGCGCGAGCTGTGGGGCTCGCCCGGTCCGCCGCCGCCCGGCGCCGCCGCGCGGCCTCCTCCTCGACGTCCCTTCCGAATCAGCAGGCAGGCAGATGAGATCAACGACGTTCTCCCCGGTACACCGCCTCCTCGTCCTCGCGACCTCCCTCGTCACCGCACTGACCACCGCCGTGGTGGTCGGCTCCGCGCCGGCCCAAGCCGCCGCGTGCGGCTCGGCGAACCTCGCGCAGGGCCGCACCGCGACCGCGTCGTCCACCGAAAACGGCGGGACCCCCGCGTCCGCCGCGGTCGACGGCAACTCCGGGACGCGCTGGGCCAGCGCGTTCAGCGACCCGCAGTGGCTGCAGGTCGACCTGGGCTCCGCACAGCAGCTCTGCGACGTGGTCCTCAACTGGGAAGCCGCCTACGCCCGCGCGTTCACCGTGCAGCTGTCGAGCGACGCGAACAGCTGGAGCACGGCGTACTCGACCACCGCCGGCGCCGGCGGGACGCAGACCGTGCCCCTCACCGGCACCGCGCGCTACCTCCGGCTCACCGGCACCCAGCGGGCCACGCAGTACGGCTACTCCCTCTGGGAGGTCACCGTGCACGGCACCGGCGACGGGACGACCATCCCGCCGACCGACCCGCGCAACCCGGACCTCGGCCCGAACGTGTCGGTGTTCGACCCGTCGACCCCGGCCGCGACGATCCAGAACCGGCTGACGCAGCTGGCGAACCAGCAGCACACCAACCAGTTCGGCAACGAGCGCTACGCCGTGCTGTTCAAGCCGGGCACGTACAACGCCGACGTCAACCTCGGCTTCTACGAGCAGGTCGCGGGGCTCGGCCTCTCCCCCGACGACGTCACCCTCAACGGCCACGTCCGCGTCGAGGCGGACTGGCTGCAGCAGGGCGACAACCCGAACAACAAGGGCAACGCGACGCAGAACTTCTGGCGTTCCGCGGAGAACCTTTCGGTGACGCTGCCGGCCGGTCAGGTCGAACGCTGGGCCGTCGCGCAGGCCGCGCCCTACCGCCGGATGCACCTCAAGGGCAGCCAGATCCAGCTGTGGAACGGCGGCGACGGCTGGGCCAGCGGTGGCCTGATCGCCGACAGCAAGATCGACGGCGTCGCCGTTTCCGGTTCGCAGCAGCAGTTCCTCACCCGCAACAGCGAGCTCGGCGGCTGGCAGGGCGGCGTGTGGAACATGGTGTTCGTCGGGTCGACCGGCACCCCGCCGGCGTCGTTCCCGAACCCGCCCGAGACGGTCGTCGGCCAGACGCCCGTCATCCGCGAAAAGCCGTTCCTCTACGTCGACGGCTCGGGCAGCTACAACGTGTTCGTCCCGGCGTTGCGGCAGAACTCCGCCGGCACCAGCTGGGGCCACGGCGCCCCGGCCGGGCAGTCGATCTCGCTCAGCGAGTTCTACGTGGCGAAGCCGTCCGACTCGGCCGCGACGCTCAACGCCGCCCTGGCCGCGGGCAAGCACCTCCTGGTCACCCCGGGTGTCTACCACCTCGACCAGGCGCTGAACGTCACGCGCCCGGACACCGTGGTGCTCGGCCTCGGGCTGGCGACGCTGATGCCCACCAACGGCACCGCGGCGATCACGACGTCCGATGTGGACGGCGTGAAGATCGCCGGGCTGCTGATCGACGCCGGCGCGGTGAACTCGCCGGTGCTCGTGCAGGTCGGCCCGCCGGGCTCGGGCGCGAACCACGGGGCCGACCCGACGTCGCTGCACGACGTGTTCTTCCGGATCGGCGGCGCGGCCGTCGGGAAGGCCACGCAGACGCTGGTGGTGAACTCGAACAACGTCATCGGCGACCACATGTGGCTGTGGCGGGGCGACCACTCGAACGGCGTCGGCTGGAACGTCAACACGGCGGCGAACGGCTTGGTCGTCAACGGCGCGGGAGTGACGATGTACGGCCTGTTCGTCGAGCACTACCAGCAGTACGAGGTGCTGTGGAACGGCAACGGCGGGCGGACGTACTTCTTCCAGAACGAGATGCCGTACGACCCGCCGGACCAGGCGTCCTGGTCCAGCGGCGGTGGCCGGCAGGGCTGGGCGGCGTACAAGGTGGCGGACTCGGTGACCAGCCACGAGGGCTGGGGATTGGGCAGCTACTGCTTCTTCAACACCAATCCGTCCATTGTGGCCGGTCATTCCTTCGAGGTGCCGAACAACGGCGGCGTCCGGTTCCACAACCTGGTGTCGGTGTCGCTCGGCGGCGTGGGCACGATCGCCCACGTCGTCAACGACACGGGTGACCCGGCGAACACGGCCCACCAGGTGAGCCCGCTGGTCAGCTACCCGTAGCCCGCGCCCACGCCCGGCCGATCTCCGCCGGGTCCTGCAGCACCGCGGCGACGTACGCGTCCGGGCGAACCAGCCAGGCTTCGCCCGGGCGCGCACCCAGCGCCCCGCCCACCGGGATCTCCACCGACCGCATCCCGGCGGGGTCCACTCCCGGGGTCGTCAGCAGCACGAACCCCCGCCGGGCCAGGTCGCGCAGCCGGCCACCGGGGACAGTCACGTCCGGCAGCAGGATCCCGGGGCCCGGCGGGGGCAGTGTCCCGCGCGGCGGACGGCCGCCGAACGGGCGCCGCGGGTCCGGCGTGGTCAGCGGCGACCCGGGGTACCAGAACGGCTCGGCCAGCCGTCCCGAGTCGACGTCCGGGTACGCGGCCGGGTCGTGGGCGGCCCGGGCCAGCACCTCGGTCCGGTGCCGCCGCTGCTGCTCGTCCCGCGGCACCAGGAAGTCCATCGTCGCCGTGGTCACCTCGGCGTTCTCGACGGCCGCCGCGTGCCGCTCGGCGTGGTAGCTGTCCAGGAGCCCGTCGCCGGCTTCGCCGCGCAGCACGCACGCGACCTTCCACGCGGCGTTCTCCGCGTCGGCGACTCCCGAGTTCAGCCCGCGCGCCCCGAACGGCGCGACCAGGTGCGCGCAGTCGCCGGCCAGCAGCACGCGGCCGGCGCGCATGCGGCGGACGAGCCGGGTGTGGAAGCGGTAGACCGACCGCCACACCACCTCGTACGGCCGGTCGCCGATGATCGCCCGGATCCGGCGGTCCAGGGCACCACCGGTTTCCTCGGCGGTGAGGTCGTAGGCGTCGGGCACCTGCCAGTCGATCCGGAAGTGCGAGCCGGGGCACGGGTGGATCAGCACCTGGCGGCCGGGGTTCCAGGGCGGGTCGAAGTGGAACCGCCGTTCGGCCGCCCAGCCGGCGAGGTCGGCGCGGATGTCGCAGATGAGGAACAGATCGGCGAACGAGACACCGGCCAGCTGCTCCCCCACCGCCCGCCGCACCGCGTCGCCACGCGCGCCGGTGCAGGCGATCGCGTAGTCGGCCTCGATCCGGCGCGGCCCGCCGCCGGTCTCGCAGTGGACCTCGACGCAGCCCGGCTGGGTCAGGCCGGTGACGCGGTGGCCGCGCCGGACGTCGATCAGCGGCTCACGCGCGATCAGCTCGTCCAGGACCTCCTCGACCCGGGCCTGGGACAGGTTGACGAACGGCGGGAGCGCGGACCCCGCGTCCGGCAGCCGGTAGGAGAACAGCTCCCGGTCGCGGTGGAACGTCCGGGCGGTCGTCCAGGTCAGGCCCTCCTCGGCCAAGCACCCCGCACCGAGCGACGCCCAGATGTCCAGGGTGTCCCGTTGGTGGCAGATGGCCTTGGACCCCACGGGATCGCGCCGCTCGTGCTCGTCGACGAGCACCACCGGCACGCCCCAGCGGGCGAGCAGCAGCGCGGCCGTCCGGCCGACCGGGCCGCTGCCGAGGACCGCCACTTTCATCGATCTAGCCTTGGAGCCGGTCCCAGACTTCGCGGTCGCGTTCGGCCGTCCACACCACCGGCCGCTCGATGCCGGACAGCTCGTCCCACAGCCGGGAGACGTCGAAGGGCAGGCAGTGCTCGAAGATCGGCCAGTGCCCGTACCGGTCCGCCAGTGCCGCGTGCGTGCGCTCGAACGCGTCCTTGAGCGTGCCGCCGGCGTCGTGGACCGCGCCGACCTCGCGCAGCATCGTGTCCAGGAAGTGCCGGGTCTGCGCGATCGCGGCTTCGACTGCTTCGCGGCCGCGGCTCACTCCGCCGCGGCCGCCGATCAGCACCTCGGCCCCGAACGCGGCGACCTGGTCCAAAGTGGACGAAGCCCAGTCGCGGTGGAACGCGTCGCCGGTGTACAGCGCGGCTTCGGCTTCCACGAGGTCACCGGCGTAGAGGATCTTCTCGCGGGGCAGCCAGGCGACGATGTCGCCCTCGGTGTGGCCGCGCCCGCAGTACTGCAGCACGAGGTCGCCGCGGTCGCCGCCGAGGTCGAGGGTGAGCCGGTCGGAGAAGGTGAGCGTCGGCCAGGTCAGCCCGGGCACCGACTCCGCGCCCTTCGCCAGCCGCGGCATCCGGCCGAATTCGCTCGCCCAGTCCTCCTTGCCGCGCTCGGCGACCAGGGCGCGGGTGTTCTCGTGCGCGACGATCACGTCGGCGTCGAACGCGGACGCGCCGAGCACCCGCACGGCGTGGTAGTGGCTCAGCACCAGATACCGCACGGGCTTGTCGGTGTGCTCCCCCAGTTTCGCGAGCCACTCTCCGGCCGCGACGGGCGTGGCCAGCGCTTCGAAGCAGACGAGGAAGTCTTCGCCTTCGATCGCGCCGATGTTCGGGTCGCCCTCGGCGGTCAAGGCGTACACGCCGTGCGCGAGCACCTCGAGGGTCTGCGCTTTCTCCGCCAGGTCGGCCGAAGAGGCGAAGGCTTTCTTCGTCACGGCGAGCGCTCCTTGATCGTCAAAGGCTTGACTACCTGGGGGTCAGGCTAGCCCGCCGGCCCTCCGCGGGGAACCCATCGTCGCCTAACCTGGGCCGCATGACCGACCGACCGGCCGACCTCGACTACCTCTCGTTCGTCGACTACGCGATCGGGAAGACCCAGGCCGAGCTGCCCGCGACCGACCCGGTGGCGATGCGCCTCGGCCTGACGCTGCACCGGCTGGCCGGCGCCCTGGTCTACGACTGGGAGTCGACGGTCCACCGGCCGCGCGGCTGGAGCTGGAGCGGCTTCCGGGTGCTGTTCGTCCTGTGGCTGGCCGGCCCGCTGGAGTCCCGCCACGTGGCCCGGCTCGCCGGGATGAGCCGCGCGGCGGTGTCGGCGCTGGTGAAGACCCTGGAGCGGGACGGCCTGGTGACGCGCGCCGCGGTCGCCCACGACCGCCGCGCGGTCGAGCTGGCGCTGACGGAAGCGGGCCACGCGGCGGTCACCGACGCCTACCAGGCGCACAACGCGCGCGAACAGGCCTGGTCGGCGTCCCTGTCGCCTGCGGAACGGACGGTCCTGATCGGACTGCTGGAGAAGTTGACCACGAGCCCCGCGGCCGCCGCGGCTCAGCGCCTGACCTGAGTCGCCCGGCCCCGGGAGTCAGCTGGCGATGCCGGGCAGGGTGAGCGTGTGCCCGGTCTGCTCGGCCTTCGCCCGCAGGTACCGGACGTTGTTCTCGGTCGCGAACACCCCCGTCGGGACCTGGTCGCGCACCGCGATCCCGGCCGCCCGCAGCTGCCCCGCCTTGTCCGGGTTGTTCGACAGCAGGTCGACCCGGTCCACCCCGAGCGCGCCCAGCATCTGCGCGGCGACCGTGTAGTCGCGGGCGTCCTCGGGCAGGCCGAGCGCGGCGTTGGCGGCGTAGGTGTCGAGGCCGCCGTCCTGCAGGGCGTAGGCGTCGAGCTTGTTGTACAGCCCGATCCCCCGCCCCTCCTGGCGCAGGTACAGCAGGTAGCCGCCGGTCTCGGAGATCCGCGAGACGGCCTCGGCGAGCTGCGGGCCGCAGTCGCACCGCGCCGACCCGAAGACGTCACCGGTGAGGCACTCCGAGTGCGGCCGCACCAGCGGCACCTCACCGGGCGTACCCAAGACGAACGCCAGGTGCTCCCCGTCATCGGCCAAGCCGCGGAAGGTGACGGCTTCGGCGTCGACCGCGACGCCGCCGTCGAGCCGCAGCGGGATCCGCACCCGCGTCCGCACCTCAGCCGTCATGCCGTCGCCCCTGGAATCACCCACAAGATCGACCCTACACGAGGTTCAAATTCAAACAGACCGGTCTTCGTGGCCCTTCAGCCACGAAGACCGGCACTGCTCAGGCTTCGACCTGAGGGGGTTGCCCGTCCGATTCCAAGGTCCGCGCCAGTGCGAGGACCGTCGAGAGGATCTGGCTCACGTTCTTCGTCAGCTTCTTGAGCCCGAGCTGCGCCAGAACAGCCCGGAACAGCGCTTCTTCGTCGTCCCAGCCCTCCCGATCGGCCAGTTCCCGCATGACTGTGGCCAGCTCGCGCGGAGGAACGTCACTCAGGTCACGGGGCCCCAGCTCGCGCACCCGGACCAGCGGCTGGTCCGGCAGCCGGTAGGTGCGGGGCCGGACGCCCGACCGCCCGAGCGGATCGTCGGCGAGAAGCACACCTCGGCGGACCGCGAGACTCACGGCGGAGTTCAGCAGCCGAGCCAGCTGGGGGCCTACCCTGAGTCCGCCGGAGGACTGCACGTAAAGGCGGTGGATCCGGTCACCCGACACGGGTCCTTCGGCGGCCACGATCGCCTGGATACCCTCGATCAGCTCATCGCGCGTGGCGTCGGACGCCGGCGTCAGCCGGCCGGAGAAGACCCCGTAGGCCTCCAGGGTCACCTGCGCACCGCCGGCCGACGGCTGTTCGACGCCGGTGACCTGCGGTCGGGCAGCCGAGCACTCCTCGGGCGAGGCTGCCGGCTCCACCTGCACCGCACCCTCGTCGACGGCGCCTTCAGCCGGCCACTCCCAGGCTTGCTCGGCCGGCGGGGTCGGCGCATTCGAGGCGATCGCCGGCTCCGGCTCGGCTTCCTCGATCACCTCAGGCAGCAGCTCGACGACTTCACGCGATTCCGCCACCTCGGCGGCAGGTGACCAGCCCGAGGGATGGATGTCCTCCTCCTGGAGCATCTCCCACAGTCCGGCGAGCGCTTCCGTCCGGTCCACGTCGAACGCCGACCCGGCGATCCGGAAGAAACGCCAGCCACACCGTTCGAGGTCACGTTGCCGGGCGAGATCACGTTCGTACGCCTCGGGGCCGTGCCACTGGTCACCGTCGCACTCGACCGCCAGGCGTCCGTGGGCTCCCACGACCACGAGGTCGATCCGATAGCCCAGCGACGGGTACTGCGCAAGCACGGTGTAGCCGCGGTCGACGATGCGGTTGTACACGCGCTGCTCGAAGAGTGAGTCGAACGGCTCGACCCGGCGGTCCTCCGGCACCACTTCGCTGGATGCCCCGGTTTCCGTGTTCCGACCTCGCGTGATCACCCCGTAGCTGTAATCGAGCAGCTGGAACCGCATGCACTCCCGGTTCGGCAACTCGTCCGGGCGCACCGAGTGAAAGATCCAGACCTGGTCCTTCGCGCGCGAAACCGCGACGTTGTAGCGCTGGACGTACTGCTCCTGCGTCAGCGCCACCATCCGTTTGTCGGGTGCCGGAGCCGCCACCATCGAAAGGAACATCACGTCCCGCTCGGATCCCTGGAAGTCCGCGGCATCCCCGCACCGGAAATCGCGGCTCGTCCAGTCCTCCTTCGAGATGCGCCCCAAGAGCTTGTTTTGGATTTCCTTCGCCTGGGTCGGACCGAGGAGGGAGACGACACCGAAGGTCTTGCCGTCGTAGGCCGGGTCGGCGAGGCACTTCTCGATCTGCTCGACGATCGCTTCGACCTCGACGGGGTTGCTCTTGTTCGTCACGCCCCGCTCGTAACCGTCCTCCAGGTAAACCGCCTTGATCGGCTCGAGGCGGTCGGCGCCGTACTGGCGGACCGGGACGAGCCGGATACCGTCCGGCTCGTAGGCGATCCGGTTGGAGAATCCGATGATCTCCGGGACGCACCGACGGTGCTCGATCAACGTGATCAGCTTCCCGTACCGCATTTTGGCTTCGTCGAAGAGACTGCGGCGCGGATCGTGCCAGGTGTCACGGTATCGATCACCGGCCAGGTACTGCCGCGCGAGGTCTCGCAGCTGCTGCTGGTCGACACCGACCGCCGAGGGCGACACCTGCCGGTCGTCCCCGATGACCACGATCTTCTTGGCCAGGTACTGCAGGAAGACCGCTTCCGTCCCGGCCTGCGATGCCTCGTCCACCACGACGACGTCGAACATGTCCGGCCGCACGCGGAGCTGCTCGGCAATCCGGTAGATCGGCATGATCCACACGGGCACCGACGGACGACAACGGTCCATCGCCTTGCGGATCTCGGCGCGGCGCTGGTTGCGATAGATCCCCGTGTTCTTACCCGCCCGCTGGACGAGCTGGGCGTACTGGGTCAGGTCGGCGCGTGCGGCGCCACTGAGGCGTTCCGGCGACGCAGCATGATCCCAAGCACGCCCCGCGGCGATCGTTTCCACCTCGCGCCTGATGGCTTGTTCGATCCTCGTGATGTCCGACTGAAGGTCGTTCACGTCGATCGATTCCTGCTGCGTGATCCACGCCCGAGCCGCGCTCCAGTTCCACGCTTCCGAAAAGGTCGCGAGGCGTTCCGCCCAGTCCGGGTGGCCCGGGTCGGAAACGACTCCCTCGTACAACCGCGGCGCGACGGCTTGGAGAACGCCGCCGAGCTGATCACGGCGACCGGCCTGACTGCGTACTTCCCAAAGGCGCGTGAGCGTCCGGCGTGCGGCGGCGAAGCGCTCGCTGTCACGGTTCTTGACGGCATCCAGCAGGTCGGCGCCGCACTGGGCGGAATCGGACCACTGGGCGGTTTCACCGACGAACTGCTCGAGCGCGACCAGCGGTGCGGCCGCCGCCACCTTCGCCTCTTCCGCCGCGGCGGCGTCCGTCAAGCTCGCGTACCGCCGGACGCCAGCGAGGTCGTTCCAGTCCGGGGAGGGCAGCTCGAGCCGGCGCAAGCGCTGCTCTTCCGCGACCAGCTCATCGGCGAGAGCGAGTACCCGGTGCAGTTGCTTGAGTTCCGTGCTGTGCCACTGAAGCCGTTCCTGAAGTGTGTCCTCGGGTGGGATCACCATGCTCTCCGGCCAAGCTCGATCGAGCGCGACCAGTACCTTGCTTCCCCCGGCCCAGGCGATGAACGCCTGCAACCGGGGCACGGATGTCGGCGCCAGGCCGTCGACCAGGACATTCTCGAACAGCGGCTGGGCCTGTTTGAGGATCTTGGGAGCGAAAGCGCCGATTTTGGGGCTGCCGTCGGCCATCGTCTTGACGACGCCACCTCCCGAAAGGAACCGCACGAGCTCGCCGGCGAGCGCGACCAGCGCACCGAGATCCCCACCACGCACCACGACGTCAGTGAGCGGCCCGAGTTGCCTCACCCAGCCCGTAGCCGTGGTGATCAGGCCGTGGATCGTCGCACCCCGGGCACGCCACTGGTCGGCTCGTCCGGTCCGGACATCCCGCAGGGCGTCGTCGAGCCACTGCTCCCGGCGACCGAGCAGGAAATCAGCCTCGCCGGCGAGGCGGTGCAACCGGCTCTGCAGTTCGCTCCGCTGTTCGGGCGCAAGCCGCCGGACCGCGGAGAAGGCCGTGTGCTCTTTGAGCATCGCGTTCTCTCGGTCCGCCGCCGTTGCCCCGTTTTCGGCGGCGACCAGCCGGGCGAACTGATCGGCGTCCACCAGCTGGGATACCGCCGGCAGGCGCTGCCGGGATCGGGGTTCGTCGGCACGCAGGCTTTCGTCGAGCAGATAGCCGTGCCATTCCTGGGCCTCACGACTGCTCAGCGGCGCTTCCTGGTCCGGGCCGACCGCGTCCGAGCCGAGCAGCCACCCCAGCCGGTCCTGCTCGGCGTTCAGCTGCCGGACGATCCCCGAGAGGGTGCCTCGATAGCCCCGGTGTTCCCACTCCAGGACTTCACGTTCACGCGCCTGGAGGAGCTTGCTGTGTGCGGCGGAGCGTTCGCGCCTGAGCCGGTCGACGGTCTCGAAGTGCGCTTGGATCGCACGAGCGTTCTCTTTGCCGTCGTGTTCACTCGCCGCAGCCGCGATCTCCTGGACCGCCAGTTTCAGGTCGGCCATGTCCTCCCGGGAGGATCCGACGACCGCCACTGCCAAGGGTTTGATCTCCTCCGGGAGCTTGTCCCGCACCTCTCGCAACGCCCGGTCGGTGTGGGCGGTGACGAGAACCCGCTTGCCCTGCGCGAGCAAGTGGGAGATCAACGCCGCGGCCGTGTGGGTCTTGCCGGTGCCCGGCGGGCCCTGTACCAGGGTCTGGGACGCCGAGTCGACCCGCCTGATCACGTCGAGCTGGCGTTCGTTCACCGGAAGGGGCAGGAACGGCTCGTCGTCGACCATCAAGATCGCACCGTCACCCGCTGCTGCCGGCGCTGCCGGCACGTGGTCGGGATCGATCAACGGGATCAGCCCGTCCGGCACCTCCCCGGTTTCGTCCAGCTGGTGCAGGATCGTGTCGAAGATTTCGATCAGCCCTTGCTGGCTGCGCCTTCGCAGGACCAGGGCCGGAGCGAAGGCCACTACTCCGTGCTTGCCGGGAACCGCGGGCTCGTCTTGGTCGCGGTACTCGCCATCGGAGTCGAGGCTGTGCACGAGCCGGCGCGCGAGGTCACCCGTGACGACAGGATCCAGAGCCGGCCCCTCGTACGCCTTGATGTCCGCTCGGATCTCCTCGAGCTTGTCCGGGGCGGTGACCAGCCCGGGCTCGACCATGTCGAGCTCCAGCTGCACCGGCTCGGCCGACTCGACGGCGCGCACCACCAGGCGACCGGTCCGATCGTCGAAGTCCACCGATGCGGCGCTGGTCAGCAGGTGCCGTTTGATCCGATACCCGTCGACGGGCTGCCAGCTGAGGCAGCCGGTTCCGGCGACCAGCTCGACCTCCTCGGGGCTTTCCGTGGCGGAGACGTAGATCGTGTAGAGCCGCGCGTACAGGTCTCGCGCCGGACGATCGATTCGTTCCTGTTCAGCCCATTCGAGCCAACGCGGCAGCCACGTGTCGTACTGCCGCTGAACGGCGGGGAAGCGATCCAAGGTGAGCACACGGGCGTCCGGTCGGTAGCCGGTTTTGTCTCCACCTCCACCTCCACCTCCGGCTCCGCTTCGGTGATCTGCTGCCGAAGGGCGGGCGTCTGCTCGGGGTCGTCGATCGGTTCCGTCAGCCATCGCCCGAGCTCCGCGTCAGCTTCGGGCGGCGCGACCACCGGAACCCGAGCGATCGACAACAGCGGCGCGTCCCCGGCCGGGACGTCTCTCTGCAGCCGGGCGATCGCGGGGTGGGCCGGGAGATCCGCCAGCCAGATCACGTCACCTTCGCGCTGGTAGACCTCGACCGACCGGACCGGGTTGGCCTTCAATTGCTGCGCCCCGCGGAGAAATTCGAACAACCGACGCGCGCGGTCCACCAACGACGTACTCATTCCACCTACCCAGTTCCACCAAGCCGTGTACGTGGATTCGAGAGCACCACGCTTGAGCACAGTCGCAGTCACGGTCAGAATGTCACTGACAGTTATCAAATCGTGAACCGCGGATCCGTCGGCGGCGACTGCGAGGGCGTGGACGGCGCGAAAACCGGTGGTGCCCGGCCCGTATTCTCGGGGCCATGATCCCCGGTGCCACCGCCGTCTCGTTCCTGCTGGTCGTCGTGCTGGGGGCGATGTCGCCCGGGCCGGACTTCGTCGTCGTGACGCGCTCGGCGCTCGCCGGTGGCCGGCGGGCCGGGATGGCCGCCGGCACCGGTATCGCGCTCGGGGTGTTCGCCTGGGTGGTCGCGATCGCTCTCGGGGTCGCCGCCGTGCTCACCGCGTCGGCGGTCGCGTTCACGGTCGTCAAGCTGGCCGGAGCGGCCTACCTGGTGGTCCTCGGCGTCAAGGCGTGGCTGGCCGTGCGCCGCGGCGAGTACCGGAACCTCGGGGAAGCCACCGGGACCCAGCCGCTCGAGGCCGGGGCCGCCTTCCGCCAGGGCCTGGTCACCAACCTGCTCAACCCCAAGGTGGCGGTCTACTTCCTGGCCCTGCTCCCCCAGTTCCTGCCCGCGGACGGCTCCACCCTGCAAACCCTCGAACTGGCCGCCATCGCCACGGCCGGCACGGTCGTCTGGTTCGTCACCCTCGCCGTCGTGGTCGGGGCGCTGAAGAAGTTCTTCGGCAACGGCCGCGTCCGCCGGGGCCTCGACGCCGTCCTGGGCACCGTGCTCGTCGCGCTCGGGCTGAAGGTCGCCGCCGAAACGGCGTGAGCCCGGGCGGCCCCGGGCCCACGCCGCTGTCAGCCGAGCTTCTCGGACGCCAGGCGCGTGCCGTCGACCCGGGCCTGGATCTTCGCGAACGCGACGTCCCGCGAGGTGGACGTGTCGTCGGCGAACGGCGAGAACCCGCAGTCGTCGCAGGTGCCGAGCCGGTCGGCCGGCAGGTGCTTCGCCGCGGTGAGCACGCGGTCACGGACCTCTTCCGGGGTCTCCACCCGCGGGTCGATCGGGTCGGTGACGCCGACGAAGATCCGCTGGTCCGCCTTGAGGTGGTCGGCGATCACCCGCAGCGCGCGCTCCGGGTCGGCTTCACTGGCCAGCTGGACGAAGAAGCGGCCCGCCTTGAGGTCGAACAACGCCGGCAGCAGGCCGGCGTAGTCGACGTCGAGGCTGTGCACGGAGTCCTGGTCGCCACCCGGGCAGGTGTGGACGCCGATCCTCGCGCGTTCCTCCGCGGTGAACCGGTCGAGCACGGCGTTGTTGAGCTCGACGAACTGCCGCAGCAGCCCGCCGGACGGGTCGAGCTTCAGCGAGAGCCGGCCTTCGGTGAAGTCGATCTGCACGCTGTCCGCGCCCGCGGCGAAGCTGCCCCGGATGTCCGCCTCGGCCTCGTTCACCAGGTCGGCGACGAACTGCTCCTGCGAGTACCCCTCGATGCCGTCGCCCGGGTAGATCAGCGAGAGCGCGGACGCGGCGATCACCGCTTGCTTGACGGGCCGGTCGGTAAGCGCTTTCGCCCGCGTCAGGTACGAGTCCGCGTGGGTCGCGTAGCGGAACGGGCCCGCGGTGAGCCTCGGCAGCTGCCGGGTGTGCCCGTCGGCGAACGGGATGACGACGCCGTCGGGCGCCAGCGCCGCCAGCCCGGCCAGCGAGTACGTCGCGAAGCTCGGCTTGCCCTGCTCCCCGTCGGTCAGCACCGGTGAGCCGGTCGCCTCGAACCGCCGGATCGTGTCGGCCAGCGCCCGGCTCTCGAGCTCGGCCAGCGCGGCGGCGTCGATCCGGCCGGCCGCGAACTCGCCGAGGCCTTCGAGGAGGTAGCCGGGCCGCGGGATGCTGCCGATCGGTTCGGTGGGCAGGGTCATCGAGTCCTCCGGCTGCTTGAAGGGCTGACCGCGCAGCCCGGCACGCAGGGAGGACGTGGCCACGCCGGCCCCCAACGGCCGCCCGCGCGGGCGTCCCCCTCCGTCGTCCGGGCCACGACCGGCCACGTTCACGGGACAACTTAACGTGGCCAAGCCCGGTCACGGAGCGCAGATCACCCGGTCGGCGCAGAGAAAAGTCCGAAAAAGGCGGGCGTTCGGCGGTTCGCCGGGAGGACGATTGGGTATTCGCTCAGGCGATACGGCGGGTCCGGCGCCGAAGGAGTGCCCGATGCTCAGTCACCACGATCGCACCGAACTCGAGAAGATCGAGCGCAGCCTGGAACTCAGCGACCCGGATCTGGCTGCCACGCTTCGCGACGGCAAGCGCCCGAAGTCGCGCGCGCTCCGCGGAGCCTTGCTGATCGTCTTCGACCTCACCGCCGTGGCCCTGCTGGTCCTGGGCTTGGTGCTGCCCGATCCCGGCGTGACGCTGTGCGGCATCCTCGCCCTCACCGGCACCGTCTGGACCCACGTGGCGCGGCACCGGATCTGAGGCAGACTGGGCGGCGTGAAGTGGGTCCTGCACGTCGACCTCGACCAGTTCATCGCCGCGGTCGAGATCGCCCGCCACCCGGAGCTGGGTGGGAAGCCCGTGGTGGTCGGCGGCAACGGCGACCCGGCCGAACGCGCCGTCGTCGCGACGGCGTCCTACGAGGCCCGCGAGTTCGGGATCCAGTCCGGCATGCCGCTGCGGATCGCCGCCAAGCGCTGCCCGGACGCCGTCTTCCTGCCCAGCGACCCGGACGCCTACCTCGAGGTGTCGGCGCGCGTGATGGCCGCGGTGCGGGAGCTGCCGGTCGTGGTCGAGGTGCTGGGCTGGGACGAGGCCTTCGTCGGCGCGGAGACCGGCGACCCGGAGGCGCTGGCCGGCTCGATCAAGGAGGCGGTGGCGCGCGAGACGGGGTTGTCGTGCGCGGTCGGGATCGGTGACAACAAGCTGCGGGCCAAGCTCGCCACCGGGTTCGGCAAGCCGGGCGGCATCTTCCGGCTGACGCAGGAGAACTGGTGGGACGTGATGGCCGCCCGCCCGACCGACGCGCTGTGGGGCATCGGCGGCAAGACGGCGAAGAAGCTCGCCGAAACGGGCATTCGGACAGTGCTGGATCTGGCCGGCGCGGACCCGGCGGCACTGGCCGCGCGGTTCGGCCCGAAGACGGGCCCCTGGCTGCGGCTGCTCGGCGGCGGCATCAGCGACGCCGAAGTGAGCGCGACGCCGTACGTGGCTCGCTCGCGCAGCCGCGAGACGACGTTCCAGCGCGACCTGACGGACCGGGCGGAGATGGCGGCGGAGGTCTCGGCGCTGGCGAAGCGCGTCGCCCAGGACGTCATCGAAGAAGGCCGCCCGGCCGCGCGGGTGGCGGTCAAGGTGCGGTTCGTGCCGTTCCTGACCCACACGCACAGCGTCACGCTGCCGGAGCCGACGTCGGACGCCGCCGAGATCGACCGCGCCGCCCAGGAGGTGCTCGGCATGTTCACCCTGACCCGGGCGGTCCGGCTGCTGGGCGTGCGGGCCGAGTTCCCGCGCGCGGACTAGATCCCTTCCGGCAGCGGCAACGGCCGGTCCGGGTCCAGTTCCACCCCGCCCGCGCGCAGCGTGTGGTCCAGCATCGCCCAGATCGTGCCGGTGAGCTGGCCGGTCAGCTGGGCCAGGCTGAGCGTGCCCGGGTGGTCGAGCCAGCGGGTCGTCGCCGACTCGACGTAACCGACCAGGCCGAACGCGATCGTGTCCGCCGGCGCCGGGTCGAGGCCGAACGCCGTCAGGTAGCCGGTGAACAGCCGGCTGAGGTGCCGGGCGATCGCGCCGCGGACGTCCGGCCGGTCCTCCGGGCCGCCCGGCAGCGCGCGGGCGAGGTAGCGGTGCAGGTGGGCGTGCTCGGTCAGCCAGCGCAGGTGCGTCGAGATCACCGTGGAGATCATCTCGTTCGGGGAGCCCTCGGGGTGCCAGAGCGGCGCCAGGTCGGCCGTCACCAGCTCGGCCGCCCGCTGGGCGATCGCCCGGCGGAGGTCGGCCGCGCCGTCGAAGTGCCGGTACAGGCGGGTGCGGGCGACGCCGGCGCGGTCGGCGATCTGCTCGGTCGAGACGTCCGGGCCGTGCTCGGCGATGGCGGCCAGTGCGGCGTCGACGAACTCGGCGCGCCGCCGCTCCTGCTGGCCCGCCCAGCGCGTCGCCCGTCCGTCGACCTTGGTCACGGCGGAAGCCTACTCAGGACCGGCCGGGCCGTGTACGCTCCCGGAAGTAACTAGTACAACGTGTACCCCCTACTTTCCGGAGGCCGCCATGGGCGTCGAGGCCCAGGACCGGGACGTCACCGCGGCTCGACTGCTCAAGAGCTCCGCGAAGAACTCCTACGACCCGTACGTCGACATCGACTGGGACGCGCCGCTCGCCGAAGGCAAGGCGTACATGCCGCTCGAACGCGTCTCCCTCTACGGCACGGACCTGTGGGCCCGGCTCACGCCGGAGCAGCGCATCGAGCTGTCCAAGCACGAGATCGCCAGCATCATGAGCGTCGGCCTGTGGTTCGAGATCGTCCTGATGCACCTGCTCGCCCGGTACGTCTTCGACCTCGACGCGCGGACCGAGCACGCGCAGTACGCGCTCACCGAGATCGGCGACGAGACGCGGCACTCGGTGATGTTCGCCCGCACCGCCGAGCGGCTCGGCGTCCCGCGCTACGGCGTCCCGAAGGTGGTGCACCGCGCCGCGAAGGTGTTCGGCGCGACCGCCGCCGGGCCGTCGATGTTCGCCAGCGTGCTGGTCGCGGAGGAGAGCACCGACCGGCTGCAGCGGTCGATGATGGACGACGACGGCATCCAGCCGCTGATCCGCTCGGTCAACCGCATCCACGTCGTCGAGGAGGCCCGGCACGTCCGGTTCGCCAAGGAGGAGGTGCTGCGGGAGACGCCGAAGCTGTCGAAGGCGGCGCTGCAGCGCCACCGGCTGCGGACCGCACTGGTCGCGTTCGGCGTCATCGACAGCATGGTCGACCCGCGGATCTACCGCAGCGTCGGGATCGACCCCCGCGAGGGCCGCGCCGCCGCGCTGGCGAACCCGCACTTCCACGAAACCCGCCGCTGGATGGCGGAGAAGATCGTGCCGTTCCTGCGCGACGCGGGGCTGATCGGCGGCCGCTCCGAAGGCATCTGGCGGCACGCGCACCTGGTCTGACCCGCTGACCGCAAAATTCCCTTTCCGCGGCGTTGCGGACTGCGCCACGATGGCCTGGTGACCGCCGACCCCCCGCCGGGCTTCTCACCGGACGTCCCGCCCGGACCCGCGCCCGGGCAACCGGCACAGATCCCGGCGCCTCGCCGCTCGCTCCTCTCCCGGCCGGCCGTGACGGGCCTGCTCGGCGTCCTGATCGGCGCACTCCTGGTCGGCGTGCCCTGGCTGGTGCTGACACTGCTCGTCGACGCGCCGAGCGGGCGGGCGCTCTCCGCGCCACCCCAGCTCGGCGGCTTGAGCCGGGCCCAGGAGGCGATCGCGAAGCTCGACAAGGTCAAGGGGCAGCCCATGATCGCCCGCATCGCAAAGACCGACCGGGAGACCGCGGCCCGCGTATCGGTGGCCTACGGCGGGGCGGGCGCGATCGCCCAGCAGTACCAGGACGCCCGGCTGCAACGCGCGTTCCAGCTGGTCGCCGTGCGCGCGTCCTCCCCCGAGCTCGTCGCGCCGTACGAGGACACCGAGGCACTCGGGCTGGCCGCGCCGAGCACCGAACTCGTGCGCGTCGGCGCCGTGCAGTGCCTGCGGTACAACGGTTCCACGCCCGCCGGGTCGGCGCCGGACCCCGAGCGGTCCTTCGTCACGAACTGCCAGCGCACCGGCCCGGCCCTGACCGTCACCCTGCGGAGCATCAGCTCCGAAGGCAACCGGGACCCGCGGGAGCTCGCCGGGATCGTCGAACAGGCCTGGCGGGAGCTCGCGTGACGATCACCATCAGGACGGCCCGCGCCGAGGACGAAGCCGCGCTCGCCAAGATCGACGAGCGCACCTGGACCTCCGTGGTGTCCCCCGCTCCCCCGCCTTCGCCCGGCACGCCGTTCTTCGACGACGACACGCGGCCCGAGGACTTCCTCGTCGCGGAGCACGACGGCGTGGTCGCCGGGTACGTGCGGCTCGCCGAGGGGTTCGGCATCCCCGCCCACCGGCACGTGCGGGTGATCGGCGGCCTCGCGGTGGACCCGGACCGGCAGCGGCTCGGCATCGCGCAGCGGCTCGTCGACGCCGCCGTGGCCGAGGCGCGGCAGCGCGGCGCCCGCAAGGTGACGCTGCGCGTGCTGGGGCACAACACCGGCGCCCGCCGGGTCTACGAGCGCTGCGGGTTCGTCGTGGAAGGCGTGCTGCGGGGCGAATTCCGCATCGACGGCGCGGACGTCGACGACGTTCTCATGGCCCACCCGCTCGCTTGACAGCGTCGCGCCGGCTTTGCCATCCTGGTCCCGGGCCGAGAGGCGCTGCGACGGAGATCTTTTCCGCCACGCTCGGCCCGGACCACGACTCCAAGGGCGCCTCCCGCGAGGGAGGTGCCTTTCTCTGTCCGCACGGACTTCTGCCTCCCGAGCGCATCCCGACGAACTCCGGAGTGCACCGAAGCATGAGTGAGAAACTGCAGACCCGCAATGGCCTCGACTTCGCCGTCGCCGACCTCGCGCTGGCCGAAGCCGGCCGCACCCAGCTGCGGCTGGCCGAGCACGAGATGCCCGGCCTGATGGCGACCCGCCGCGAGTACGCCGCCGCGCAGCCGCTGAAGGGCGCCCGCATCGCCGGGTCGCTGCACATGACGGTGCAGACGGCCGTGCTCATCGAGACCCTGGTGGCGCTCGGCGCGCAGGTGCGCTGGGTGTCCTGCAACATCTTCTCCACCCAGGACGAAGCCGCCGCCGCGGTCGTCGTCGGCCCGGAGGGCTCGGTGGACGCCCCGGCGGGCACCTCGGTGTTCGCGTGGAAGGGCGAGACGCTCGAAGAGTACTGGTGGTGCACCGACCGGCTCTTCGCCTTCCCCGGCGGCCAGGCCCCGAACATGATCCTCGACGACGGGGGCGACGCCACGCTGCTCGTCCACAACGGAGTCCGGTTCGAGGCGGCGGGCGCGGTGCCGCAACCGTCCGAAGAGGACCCGGAAGAATACCGGATCGTCCTGGAGACCCTGCGCGCGAGCGTGGCGGCCGACGGCGACCGCTTCACCCGGATGGCCAAGGAGATCCGCGGCGTCACCGAGGAGACGACCAACGGCGTCAAGCGGCTCTACAAGCTCGCCAAGGACGGCGAGCTGCTCTTCCCCGCGATGAACGTCAACGACTCGGTGACGAAGTCCAAGTTCGACAACAAGTACGGCATCCGGCACTCCCTTGTGGACGGCCTGAACCGGGCCACCGACGTGATGATCGGCGGCAAGCGCGTGGTCGTCTGCGGCTACGGCGACGTCGGCAAGGGCGCGGTGGAGGCGCTGCGCGGCCAGGGCGCCCGGGTTTCGGTCACCGAGATCGACCCGATCTGCGCGCTGCAGGCGGCGATGGACGGGCTCGACGTCGTCGAACTCGACGACATGGTCGCCGTCGCCGACATCTTCATCACCACCACCGGGAACTTCGGCATCATCTCCGCCGCCCAGATGAGCCGCATGAAGCACAACGCGATCGTGGCCAACGTCGGTCACTTCGACAACGAGAGCGACATCGCCGGGCTGGCGAAACTCCCCGGGGTCACGAAGAACGAGATCAAGCCGCAGGTGCACGAGTGGACGTTCCCGGACGGCCACGCGATCATCGTGCTGTCCGAAGGGCGGCTGATGAACCTGGGCAACGCGACCGGGCACCCGTCGTTCGTGATGTCGAACTCCTTCACCAACCAGGCGATCGCGCAGATCGAGCTGTTCACCAAGCCCGGCGAGTACGCCACCGAGGTTCACCGGCTGCCGAAGCACCTGGACGAGAAGGTGGCCCACCTGCACCTCGACGCCCTCGGTGTGAAACTCACCAAGCTCACGAAGGAGCAGGCGGAGTACATCGGGGTCGACGTCGAAGGCCCGTACAAGCTCGATCACTACCGGTACTGATCCAAGATTGCTCCATTCGCCGTAGTTTGGTTTATCGGCAAACTGGCCATCCTCCGGTCGAGAGCGCATCCGCCCGGACGGCACGGAGCCGGGCCGGGTCTCATGCGAAGGAGTGTGTCAAGTGATCATTCTCGGTGTGATTTTGCTCGTCATCGGGTTCATCGTGGGCATCCCGGTGCTGTACACCATCGGTATCATTCTCGCGGTGGCCGGCGTGGCACTGGCCATCTTGGGCGGCACCGGCCGCCGGATCGGTGGCCGCGCGCACTGGTACTGATCCCGGGACTCCGCCGCGGCCTGGCGCGCGTCAGCAGCAATGCTGGCCGCGCCAGGCCGTTCGGCCTTCTTTCACCGCCACCCCGGCGATCGCGAGCGCGACGGCCGGGTCGGCCCACCACCAGCCGAACAGGGTGTTGAGCAGCAACCCCGCCAGCAGGACCGCGGAAAGGTAAGTGCAGAGCAAAGTCTGCCGCGAATCCGCGACGGCGCTGGCGGAACCCAGCTCCCGCCCCGCCCGGCGCTGCGCCGCGGACAGCGCGGGCATCACCGCGAGGGAAACGGCCGCGAGCACGATTCCGGTCTTCGAACTTTCCGGCGCCGCGGCGGTAAAAAACGTACTGACCGCTTCCCCCGTCACGTAAATCGCGAGCGCGAAGAAGGAAATTGCGATCGCTTTCAGCGCCTGCCGTTCCCGGGTTTCCGGATCGCGGCCGGAGAACTGCCACGCGACCGCGACGGCCGAAGCGACCTCGATCACCGAATCCAGCCCGAAACCGATCAGCGCCCCCGACGATGCCGCGGCACCGGCGGTCAGGGCGACCACGGCTTCGACGACGTTGTAGGTGATGGTCGCCGCCACGAGCAGCCGGACCCGGCGCACCAGCACCACCCGGCGATCCGGCCCCACCGCGGGTGGCGCGCAGCAGCCGTCGGTGCAGGTCCGGGCCGCAGGTTCCGGCTTCACCGCGCCACCACCGGCTCGTCCTCGCAGGCGTCCCGCGGTTCCACCGCCAGGACGACCTGGACGAGCTCCCGCAGCGCGCGGGCCAGGTGCGCGTCGGCGATCTCGTAGCGCACCTGACGGCCCTCGTAGCCGGCCACGACGAGTCCGCAGCCGCGCAGGCAGGACAGGTGGTTCGACACGTTCGACCGGCTCAGCCCGAGCTCGGCGGCCAGCCGCCCGGGATAGGCGGGGCCGTCGAGCAGTGCGGTCAGGATCCGGCAACGGGTCGGGTCGGACAGGGCCCGCCCGATGCGGGCCAGCGCCGACTCACGCGTCTCACAGGTCACCATGCAGTGAACTGTACACCCAGCGCTGAAGTATCCACAGCGGACGTATCCACAGCGGACACTGCCGGAACGAAAGGGGTCCTCCGGCTCCGAGGGGGAGGGAGAGCCGAAGGACCTCGTTAGTGTTAGCACATCGCCAAGCCCGTGTACACAGCTGCATACACGATCGGGTTACCCCGGGACAGCGGCCTCAGGCGGACTTCGGCGCCCGCTTGCGGGCGGCGGGCTTCTTCTTCGCCGGTTTGGCGTCCTCATCGGACGCCTCCGAAGAGGACTGGCGCGACTTCTTGGCAGCGTCCACACTGGCCTGAAGCGCCGCCATCAGGTCGACGACGTCGGCCTTGGCCGTGACCGCCGCGGGCTTGGTCGTCTCGTCCCCCGCGACCTTGGCCTCGATCATCTCCTCGAGCGCCTCGCGGTAGTGGTCGCGGTACTTGTCCGGCTCGAACACCGGCTCGGCCAGCGAGTCGATCAGCGACCCGGCCATGGTCAGCTCCTGCGGCCGGATCTGCGGCGGGTCGTCGCGCAGGAACGGGAAGTCCGGTTCGCGGACCTCATCCGGCCACAGCATCGTCGTCATCACCAGCACGTCGGCGTGCACGCGCAGCACCGCCATGCTCTCCCGCTGCCGGACCGCGACCTTCGCGACGGCCACCTGGTTCGACTTGTGCAGCGCGTCCCGCAGCACGAGGTACGGCTTCACCGCGTTCTTCTGCGGCTCCAGGTAGTACGTCCGGTCGTACTGGATCGGGTCGATCGACTCGAGCGGCACGAACTCCAGCACGTCGATCGTGCGCTGGGTGGTCAGCGGCAGTTCGGCCATCTCCGCGTCGGTGATCACCACCATCTCGCCGTCGGGCAGCTCGTAGCCCTTGGCGATCTCGGCGTAGGGCACTTCCTGGCCGTCGATCGTGCAGAACCGCTTGTACTGGATGCGGCCGCCGTCGGCCTCGTGCACCTGCCGGAGGGAGACGTTCTTGTTCTCGGTGGCCGCGTACAGCTGGATCGGGATGCTGACCAGCCCGAACGACACCGAGCCCTTCCACATCGCCCGCATGCCACGCACCTCCGATGTGCCACCCTGTCGCCTTCACGCTACGTGACAACCGTAGCCCGAATCGTCCCTCCGCGACAGTGCAGCGCCTCCGGCGATCTAGACCTCTGCCAGGTACTTCTCCCAAAGTGCGGGGTCCATGAACCAGTGCCGGAAGTCGGTGGGGTCGGCGAATCCGTTCACGAACCGCTTCGCCACCGTGGGATTCCGGCTCGCCACCCCGAGGATCTGGAGCACGTGCGGGGGCGGCGGCAGGAGCAGGGCGTTCGTCCAATCGGTCACGTGCCGGGCGTACTCCCAGTAGCGCTCGAACGTCGCTTCCATCCACGCCGCGTCGAACGGCCGGTCACCGCGGGACAGGATGGCGTCCAGGTAGGTCGCCGCGCAGTGGCTCGCGTTGTTCGAACCCTGCCCGGTGATCGGGTCGTTCGCCACGACGACGTCGGCCATGCCCAGCACGGTCGCCCCGCCCGGCAGGGTGCCCACCGGGTGGCGGACCACCGGCGGGTACCCGCCGGCCAGGGTCGCCTTCGCGTCGGTCAGCTCCGCGTCGCGGCAGCGGTCGTACTCCCACGGCACGAACTGCCGCATCAGGTCGAGCACGCGCTTGAAGTGCTCGTCCGGGCCCGGGTGGTCGTCGAAGCAGTCCAGCGGCCCGCCCGGCACCCCTTCGAAGAAGAGGATGTCGCAATTGCCGCTCAACGTGTACGCCGGGATCATGAACAGCTCGCCGACGCCGGGGACGATGTTGAACCGCACCCCCACCTTCTCCGGGTGCTCCGGCCGCCGGCCCACCCCGTGGGCGTAGACCAGCGAAAGCGCGCGCATCGGCCGCGTGTACGGTGACCGCTCCGGCACGCGGTCGAACAGCTGGACCAGCTCGCCCTTGCCGGCCGAGATGATCACCAGGTCGTACAGCCGGGCCAGCGCGTCCAGTTCGGACGTCATCACGCCGTGGATGACGAGCTTGCCACCGCGGTCTTCGAACAGCTCCAGCCAACCGGCCATCTTCACCCGCTGGTCGACCGACTGCGCTGGGTGGTCGAGCTCGGCGAACCAGTCGAGCGCGCGGCCGCCGTCCGGCGCGGCCACCGACACGCCGAGGCCTTCGACGTCGACGGTCTCGGTCTCCCACAGGTTCAGTCCGAGGTCCCGCTCGTGCTGCAGCGCGTCGTGGAACATGCACTGCGTCGACATCACCCGCCCGGTCCGGATCTCCTCCGGCGTCCGCGCCGACATCACCGTGACGTCGTAGTCCTTCGCCTGCAGCCCGAGGGCCAGTTGCAGGCCGGACTGCCCGGCGCCGACGATCAGGACCTTGCGCATGGAGCTCTTCACCTTCCGGGGACTCAGGCGTGCGGGGTGCTGCCGGCGAGTTCGCGGCCCGCCGGGCCGGAGAGCACCGCCAGCGACAGCGTGTGGCCGACCAGCTCGGTCAGGGTGGCGATCGTCGACGCGCGGTCCCGGGCGTCGCAGGTCACCAGCGGGACGGCCGGGTCGAGCGCCAGTGCGTCGCGCACCTCGTCGAGGTCGTGCTCCGGCTTGCCCTCGAACTGGTTGACCGCCACCACGAACGGCAGCTCCGAGTCGTTCTCGAAGTAGTTGATCGCCGCGAACGACTCGTCGATCCGGCTGGTGTCGACCAGCACGACCGCGCCGAGCGCGCCGCGGCTGAGGTCGTCCCACAGGAACCAGAACCGCGCCTGCCCCGGTGTGCCGAACAGGTACAGCAGCAGGTCCGGGCGCAGCGTGATCCGCCCGAAGTCCATCGCCACGGTGGTGGTCGACTTGTTGCCGGGCGGGAGGTCGTCGACGCCTTCCCCGGCCTCGGTCATCCACGCTTCGTTGCTCATCGGCGGCACTTCCGACACCGCACCGACGAAGGTGGTCTTGCCGACACCGAATCCCCCGGCGACGACGATCTTCGCGGAGATCGTCAGCAGATCGCCCTCAGGCGGGGAGCCGCTTGAGCCCATCAAGGATCCTCTCGAGCACGTTGGTGTCGTGGTGGTAGGCGTGCGCGGTGGGGTGGACGAACACCGCCCCCTCGGAGGCGAGGTCGCCGAGCAGCACCCGCACCACACCCAGCGGCAGGTCCAGCCCGACCGACAGCTCGGCGACCGAGCACCGCACCCGGGCCCGTTCGTAGAGCGAGCGCGACTCGGGCATGAGCGTGTCGCTCAGCGCGGGGTCGTACTGCGGCACCGAGATCAGGGTCTCCACCAGCAGCTGGTGGCGGGTGCCGGTACGGCCGCCGGTCAGCGCGTACGCGCGGATCCGGCGGCTCCGGCGGGGCAAGGGGGTGTCCTGTCTGGACACGGGCATCACTTCCTCGTCCGGCACGGGCGTCACATCCGGGGCCGGCGCGCGGTCAGCACCTGCCGCAGCTCCGCGCGCACCTCGGGGGTGAGCGCGTGGCCGGCGTTGGTGATGAACTGGGTCATCTCGTAGGCGACCACCTTCATGTCCGCCTCGCCCGAGGTCAGCACCGCGAGCCCGGCACCCGATCCGATGCCCATGAACAGGAAGTAGCCGTGGGTGAGCCGGATGATGATCTGCTCGCAGGCGCCCTTCCCGAACAGGGCCGCGCTGTTGCCGGCCAGGGAGAGCAGGCCGCTGGCGATCGCGGCGAGCTGCTCGGCCTCGGCCTCGCCGACCGAGTCCGACGCGGTGAGCGGGAAGCCGTCCACGCTCATGATCAGCGCGTGGCTCACGCCGTGGACCTTGCGCACGAAGTCGTCGAGCAGCCAGGCGAAGTTCGCCGTGGCCGGGTGGGGGGCGCTCACCGGGCGGTTCCTCCGGGCGTCTCGTCCTGCCGGGTGCGGTTCTCCGCGAGCGCGGCCTGCTCGCCGTCGGCGAACGCGCCGAGGTCGGCGAGCAGCCGTTCGTGCCCGGACGCGGCGGTGTCCCGGGCCGGTGGCGGCGGCGGTGGCGGCGGTTCCGGTGCGGCACCGCGGATGCTGCCGGGCACGCGGCGCGGCAGGCCGTTCGCCGTGGTCCCGCCGACGGCCCGCTCGACCGGGCGCGGCCGGGGGCTCGGCTTGCGCGGCGGTGGCTCCTGCTGCTCCCGCGGGCGGGTGCCGGAGCGGCGGCGCGGCAACCCGCCGACGGCGGCCGGCTCGCGACCGGCCCCGGCCTTGACCGGTTCGATGGTGACGGTCCGGGTGCCCGACCACGCGTGCTCGGCGAGCTCGGTCACCACGCCGGTGGGCAGCAGCACGGTGGCCACCGTGCCGTTGGGGCTGCGCCGGTCGAGCCGCACGGTGACGCCGTGCCGGGCGGCCAGGCGGGCGACCACGGCGAGCCCCATGTGCCGCGCCGCGGCGTCGTCGAGGTCACCGCCCGCGGCCAAGCGCACGTTGAGGTCCCCGATGCGGTCGGCCGGGATGCCGATGCCCTCGTCCTCGATCCGGACGAGCACGCTGCCCTGTTCGGTCAGGTGCGCGCTGACGTGCACCGGCGAGCTCGGCGAGGACTGGTTGGCCGCGTTGTCGAACAGCTCCGCCAGCACCCGCCCCAGGTCTTCCGCGGCGAAGCCGACGACGCCGAGGTTGACCACGCGGCCGATGGTGATCCGGGCGTAGTGGTTGATCGAGGACATCGCCTCGCGCATGAGGTCGAGCACCGAGGTCGCGCGGGCGGCGTCGTCGGCGGTGTCCTGCCCGGCCAGCACGCGCAGGTTCTCGGCGTTGCGCCGCAGCCGCGTGGCGAGGTGGTCGAGCTGGTAGAGCTCGGCGAGGCGGTGGTGGTCCTCCTCCCCCGCCTCCAGTTCCTCCAGCCGCGCGAGGAGCTGGTCGAGCAGGTTCAGGTCACGCAGGGCGACGCTGGCGCAGATTTCGGCCAGCACGCCCTCGCCCGCCGGCGCCGTGGCCGGGACCGGCCGCGACAGCTCCGTGATCGCCGGTCCCGCCGCGGGCGCGGCCGGGTACGCAGGGTGCTTCGGGGGCGCGGTGAGGAACTGCGCGGCGGCGACCCGCGAGCGGTCCAGCAGGACGCGTGATCGATCCAGGAGTTCCCGGGCCCGGCTCGCCATGTGGTCCCACTTCTTCCTTGCTCAAGGGCGGAAACGACTGTGCTGCGGAGATGACCGTGCTGTGAAAATGACTGTGCTGTGAACGACTGCGGTACGCCGACCCCGGCGGCGATGCGGGACATGCAAGCAGAAAGGTTCGTGGGATGTCCACAGCGGGTCCCCATGTGATCGCGGTGAGTAAGCGGAATTTCGCCACGTCGCTGCTGGTGAGCGCAGGGGATTAGGCCATTTGGTTCATTTTTGCAAGTTGCGGGTCGCAACACTGCGCACACGGCCGTCGCTCCGCCCGCCGAATCGGGATGCGGCCGCGAAATCGCCGGTCGTGTCCGATTCGTCCCAAACTTGCGTGGCGCGCACTTTTTTGCGTGACCCGCAAGTTTTTCGCTACACTCTGTTCATGCCGCCGGACGAACCACCGAAGCTGACCCTGCGGGAGCGGAAGAAGCGCGAAGCGCGCCGGGCCCTCGCGCAGGCCGCGCTGCGGCTCACGCTGGAGCGCGGCCTGGAGAACGTCCGGGTGGAGGACATCGCCACCGAAGTGGGCGTCTCCCCCCGCACGTTCAACAACTACTTCTCCAGCAAGGAGCAGGCGGTCTGCTCGGTGGTCGTCGACCGCCACGAGGGGATGCGCGAAGCCCTGCTCGCCCGGCCGGAGGGCGAGCCGCTCTGGGAGTCCGTCAAGCAGGCGGTGCTCGAGCAATATTCACGTGAAGGCGAGCCGGATCGCGCGTATGTTGCGCGTATCCGGGAGCTGATGGGCCGGCTCATGCTGCGTGGCGAATTCCTGAACGCCCACGCGGCGGTCGAGCGGGTCCTCGCCGAAACGATCGCGAAACGGGTGGGCGGTGTGGACCACCTGCTGTGCCGGCTGATGGCCTCCTCGGTGGAAAGCGCCGTCCGCGTCGCCTTCGTCAACTGGTTCACCGAAGGCGAACCGCTCCTGCCGACCCTGGAGCGGCTGCTCGACGAGCTGGCCACCGGGATGCCGACCCTGACCGGCGGCACCGCACCGAAACCCGAACCGAACGCCACCACCGCACTGGGGGAACCGTTGTGCTAATCAAGCTCCTGCGCAGCCACCTGCGCCCGTACCGGGGCACGCTGTGGGTGATCGTCGTCCTGCAGCTCGTGCAGACGATCGCCATGCTCTACCTGCCGACGCTGAACGCCGACATCGTCGACAACGGCCTGATCAAGGGCGACATGCCCTACATCATGCGGATCGGCGCGATCATGCTCGCCGTCACGCTGGCCCAGATCGCCGGCTCGATCGGCGCGGTGTACTTCGGCGCGCGCACGGCGATGGCGATCGGCCGGGACATCCGCGCCGGCGTCTTCCACCGGGTGCAGGACTTCTCGGCCCGCGAGGTCGGCCAGTTCGGCACGCCGTCGCTGATCACCCGGACCACCAACGACGTCCAGCAGATCCAGATGCTGGTGCTGATGACGCTGACGCTGATGGTGTCCGCGCCGATCATGTGCGTCGGCGGCATCATCCTGGCGCTGAACCTCGACGTGCCGCTGTCGTCGCTGCTGCTGGTCATCGTGCCGGTGCTGGCCGTCGCGGTCGGGACGATCATCGCCAAGATGCGGCCCGCGTTCCGGCTGATGCAGGTCCGGATCGACCGGATCAACCAGATCCTGCGCGAGCAGATCATGGGTATCCGCGTGATCCGCGCGTTCGTCCGCGACGCCCGCGAACGCGCGCGCTTCGACGTCGCCAACGACGAGCTGCTCACCGTGTCGCTGCGGGTCGGGCGGCTGATGGCGCTGATGTTCCCGATCGTGATGCTGGTGATGAACGCCTCCAGCGTCGCGGTGCTGTGGTTCGGCGGGCAGCGCATCGACTCCGGCAGCATGCAGATCGGCGCCATGACGGCGTTCCTGTCCTACCTGCTGCAGATCCTGATGGCCGTCATGATGGCCACGTTCATGTTCATGATGGTGCCGCGCGCGGAGGTCAGCGCCGAGCGGATCAGCGAGGTCCTCGACACCGAGTCGAGCGTCCGCCCGCCCGTGTCGCCGATCCGGCTGGGCACGGTGCGGGGGCACCTGGAGCTCTCGGGCGTCGAATTCCGCTACCCCGGCGCGGAAAAGCCGGTGCTGCAGGACATTTCCCTGATCGGGCGGCCGGGTGAGACCACCGCCGTGATCGGCTCGACCGGCACCGGGAAGACCACCCTGCTCAACCTGATCCCCCGGTTGATGGACGCCACCCGCGGCACGGTGAAGGTCGACGGTGTCGACGTGCGCGACCTCGACCCGGCGGTGCTCGCCCGCGCGGTCGGGCTCGTGCCGCAGAAGCCGTACCTGTTCGCCGGCACGGTGGCGAGCAACCTGCGGTACGGCAACCCGGACGCGACCGACGAAGAGCTGTGGCACGCGCTGGAAGTGGCCCAGGGCAAGGACTTCGTCGAAGCGATGGCCGAGGGCCTCGACGCGCCGATCGCCCAGGGCGGCACGAACGTCTCGGGCGGCCAGCGGCAGCGGCTCGCGATCGCCCGGATGCTGGTGCACAAGCCGGAGATCTACCTGTTCGACGACTCGTTCTCGGCGCTCGACTACGCGACCGACGCGGCCCTGCGCCGCGCGCTGGTGTCGGAGACGAAGGACGCGACGGTGGTCATCGTCGCGCAGCGGGTCAGCACCATCCGGGGCGCCGACCGCATCATCGTCCTCGACGAAGGCCGCGTCGTCGGCACCGGCACCCACCACGAACTCATGGACGGCAACGAAACCTACCGGGAGATCGTGCTGTCCCAGCTCACCGAACAGGAGGCGGCGTGAGCACCACGGAATCGCCCGAGGCCGCCGTCACCGACGCCGGCGAACGGCCGACCGCCCAGCGGCACCGGAACACCGGGGCCGCGGCCGCCGGACCGGGTGCCCGCTTCATGGGCGGCGGCGCACCACCCGAGAAAGCCCTGGACTTCAGGGGATCCCTCAAGCGGCTGCTGCGGCTGCTCAGACCGCAGCGGGCCGCGCTCATCGGCGTCCTCGTGCTCGGCGCGGCCAGCGTCACGCTGACCGTGATCGGGCCGAAGATCCTCGGCCAGGCCACCGACGCCATCCTCGCCGGCGTGCTCGGCAAGCAGGTGCCACCGGGCGTCACCAAGGAACAGGTCGTCGCCGGCCTGCGCGCCCGCGGCGACAGCACGCTCGCCGACATCTACAGCCGCGTCGACCTCGTGCCCGGCGTCGGCATCGACTTCGACAAGGTCGGCCAGATCCTGCTGACCGTGCTGGCGCTGTTCGTCATCTCGTCGTTCTTCGGGCTCATCCAGGCCCGGCTGACCACGACCCTGGTCCAGCAGGCGGTGTACCGGCTGCGCCAGGAGGTCGAGGACAAGTTCGCGCGGCTGCCGCTGAAGTACTTCGACCGCCAGCCGCGCGGCGAAGTGCTCAGCCGCGTCACCAACGACATCGACAACCTCGCGCAGTCGCTGCAGCAGACGCTGTCGCAGATCGTTTCGTCGCTGCTGACGGTCGTCGGCGTGCTGATCATGATGTTCCTGATCTCGCCGCTGCTGGCGCTGATCGCGCTGCTGACCGTGCCACTGTCGGCGGTCGTGGCCGCGAAGGTCGGGAAGCGGGCCCAGCCGAACTTCATCAAGCAGTGGTCGACGACCGGGAAGCTCAACGCCCACGTCGAGGAGATGTACACCGGGCACGCGCTGGTCAAGGTGTTCGGCCGCCGCGACGAGTCCGCCGCGATCTTCGACAAGCAGAACGAAACGCTCTACCAGGCGAGCTTCCGGGCGCAGTTCATCTCCGGGATGATCCAGCCGGCGATGATGTTCATCGGCAACCTGAGCTACGTGCTGGTCGCGGTGATCGGCGCGCTGCGCGTCGCGTCGGGCAGCCTCACGCTCGGCGAGGTGCAGGCGTTCATCCAGTACTCGCGCCAGTTCAGCCAGCCGGTGACGCAGATCGCCAGCATGGCGAACCTGCTGCAGTCCGGCGTCGCTTCGGCCGAGCGGGTGTTCGCGCTGCTCGACGCCGAGGAGCAGGGCCCGGAGCCGGCGGACCCGCAGCGGCCGTCCGTGGTCCGCGGGCGCGTCGAATTCCAGGACGTCTCCTTCCGCTACCTGCCGGACAAGCCGCTGATCGAAGACCTTTCGCTGACCGTCGAACCCGGTCAGACGGTGGCGATCGTCGGCCCGACCGGCGCGGGGAAGACGACGCTGGTCAACCTGCTCATGCGGTTCTACGAGCTCGACAGCGGGCGGATCACGCTCGACGGCGTCGACATCGCGCAGATGAACCGCGAGGAGCTGCGCGACCAGACCGGCATGGTGCTGCAGGACGCGTGGCTGTTCGGCGGCACGATCGCCGAGAACATCGCCTACGGCGCGGACGACCCGAGCCGCGAAGAGATCATCGACGCGGCGAAGGCGACGCACGTGGACCGCTTCGTGCGGACCTTGCCGGACGGCTACGAGACGGTGCTCGACGACGAGGGCGGCACGGTCAGCGCCGGTGAGAAGCAGCTCATCACGGTGGCGCGGGCGTTCCTGGCCCAGCCGGTGATCCTCATCCTGGACGAGGCGACGAGCTCGGTCGACACCCGCACCGAGGTGCTCATCCAGCGGGCGATGAACTCGCTGCGCAGCGGCCGCACGAGCTTCGTGATCGCGCACCGCCTGTCGACCATCCGCGACGCGGACGTGATCCTGGTGATGGAACAGGGCCGCATCGTCGAGCAGGGCGACCACGAAACCCTGCTGCACAGCGGTGGTGCCTACGCCCGGCTGTACGCGGCGCAGTTCGCCGAAGCGATGGCGGAGACGGAGTGACGTCGTCGCCCCGGTACCCTGGACGCTCGCGAGCGGAAGGGGGACCGGGGCGGCGATGGCGGACAAACTCGAGGAATACCGCGGCAAGCGGGCCCGTGACCGTACCTCCGAGCCCTGGCCGGACGGCCCGCCGGCCCCCGGGGACAACGACCTCTTCGTCATCCAGGAACACCACGCCACCCGGCTGCACTGGGACTTCCGGCTCGAACGCGACGGCGTGCTCGTGTCGTGGGCGGTGCCGAAGGGGCTGCCGCTCTCCCCCGGCGTGCCCCGGCTCGCCGTGCACACCGAAGACCACCCCATGGAATACCTCACCTTTTCCGGCGAGATCCCCGCGGGCGAGTACGGCGGTGGCCGGATGACCGTGTGGGACACCGGGAAGTACGAAACCCTGCACTGGAACGACCACAAGGTCGAGGTCGTCTTCCACGGCGAACGCGCGCGCGGCAAGTACCTGTTCCTCAACCGGCACGACGAGGACGGCCGCGACTGGACCCTGCGGCGCCTCGACCCCGCCGAACCCGGCCACGAAGACGCACCCGAATTCCTGGAGCCGATGACGGCGGTCCCCGGCGCGCTGCCCGCGGACGACGACGAGTGGGCCTACGAATTCGCCTGGGGCGGCCTGCGCACGATGCTGCTGGTCTGCGGCGGCCGCGTCACCGCGCACGACGACACCGGCGCCGACGTCACCGGCCGCTACCCCGAGCTGCACAAGCTGGGCGAGCAGCTCGGGTCCACGGAAGTGCTGCTGGACGGCGAAGTCGTCGTGGTGAAGGACGGCAAGCCCTACCCGGCGGGCCTCGACGAACGCCGCCGGGCCGACGGCGCGGCCGCCAAACGGCTCAAAACCAGCTGCCCGGTCTTCTACTTCGCCGCCGACGTCCTGCACCTCGACGGCCGGGCGACGCTCGAGCTGCCCTACACGAAACGCCGGGAACTGCTGGACGGCTTGGCGGTCGAGGATCGGCACTGGCAGGTTCCGCGGTACTACCTGGGCGGCGGCGAGGCCGTCACCGGGGCCAGCCGTCAGCACGGCCTCCCCGGCGTCGTCGCGAAGCGGGCCGACAGCCCGTACCGGCCGGGCGGCGGCGCGGGCGACTGGCTGCTCATCGAAAACTGAGCCCGCTGCTCAGCGCGGCCGGCACGCGCCATCACCGGCGCCGGCGGCCTCTGCCGCGCGAACGCCCGCTCAGTCGCGCCGGACCAGCGCAGCCACCCCGGCCACCACGACCACCACACCCGCCACCACGTTGCCGATGAGCGCGGCCGTCGACGGCGGTGTCTCTCCCGCGTGGCGCAGCAGCCACGGCGAAAGCGCCACCCAGGCACCGAGGACCGGAACCACCCAGCCCAGCAGGCGAACCCGCCGCGTGGCCGCGCGGGCGATCGCCAGCGCGATCAGCACCAGGCCGACGATGGTGTCGCTGAGGGCCAGCACGCCCGCGCCGCCGAAGCCGGCGATCCAGGGGGCGAGCACGAGGTAGAGCCCGGCCAGCAGGACGAGTCCGGCCGCCACGCCGATCACCGCCGTGCGGTGCCGCGGTGCCGGGGTACTGGGGGATGTCATCTCCTCACCTCCACCCGGAGAGGTACCCCGTCGTCGCCGTGGGTAACCGGGGCCTGCCCGCAGCCCTCGATGCCGGCAGGCCCCGGTGCCGGCTCAGCAGCCGCAGGTGTAGTACGTGATGTCCCAGTGGTTGCCCTCGTCGCAGTAGAGGTTGCCGGAGCCCGCCTTCCACTGCGGGTAGCCGTCGCCGCGCAGGCCGATGTAGCCGAAGCTGTTCTTGATGTAGGCGTCGATGCAGCTGTTGTGCGCGATGTCCACCTTGTAGCCGTTCCAGTGGCTGTAGGTGCCGGACGCGTGCCCGGTCTCGGTGCCGCCGGTGATGTTGACGGCGCAGCCGCTGGCCCGCTTCAGCGTGATGACCCCGCTGACCGTGCTCTGGTTGATCTGCTCGTAGGACGTGCAGGTCGAGACGTTCCGGTTGGTGCAACCGCCGCTCGACGAGTGCGTCACCCCGGCCGCCGACAGCTGCGACGCGGCCTGCGCCTGGGTGAGCTTGGTGACCTCGACGCTCGCCGACGCGGTGCCGATGGTGGCGAACACCGCCGTCGCGGCCGAAGCGGCCAGCCCCAGTGCCACCCGCGCCAGCATCCGTTGTCCCGGCATGACTTGCCTCCTCGCCCTGCGATGATCCGAACGCCGGTGAGCCAAAACGGGACGGCCATAACTTCGCCAAACGCCGCGGGTGCGCGCCGGGCGTGGCCGGGCTCAGGTCCTGATCTTCGTCAAGACTTCACGGGTCCGGTCCCGGTCCGGAGAGGCACTGGTGACGGCGTTGAGCTCCCGCAGGGCCCGCAGCTCCCACAGCGGGAACCCGAGCTCGCGGAACAAGCCGGCCGAGGTGCGCAGCAGCCGGGCCGCCTCGCCGCCGTCGCCGTCCTCGGCCTGCGTCCGCCCGAGGCTGAGCAGGGCGTACCCGGCGCCGCGGCGGTCGCGCAGCTCCCGGAACACCCCCATCGCCGCCAGCAGGTGCTGCCGTGCGCCCGCCGGGTCGCCGGCGCGGCGACGGGCCTCGGCGAGGCTGCGGTGGGTGTAGGCGGCGGCGTGCCGGTGCCCGATCTGCTCGAACAGCGCCAGCGACCGCGTCAGGCAGCGCTGCCCGTCGGCGAGTTCCCCGGCGTCGGTGTGCAGGTCGCCGAGGCTGCGCAGGACGTGCGCCTCCCAGTGCCGCTCGCGGGTGCGGACAGCGCCACCGAGCGCACCGGTGAGCAGGTCGGCCGCCTGGTCGAGGCCCCCGTGCCGGCGCAGGACGTCGGCGTAGCGCTTCGCGGCCTGGTCGTGCCGGCGGCCGTCGTCGCATTCCCGGGCGAGCAGCATGCTCACTTCGAAGCTCTCGACCGCGCGCCGCACGTCACCGATGTCCTCGGTCAACGAACCCAGCTGCGCCGCGGCGGCCGCTTGCCCGCGGCGGTCCCCGCAGTCGCGCAGCAGGCCGAGGGCTTCCCGCAATTCGGCTTCGGCGGCCCGCGGATCACCGCCGTCGAGGTGGATGTCGGCGAGCGCGGCCAGCACCGCGCCGGTGCCCTGCGGGTCGTCGAGGGCGCGGAAGCGGTGCTCGGCCATGACGAAGTAGTTCTGCGCCCGGCGCCAGTGGCCGTGCTGGCAGTACACCGTCCCGAGGTTGTAGAGCTGCTCGGCCTCCGCGCGCGGGTCACGGCGGCGGCGGGCCGCGACCAGCCCGAGCACCGAGACGGCGCGGGCGGCGTGGCCGAGCCAGGGGGTGCCCGCCAGCGCCGTGCAGGCTTCCGCGAGCCGTCCGGTCAGCTCGTGCCAGCCGTGCGCGCCCGCCAGGCGGACGGCGGCGGCGAGGTGGCCGGTCTCCTCGGCCGCCCAGCCCGCCGGGTCGGCCGCGATCCGCCGGGCGAGCGCCGGATCCGGCTTCGGCAAGCCGGGTGCCGGGCGGCCCCGGGCGTGCTCGGCGAGCGCCAGCGCGGCCTCGCACGCACGGCGCAGCGCGGCCTGGCCGGTGTCCGCCGGGCCTTCGGCCAGCACCAGCCGCACGAACGGGGACACCGCCCACCGCGTTCCGGCGGGGTCCAGCAGGTGGGCGGCGGCCAGCGCGTCGAGCCGGTCGCGGGCCTCGGCCGGTGGCCGGTCGAGCAGCGCCGCGGCGCACCAGTCCGGGACCGGGCCACCGAAGGCGGCGAGCAGCCGCAGCAGCGAGACCTCGGCGGCGGACCGCTCCCGCAGCGCCGAGGTCACCACGGTGCGGACGCCGAGGTCGCCGGCGGTCAGCTCGTCGAGCCGGCGGCGGTCGTCGGCCAGCCGCGCGGCGAGGTCGGCGACGCGCTGGTTCGGCCGCGTCGCGAGCTTCACCCCGGCGATCCGGACGGCGAGCGCGAGCCCGGCGCAGTGGCCGAGAAGCCGTTGCACCGCTTCGGGTTCTTCCCGCAGCCGCGCCTCCCCCGCGATCGCCGCCAGCAGGGCCCAAGAATCCTCTGTGGACAGTTGCGGCACCGGGATCGCCCGTGCCCCGCACAGTCCCGGCAGCTCCCGGCGCGCGGTGACCAGCGTGGCGCAGCCCGGCCCGCTCGGCAGCAGGGCGCGCACCTGGGCTTCCGATGCGGCGTCTTCGAGCAGCACCAGCAGCCGCCGGTCGGCGGTGTAACCGCGCCACAGCCCGGCCAGTCCCGCGCGGTCGGCCAGTTCCGCGGGTGTCGCGCCGAGCCGGCGCAGGAACCCGGTCAGCACGGCCGCCGGCTCGGCGGGTGTCCCGTCCGGTGCGCGCAGCGAGGCGGTCAGCTGGCCGTCGGGGAACCGGCGGCGGGCCCGCCAGGCGGCCTGGACCGCCAGCGCGGACTTGCCGGCCCCGGCGGCCCCGTGCAGCACCACCGGAGCCGGGCCCCGCAGCGCGCGGGCGACGTCGGCGAGCTCGGCCGCGCGCCCGGTGAAGTCGGGCACCGCGGGCGGGAGCTGGGCGGGCGGGCCCGGCGTCGTCCACTCCGTGCCGGCGATCCGCCGGTACACCGCGACGAGGTCGGCGCCCGGCCACACGCCCGCCTCGTCCCACAGCGCCCGCCGGGTCCGGCGGAGCACCTCCAGGGCCGATTCCCGGCGGCCGACGGCGCCGAGCGCGGCGGCCAGGCGGGCGGCGAACCGCTCGTCGGCGGGCCGCGCCGCGACCACCGGGTCGAGCCGCTCGACCACCGACCGGCCGTCGCCGTCGGCGAGCTCCAGCTCGACCAGCTGCAGCAGTGCCGCCGACCGCCGGTCCTCCAGCCACAGCTTGTGCGCCTCCAGCAGCGGCCCGCCCGCGACGTCGGCGAACGCGTCGCCCCGCCAGCACGCCAAGGCCCGTTCGAGCGCGCGGCGCCGCTGCGCCCGGTCGTCGGCGCCCGAGGACAGCAGCGTCAGGAACTCGTCCGCATCCAGCTCCCCCGGTTCGACGGCCAGCGCGTAGCCCCGCGACCCGGACCGCAGGCGCTGCCCGGCCTCGGCGGCGCCGAGACCGGGCGAGAGCGTCTTGCGCAGCTTCGACACGGTGACCTGCACGATCGCCGCGGCGCTCGACGGCGCGCCGTCCGGCCACAGCTCGTCGACCAGGGTGTCGCGGCCGACGAACTGGCCGGCCCGGGTGAGGAGGACGGCGAGCAGCCGCCGCGGCTGGGCCGCCGACGGCAGCGGGACGGTGGCCGTCAACGGGCCGAGGACCTGGAACCGCACGGCTACAACACCCCACCCGCGAGATCACCTGATCGAGCGAGCTGAATCTAACCGTCCGAGGCGTCCGGGGAACCCCGATCACCCGGATGGCCGACGACGTTCGCCTCAGGCGTGCGCGAGCAGCTTCGCCAGCAGCACCGGGTTCCCCGCCAGCCCTTCGCGCAGCGTGTGCTCACGCAATGGCTTCAGGTCGCCGTACGGTGGGTTCGCCCAGTCCAGGCCGCCCTGCGGCGGTTCGGGGTCGTACTCGATGGCGAACTGGATGTTCGTCGCGACCTGCCGTCCGGCCAGCCGTTCCGCCAGGTGCAGCGCCAGGTCGATGCCCGCCGAGACGCCCGCCGCGGTGATCACCGGGCCGTCCTCGACCCACCGCCGCGCGACCGGGGTCGCCCCGAGGCCGGCGAGCAGGTCGCGGAACATCCAGTGCGTCGTGGCCTGCCGGCCCTCGAGCAGCCCGGCCGCGCCGAGGATGAGCGAGCCGGTGCAGACCGACGTCACCAGCTCGGCGCTCTCGGCCGCGGTGCGCAGCCAGGCGAGGAGGTTTTCGTCCGACATCGCGTGCAACGTCGGCACCGTGCCGCCGGGCACCAGGACCGCGAAGGGGGACGGCACTTCGTCGAACGTGTGGCTCGGGGCGATCCGCAGCGGCGTGTCCGTGCCGGTGGTGTCCTTCGTGGCACCGACCACGACGGTCCGGAAATCGGGGTTCATCTGGGCCAGCACGCTCAGCACCTGCAGCGGGCCGACGAGGTCGAGGGGCGTCAGCCCCGGGTACACGACGAAGGCGATGGTTTTCTGCTCAGCGGTCATGCCGTCACCGTGGCGGGACCGCGGGCCCCGCGTGGCGCGGATGTCCGAATTCCTGCGAACCACGTCCGAGCGCCGGTCCGGCTGCTAGCGTTCGATCATGCCAGGCTCACCCAGACGGGTCACGATCGTCGGTTACGCCGACGCGGAGCTGCTGGACATCGCCTGCCCCGCCGATGTGTTCGACGCCGCCAACCGGCTCGGCGCACGGCCGCCGTACGACCTTCAGCTGGCTTCGGTCGACGGGCACAGCATCCGCACCGGCTCCGGGCTGACGCTGCAGCCGCACCTGCGGCTCGACCAGGTCGCCGGCGATCTGGACACGCTGGTCGTCGCCGGTGGCTGGGGCAGCACGGCCGCGGCGGCCGACGAGCGCGTCCTGGCCCACGTCCGGCGGCTCGCGCGGACCAGCCGCCGGGTCGCGTCGGTGTGCACGGGCGCGGAGGTGCTCGCGGCGGCGGGGCTGCTCAACGGCCGCCGGGCGACGACGCACTGGCGGTACGCCGCGCGGCTGGCCAGGGACTACCCGTCGGTGACGGTGGACCCGGTGCCGCTGTTCGTCCGGCACGGCAACGTGTACACGGCGGCCGGCGTGACGAGCGGGCTCGACCTGACGCTGTCGCTGGTGGAGGCCGACCACGGCCCGTCGCTGGCGCGCGAGGCCGCCCGCGCGCTGGTCACCTACCTGCAGCGGCCGGGGAACCAGGCCCAGGTCAGCCTCTTCCTGGCCGGGCCGCCGCCGGAGCACCGCGAGGTCCGCGACCTGACCGCGTACATCGCCGAGCACCTCGACGACGACCTCGGCACCCCGGCGCTCGCCGTCCGCGCGGGCCTCAGCACCCGCCAGCTGACCCGGCTGTTCGACGCCCACCTCGGCACCACACCCGGCCGGTACGTCCGCACGATCCGCACCGAGCACGCGGCACGCCTGCTGTCGGGCACCGACCTCCCGCTGGCCACGATCGCCCGCCGCTGCGGCTTCGGCTCGACGGAAACGCTGCGCCAAGCCTTCCTCGACCACTTCGACACCCCGCCGTCGGCCTACCGCCGCGTCCACGTCCGCCAGGCCTACGGCTAAGCCCCGTGTCGTCCATCGGCGTACGCGTGTCGTCCACCCGAGTACGCGTGTCGTCCGTTGCGGTACCGGACCGCGCGGGACGACACGCGTGCCTGGATGGACGACACGCGTACTTGGCTGGACGACACGGCGCACCGGGACGAACCGGGCCGTCGGCGGCCCCTCGCGTGGGGTGCGGAATCCCGCTGTCAGGATGTGCGGGTGGACCGCCCTGACCTCGACGACGACGAAACCGGCCCGATTCGCCGGATCACGGACGAGGTGTCCCCTTCGCCGGGCCACGGGACGTCCGGAACGCCGGGTACACCCCGGAAACCGGTCCGTCGGACGCCGCCCGAGGGCACCCGTCGCGCGGCCGATCCCGCCCGCCGCCGGACCGACACCGGGCCCCAGCGGGTTCCGGCCGGTTCCACCGGCGCCCGGCGAATTCCCCCCGCGGCCAAGCGAGCCGATTCCGGACCTCAGCGCGCTGCGCGCCCCGCCGACACCGGGCCGCACCAGGTCCCCGAACCCGGCGCCCGGCCCCGGCGCAAAGCCGCGGCAGAGACCGGAACCCCGGAACCCGCGCACACCGGACACGGACACGGACACGGGCACGGCCACGGACCCGCCGCCCCGGCGTCGCGGCGCGTGCGGCTGCTGCTGATCTGGCTGCTCGCCCCGCTCGCCCTGGCCACCGTCGTCGGGATGATCGTGCTGTACCCCTGGGGGAAGCCGTCGCCGACGAGCGTCGTTCCCCAGGGCGCTCCCGTGCACGCCGCCGTCAGCGCCACCAACACCGGCCCGTGCCTCGCCCAGGGCCAGGTGCAGGTCGGCGATCAGACGGACCCGAACGCGAAACCGTGCCTGACCGTCGAGCTCACCATGACCGACGGGCCGGCGGTCGGGAAGCCGTTGCGGCTGACCGTGCCGATCGAGCCCAGTACCCCGCGCTTCGCCGCCGGTGACGCCGTCGTGCTCGCCTACAACGGCGGGAACGCCGCCGATCCGGCGAGCTTCCAGCTGGTCGACTTCCAGCGCGGTACCCCGCTGCTGGTGCTGGCCGCGCTCTTCGCCGTCGCCGTGCTGGTGCTCGGCCGCTGGCAGGGCATCGCCGCGCTCGTCGCGCTCGGCCTGTCCTTCGTCGTCATCGCGCTGTTCATCCTCCCGGCCATCCTCGCCGGGGAAAACCCGCTGGTGGTGGCCATCGCCGGCGCGGGCGCGATCATGTTCATCGCGCTGTACCTGACCCACGGGCTGTCCGCCCGGACGTCCGCGGCCGTGCTCGGCACGCTCGTCAGCCTCGCCCTCATCGGTGTCCTGTCGGCGATCTTCTCCGCCGCGGCCTCGCTGACCGGGCTCGACGACTCCACGTCGACGCTGATCGGCTCGCTCGGCCACGGCATCGACGCGCGCGGGCTGCTGCTCGCCGGCGTCGTGATCGGCGCTCTCGGCGTGCTCGACGACGTCACCGTCACCCAGACCAGCGCGGTGTGGGAGCTCCGCCGCGCCAACCCCGACCTGACGTGGCGCGAGCTGTACAGCGCGGGCCTGCGGATCGGCCGGGACCACGTCGGTTCGGCGGTCAACACCCTCGTGATGGCCTACGCCGGAGCCGCGCTTCCCGTGCTGCTGTACTCGTCGATCTCGGGGGTCGGGCTCGGCGCCCTGCTCGGCAGCGAGGACATCGCGCAGGAGATCGTCCGCACGCTCGCCGGCAGCGTCGGCATCGTCGCGGCCGTCCCGGTCACCACCGTGCTGGCCGCGCTGATCGCCGCACGCGAGCCGGCCGGGCACCTCGCCGGCACCACGAAGGCCGTGACGGCCCCGTCGTGACTCAATCCAGCGTCGCCACGAACCGGCTGACGGCCTCCATCGTGAAGCGCTGCACGTACTTGCCCGACGGCGCCACCGACGCCAGCCGGTAGAGCGGCCGTTCCGCCAGGCCGGAACCACGCGCCTCCGCCTTCAGCTCGGCGACCAGCAGCTCGCCGAACACCAGGCCGTTCGCCTCGGTGTTGTTCATCAGCGCGTTCCCGACCTTGCGCAGCTGCAGGATGCCCAGCTCGCGCCCGCCGGTCCCGGAGAACACGGCCAGGTCCACCTTGGCCACCTTCCCCCGCTGTCCGGCGTTGACCAGCAGGCTCACCGTGCGGTTGCCCCGGACGTCGCCGACGACGAGGTCGAGGCGGGTCGCGGTGACCAGGTCGACCCGGCGCAGCCCCCACGTCCGCACGAGCAGCGTCGAGCCCTCCAGCCAGACGCGGCGCCGGATGCTGACCGCCATCACGTACAGCAGCGGCAGGGCGATCACCAGCGCGACGACCAGGCCGGCCACCGTGCCGCCGATCAGGCCGGCGATCCCGCCGAACGCCGCGGCGACGATCACCACGCCGATCAGGCCCGAAATCCCGCGGCGACGGCGTCCGCGCGGGTCCTCCTCGAACAGCGCCAGCCGCTCGGTCGGCTCCTGCGCCATGCTCACGCCCCCGTCCCGGCGAGGAACGGGTTGCCCACGCGTTCCCGGCCGATCGTCGTCGCCGGGCCGTGGCCCGGCAGCACCACCGTGTCGTCCGGGAACACCGCCAGCAGGTCCCGCACCGCCTCCGCCACGTCCCCGCGGCCGATCGACCCGGCGAACAACGTGTCGCCGGTCAGCGCGAGCCGGCCGCCCTCGGCCGTCTCCACCGCGAGGACCACCGATCCCGGGGTGTGGCCCGGCACGTGCCGGACGTCGACGTCCAGCCCCGCGAAGGACCCCGGCTCGAGCGGCACGCTGTCGCCGCCGTAGAGCGGGGCGTCGGCCGGGTGCAGGTGCAGCGGGACGCCGTGGGCCTCGGACAGCTCCGCGGCCGAAGCGACGTGGTCCGGGTGCCCGTGGGTGGCCAGCGGCGCGGCCGCCTCCTCCCCCGGATCCACGACCACGCACGGCCCGCCGGCCGCCTTCGCCAGCAGGTAGCAGTTGGCCTGCAGCGGGCCGCTGCCGAACCCGACGACGAGCACCGAACGCCTCCAGGACCTCCGCGCCGGATGGCGCCGATCACGATCGGGTTGAGACTAGCGGGCCCTGTACATGGTCCTCACAGGCTGTGCCCATACACTGCCGCTACCTCAGACGTGTGACACGAGCGGAAACCTGGGAGGGTACGGGGTGGCGACCAACCAGCAGCGCCGTGAAGCTGCGAAGCGCAAGCTCGAGCGGCAACTCGAGCGCCGATTGGAGCAGCAGAAGCGACGCCGGATGATCGGGGCTGGTGTGGTCGGGGTGGCCGTCCTCGTCGTCGCCGGTGTCGTGGTGTGGATTGTGAGCGCGAACAGCGGCGACAGCACCACCGCCGCAGCGTCGTCGTCCTCGGCCGCCCCGCCGCCGACCGACCTCCAGATCCCCACGCAGCGCACCGCGCTGCCGAAGCGGGCGACGCCGTTGCCGAACCCGACGACGTGCGACTTCAAGGCCGACGCGACGGGCAAGGCGCCGAAGAAGGTGAACGTGCCCGACGGCAAGAACGTCCCGTCGACCGGCACGGTGAACGTGACGCTGAAGAGCACCGCGGGCGACATCCCGCTGACGCTCGACCGCGCGCTCGCCCCCTGCGCGGTGCAGAGCTTCATCAGCCTCGCGAAGCAGAACTTCTACAACGACACCATGTGCCACCGGCTCGGCACCGAGGGCCTGCAGATGCTGCAGTGCGGTGACCCGGCGGCCACCGGCGACCCGTCGGCCGACGGCCAGGGCGGCCCCGGCTACACGATGCCGGACGAGGCGTTCCCGGAGATCAAGTACGGCCGCGGCATCCTCGCCATGGCGAAGACGCAGGCCCCGAACTCCGGCGGCAGCCAGTTCTTCATGGTCTACGGCAGCGCCGACGGCCTGCCCGCGGACTACTCGGTGTTCGGCAGCATCAGCGACGAGGGCCTGAAGGTGCTCGACGCGGTGGCGAAGGCGGGCATCGCGAACCCGAACCCGCAGGACGGCACCGGGGCGCCGACCAAGCAGGTCAAGTTCACCGGCGTCACCGTCCAGTAGCGGCGCCGCCGAGAACGTCTCGAATGGCTCGTTCCCGTCGCGCGCGACGGGAACGAGCCATTCGTGTCGGTACACCGCCCGGACAAGATCTGAACCACGTCCGCGCCGGCCCCGTGTACCAGGGCAACACCGTCCGACCCGCCGGGGTCGCCGGGGAGAGGTGCCGACGATGGCCGAAAACGGGATCCGGGCGGTGCGCCGCGTCCTCGGGCGGGCCGGCCAGGCCGGCTGCGCCGGGGTTCTGTTCGCCGTGCTCGCCGGCGGCCCGGCGCTCGCGCAAACCGCTCCGCCACCTCCGCCGTCGGTCAAGTACTTCGTCGTGCCGCACGCGGACAACCCGGCGGACATCACGCTGTTCAAGATCGCCGAACGCGCACTCGGCGACGGGCAGCGCTTCCCGGAGATCTTCCGGCTCAACCAGGGCCGCCCGCGGCCCGACGGCACGCCGTTCACCGATCCCACGCAGATCGAGCCCGGCCAGGTGCTCCAGCTGCCCGAGGACGCCCGGGATCCCGCGGTGCGGTTCGGCCCGCTGCCCGCGCCACCGCCGGCCGCCCCCGCGGCGAACCCGGCGCCCGCCGAAGAACCGTCCGGTCTCGGCGCCGGGCCGGCTTCGATCGTCAGCGGCTCCGGTGGCTTGCTGACCGGCCTGCTCGCCGGGCTCTGGTGGCGCCGCCGTCCGCAGCTGCTCCCGCCGCCGCCGTTCGGACCGCCGCCCGCGCGCGAGGAGGACGACGACGGCTCCGGCTCGGTCAGCGGGACCCTGCCGCTCCCGATCGTGGTGCCCGAGCCGCGTGCGGACGTCGTGTCCCACCCGGAGCCGATCACCGCCGAGCACGCGATCATCGTGCTCGACACGGCCGAAACGCAGGTCATCGCCGCGATCCGGCCGGGCTCGCGGTTGCACTTCCGGATCGGCCAGGAACCGGACTTCGCGGACAGCTCCACCGTCCTCGTGGTCGACGGCGAGGGAGACGCCTCCTGACCGCGTGGCGTGCGGGCGGGAGCACTCTGCGCTGAACGGATCAACCGGCGCGGGAACACTGGCCAGCGGGCGCCCGGGCCCGCGATAGTCGTCTCATGACCTGGGATCCGTTCGGCACCCTCGGCAAGGCGCTGTGGATCGGCGGCGCACCGTGGACCGGGAAGTCCACCGTCGCGCGGCTGCTGGCCGAGCGGCACGGCCTGACGACCTACCACCACGACGACCGGGCCCGGCCCGGCACACCGCTGCCGGACGACCTCCCGGTCGGCGACCAGCTGACCGCGATGATGGCCGAGTTCGGGCACCGCTTCCGCTGCGCCCTCGACGACTTGCGCGCGCTGACCTCGCCGCGGCCGATCGTCGCCGAAGGCCGGGGGCTGCGGCCGGAGCTCGTCGCCCCGCTCGTGGACTCGCCGGGCCGCATGGTGGTGCTGGTGCCCACCGAGCTGTTCCGGCAGCACCAGCTCCGGCACCGGCCGGGCGAACCGGCGATTCCCGTGCAGCGCACCCGGCTGACGCGCGACCGGATGCTCGCCGCCCACGCCGTGCGGGCGGCGAGGGACCTGGGTATCCGCGTCATCGAGATCGACGGCAAGCTCGATCCCGCCGGCGTCACCGACGTCGTCGCCGAGCACTTCCGCGAATACCTGGACGCCTGAGCGCGGCTCAGCGGAAGGTGAAGCGCGGCGGGCGCCGCTCCAGGAACGCGGCGACGCCCTCCGCGTAGTCCTCGCCGTGCAGGGCTTCGGAGCGGATCTCCCCGACCTCGGCGTCCGGGGTCTCCTGCCCGGCGACGATCTTCTCGATGATCCGGTTCATCCCGCGGATCGAGGCCTGGGAGCGCGAGCACAACGTCGAGACGAACGCCAACGTCGAGGACTCGAGGTCCTCGCCCGGGAAGACGTCGTTGAGCAGGCCGATTTCGCGGGCGCGCCCGGCGCTGATCAGCTCGCCGGACAGGAGGAAGTACTTGGCGTGCGCCGGGCCGACGAGCGACACCAGCTGCCGCGTCGAATCGAAGTGGTAGACGATGCCGAGCTTGGCCGGGGTGATGCCGAACCGCGCGTCCTCGGCGGCGAACCGGAAGTCGCAGGCGACCGAGACCTGGCAACCACCGCCGATGCAGTTGCCCTGGATCATCGCGACCGACGGCTTCCGCATCGCGGTGAGGGCGGCGACCGCGCCCTCGACGGCCTTGTCGTAGCTCGCCGCGCCTTCCGCCGTGGTGCGCAGCTCCCCGAACTCGCTGATGTCGGCGCCCGCGGAGAAGTGCCGGCCGGCACCCGCGATCACCAGCACCTTCAGCGCCGGATCGGCCTCCACCTCGGCCACGACGTCCGGGATCGCCGACCACATGCCGTAGGTGATCGCGTTCATCTTCTCCGGCCGGGTCAGCGTCAGGCGCGCCACCTCGCCGTCGCGGGTCAGGTCGAATCCGTCGGTCATGAACCGCACCTTAACCGCTCGCCCTCAGCGAAAAGTGCGGTGTGTGACGCGGTCGGGTGGCTAGTTTGGGGCCATGGCGACGATCGAAGTGAACGGAACCGCATTCGGCTACGACGAGGCGGGCGAGGGGCCCGCGGTCGTCCTGCTGCACACCGCGATCGGCGACCGCCGGATGTGGGACGCGCAGTTCACCGAGCTCGCCGCCACCCACCGGGTGATCCGCTACGACCGCCGCGGCTTCGGGGAGACCGGCGGCGAAACCGGCGAGCACGCCCACTACGAGGACCTGCTGGCCCTGCTCGATGCCCGGGGGATCGAGCAGGCCGCGCTGGTCGGGGCGTCGATGGGCGGGGCGTGCGCGCTGGACGCCGCGCTCGCCGCGCCGGAGCGGGTCACCCGGCTCGTGCTGCTCGGCTCGGGTCTCACCGGGCACACCTGGCCGGACCACATGCAGGCGGACATGGCGAAGGCCGCCGCGGCCGTCCCCGCCGACCGGCTCGCCCGCTACCAAGCGCGGGAAGGCGACGTCGATCCGGCGGACGTGCGGGTCATGGCGGAGGCCAACATCCGTTACCTGGTCGCGGGGCCCGACCGGGACGTGTCGGTGCTGCCGGTGGAGATGCTCGCGCTGGTGAAGGAAATGTGCGAGCAGGTGTACCGGCACGGCTGGACCGCTCCACAGTGGACGGAACGGATCCCGGACACCCGGCACCGGCTGGCGGAGATCACCACGCCCGCCCTGGTGGTGATCGGGACGTCCGACGCGCCGGGGCTGGTGGAGCTGTCCGCGCACCTGGCGGAATCCTTGCCCGCGGCCGAACTCGTCGAGCTGGCCGGCACCGGGCACCTGCCGTCGATGGAACGGCCGGAGGAGGTCAACGCCCTGCTGCGGAAGTTCCTCTAGCTGAAGATCTTCTGCACCTGGTCGGAGATCTTGGCGACCAGTTCGGAGAACTGCACCACCCCGCCCAGCAGGCCCTTGACCTTCTCCCAGCGGCTGCGGACCACCGCCGGCTCTGCGGCGTCACCCGCGCGTAGGTCGGCCGCCAGGTCGGTCAGCGTGTCCTCCAGCACTTCCTGCTTGGCGAGGTCCCGGCCGCGCACCTCGGTGGTCAGCCGCTCGACCAGCTCGAGCAACGACGAGACGGCGGTTTCGGCACCGCCGCCTTCGATGCCGGTCTGGGTGATCGGGCCGGAGTTGTCCCGGCCGATGCTCACCTTGTTCGTGATCCGGTGTTCCATCAGGTCTCCGTTCTGGTCGGACGGCCGGGTGCCGCGGGCGGACGCGGGCCGCGCAGCCCGGCCTGGGTGATCGGGGCGCGGTTGTCGCCGCCGATGCTGATGTCGTTGTTGATCACGACCGCCGCCTGCTCTTCGAACTTCGCCGTCGAGAACCCGGCGTCGCCGAGGAGCTTGCCGATCGCCGGCAGGAGCCGGCTTTCGAGGATCTTCTCGTACCGTTCGATGTCGACGAGCTGGAAGTAGTCGGTGAACAGGTTCACCGACGCGAGCTCCCGCAGGGTGCTCCCGGCGCCGTAGCGGTCCGGGTCGAGGACGCCGAGCTCGCGCTTCGGCTGCCGGATCCACGACGCGAGGTTCGCGATCCGGCCCGGCAGGCTCGCCGGCATCTCCAGCCAGGCCAGCAATCCCTGGCCGAGCGGGCGCAGCGAGTCCGGCCGCATCTTGTCGACCACGCGGTAGTCGGCCCGGATCGGCGGCAGCATGAACGGCGTCCACTCGACGTACAGCGTCGTGTCGTCCACCGCGACGTGCAGGAACGTCGTGAGCACGAGATCCCGGTCCCAGGTTTCCACCTGGAAGCACAGGTAGTAGCGCGCCCATTCCTTCGGTTCGGTGCGGAGCCGGGCGACATCGTCGGCGGTGAGCCGGGTGTGCGGCGGCCGCTCGACGTCCGGCAGGTAGGCCGCGGCTTCCGGCTCCCCCAGGTGGTCGACGAGCTCGGCGGCCGGGGTGAACACCGCCTCGGTCACGGTCAGCCCGCCGAGCCGGTGGTCCGGGGACAACGTGTGCGCGTGGCGGAGGTTCGCGACCGCCGCGCGGATCCCGTCGTACAACGCCTCGGTGGTCAGCTTCGGCCGGCCTTCGCTGTCTTCGAGCCGCTCCAGCGGGATGGCCATCGACCAGGCGTCACGCCGGAAACCGGCGCCCACGAACGGGTTGTAGCCGCGGTACACCACCAGGGGCGCACCGGCGAACTCGTCTTCCTGGCGGTAGCGGGCGAGCTGGGCACGGAAGTCTTCGGTGAACAGGCCGGCGAGGCTCCCGCCGCCGTCCGCGGTCCCGCCGAACCGCCGGAAGCGCGTCGTGAGCAGGTTCCACAGGGACCACCGCTCGATCGTGGCGACCACGAGCACGACGACCGCGAGCACGATGCCGATGACGGTCCGGGCGGTGTCGCCGCCCGACGAGTCGTCGACGTAAACGTCTTCGTGGTAGTAGCGGGAGGAGTACGAGCTCCCGGAGCTGAAGAGTTCGTCCGAATAGGACAGCAGCAGCCAGGCGACGACGACCGCGACGGCGAGCAGGATCATCGTCCTCGGGTTCACCGGCTTCCCCGGCGCGTACGCGATCTTCCCCGCCCGCGCGACGACGAGCACCAGCGACACCACGATCCAGCCGTAGAGCAGCGGGTTGTCCCACAACAGTCCGATGACGACGGCCATGAGCAGCACCAGCAGCCCGTCGTAGTTCTTCCGGCGCGCCCGCGCCCGCACCGCCTCGGTGAGCACGCGGCCCGCGTCGAGCCCCGTCGACGGCGGGACCGGCCGGGTCGGCTCGACGAGGAACTCGGTGATCGCCCGTCTGCCGTAGGCGGGGTCGAGGTAGGAGGCGGCGCACAGGTAGCGCGTGGTGTCGTCGGCCATGCCGCCCCCTTGTCAGGCCGGGGGCGCCGATCGCCGGACAGCTCGCTCCCCCGCAATTTGCAGAAGGTAGCATGCAGCCACGGAAAGCGTGACGGTAATTCCGGCAGCAACACGACATTTTCCCGGCACCGGAATCGTCAGGACGACAGCTTGGCGGTCAGTTCCCCGCGGCTGCGGACGCCGACCTTGCCGAACACCGACTTGAGGTGGTCCTGCACCGTGTGCGCCGAGATGGCCAGCCGGGCCGCCATGTCCGTTGTGGACCGTCCGGCCAGCACCTCGCGGCAGACGTCGCGCTCGCGGGCGGTCAGGCCGTAGGCCGCGAGCAGCACGCCCAGCAGGTCGGCGCCCGAGGCGCGGTCGACGGTCACCACCGTCTCGCCGTCGCCGTCCTCGCCCACCAACCTGCTGGCGTGCAGGACGATCCACCCGCCGCGGGCGTCGCGCACCCGGGCGCGGAACGTCCCCGTCGCCGCCGCGCGGGCCCCGGTCACCACCGCGCGCAGCAGGACCGTGAACCGGCCCGGGGCGATCTCGTCCAGTTCGGACCGCCACGCCGCGGCCGCCGCGGTGGCCGCCCGCTGCCTGCCGTCCGGGCCGAGGACCACGATCGCCGGTTCCGCTCGCTCCCCCGCGCCGCGGATGCGTGCGGCCACCCGCGTCGCCGCCGCCAGTGCCGGAGCGACCGCCGTCAGGAACTCCACCTCGCGGTCGCTGAACTCGCCGCGCCGCACCAGGCCGGCCGCGCCCCACGCCGTGCCGTCGACCCGGAACACGGCGCGCAGTTCGTGGCCGAGCCCCAGCGGGCGCCAGACCTCGGCGAACCGGCCGCTGCGCTCGACGGCCCGGCGCGGCAGGTCGGACAGGCGGGCCACCGGCACCGGGCGCCGGGCCAGCTCGGCGAAGGTGTGGGGCTGGGCGCCGTCGTACTCGTAGGTCGCGAGCAGCGGCTCGTATTCGCCGGGGATGCGGGCCCGGCCGCTGGTCATCGAGCTGATCACCGCGGTGTCCGGATCCAGCGAAGCCCAGCACGTGAGCTCGGCCGGCACCACGCGGCCGACCAGCTCGATGGCCGCGGCGTGCAGCTCGGCGACGCCGAGGCCCGCCGTCGCGAGCGCGGCGACGTCCCGCCGCACTCCCTGCGCCCGGCCTTCCCACATGGACCCTTCCCGCATGGACGCAGTATGCGCCGCCCGCGGCAAGCCGGGGTATCCCACTTTTCCGGGATGGTCCCTCGCTCCGCCGGTTCCTAGCGTGGTCGCCATGACCCACTTCAGCGCACCGGGCGAGGGCCCGGAACTCGACTCCAAGGACGCGCGGATCACCGTCAAGGTCGGCGCGGAACACACCGGCGGCGCTTACGAGGTGTTCGAGGTCGACGCGCCGCGCGGGCCGTCCGTCCCGCCGCACACCGAGCCCTGGGCGAAGACTTTCTACGTGCTGCACGGGCGTATCACGGTCTACGTCGACGGCGAACTCCACGACCTCGGGCCCGGCGCGTCGATCAGCATCCCGGCGGGCGCGGTCAACACCTTCACGGTGCACACGCCCTCGGCGCAGTTCCTCACGCTGTGCCTGACGGACGGGATGGGCCGGTTCTTCCGCGACGTCGACCAGGCTCCGGCGGACCGGATCCCGGAGATCGCCGGGCGCCACGGCATCGAGCTGACGTCGTGAACGCCGTCGCGCAGAGCTGCGCCGGGCTGGCGGTGCTGGTGCACCTGCTGGCGTTCACCTGGGAAGTGGTGCTGTTCGAACGGACGGGCGTGCACGAGGGCATTTTCCGGATCCCGGCGGCGAATCTGCCCGCCACCCGGCTCTGGTCGTTCAACGTCGGCTTCTACAACCTGTTCCTCGCCGCCGGTCCGGTGCTCGGGCTGGTCCTGCTGCACACCGGCCACGTCGAGGCGGGCCGGGCGCTGGTGCTCTACTGCTGCGGGTTCATGCTGCTGGCCGGGATCGCCCTGGGCGTGTCGGACCTGCTCGCGCTCAGCCGCCCGCGCGGTGCCGGCCGCGGCGGGGCGCTCGCCCAGGCGCTCCCGCCGCTGGCCGCGCTGATCGCCGCCCTCTTCTAGGACGGCTCGACGCGCGCGATCAGCGCCTCGCTCCAGGACCGGATGGCCGCGGCCTGCTCGGGCGTCAGCGAGTCGAGGACGTGCCGCCGGATGTTGGCGCCGTGCACGCGGGTCGCGCTGCCGGCGAGGCGGCGGCCTTCCCCGGTCAGCTCGATCCCCGTGCGCCGGCCGCCCGCGCCGTCCTCGGTCCGCGCCACGAGCCCGCGCTTCTCCATGCGCGTCAGCAGGTGCGCGACGCGGCTCTTCTCCCAGCCGAGGGCGTCGGCGAGCTCGCCGACGCGCATCGGGCGCCGCAAGGTCACCAGCACGCTGAATTCGGCCTTCGAGATGCCGCAGTCGCGTTGCAGGCCCCGGTCGAGCTCACGGACGAGCAGGCGCTGCGCGCGCATCCAGGTGTCCCAGAACGCCCAGTCCTCGGAGCTCATGTTCGCCATGACGGACAGTCTAGGCTAGAGTTGACACATCAACTCTTGGGGAAAGGGCACCCATGAACACCCTCGTTCGCGGCGGCATGGTGGTCAGCATGGATCCGGCGGCCGGGGATCTCCCGCGCGGTGACGTGCTCATCGAGGACGGCCGGATCGCCGCGGTCGCCCCGGGCATCGACGCTCCCGGGGCCGAGGTCGTCGACGCCTCGGGCAAGATCGTGCTGCCGGGCTTCGTGGACACCCACCGGCACACCTGGCAGACCGCGTTCCGCGGCCTCGGCGCCGGCTGGACGTTCGGCCAGTACCGCGTCGCCATGCACGGGACGCTCCGGCCGCACTACCGGCCGGAAGACGTGTACCTCGGCAACCTGCTCGGCCGGATCGAGGCACTCGCCTCCGGCGTCACGACCATGCTGGACTGGTTCCACTGCGCCGACCGCCCGGAGAACGCCGACGCCGCGATCCAGGCACTGCGCGAGGCCCCCGGCCGCTCGATCTTCTGCTACGGCGCCGCGGGCCCGGACATCGCGCCGGAGATCCGGCGGGTGCGGGCCGTGCTGCCGGGCGACGACATGGCACTGGGCCTGCGTGGCCCGTTTCTGTCCACAATGGACGAGACGGCAGCGGATGTCGCACTGGCACGGGAACTGGGGCTCGCGGTGAGCGTGCACGTCCACGGCACCGGTGGCTGGCCGCGGGGCGACCGGCCGATCGCGGAGATGCACGAGCGCGGGCTGCTCGACGACCGCACGACCGTCGTGCACGGCAACGGCCTCTCCGACGACCAGCTGGCGATGCTGGCCGACGCGGGCGGCTCGGTGTCGATCAGCCCGGACGTCGAGCTGAAGATGGGCTTCGCGCCGCCCATCACCGGCCGGGCGCTGGCGGCCGGGATCCGCCCGTCGCTGTCGGTCGACGACTGCCCGTCCGCCGGCGGCGACATGTTCGGCGCCATGCGCACGGCGATCGCGGTGGAGCGCGGCCTCACGACGCGGGACATCCTCGGGTTCGCGACCATCGACGGCGCCCGGACCTGCGGGCTCGCCGCCCGGACGGGCAGCATCACCGTCGGCAAGGACGCCGACCTGGTCCTGCTCGACGCCGAAGACCCCTCGGTCTTCCCGGTCGGCGACCCGGCCGGCACGATCGTCACCGCCGGCCATCCCGGTCTCGTCGACAGCGTCTTCGTCGCCGGCCGCGCGGTCAAGCGCCACGGCCGGCTGCTCGGCCTGGACCTCCCGGCCCTCCGCGCGCGGCTGCTCGAATCCCGCGACCGGATCGCCGCGGCCGCCGGCATCGCGGTCGACGGGTCGTGGCAGCCTCAGGAAGCCGACGTCACGCGGTAGACGTCGTAGACGCCTTCCACGCCGCGGACCACCTTCAGGACGTGGCCGAGGTGCTTCGTGTCGCCCATCTCGAACGAGAACCGGCTGACCGCGACCCGGTCCCGGGACGTGGTCACCGACGCCGAGAGGATGTTGACCTTCTCGTCGGCCAGTACCTTGGTGACGTCCGAGAGCAGACGGTGCCGGTCGAGCGCCTCGACCTGGATGGCCACCAGGAACACCGACGACGCCGAGGGCGCCCACTCGACCTCGACCAGCCGCTCGGGCTGGGAGTGCAGGTCACCGGCGTTCGTGCAGTCGGTGCGGTGCACCGAAACGCCACCGCCGCGGGTCACGAAGCCGAGGATCTCGTCACCCGGCACCGGGGTGCAGCAGCGGGCGAGCTTCGCCCAGACGTCGCTGGCGCCCTTGACCACCACGCCGACGTCGTTGGAACCACGACGCCGGGTGACCGTGGACGGCGTCGCCCGCTCGGCGAGCTCCTCCTCGGCCGCGTCGACCCCGCCGATCAGCGCCACCAGCCGCTGCACGACGTGCTTCGCGCTGGTGTGGCTTTCGCCGACCGCCGCGTACAGCGACGAGATGTCGGCGTGGCGCAGCTCGGTGGCCACCGCACCCATGGACTCCGCGGAGACCAGCCGCTGGATCGGCAGGCCGACCTTGCGGATCTCCTTGGTGATGGCTTCCTTGCCGCCTTCGATCGCCTCGTCGCGGCGTTCCTTGGCGAACCACTGCCGGATCTTGGCCCGCGCCTTCGGCGACCCGGCGAACTGCAGCCAGTCCCGCGACGGCCCGGCGTTCTCCGCCTTCGAAGTGAAGATCTCGACGACTTCGCCGTTCTCCAGCTTGCGTTCGAGAGCGACCAGCCGGCCGTTGACGCGGGCACCGATGCACCGGTGCCCGACCTCGGTGTGCACGGCGTAGGCGAAGTCGACCGGCGTGGATTCCACCGGCAGCGTGATCACGTCACCCTTCGGCGTGAACACGAAGATCTCGCGCGAGGCCAGCTCGTAGCGCAACGACTCGAGGAAGTCGCCCGGGTCCGCCGCTTCCCGCTGCCAGTCGAGGAGCTGCCGCATCCACGCCATCTCGTCGACGTCCATGGCGTTGCCGGCGTGGGTGCCCTTGGTCTCCTTGTACCGCCAGTGCGCGGCGATGCCGTACTCGGCGGTGCGGTGCATCTCGTAGGTGCGGATCTGCACCTCGAGGGGCTTGCCGTCGGGACCGATCACCGTGGTGTGCAGCGACTGGTAAACGCCGAACCGCGGCTGCGCGATGTAGTCCTTGAACCGGCCGGGTACCGGCTGCCACAGCGCGTGCACCACACCCATCGCCGCGTAGCAGTCGCGGACGTCCTCGACCAGGATCCGCACGCCGACCAGGTCGTGGATGTCGTCCAGGTCGCGCCCGCGGACGATCATCTTCTGGTGGATCGAGTAGTAGTGCTTCGGGCGGCCCTCGACCTTCGCGGTGATCCGCGAGGAGACCAGGTTGCTGGTCAGGTCCGTGATCACCGTCCGCAGGTAGATGTCCCGCGAAGGCGCGCGATCGGCGACCAGCCGCACGATCTCGTCGTACTTCTTGGGCTGCAGGATGGCGAACGCGAGGTCCTCCAGCTCCCACTTCACCGTGGCCATGCCGAGCCGGTGGGCCAGCGGCGCGAGGACCTCGAGGGTCTCGCGGGCCTTGCGGGCCTGCTTCTCCGGCGGCAGGAAGCGCATGGTACGCATGTTGTGCAGCCGGTCGGCGAGCTTGATGACCAGCACCCGGGGGTCCTTGGCCATCGCGATGACCATCTTGCGGATGGTCTCGGCCTCGGCCGACGAGCCGAGCTGCACCTTGTCCAGCTTCGTGACGCCGTCGACCAGCTCGGCGACCTTCTCGCCGAAGTCGGCTTTCAGGCTCTCGACGGCGTAACCGGTGTCCTCGACCGTGTCGTGCAGCAGCGCCGCGACCAGGGTCGTGGTGTCCATGCCCAGCTCGGCGAGGATGGTGGCGACGGCGAGCGGGTGGGTGATGTACGGGTCGCCGGACTTGCGCCGCTGGTTGCGGTGCAGTTCCTCGGCGACGTCGTAGGCGCGCTGGAGCAGCCCGAGGTCGGCGTTCGGGTGGAGCTCGCGGTGGATGACGGCCAGGGGTTCGAGGACCTGCTTGACCGGGGCGGCGCGCTGCGCGGTGATCCGCCGGGCGAGGCGCGCCCGGACGCGCCGGGTCGCGGACGGGTTCGGCGCCGCGCCGTTCGGCTTGGGCGGCGCGGGCTGTGCCACCGCCTGCCCGTTCTGCTGGGGGCCCTGCTTCGCGGGCACCGCGGCGTCGAGCTCCTGGCTCACCCGCACCTCCTGCTGCTCGTGCGGCCTTCGGACCACCAGGGTAGCCGTTGCGCCTCGTAACCCTGTCGGGTGCGCCCGTTCAGGGGGATACCGAGGCCCCGACCAGCCGGTTCACCGGATTCCGGCGTGATCCAGGCCGTAACTCGCGTGATTCGGCCCGTCACTGACGTGATTGAAGCCGGAACTCGCGAGTTCCGGCTTCAATCACGTGAGTTCCGGCGGGAATCACGCGGGTGACGAGTTCAGCAGACCTGCAGGGCGTGGATCTTGCGGTCGCCCAGGACCTGGCGGCCGCCGAGGGCGGCCAGTTCCAGGACCACCGACACGCTGTCGACCACCGCACCCGCGTCCTCCAGGAGCTTGCCCGTGGCCGCGACCGTGCCGCCCGTGGCCAGGACGTCGTCGAGGATCGCGATCCGCCGGCCCGGCTGCACCACGCCGGCCGGCAGCTCCACCGTCGCCGTGCCGTACTCCAGGGCGTAGTCGACGCGGCCCGCCACCTGCGGCAGCTTGCCGGGCTTGCGGATCAGCACCACGCCGAGGCCGCGGGCGTACCCGACGGCCGCGGCGAGGAGGAACCCGCGGGCCTCCACGCCGGCGAGCGCCTCGACTCCCGGGTCGAGGGTGCCCGCCAGCGCGTCGATCACCGCTTTGAACGCACCCGCGTCCGCGAAGAGCGGGCTCAGGTCGCGGAACAGCACGCCGGGCTCGGGGAAGTCCGGCACCTCGGCGATCAGGCCGAGGGCGTCGTCGAGGTGCACGTCAGCGCTTCCGCTTCCCGGCCGGGCGCTGCTTCTGGATCCGGGCCGGGACGCTGGCCGCGGCCGCGTACGCCTTCTCCTTGCGCAGTTCCTTCGCGAGGGCGTCGTCGTCCGAGGCGTCGAAGTCCCCGCCCGCCGCCTTGCGTTCCTGGCTGACGCGGCGCTGGTGGACCCGATCGGCCTGCTGCCGGTACTTCGGGTCGCGCATCTTGAGGTCGACCAGCAGCGGCGTCGCCAGCGCGACCGACGACAGCACGCCGACCAGGGTGCCGGTCAGCTGCACCAGCGCCAGGTCCTGCAGCGTGCCGGAGCCGAGCAGCACGTACCCGACGACCAGCAGGCCGAGGATCGGCAGCAGCGCGATGAACGCCGTGTTGAACGATCGCATCAGCGTCTGGTTCAGCGCGAGGTTCGCGGCCTCGCCGTACGTGCGGCGGGTCAGCCCGAGCAGCCCGCGCGTGTTCTCGCGGACCTTGTCGAACACCACCACCGTGTCGTACAGCGAGAACCCGAGGATGGTCAGCAGGCCGATCACGGTCGCCGGGGTGACCTCGAAGCCGACCAGCGAGTACACGCCCGCGGTGACCAGGATGTCGTGCAGCAGCGAGATCAACGCCGCCACGGCCATCCGCGCGTCGAAGTAGATCGCCAGGAAGATGACCACCGCGACGAGGAACACCGCGAGCGCGAGCAGTGCCTTCTGCGAGATCTCGCCGCCCCAGGACGCGCTCACCGCGCTGTCGCTGATGGCCTGGACGCCGGGCTGGCCGTTCGTGCCCTTCGGGCCCAGGTCCTCGAACAGGCCCTGCTTGAGCTTGGCGACGTCGGCCGCGTTCAGCGTTTCGGTGCGGATCTGGATGGTCGACGCGGCGCCCGAGCCGACCTTCTGCGCCTCCGCGGCCGGGTGGCCGAGGGCCTTCTGGAACGACTCCTTGGCCTGCTCCTCGGTGATCACGCCGTGGATGCCGTTGGCCGGCATCTGGAGCTGCGTGCCGCCCTCGAACTCGATGCCGAGGTTGAAGCCGCGGATGATCATCGAGCCGAGGCACACCAGCACCAGTGCCCCGAAGAAGATGTACCAGCGCTTGCGCTTGCCGACGACGTCGAACGCGCCGGTACCCACGTACAGCCGGTGGAAGACGCTTTCCTTCTTGCCGGGCTTCGCCGCCACCTTGGCGTTGCCTTCGGCGTCCCTGCCCAGTTCTTCGACCCCCACGTCAGGCCTCCTTCACGTTCGCGCGGCCGACCGAAGCCGCCTTCTTCCGCTGCGAACCCAGTTGCTGCACGGCGCCGAGGCCCAGATGCCTCGGATTGGACAGGAACGCGTTCTTGGACGTGGACACCATGGCCACCAGCGGGTGCGTCACCAGGTACACGACCACCAGGTCGAGCACCGTGGACATGCCGAGGGTGAACGCGAAGCCCTGGACGTCGCCGACCGCGATGACGTACAGGATCGCCGCGGCCAAGAAGCTCACGCCGTCCGAGGCCAGGATGGTGCGCCGGGCGCGGACCCAGCCGCGTGGCACCGCGGACCGGAACGTCCTGCCTTCCCGGATCTCGTCTTTCAGTCGTTCGAAGTAGATGACGAACGAGTCCGCCGTGATGCCGATGGCGATGATCAGGCCGGCGATGCCCGCGAGGTCCAGCGTGTAGCCGATCCAGCGGCCGAGCAGCACCAGCACCGCGAACACCAGCGAGCCGGACAGGGCCAGCGAGAGGATGGTCAGCACGCCGAGCAGCCGGTAGTAGAACAGGCAGTAGACGAAGACCACCAGCAGGCCGATGCCGCCGGCGATCAGACCGGCCTCCAGCGACGCCAGGCCGAGGGTGGCCGACACCGTGGTCGCGTCCGAGGACGCGAACGACAGCGGCAGCGAGCCGTACTTGAGGACGTCCGAGAGGTTCTTCGCTTCGGCCTGGGTGAACTTGCCGGTGATCTGGGTGTTGCCGTCGAGGATGGCCACCTGGATGTTCGGCGCGGACACGACCTGCGTGTCGAGCACGAACGCGGCCTGCTGGCCGGTGTTCTTCGAGGTGAAGTCCGCCCAGGTCTTGGTGCCCGCGCTCTTGAAGCTGAGGTTCACCACCCACTGGCCGCGCTGCTGGTCGTAGCCCGAGGTCGAGTCGGCGATCTCGGTGCCCGGCAGGAACTCCGGCTCCAGCAGGTACTTGTACGTGTCGTGGTCACCGCAGGCGACCAGCGGCAGCTTCGGGTCGTCGTTGCCCTCGAGGGGGTCCTTGGCGTTCGGCGCGCAGGTCAGCGTGGCCATCGCCTTGGCGACGAGCTCCTGGTTCGGCTGGCCGTCGGCGCCGATCAGCTTCGGGTCCTGCCGGACCGCCTTGGCGGCCTGGATCTGCTGCGCGGTCTGCGCGTCGACCGAGCCGTCGGACGGGGCCGGCGCCGGGGTGGACGCGGGCGGCGGCGGGGTGCTGCTGCTCGGCGGGGCCGGCGTGGTGCTCTGCTGCTGCGCGGGCGCGGCACCCGGCGCGCCGCCACCGGCCGCCTTGCTCGTCGGGGCACCCGAAGACGCAGGCGCGCTCGGCGCGCCCGAGCTCGGGGCGCCGGAAGTCGGCGGGGTCGCGGTGGGCGGGGTCGAAGTCTGCGGCGGCACCACCGGCTGGGTGGCGTTCGCGACGACCTTCCGGAAGCCCAGCTTCGCGGTCTTGCCCAGGTTCTTCGCCTGGTCACCCTGCTCACCGGGAACGGTGATCACGACGTTGTTGCCGTCGAGGAGGACCTCGGTGCCACTGACGCCGATCCCGTTGACGCGCCGTTCGATGATCTGGCGGGCCTGGTTCAGGGACTCCCGGGTCGGCTGGCCGCCGTCGGGGGTGCGGGCGGTGAGCGTGACCCGGGTACCGCCCTGCAGGTCGATGCCCAGCTTCGGGGTCGGCTTGTGGTTGCCGGTGAGGAACACCAGCGCGTACAAGACGATCACGATCAGGGCGAACAGGGCGAGATAGCGTCCCGGGCGGAGATGCCCGGCTGAAGCTGCCACGGTGCTTCGGTCTCCTCGGACGGGGTGGACCCCAACGTTGCGGTGCCCGCCCGGAGGGTTACCGGGAGGGACTGTGTGCATTCACCGACCGTGTGCGATTCACTCCCGGGCGCGGGTATGACGGCGGACACGCACGCAGCACCGAGACACTACTCGGTGCTGCGTGAGCCCGGCGTGCGAGGCCGTACCGACTTTCGTCGGGTTTCCCGGCCCGCCCAGGGGTGCCGCGGAGGGCTTACTTCTTGCCGTGCTCCAGCGGCGGCGCCACCTGTGCGGTGGTCGGCGGCTCCTCGGTCTTGATGCCGGAGGTCGACTCGATGATCGCCGGCTCCTCGGTGGCGGTCTCCACCTCGTCGGCGGAGTCCTCCTCGGTCTCCACGACCGGCTCGACCTTCTCGCGGACCGCCAGCCGCAGCCAGGTGGTGACGACACCCGGTGCGATCTCGATGTCGATCGTGTTGTCGCCGGAGGTGTCGGCGACGGTGCCGTACAGACCGGACGTGGTCATCACGCGGTCACCGGGCGCCAGGCTGCTCTGCAGTTCCTGCTGCGCGGCCTGCTGCTTCTTCTGCTTGCGCGTGCTCATCACCAGCGGTACAGCGAGGACGAGCACGAGCAGCAGGGGCAGCAATAGCTGTTGCATGATTCTCCGTTCGACGGACACCCGGGCCCAGCCGAAATGTCCGGTTTTTGGGTATGTGCTCTGGTCGAGTGTGCCAGGTACCAGCGCGGACGCCAGCACCCACCCGCTGTTACCGGCCGCTCAGTCGTGCGCGAAGAGCGTCGGTCCGCCCTGCTCGGGGCGCCCCGGGAGGTCGGCGGGCGGCACCATGCCGAGGTGTTCCCACGCCGCCGCGGTGGCGACCCGGCCACGCGGGGTGCGGGCGAGCATACCGGCGCGGACGAGGTACGGCTCACACACCTCTTCCACGGTGGTCGACTCCTCCCCCACGGCCACCGCCAGCGTCGAGATGCCCACCGGCCCGCCGCCGAAGGACCTGGTCAGCGCCGTGAGCACGGCCCGGTCGAGCCGGTCCAGGCCCAGCTCGTCGACGTCGTAGACGGCCAGCGCGGCGCGCGCGACCTCGCGGGTCACCTTGCCGTCGGCGCGAACCTCGGCGTAGTCGCGGACGCGCCGCAGCAGCCGGTTCGCGATCCGGGGCGTGCCCCGCGAACGGCCCGCGATCTCCGCGCAGCCGTCGCGGTCGATCGGGACGTCCAGGATCGTCGCGGCCCGGCGGACGACCAGCTCCAGCTCGGCGTCGGTGTAGAACTCCATCTGGCCGGTGAAGCCGAAGCGGTCGCGCAGGGGGCCGGTCAGCGAGCCGGACCGGGTGGTCGCCCCGACCAGCGTGAACGGCGCGATCTCCAGCGGGATGCTGGTGGCGCCCGGACCCTTGCCGACCACGACGTCGACCCGGAAGTCCTCCATCGCCAGGTAGAGCATCTCCTCGGCGGGGCGGGCGATCCGGTGGATCTCGTCGATGAACAGGACGTCGCCGGGCGTGAGGTTGGACAGCATCGCGGCGAGGTCGCCGGCGCGCTCGAGCGCCGGGCCGGAGGTGATCCGGATGGCCGCGCCCAGCTCGGCCGCGACGATCATCGCCATCGACGTCTTGCCGAGCCCGGGCGGGCCGGACAGCAGGACGTGGTCGGGCGGCACGCCGCGGCGGCGCGCGCTCTCCAGCACCAGCTCCAGCTGTTCGCGCACGCGCGGCTGGCCGACGAACTCGTCGAGCTTGCGGGGCCGCAGCGTGCCCTCGACGTTCTCCTCGCCGGTCTGGGACCACGCCGAGAGGGCGTCGTCCTCTTCGTCGCTCACGGCCTCATACTCCATGCCCGCGCCTACCGCTTGCGGCCGAGGGTGGCCAGCGCGGCGCGCAGCACGCCGGCGGTGGTGTGGCCGTCGCCGTCGGCGAGGACCTTGTCCACGGCCTGCTCGGCCTGCTTGGCCGGGAACCCGAGCCCCGCCAGCGCTTCGACGACCTCGGCGCGCAGGGCACCGGGGGCGGCGACGGCGGGTGCGTCACCCGCACCGCCGAGGGCGGTGACCTTGTCGCGCAGTTCGAGGGTGAGCCGTTCGGCGCCCTTGCGGCCGATGCCGGGCACCGAGGTGAGCACGGTGATGTTGCCTTCCACCAGCGCGGCCCGCAGCTTGCCGGGGTCGAGCACGGCGAGGGTGGCCAGCGCCAGCCGCGGGCCGATCCCGGACACGGTCTGCAGCAGCCCGAACAGCTCCCGCGCGTCGGCGTCGGCGAAGCCGAACAACGTCAGCGAGTCCTCGCGCACGACCAGCGCGGTGTGCAGCCGGACCTCTTCGCCGCGGCGCAGGGTCGCCAGCGTCGCCGGAGTGGCCTGCACGGCGAGGCCGACCCCGCCGACCTCGACCACGACGTGGTCCAGGCCGACCGAGAGGACTTCTCCGCGTACCGACGAGATCATCGTGCTGCTCCTGGGTTCTTGGCTTGTTTCGCGGCGGCGGCGAGGCGGGCCTTGTGGGTGCGGGCCAGTTCCGCCGCGCGGGCCTCGGCCTCGGCGAGCCGGGCCCGCATCGGCTCCCGCCAGAGGTGGCAGATGGCCAGCGCGAGCGCGTCGGCGGCGTCGGCGGGGTGCGGCGCGACTTCGAGGTTGAGCAGGCGCATCACCATGGCGGTAACCTGCGCCTTGTCCGCCCGGCCCGATCCGCTGACGGCGGCTTTGACCTCGCTGGGGGTGTGGAACACGACGGGCAGTCCCCGGCGCGCGGCGGCGAGCGCGACCACGCCACCGGCCTGCGCGGTGCCCATCGCCGTCCGGACGTTGTGCTGGGCGAAGACGCGCTCGACCGCCACCGCGGCCGGCTTGTACTTGTCCAGCCACCGCTCGACCTCGTCGGAGATGCCGAGCAGGCGGTGTGCCAGATCGGCGTCCGCCGGCGTCCGCACGACGTCGACGGCGACGCAGCGGACGGCCCGGCCCTTGCCGCCGTCGACCACCCCCAGGCCGCACCTGGTCAGACCGGGGTCGACCCCGAGCACCCGCACCCGCATTCCTCCCGCCGCGAACATCAGTTCGAGCTTGCAGGCTACTGGGCGCGTCTGCGGCAGGATGGGTGACATGCCGGAGCCGTCGGATTTCGTCACCCACCTGGGACTTCAGCCGTTGCCCGTCGAAGGGGGGCGGTGGGCGCAGAGCTGGCGGTCCGGGACCGGCTCGGCGATCTACTACCTGCTCGTCGCGCCGGAGTTCTCCGCGCCGCACCGCCTCGACCGGGTCGAGGTCTACGCCCACCACGCGGGTGCGCCCGCGGCCATGCTCCTGCTGCACCCGGACGGCTCGGTCGAGCGGCCGGTGCTGGGCACCGACGTCGCCGCCGGCGAACGCCCGCAGGTCGTCGTGCCCGCGGGCACCTGGCAGGCCACTGTCACGCGCGGCGCGTGGAGCCTGCTGGGGACCGTCGTCATCCCGCCGTACACGGACGGTTGCGTGGAGTTCGCGGCCGCTTCGGAACTGGCTTTACGCTATCCGGAAGCGGCCGCCGACCTGCGGAAGTTCTAGGGGCCGTCGACGCCGGGGGTCCAGCTTTCGGGGTGGCCGCTGCCGGTCAGCACCGGCTGCCACTGCGCGAAGCCCTCGGGCGCGTCCGGGTGCCAGGGGAACTTGCCCTCGGGCGTGGCGACGATCAGCTGCAGGGCCGGGAAGTCGCCGTCCGGGTAGATGAGGAACGCCGTGCCGAAGTACTCGGGGTAGTGCCCCTTGTCGACCCGCTCGAGCACCACCGGAACGCCCTCGAAGAAGTCGTCGTAGCGCTGGCCGACCTCGAAGATCTCGCCGTTGGCGGCCCGGTCGACGTAGGCGTCGAGCAGGACGGGCCCCATCTGTTCGGGCAGGCCCACCACGACGGCCTCCGGCACGTGGTGCAGCGCCCACGCACAGGCGGTGAAGCAGTAGCCGGCGCCTTCGTCGTCAGCGGCGACGTTGATGACGGCGTTGCCGCGTTCCTTGGCCTGCCCCTCGATCCATTCGATCAGGCGCAGTTCTTCCGCGGACAGTTCGGCGGTGATGTCGGCGGAGGCGGCGGCGGGGGTCGTCGAGGTCACGGCGCACATTCTGCCTGACGAGCGCGCCGGAGCCCAGGGCCCGGGCCGGTGAATTTTCCGGCCCGGGCGGGAAAGCCTTGCGAGACAGGGAAAAACTCAGCCTACTTCGGCGAGCACCTCGTCGGAAATATCGAAATTCGCGTAGACGTTCTGGACGTCGTCACAATCTTCGAGGGCGTCGATCAGCTTGAAGACCTTCTTCGCGCCGTCGGCGTCGAGCGGGACGCTCACCGAGGGCAGGAACGTCAGGTCGGCCGACTCGTATTCGAAGCCGGCGTCCTGCAGGGCCTTGCGGACCGGGACCAGGTCCGTCGCCTCGGACACGATTTCGAAGTTCTCGCCGAGGTCGTTGACCTCTTCGGCGCCCGCGTCGAGGACCGCCGTCAGGACGTCGTCTTCCGCGGCGGCGTCTTTGGGCATCAGGACGACGCCCTTGCGGTTGAACAGGTAGGCCACCGAGCCCGGGTCGGCGAGCGAGCCGCCGTTGCGGGTCAGCGCGGTGCGGACCTCCGACGCCGCGCGGTTGCGGTTGTCGGTGAGGCATTCGATCAGGACGGCGACGCCGTTCGGGCCGTAGCCTTCGTAGGTGATGGTCTGCCAGTCGGCGCCACCGGCCTCTTCACCGGCGCCGCGCTTGCGGGCGCGTTCGATGTTGTCCTGCGGGACCGAGTTCTTCTTCGCCTTCTGGATGGCGTCGTAGAGCGTGGGGTTGCCATCCGGGTCGCCACCACCGGTGCCGGTCCGCGCGGCCACCTCGATGTTCTTGATCAACCGCGCGAAGAGCTTGCCGCGCTTCGCGTCGAGGTTGGCCTTCTTGTGTTTCGTGGTGGCCCACTTGGAGTGGCCGCTCATCTCTCCTCCATCTGTTCCGTACCCCGGCCGGGCACCGCGTCTCAGGCAGCCTTGCGCACCAGGTCGACGAACAGCCGGTGCACCCGCACGTCGGGCGTGAGTTCCGGGTGGAACGCGGTCGCCAGCACCGCCCCTTGCCGGACCGCGACGATCCTAGCGGTTTCCTCGTCCACGCCGGGCACGCCGCTGACCGTGGCCAGCACTTCGACGCCGGCACCGGCCTTCTCGACCCACGGCGCCCGGATGAAGACCGCGCGCACGTTGCCGCTGTCGACGCCGGCGAAGTCGAGGTCCGCCTCGAACGAGTCGACCTGCCTGCCGAAGGCGTTGCGCCGGACCACGACGTCGAGCCCGTCGAGCTGCTGCTGGTCCGGCCGCCCGTCGAGGGTCTGCCGCGCCAGCAGGATCATCCCGGCGCACGAGCCGAAGGCGGGCATGCCGTCGGCGATCCGCGCGCGCAGCGGCTCGAGCAGCTCGAAGCTCTCCAGCAGCCGCGACATCGTGGTCGACTCGCCGCCGGGGAGCACCAGACCGTCCACTTCGGACAGCTCGGCGGCGCGGCGCACGGGCACGGCCCGCGCGCCCGCTTCGGCCAGCATCGCGACGTGCTCGCGCACGGCACCCTGCATGGCGAGCACACCGATCACCGGCTCCGACGACACCCGACCTCCCGAAAGACCTTCCCACCAGCCTAGACGCCCCGGGTCCCCGCCTTCCCGGCAGGTCAGCCCGGCTCCGCAGCGCCGTGGTTGCTCTTCCCGTGCCCCCACCACCGGACCGGGACTCAGGGGACGCCGGCCAGCCTCAGCAGGGCCGCCGTCGCCGCGGCCGCCACGACCACCAGCGCGAACGGCGCCTTCCGCCAGGCCAGCACCCCGGCGACCAGCACCCCGGCCGGCCGGGCGATCCCCGCGAAGCCGTGCCCTTCGGTCAACGCGCTGACCGCGACCAGCGCCGCCAGCAGCACGACCGCCGCCAGCGCCATCAGCCGTTCCGCCTTCGGCGACAGCTTCACCCGGCTGCGCAGCACCGGCCCGGCGAACCGGAAGGCGAACGTGCCGCCCGCCAGCACCGCGGTCGCGATCAGCAGTTCCATGCCGTCCATCAGCGCGCCTCCTGCGGTTCGGGTTCCTTCGCGGCGACGCCGGCGAGCACCCCGGCCAGGGCGAGCAGCACCGGCAGCCCGGCCGGCAGGAACGGCGTCGCGGCCAGCGCGACCAGCACCCCGATCAGCACCGGAAGCCGGGCCGCCTTGTCGCGCAGGGAGGGCAGCACCAGCGCCAGCAGCACCGCGGGGAAGGCGGCGTCCAGGCCGAACGCGTCCGTGTCACTGATCGCCGTCCCGGCGTACGCGCCGACCAGCACGCCGGTGTTCCAGAAGACGAAGATCCCCAGCCCGCAGGCCCAGTAGGCCGCGCGGCGGCGCGGGGCTTCGTCCTGGGCCATCGCGAACGCCACCGTCTCGTCGCTCATCAGGTGGCTGCCGAACAGCCGGGCACCCCAGCGCCGTCCCACGGCGTCGCCGACCGCGAAGCCGAACGGCAGGTGCCGCGCGTTGGCCAGCAACCCGGCCAGCACGGCGGCGAACGGGTTGCCGCCCGCGGCCACAATCCCGAGGAACATGAACTGCGACGCGCCGGCGAAGACGAGCAGCGACATCAGCATCGGCAGCCACAGCGGGAAGCCGGAGCTCACCGCGATGGCGCCGTAGGAAACCCCCACGAGACAATCGGCGAGACAGACCAGGCCGATGTCACGGGCGAGACCCCGATCGAGTGTTCGCCATATCGAACGCATGTGTTTTATAGTGAACGCCAGACCCTGCGTTCGTCAAGGCGAACAAACAGACCGATGGAGCGAACAGTATGGCTCAGGAAGGCACCGGGGCGCCGCTGGAGATCATCGCGGCCTCGCTGCGCCGCGAACGGACCCGGGCGGGGCTGTCGCTGACCGAGGTAGCGCGGCGCGCCGGCCTGGCCAAGTCGACGCTGTCGCAGCTGGAGTCGGGCACCGGCAACCCGAGCGTCGAGACGCTGTGGGCGCTCGGCGTCGCCCTCGACGTGCCGTTCTCCCGGCTGGTCGAGCCGGATCGGCCGAAGGTCCGGGTGGTCCGCGCGGGCAAGGGGCCGACGGTGTTCGCCGAACACGCGGACTACGCGTGCACGCTGCTGTCGGCCTGTCCCACCGGTGCCCGTCGCGACATCTACGTCGTCCGCGGCGAGCCGGGCACGCCCCGGCGCTCCGACCCGCACATGACCGGGGTGGTCGAGCACATCGTGCTGTGCGCGGGCCGGGCCCGCATCGGCGTCATGGACGACCCGCAGGAGCTCCTGCCCGGGGACTACATCTGCTACCCCGGCGACGTGCCGCACCTCTTCGAGGCGCTGGAGCCGGGCACCTACGGCGTAGAGATCTCCGAATACGTCTGACGCCGCAACGCCCGCCGGCAGGCGCCCACCCGCTCGCGGAAGCGGCGGCGCAGGTTGACCGCCGAGGCGAGACCGACGCGGGCCGCGACGGCCTCGACCGGGCGGTCCGTCCCCTCCAGCAGCGTGCGGGCCGCCGCCACCCGGCGGGCCGGCAGCCAGGCGCCCGGGCTCGTCCCCAGCCGGTCGGCGAAGCGCCGGGCCAAGGTGCGCGGGGAAACGTTCAGGTGCGCGGCCAGCTCCCCCACCGTCAACGACGTGCCGGGGCGGGTGCCGACGAGTCCGATGGTGCTGGGTGGCGGCCCGCCGACCTCAGGTCCGAGCTGAACCCGCCACCGGCGGGCGTTCCGGAGCTGTGTCGACGGATTGTCGACCGGTTGTCGACGGCGGGCCGGACGATACGCGGGAGGCCGGCGGGAGGCCGCCACCGCCTCGCTCTGGTGTCGACCGGGAAGAGGGAGCAAAGTGAAAATTCGCAGCAAAGTGGTCGCGGTGATGTCGGCGGGCCTGCTGGCCGTCGGCATGAGCGTGCTGGGCGCGGGAGTCGCGCACGCCGCCGACCCGCATCCGATCAGGAACGCCGGCAACGGCTTCTGCCTGCAACCCGAGGGAGGCTCCCTCGACCTGTTCGCGCCGATCGTGCAGGTGCCGTGCAACGGGAGTGCCGTGCAGCGCTGGTTCCCCCAAGGGTTCGGGGGAACCAACCGGTGGCAGTTCGCGAACGAGGCGAGCCACCTGTGCTTCGACGCCTTCGACGGCGCTTTCAACGGCGCGCGCCTCCTGCAGAACCAGTGCGCGGCGATCAGCAACGACCAGTGGAAGAGCAGCAGATCGCTGCCCGACCTCGTAACGCTGATGTCGAGAGTGGGGTTCCGGGACACCAACTTCTGCATCGACGTGCCGAACAACCAGCCGACGCCGGGCCTGGCCATGCAGCTGTGGCAGTGCAACACCACCGACGCGCAGAAATGGCTGGTCGGCTTCGCGTGACGAAGAATCGCGCGCGCCACCGAGGGGCTCGGTGCCGAACCGACCCCGTCAGTTCCGGAAGAGGATCCAGCGTCCGGTGATGGGATTTCACCGCTCGCGGTCCAAGACCCCGCGTGAACAAGAGAAGACCGCTTCCGTCGGCGGCGAGGACGGTTCGTTCTCGCCGCCGACGGGTCCAGCGCTTGGTCGCCGACGGCGAGACCGTGCTCGATGTGCCGGCGAAACTCTCGGTGCGGGTGCGGGTGTTCGCCACCGGCCAGGGCCGTAAGACCGACCCGGTCGACGCCCACCCAGTCACCGTGGTCGCCCTGCGCACCGGGTCGCGGGACGTCACTGCCAGCGAGACAGCCACCACCAACACCACAAATACCACTTCTCGAACCGCGCCCGGGACTTCTCCATCCTCCGGCCGTGGTGCCACATGAACAGCAGGACGGTGGCGCCCGCGCCGAGCAGGGTCAGCAGGCTGCCATACACGATCGGCACGGTGTGCTTGTCCCCACCGTCGAGTTCCGCGCGCCGTTCGTCCGGCCACACCCGGACCTGCACCCGGCGCCCCGGGACGATCACACGCCCCTGGTGGTGCTCGAAGGTCTCCGTCCTCCTCACCCCGTCGGGTCCGGTGTACTCGACGTCCGCGGTCTGGTGCCCCCGCGCCCCGGTCGTGACGACCCGCCCCGGGAAGAGCCCCGCCGACCGGTTCACATCCGCGGCCATGGAAACGCCGGTCCACACCACCGCGATCCCACCGACCAGCACCAATAGGGGAAGCCACAACAAGGCCGCCTCGGGCAGCCAGGACCTCGACGACGTCATGCCTCCAGCACGCCAGGAAGGCCCCCGCGGTTGCCCGGCGGTCCGGAAAGGCTTGCACCGGTTCAGCCGGTTGTCATCGGCCTTGCCGAAGGTCTCCACGCAGTACGCGGAGAGCGTGGCGGCAATGGGGCTTCGACCCGGTGTTCGTCTGGGCCCCTTCACCGTTCACGGGGCCTCTCGATCGACCGAGGTAGCTCTACCAGCCGCGATCGGCGAGCCGGTGCGGCTCCGGGAGTTCCTCGACGTTCGTGGCCGCGCTGGGCCACCCGGTGCTGGACGGCTTCGGCGCAGTCGGCGACGGCGCACACGTCCGGCACGAGCACATCAGCGTCGACGGGATGCTGGAACGTACGGCGCTGGCCGCCGCCCTCCTGCACCGGCTGGACGGCTGACCGCTCCCGGTTTACCACCGGCCGTTCCGGGGTAATACTGCTCTCGTAACGCAACCAGTTTCGAGGTGAGAGCGGTGAAGGAAGCCCGGTCGCAGTGTCCGATCAACCTGTCGCTGGAGGTCTTCGGCGACCGGTGGACGCTGCTCGTCCTGCGTGACGTCGTTTTCGGCGGGGCGCGGCACTTCCGGGAGCTGCTCGGCGGTGAGGAACGGATCTCGTCGAACGTGCTGGCCGACCGGCTGGCCACGCTCGTCGAGCACGGGCTGCTCACCCGGGCCGGGGACGCGTCGCACAAGCAGAAGGTCACCTACAGCCTGACCGAACGTGCGATCGACCTCGTCCCGGTGCTCGTGCAGCTCAGCGCCTGGGGGGTGCGGCACCTGCCCGTGGCCGACGCCTACGCGGCCCGCGCGGAAGTGCTCACCGCCGGTGGTCCGCCGCTGTGGGAAGCCTTCATGGACGAACTGCGCGAGACTCACCTCGGCACCCGCCGCGGGGAGGCGCCGGACGGCCCGACCGTCGCCGAGCGCCTCGACGCCGCCTACGCGGCATCCGGGGCCGACCGAACGGAGTGACGATGGAAACCCGGCTCGACGAACGGTTCAGCGATCCCGGCACCGAGGCCACCGGCTGGGCCGAAACCACGCGGGCGCTGGAAGAGGCCCAGATCAGCTGGCTCACGACCGTCCGTGCCGACGGCCGGCCGCACGTGACACCGCTGGTCGCGGTGTGGCTGGACGGGGCGGTCCACTTCAGCACCGGCGCCACCGAACAGAAGTACCTCAACCTCACGGCGAACCCGAACGTCGTGCTGACCACGGGTCGCAACGCCTGGGACGACGCCCTCGACGTGGTCGTCGAGGGCGTGGCCCGCCGCGTCACGGACCGCCCGACGCTCGACCGGCTCGCCGCGGCGTGGCTGCGGAAGTGGGACGGCAGCTGGGTTTACGAGGCGACCGACAACGGGTTCCGGCAGGGCGGCCACGACGACGTCGCTGTCTTCGCCGTCGAACCGGCGAAGGTCCTGGTCTTCGGCCGGCAGCGGACGACCCCCTCGGAGACGTCGATGCTGTCCGCTGTGGAGTTCACCCACACCAGCCACCGGCTCTGACGGGTCAAGCGCGGCCGAACAGCTTCGCCCGCCCCGCGCCGCGGTGCGCGGGCCCGCAACCGGCCGGCGACGGCGTCCTCGAGCAACGCCCCGACCGTCTCACAGGCACACGCCTTCTTTCGCGCCGATCCCACCGCTCGGGCCGCGCTTGATCCACCCGGCCACGTAGGTGCCCGGCTCGACCCGGCCGGCCGTGTTCGGGACCGTCCGGGCAACGTCTACCCGGCGACAGCGAACGAACCCCCGGACCACCACGACAAACGCCGCACCCTGCTGCGCGAAACCGTGCGGCGCGCAGTGATGCGCTGATCAAGCCTCCGTGCCGGCGATCGACGGGACAGCCGCAAGCTCAGATACTGGGAGTCAAGGGGTCGCAGGTTCGAATCCTGTCAGCCCGACGGACAGACTTGCAGGGCCCGTGAGCAGCATAACCGCAGCTCACGGGCCCTTGTCGCATCTGACTCGCACTCCCCCTGTTGATCAACGCCCGCCCCGCGGCGTGGACCACCCGTGGACCCGTTCGGGGCAGACGAGGTGCGCGCTCAGAAAGTCGTCGGCACCTCGGCTTGAAGAGGCTCCGGGTGGGCTTCGCACTGCATGGCGCTGAGCGAACCGTGACGCACCATCGTCCGGCACACCTGAACCGGGTACGCCCGCCTGCCCTTCAGATCGTGCATCCATCATGCGTCGACCAGTCCCCGTAGCATGACACCTCAAGCTAGGTACGGGGAGGTTCACAAGAGTGATCGACAACGTGGCGGATCCAGTATTCGACAACATGGCCGGCACCTTTTGGCTTGACGAGGAATCGCCCATTGCTGGCACCATCTCGTCCGCCGACGGCGTTTTCCGAGTCACCCTGGCCGGTATCGCGCGTCAACCGCAGTCGTTTCCCACGCGCATGGGCGCAGATTGGATAGCGATAGATATTAGCGGAAATCCCCGCGATATTGTGGCAGATTACAACCCCGTCCCACTACTCGGAACATTATCCGACGGACGGATCATCACGCTGCTAGACGCAAGACTCGCCGACGTCTTCCCCGAACCTGACAGGCAGACCCTCGAAGCAACACGGGCACTCGTCGGAGCGCGCGTCCCCACGGCAGAAACAAAATTTCGATCGGCACGCGTAACCGTCCCCATGCCCCATCAATGGGGCGGCATCTTCGCTTACACCGAACCAATCGAGGTAGATCTACATGAACTAAAAGGTGAGCTGACAAGCAAACTTGATGGCAACTTCGGATGGGTTAAACTGTCAACTATTGACCATCCCGGACTCGTAACCGAGGACTGGGATCGGCGATTTTGGAACAGGATTCTAACCCTACTTCGATTGTGGACCGATCAAAACGTCTCCGACGGCAGGCGTATTCAGCTCTCTCTCGAACCAGGGGGGCCATGGGCCGAACTTATCAACTCCAGAAGCAGTAGATCACACTTCGCACCCCATCAGACACTCCTCAAACCACATCGCCTCACCCTTCCCCTTGCAGCGGAGGCGCTGGTCGCATTCGAGTCCCTTGCTCCAGTTTCGGACATTGCCAGCAAGCACAAACTCGACAAGATGACACTCGAATCTGCACTACTAGCAAACGCAAGCTCCCTCGAAGGACTACACCGTCGCCGCGGGAAAACAAAGCCATTCCCCACCCTCAGCAACGGACAGACCGAGAAGATAGCGAAACATGCTGCTGTCGCCGCCGCTTCGAAAGCAATTAAATTAGGCGCACTCAGCAATGAACACATCGAGTCCTTTACAAAGCGCATGCGTGCAAGTTTTGAACATCTCAACGAGCCGACATTCAATGAACGCCTCAATGAACTGCTTCCACCAATCGAATCCATAGCCCCGGGACTAATTGGTCACGATCGAGCCAAGTGGATCAGCGAGGTGGTTTCGGCCCGCAATCTTGAGGCGCACCGATTCGACAAAGAAATTCCGAATCACCTGGAGCGAAACGACAACTACTATCAGCTAGCCGTTTCAACTGAGTGGGTGTTGTGGATTGCCGTTTTGCTCCGGCTCGGGGTCGATCAAGAAGAGCTTCGCGCGGGCCTACTCCAACACCAGCAGTTTTTGTTCGCACTAGCGAACATGGACAATTGCCAGTTTAGTTGGCCTGGATCCCGTCTCAAGGAATTCAAGAAGCACCCAGATCAGTAGCCTGCCGAGAGCGGAACCCTCTTACACGACGCGCAGCCGCGGACCGTTCTTCGACCGCGGCGCGGACAACTGTGCGCTCAGTAGGTCGCCGGCGTTCGCGGATCGAGGCGAGGTTCGGGTGGAGATACCGCTGGGTCGTGCTGAGCGACCCGTGGCCGGCAATCACCCGGAGCACGTGGACCGGCACCCTGAATCGGCCGACCAGAGCAGGCGCGGTTTACGTTCAGCTTGGACACGATGGCGCCTTCACGTTCGGAGTGAACGTCAGCACTAGGACCTTGGACGAGCCGTCCGACCACGACCACGTGGTCAACGCCGAGGTCGTGGACATCGCGGCTGGTGAGGCCATCAGTCTGGCCCATGCATTGGCCCACCATCTGCACCACGATTCGCCGATCGGCGTCCATGCGGGGATCGGCGCGCGTCCGAACTCCGAAGAGCGATACGTGTGCGCCGATCGCGACGACATCGGTCGTCTTGCGATCCGTTCGACATCACGCGCGCCGCGCCCGCATCCAGCCCTGGACGACTGAGATTCATCCGAATGACGCGCCTGAGGTTGCTCAGTCCTTGGCCGAGGAACTTTCGTCAGCCTTCCTGAACCAGTTCGGGGTTTGGTCACGCCTGTACCTATAGCATGCAGCCCTACCGGGCGCCGGGTATTGGAGAACTTCGATCAGGCGCGTGGATCGCGCGGGTGCCCGTAACGCTGTTTTCACAGCTCACGCACACCGCAAAGTCCAGGGGTCAAGGGACCCCCGGTGCGTAGCGTTCGAGTTCGGTGATCAGGCAAGCACTCACCGCGTGCTCTAATCGATGGCGGCGCCCGGGCTCATCGAGGAACGCGCCCTCATGCAGGAACTTCCCACGCTGCTGCGCCCACCATCGCACATCACCTTCTTCGATGCGGACGTCGTGCAAGGCGAGATAGTCACGTATCGCCTCGAAACTGCCCTTCGCTTGGGTGTGGTCAACCCTGTTTCGCAGCCGCTCGCGCTCAGACTTGGTCAGACCGAAGGTCTCGAACACCCCTTCCAGGTTGGCACGGAGGCGTCGACGCGCTCCTTTGCTCAGCCGGTCGAGCAGCGAGGTCTCGTCGGCGTCAACGAGTACCTCCAACGCAGCTGCGATAAGCGTGAACTTGACGACCTCGTCGCTGGCATTCTGCGCTGCGTGAAACAGGCGCAGCCCGTTGCGCAACCGAGGCGGCCACGCCCGCCGGCCCGCGTACCGGCGAACGTCTTCAGCCGGCGGGTGAGTGACAGTCGCAGCTCCGTGCATGTTGACGACCCGTCCAGCCCTGCGCAGTTCGCCGGTGGGGTCAAACATTTCGGCTCCGGCCTCAGTCACACCGCCGCCGACCACGTCGAACGGAGGCGGCGGGCCGTCGGCCTGGTAGACAGCGTCCGTGCGGCGCACCTGCTGACGTGGGTCCCTGATGAACTCGTAGCCGCTGAATGTCGCGGCAAGGGTCATCATCAAGTCCAAGGCCGCGTCCTCACCGGTACGCAGCGCCGTCGAGGCGTCCGGCGCACGTGCGGGTACCTCCAGTACGACTTCCGCCCCATCGATCGTCGCGGTAATGCCCTCCGGGAGCTCGAGCGGCGGTTGAAGGTGGTGATCATTGGTCGTCCGAATGACCAGTGTTACCACGTAGCTCCAGTCCGGCGGCTCGACGGCAGGTGACGGCGCGAGGCTTTGACGTTCGCCGCTGGGCCGCTTGTGCTCAGACGGTTGTTCCATCATACAGACTCAGTCGGATTGAAGCGTCCACGTGCTACAGCGGACCTGCATGCTCCTACTGCGGTCTATTCAAGGTCTACAGGTGTCACGCCAGACCAACGAGCGGCGATCGGTACGCCGAAAGGTGTCCTGAACTGCAGGTTCACTGGGCGCGTCGCCAAAGTTCGACACCAGCTACGACGGAGTCAAAACCCGTCCAGTGAGAGTTCGAATCTCTCCGGGGGCACCACCTGTGACCTGCAAAAACAGGCTCCTGGATGGGCTGCGGCGGACCTCGCTCAGGATGGTCGGCACGGCGAAGGACAGGAAGCCGGCGCGGTGTTCAGGGGCATAGCGGTCGACAGCGTGGATCAGGCCGGCCCGCGCGACCTGCAGCAAATCGTCGAACGGCTCTCCGCGGCCGCTGAAGCGCCGCGATGTGCGCGGCCAGCGGCAGGTACTCGGTGATCAACCGCAGACTCAGTTCGCTGCGTCGGGAGTCCTGCTCGGGAAGACGTTCCCGTTCGGCGAACAGCGGAATGCAATGGGCGTACTCGGTCGAGCGGCGGGAGTCGGCGCGGCGGGCGGATTTCGGTCGGGCGCTTGGACAACCATGCGCAGGCGGTGACCGTTCGCCGCCGAAACCACACGATCGGCTGGTCCTCGGTAGGGAGTTATGGCTTTGAAAGGAAAGTTGAGTATGTTTGCCGCCGAGACCGACGGCTGGACCGGCTTGTAGCCGGTCTGCTGGGAAGCGAAGCGTGCTGGTGCACGCGATTCCGTTGAGCGGGATGAGGCCGCGAGGTGCTGGGTCGTCTGCTCATCGGTTGTACCGTCGCAGTGCAGCGGTTCAGCTCAGGAGCCGTCGCGCCGCAATTCGCCAGCCCCGCCGGGCGGCGTGCGGCTGGACTGGTGCAGCGACGGTGAGGTCTCACGGTTTGTTCGAGGAGGCCATGCTCATGTCGTCGATATCGGTACCCCGGCCGCGAGACCCGCGACGCCGGCCAACGGCGTCGTTGTCGGTGGCCCGGAGTGCCGAGGCGAGTGTGGTCACCGCGGCAGGCGAGCTCGATCTCACCGTCACCGACCAGCTCGCCGCGCTGTTCGCCGAGGAACTGCGCCGGCGACCAGCGGCGCTGGTCTGCGATACCTCGCACGTGGAGTTCTGCGCCGCCCGCGTGCTGACGATACTGATCGATACCGTTGCCGACGCCGCTGTGGCGTGGGTGCCCTTCGCCGTGGCAGGGCGACGGCGCGCTCTCCTACGGCCGATCACCGCCCTCGGTCTGCAGCAGGCCCTGCCGGTTCACCTCAACGTCGCCGAAGCCCTGCACCGGCTGGCGCTCCCGCCTCGATTCGCCGACCGGGACAGCCGCGGCAGCTCCTGATCCTGATCCTGACCTATGGATTGATTCGGTACGCGGGGCCTTCAGGATCGTCTGGGTCTGTCCAGCCTTCTGGCTGCGGGTCACCCGGAGTTGGTTCCGGTCCTGGGTATTCTTTTGGCAACGGCCGGTCTTCAACAGCCACCGCACGCGAGCGAGGACGCCGGAGGAGCTCGCCAGCATGGTCGATCGAAAGGTACTCCTGGTCGAACAGTCCCGGCCTGGAGTAGCTGTCCTGTGTATCCGTGCGGTTCCGCGTACGCACGGCGCCTTCGCCGGCGCTTTCTTCGTCGTCCTCGCCGAACACCCACTGTCTGCACAACATGAGCTCGTGGTATAGCACTCGGGTGGTGTTCTGGCCGCCGCCGAGCACAGCCTCGGCACGCAGATGAGCCGTTTCCAGCGATTTTAGCGCGGCTTCGGGCGTCACCTCTCCGCTGCCTGCCCGCGCGAGTTCGAAGCCCGCCGTCGCCGTGTTAACCAGAGCCACGACACACTGCGGATGGCGTTCGCCGAGCGCGGCTGTGATTGCGTCGGCAGCGGCGCGCATGCTTTGAAACGCCGTGCGCGCGGCCGAGGTGGACTTCGTCCAGCGAGCCGCTTCAAATTCCGCCGCGGCAAGATTGACGCGGGCAACTAGGACCTGGGGATGCTCCGCCCCCAGCTCGTTCTCGAGGTTCACCGTCGACCCGCGCAACACGCTGGTTGCGCGCATCAGCTCGGAGACGTCTCTCCGCGCCCTGGCCAAACTGAAGCCAGCGGCCGCGAAGTTCAGTCGGACTGCCAGCGTCTGCTGGTTTTTCATACCCAACGCCGCGGAGAGCCGTTGCACCGTGAGCTCGAGGCGTTCGAGGATCCGCGTGGCGTCGGCCGTGAGGCCCGCGGCGAGCGCGGCCTGGATCTCGTTCGTCTCGATCGCGGCCGTGGCGACGAGAGCGGCCGGAGAACCCGCACCGACCTGCGATACGTACTGCGCCACCACCCGTTGCTGCCACGCCGCCACCGCGGCGATCCTCGTGGAGTCCGCATCCGGCTTGGCCAGCGCGGCGCGAACCGAAGCCATGAGCACGTCGACGGTATTGACGTCCTGACTGTTCGGCGGCGTGAGCCAGCGCTTCGCCCGGCGGAAATCACCGTCGCGCACGCCGAGCATCGCGAGGTTCGCCCGGCAGACGGCGGCCCAGCGAGAACCGACCTGGCCAGCGTCGAGGTAGGTGTCCTCCAACTTCGCATGGGCGACGGCGAAGTCCCCCAATTCCAGAGTCTGGCCGGACCCGGTCCTGCTGCCCAGTCTCAAGTATCCGCGAGGCGCTTTGCTTCCAGCAGCCATTGCAGGTCAAGCAACGACGTGCGCACCGGTGATTGTCAACGCGAAGTCGGGCTCGGCAAGCTGGCCGCAGAGCCCGTTGGGCAATCGAGTTATGACTACCGACAGCCGAGCGCTCGAGAGCGTCTCCTGCGGACTCCCCTCCATGCACCTGGCCAGCGGTTTCGTCGCGACCAGGGAGGTCTGGCGCAGCGTCGTGGACGTACAGCAGCCCGTATGACCCCGGGGCGAGCTGCCCGACCTTGGCGAACAAATCGACTACCGCTTCACCATGCTGCCCGCGGTGATTCGGGTTCCCACCGAGGTGGAGGTGGTACGTGCCATTCATCGGCCGAAGATCCATCAGTGCGTAGTCAGCGAACTCCTCAGCCAGAGCCTGGATCTCGCCGAGACGGAGGGGCGGTTCGTCGTCAAGCACTTCAGCAGTCGGGCGAAGCGTTATCCACCCGTGGTACTCGAACATGGCAAGAGTTTAGACCACGTCTCATTTGGGGTTGTTGTGGGTGAGCAGGTCCAGCTTGATAGCCCGGCGGTAGCAGATCACCGCGCAGGCGAGCTGGGTGAATG
>NZ_JBFBCC010000025.1:0-101199 GCF_040682955.1 Amycolatopsis sp. NPDC051045
GAACGCCAGCCGAGGCCCTCACGAAGCTACTGTTAGATCAACAAACGACAGGTGTTGCAACCACCGCGTGAATCCGCCTGGCATTCACGGACTTGAAGCCGGGTCAGAGCACGTCGGGGATTTCGGGGCGGGCCAGTTCCGTGCGAGTCGTCGCCAGCACCACGCGGTCCCGGCCCGCCGCCTTCGCCGCGAACACCGCGTCGTCGGCCGCCTGCAGGAGGATCGTGTACTCCGTTGCCGTTTCCGGGTACACCGCTGCGCCGATCGACGCCGTCAGGCCGCTGATCACCTCGGGCTTGCCCGGGCGGATCACCGGGACCGGCACCTCGATCCGGGCGATCGCCGTCCGGATGCGGTCCGCGACGGACGCGATCTCCGTGCTGGTCGTGCCCGGGAGCAGCACCACGAACTCGTCGCCGCCGAAGCGGCCCACGTAGTCGCCGCCGCGCACCGCGGCCTGGATCGCCGCCGCGACCGCGCGCAGCACCTCGTCGCCCGCCAGGTGGCCGTTGCCGTCGTCGATGGCCTTGAAGTGGTCGATGTCGATCATCAGCACGCCCGCGGTCGACGACAGCTCCGCGGCGCGGGCCAGCTCGTTGCGGGCCAGTTGGACCCAGAACTCCGGGGCGAGCAGCGCGGTCTTGGAGTCCGTGCGCGCGGCCGCCTGGAACTGCGGCAGCAGCAGGCCGATGTGCAGCGCCACCGGGGTCACCATGAGCACCGGCAGCAGCCACGGCCGGACCGTCATCACCAGCGCGATGCCGCAGCCGACGCCGACCGCGGCCAGCACGATCAGCACGTCGGACGGGTTGCCGAACGCCTGCCGCGGCGGCTTGCCCGGGTTGCTCATCAGGATCGCGAAGATCACGAGCACGTAGTTCAGGCCGAAGTAGACGATCCCGGACGCCAGCAGCGCGGTCATCCCGCCGAAGCCGTCCAGGTACGGCACGTACGGCGCCACGTGCCCGGTGCCCGCCGACAGCACGGCACCCGCGGCCGCGCAGGCCAGGATCACCGTCGCGCCGGAGAACACTTTCCGGTGAATTACCCCGCGTCGTTTGTAGACGCGGACCCAGGAATGGGCATAGCTGACGACGATGACCATGGTGGCCAAAGGCGGCGGCAGCAGGAGCAGCCCGGCGAAGATCCAGATCGACTGCAGGTGCATGTGCGGCCGGCCGTCGGCAGCCAGCTCGCGGATGCGCTCGATGCGTTGCGCCGCTTCGAGGTGCACGATCTCGCCGGCCAGGATCAGGCCGCACCACAGCAGCGACTGGGCCGTGATCGGCACCAGTGCGGCCGTGGCGACGACCGCGATCAGCGCCAGCGCGTCGACGACGAGGACGTAGCCGAGCACCGGAGTGGCCAGCTTCCACATCGCCCACGTTCGGAGACCTGATCGTGGACGTTCTGAGCTGGGCTTTCGCCCTGGGGACCCGGACAATCCCACGAAACGCCCTTCTGCTCAGGACGGAAACCCTTCGCGGAAATCGTCAATGTAACCGAATGAACGCGGTGTGTCACTAGGCCGGTCAGGCTACGGTCCGGTTACGCACCGTGCAAGATCCCTCACAAACCAGGAGAAAACCATGTCGCACTTCCTGCCCAGCAACAACATCGTCCCGTCCCGCCGCCGCCGTGCCGGCCGGTCCACCGCCGACTGGACCCGGCAGCTCCCCACCGACTGGACCCGCGCGATTCCGACCGACTGGACCACGCGGCAGCTGCCGACCGACTGGACCGCCCGCGAACTGCCCACCGACTGGACCGTCCGCGAGGTGCCGACCGATTGGACCCGGCCCGGCGTCGCCGCACCCCTGCCCGAGTGCCCGACGGACTGGACCCCGCGCCGGATCCCGACGGACTGGACGCGGTCCTGACCGGTACCCGGTGACCGGCACCCGGCGGGGCCGGTCACCGGGGATCCGGTTGCGCCCGCCGCCACAACGTGGCCGCGCCGGAGGCGGCCACCACACCGATCGCCCCGGCCGCGGCGACCACGGCGTGCGGAGCCGCGCGTTCGGCCGCGAGCCCGGCCAGCACCACGCCGAGGCCCTGCGACACGCGCAGCGCGGTCAGCGCGAAGCCGAACGCCTGCGCGCGCTGCGCGTCCGGGGTCAGCTGCACGAACGTCGTGTTGGCGATGAGGTTGTACGAGCTCGCGACGCCGGACAGCGTCAGCAGCGCGAGCGTGCCTTCGAGGTTCGGCCGCAGCGCGCAGCCCAGCAGAGCCGCGCACGCCAGCACCGCCAGCGGCCCCAGCAACCGGCTGCGCCGCGAAGGCGGGATCCGCGACAGCGCGGCCATGCCCAGGACGCTGCCCAGCGCGTACGCCCCGAGCAGCAGCCCGACCACCACCGGGCCCCCGCCGAGTTCGGCGGCGTACGGCGCGGCGATGGCCTCGCCCGCGATGTAGATCCCGGAGACGCAGCCGAGCGCGACCAGCGCCAGCCGGCGCCGGTCGCCGACCACCACCGTCCAGCCCGCCCGCACGTGCCGCCACCAGCGGACGCCCGGTTCGGCCCGCGGCGGCCACGGCCGCACGCCGGCGACCAGGAACAGTGCCGACACCGCGAAGCTCGCCGCGTCCGCGAGCAGGGCCCCCGCGGTGCCGAGGGCCGCCACGAGCAGCCCGCCGAGCGCGAACCCGGCGACCTGGCCCGCCTGCACCAGCATCATCAGCAGACCCATGCCCGGCACGAACGTCTCGCCGGGCAGCACCTGCGGCAGGAGGGCCGCCCGCGCGGAGTTCCACACGGGGTTGAACAGCTGGACACCGACCAGCAGGGCCGCCACCGCGGCCAGTGGCAGGCCGGGCGTGGCCATCGCCGTCACCGCGACCGCGCGCAGGACGTCGGCGGCGACCATCACCGTCCGCGGCGGGTACCGGTCGGCCAGTCCCGACAGCAGCGGCCCGCCGACGAGGTCCGGCAGGAACGTCAGCGCGTAGGTCAGCGCGGCCCAGCCCGGCGAGTTCGTGCGGTCGTACACCAGGATCGACAACGCGACGCGCGCCAGCTGGTCGCCGGTGACCGAGACCAGCTGGGCGGAGAACAAGGCCCGGAACTCGGTCACGGCGAGGACGTCCCGGAACCCGGCCGCACGTCCGCTCATGGGCACTCAGGGTACCTTCACGGACGCACTGCGTGAACGGCCGTTAGGAGGCGTTATTCGGTGCCGCAGGTGATTTTCGGCTGCGGGTTGTAGTGGACGGTCCGGGTCGACCGGCTGACCTCGCGGCCGGTGGCGGCGTCCTTGAGCACCCGGGTGTCGGTGGTGGTGAAGCCCGGCGCGCCGTTCGAGGCGTGGCAGTTCTCCGCCGGCCCCGGCTTGGTCGGCGGGTCGCTCGGGTTCGCCCGGGCACCGGGGATCGACTCGACGGTGTAGCGCTTCGTGCCCCACAGCTTCACGGTGATCGACGACGGCGACCAGATCGCCTGGATCGCGATGCCGGTCGGCGAGTCGTTGGTGAACTTGAGGTCGATGACGCTGGCGCCGTTGGGGTTCTGGAACACCGTCGCCTCGCGCGCGGCGGGGTAGCGGCTGATGTAGTAGCTGTGCTCCTTGTGCCCCGCGTCCTTCATGCCCGCGAAGTACGCCGCGTTGTACAGCGTGGTCGCGAACTGCGAGATGCCGCCGCCGACCTCGCGCCCCGGGGCACCGTCCTTGATGACGCCCGCCTCGACGTAACCCTGCGCGGTGCCGCGCGGGCCGGTGAAGCCGTTGAGGCTGAAGGTTTCGCCCGGCTTGACGATGGCGCCGTTCACCTTCTGCGCGACGACGCGGATGTTCACGCCGGATTCCGGTGCGAAGCCGCCGGTGGTGAACTCGCCGACGACCTCCTTGACGCCGAGCTGGTTCGCCTGCTCGGTGGTGACCTTCGCCGGGCTGTCCTTGTAGATCGCCGGGACCTCACGGCCCTCGGTCTTCTTGAGCACGTCGGGCAGCGGCTTGAGGCTGGGTTCCCAGTCGATGGTCCGGCCGTCGGTGGAGGGGTCGACCGTGGGCTTGCCGCCCTCGAAGACGACCGTCGCCTCCTTGCCCTCCTTCTCGGTGGACTTGAGCTGCGGCCCGGCGGCTTCGACGATCTTCGCGTTGTCGATCTTCGGCGTCAGCCCGCCACCGTCGGCCGGTTCGAAGGTGAGCGCCGCGGCGATCGCCTCCGGCTTCACGGTGGCGTTCTTGCCCTCGCCCTTGACCAGCAGCGGACCGGAGACGGCGGGGCGCGCGAACTGCTCGAGCGCCGCCTGGACGCCTTCGGGCGTGGTGCGGACCGGGGTGGCGGCCACCGGCAGCGCCAGGGTCTCCCCGCGCGCCCACTTCTCGACGACGGCGGCGGTCGCGCCCGGCACGTCGAGCTTCTGCCCGGGCTTCGGCGGCACGGCGACCGGCTCGGTGCCGTCGAACTTCACGGTGCCCTCGACCGGGTCGCGGTCGACCTGACCGCGCAGCGCCTCCAGGGCGGCGGTGAGCTTGGCGTCCTCGGCGTGGCTGACGACGCCGACCTCGCGGCTGGAGAACAGCGACGCGAACCGCGTGAACGGGTTGAGCGGCTGCTCGCCGGCCTGGTCGAGGGTCTGGGCCCAGTCCAGGTGCAATCCGGCCAGCGTGGGCGACAGCGTGCCCTGGACGTCGCCCGCGGTCACGGCGAGGGGGCGCGTGAGCCGCGGCTCGATCTTCCCGCGCAGTTCCTGCTCGGCGGCGTCGCGATCCATCCCGCCGACGTCGACCCCGGCCACCGTCACGCCGCGCGGGACGCTGCCCTGGCTGATCAGCAGATCGACCCCGTAGACCGCGACGAGCAGGCCGAACAGCCCGCCCGCGACCCAGCCGGCCTTGCGCAGGGTGCGGCGGTTCGCCTTCGGGGATCCCGGTTCCGGTTCGGGCCGGACGACCGGCAGGACGTCCGTCTGCTCACCGTGTGACTCGGGCCAACGCGGTTCGTACGGCAACTCTCCACCCCTTCAACGCGGCACCGGGTCGCGCCGGTGACGGGCTCAGCGTACGGGGCACCCGGACAAGCCGTACGACTCGCCCTAACGGGGGATGAACCGGTCACGGATCGGTGAATGGGGGCAACCTCAGCGGGCGTCGGGTTCGGGATTCTGCCCCGCTCTGGCCAGGAAATCGAAGTCGCAGCCCTCGTCGGCCTGCGTGATGTGTTCGCTGTAGAGCGCGCCGTATCCGCGTTCGAACCGGGGCGGCGGCGCGGTCCACTCGGAACGCCGCCGCTCCAGCTCCGCATCGGACACTTCCAGCCGCAACGTCCGGCGCGGCACGTCCAGGGTGATCGGATCGCCGTCGCGGACCAGGGCCAGCGGGCCGCCGACGTGCGACTCGGGCGCCACGTGCAGGACGCAGGCGCCGTAGCTGGTGCCGCTCATCCGCGCGTCGGAGATCCGGACCATGTCGCGGACACCCTGTTCGAGCAGGTGGGCGGGGATCGGCAGCATCCCGTACTCGGGCATGCCGGGGCCGCCGAGCGGGCCGGAGCCGCGCAGCACGAGCACCGAGTCCGCGGTGATCGACGGGTCGTCGATCCGCTTCTTCAGGTCGGTGTAGTTCTCGAACACCACGGCCGGTCCGGTGTGGGTCAGCAGGTGCGGTTCGGCCGCGATGTGCTTGATCACCGCGCCCGACGGGGCCAGGTTCCCGTGCAGCACGGCGACTCCGCCTTCGGCCGCCACCGGGTTGTCCCGGGGCCGGATGACGTCGTCGTTGTGGACGCTCGCCTCGGAAAGGTTCTCGCCGAGGGTGCGGCCGGTGACGGTGAGCCGTTCGGGGTGCAGCAGGTCGGTCAGCCGCGACAGCAGCCCGGGCAGGCCGCCGGCGTAGTAGAAGTCCTCCATCAGCCAGTCGCCGCCGGGGCGGATGTTCGCCAGCACCGGCACGCGCCGGGCGACGGCGTCGAAGTCGGCCAGGCTCACCGGGATCCCGCTGCGGCCGGCCATCGCGATCAGGTGGATCACGGCGTTGGTCGAGCCGCCGAGCGCGAGCACGGTGGTGATCGCGTCTTCGTAGGCCCGCTTGTCCAGCACCTGCGTGATGGTCAGGTCCTCCCACACCATGTCGACGATCCGCGCGCCGCTCGCCGCGGCCATCCGGTGGTGCGCCGAGTCGACGGCGGGGATCGACGCGGCGCCCGGCAGGGTCACGCCGAGCACTTCGGCGGCCGAGGTCATGGTCGACGCCGTCCCCATCGTCATGCAGTGCCCCGGTGAACGCGCGAGCCCTCGCTCCAATTCGGACATTTCGGCGTCGCCGATCAGCCCGGCGCGCTTGTCGTCCCAGTACTTCCACATGTCGGTGCCGCTGCCCAGGACCTCGTTGCGCCAGTGCCCGCGCAGCATCGGCCCGGCCGGGACGAAGATCGCGGGCAGTCCCGCGCTGGCCGCGCCCATCAGCAGCGCGGGCGTGGTCTTGTCGCAGCCGCCCATGAGGACCGCGCCGTCGATCGGGTAGGACCGGAGGATCTCCTCGGTCTCCATGGCCAGCAGGTTGCGGTAGAGCATCGGGGTCGGCTTCTGGTAGGTCTCGGACAGCGTGGCGACGGGGAACTCCAGCGGGAAACCGCCGGCCTGCCAGACGCCGCGCTTGACCTGCTCGGCGCGTTCGCGCAGGTGCATGTGGCAGGGGTTGATGTCCGACCAGGTGTTGAGGATGCCGATGACCGGTTTGCCGAGGTGCTCTTCCGGGTTGTAGCCGAGCTGGCGGCTGCGGGCGCGGTGGCTGAAGTTGCGCAGTTCGTCGCCGCCGAACCACCGGTGGCTGCGGAGCTCCTCGGACTTCTTTCGACGACTCAGCTTCATGCGATCCAGTATGGCATCTGATATATGATCTCGCGGGCCTGGTTGAATGGGCTCCGACACGACCGAGGGAGCGCGCCATGACCGGGACGTTCAGCCTGCCCGCCTCCCGGACCGAAGTGGTCCTGGAGGAGATCCGCCGCGGCATCCTGACCCGGGAACTGGTGCCCGGTCAACCGCTCGTCGAGGCGGAGCTGGCCGCGCGGCTCGGCGTGTCGAAGACGCCCGTGCGCGAGGCGCTCAAGGTGCTCTCCAACTCCGGCCTGGTGACGTTCAGCCCGTACAAGGGCGCCTCGGTGATCACGGTCGACGCCGAACTCGCGAAGTCCGTCTACGACGTGCGGATGGTGCTCGAGCCCGAGGCCGTCCGGCGGTCGGTCGGGCAGCGCGACCCCGAGCTGCTCGAAGACGCGGCGGAGGCGCTCAAGGAGGCGTCGTCGGCGATCGCCGACAAGGACCAGGCCGCGCTGAGCCTGCTGAACCGCCGGTTCCACCGCGCCCTCTACCGCGGCTGCGGCAACCCGCTGCTGGTCAGCATCCTCGACGACCTCAAGGACCGCGCGGCGCTGATCAGCGTCGTCGGCTGGGAGGCCAACCCCAGCTGGAAGAAGGAGTGGAACGAGCACAAGGCGGTGCTGGCGGCGGCCCGGAAGGGTGACGCCGACGGGGCCGCGGCGCTGCTCAAGGACCACATCGGCGGGTTCCTGGAACGGGTCCTCAAGGCCATCGGATGAGGCTGCTGCTGATCTCCGACACCCACCTGCCGGCCCGGGCGCGCGAGCTGCCGCCGCCGGTGTGGGCCGAGGTGGCGGCCGCGGACGTCGTGGTGCACGCCGGCGACTGGGTCGACGTCGCCCTGCTGGACGAGCTGGAAGAGCGCAGCAAGCGGCTCATCGGCGTCTACGGCAACAACGACGGCCCGGCGCTGCGGGCGCGGCTGCCGGAGATCGCGCGGGTGGAGCTCGACGGCGTCCGCTTGGCCGTGATCCACGAGACCGGCGCGAAGCAGGGCCGCGAGCAGCGGTGCGACGCGCAGTTCCCGGACACCGACGTGCTGGTCTTCGGGCACAGCCACATCCCGTGGGACACGGTGACGCCGGCGGGGATGCGGCTGCTCAACCCGGGTTCGCCGACCGACCGCCGTCGCCAGCCCTTCTGCACCTACCAGACCGCGTCCACCGACGCGGGGGCGCTGACCGACGTCGAGCTGCACCAACTGCCCCGGAGGGGGTAGACAGGTCCCATGGATCCGGCATGGGCCTTGCGGGAGATCGCGTTCCAGCTCGAACGCGCGGGGGAACCGTCCTACCGCGTCCGGGCGTTCCGGAACGCGGCCGCGACCGTCGACAAGACCGGCGTCGAGAAGCTGGCGCAGCTGGCGGAGAGCGGCACGCTCACGTCGTTGCCCGGGATCGGGAAGGCCACCGCCGGCGTCATCGAGGACGCGCTGGCCGGCCGTGATCCCGCGTACCGGGAGAAGATCGTCGAGAAGAAGCTGCCGGACGGCGAGCCGCTGCGCTCGGCCCTGCGCGGGGACTGCCACACCCACTCGGACTGGTCGGACGGCGGCAGCCCGATCGGGGAGATGGCCGTCGCGGGCCGCGACCTCGGCCACGAGTGGATGGTGCTGACCGACCACTCGCCGCGGCTGACCGTCGCGAACGGGCTGTCCCCGGACCGGCTCCGGACGCAGATGCAGATCGTCGCGAAGGCCAACGAACTGATGGCGCCCTTCCGGCTGCTGCACGGCATCGAGGTCGACATCCTCGACGACGGTTCCCTCGACCAGGAAGAGGACCTGCTGGGGCAGCTGGACTTCGTGGTCGCGAGCGTGCACTCGAAGCTGCGCATGCCCGCCCGGGACATGACCCGCCGGATGCTGGCGGCCGTCCGCAACCCGCACGTGCGCGTGCTGGGCCACTGCACCGGACGGCTGGTCGTCGGCCGCGGCCGACCCGAGTCGGAGTTCGACGCGGAAGCGGTGTTCACCGCGTGCCGCGAGAACGGTGTCGCGGTGGAGGTCAACTCCCGCCCGGAGCGGCTCGACCCACCGATGCGGCTGCTGCGCCTGGCCGCGGAAATCGGCTGCGACTTCGCCATCGACAGCGACGCCCACGCACCGGGTCAGCTCGACTGGCAGGGGTTCGGCTGCGAGCGGGCGATCAAGGCGGGGATCGGGCCGGAGCGCATCCTCAACACCCGCACGGCGGATGCGCTCCTGACCCGCTGAGCCCGGCTCAGTTGATGGTGTACGAGTCGCCGTAGACCTTCCACTTCAGCGGGGTGTGCAGGTCGAAGTTGCCCTCGTTGAGGAACTTCAGCTGCTCGGTGTCGACGCGGGAGGTGTCGGAGTGCGCGTCCTCCTGCTTCATGATGACCTTGCGGGCGTCGAGGAACGCTTTGAGGTACGTCGTCTCGTTGCCGCCCTGGGCGGGGGTCTTCGCCTTCTTCATCGCCGTCTTGCGGATGCCGCCGAAGCTGTCGGAGCTCTCGCCGGGGCCGTGCATGACGATCGCGTCGTAGTAGATGAACTGGCCGAGCGTGCTGAGGCCGTCCGACTTGCCCTGGTTCACCGAGGGGTTGAAGTAGACGCGGTCGCGCTCGTTGTTCTGCGCGGTCTGGAACGCCGTGGTGGCCGCGGCCTGCTTCCACGCGCTTTCGAACGCCGAGCCGAGCCCGGCGTGCGAGTCCGTGCCGTTCACCTTGCGCAGCGCGGGAAGGTACTTCGCCAGCGGGTTGCCCGGGACCGAGTCGGTGTACGCCTCGACGAGTTCGAGCATGTCGCCGGTGCCGGAGCAGAAGCCGATGATGCCCGCGGTGTAGCCGCGGCCGTCGCCGATGTCCTCGATGTACTTGTACTGCGCCTTCCAGTCCAGCGAGGAGTTCTCCGCGCTGGAGACCAGCTTCATCGCGATTTCCTTCTTGGCCGGGGCCGAAAGATCCCCGGCGGCGAGCACGGACGCGCCGGCCGCGGCCAGTGGCGCCGGTGCGGCGGAGGAGAACGCGGGCGTGGTGATCACCAGGGCCGCGACGGACGCGGCGCCGAGCGTGCCGATGAGAACCGGCCGCAACTTCTTGCTCATGGGGAGAGGACCCTTTCCGCGGGGTGCGCCGTCGGATCACGGCGGTTACGGGCGATACGGGTGGAGCTGCGGCGTAGCGACACGGTAGCGAAGAGTCAGCGGCCTCCACAAGAGGTGGATTTCGTTCAGGTTCGTGAACGTCCAGACCACCACGAAGTCCGGAAAGGACGGTCAGCGCACCCCGGCGAAGAGGCGGATGACGTCGGGCAGCACGGACACCGGGATCGTCGGGTCGATCGCCCGCTGGACGCCGAGCCCGATGCCCAGGCTGAGCAGCGCCGTCGCGGCGTCGCCGGCCGACATCGGGAGCGTGATCCCGAACCGCTCGGCGTACCCGGTGAGCAGGCCGGCGATGGTGTCGCGGATGGCCTTGTCCCGCGCCGCCAATTCGGCGCGCACGTGCGGGTCGCGCCGGGCGTTCGTGGCGAATTCGACCTCCAGTGCCGTCCACGCCTCGTCGCCGATGTTGCGCTCGGCCCACGTCTGGAACGCCGCGAGCAGCCCTTCCACGCCCTCGGCGCCGGCCAGCGCCTCGGCGATCAGGGCGACCTGCTCGTCGTGGATCCGGTCGAGCACGGCGAGGCAGAGCTCGTCCTTGTTGCGGAAGTTGGAGTACACCGCGCCCTTCGAGTACCCGGCCTCGTCGGCGACCTTCTCCAGCGACGTCACCGAGTAGCCGTCGCGCAGGAAGAGCAGCTTGGCGGTCTCGATCAGCTGCTCGCGGGTGCGCGCCTGGCTTTCCGCGCGGGTGAGTCGGGCCATGCGGGCACTCTAGCGAGGTCCGGCATCGGGGTACCGACGGTATTGAGATACTGCTAGTCTCCGAAAATGGCACAACGAGACTTCGCGGTCCTGGTCGTCGGCGCCGGGCCGTCGGGCCTGGGGGCCGCCATCCGCCTCACCGAGGCCGGCGTCGGCGACCTCGCCGTGTTGGAGAAGGCGGACGCGCTCGGCGGAACCTGGCGCGACAACACCTATCCCGGCTGCGCGTGCGACGTCCCGTCCGCGCTGTACTCGTACTCGTTCGCGCCCAACCCGGAGTGGACGCGCGCGTTCGCCGGTCAGCCCGAAATCCGGGCCTACCTGCAGGACACGGCCGCGCGCTTCGGCGTCACCGACCGGATCCACCACGGCGTCGAGGTGACGCGCGCCCAGTGGAACGAGCGTGACGCGCGCTGGGAACTGGAGACGTCTCAGGGTCCCTACCGCGCGCGGATCCTGGTCGCCGGCACCGGTCCCTGGCACGAACCGCTGATCCCGGACCTGCCGGGGCTCGGCGGCTTCCCCGGCGAGGTCTTCCACTCCGCGCGCTGGAACCACGGCTACGACCTGGCGGGCCGGCGGGTCGCGGTGATCGGCACCGGCGCGTCCGCGGTCCAGTTCGTCCCGGAGATCGTGCCCCGCGTGCGGCGGCTGCACCTGTTCCAGCGCACCGCGCAGTGGGTGCTGCCGAAGCCGGACCACTTCGTCCCGGGCGCCGAACGGTTCCTCCTGCGGCGGTTCCCGGCCCTGCAGCAGGCCTTGCGCGGCGCCGAATACGGCGTGCTGGAGACGCTCGGCTTCGGCTTCCGGCACCCGTGGCTGCTGCGGCAGGTGCAGCGGATCGGGCTCGCCCACCTGCGCCGGTCCGTGCGGGATCCCGTGCTGCGCAAGGCACTCACCCCGGACTACACGCTCGGTTGCAAGCGCCTGCTCATGTCGAACACCTACTACCGCGCGCTGACGAAGCCCACTGTGGATGTCCATGCGACGGCGGTGCGGGCGGTCGAGGGAAGCCGCGTGCTGGGCGCGGACGGTTCGGTCGCCGAGGTCGACGCGATCATCTTCGGCACCGGCTTCCACATCCTCGACATGCCGGTGTCGGCGTGGGTGTTCGACGCCGGCGGCCGCAGCCTCGACGACCACTGGAAGGGCAGCCCGCAGGCGTACGCGGGGACGACGGTGGCCGGGTTCCCGAACCTGTACCTGCTGCTCGGCCCCAGCCTCGGCACCGGCCACTCGTCGGCGTTCACGATCCTCGAGGCGCAGCTGCGGCACACGGTGGCGGCGGTGACCCGGACGCTGCGCGCGGAGCGGACGTCGCTGTCGGTCCGCCCGGAGGTCCAGGCGGCGTTCAACGCCGAGGTCCAGGCGGCGCTGCCGGGGACGGTCTACCAGTCCGGCGGCTGCGCCAGCTACTACACCGACGTCAACGGCCGCAACAGCTTCAGCTGGCCGTTTTCCACCGGGCGGCTCCGGTCACAGGTGGGTGAGTTCCGCGAAGCCGACTACGAGATCACAGCGTCGTGAAGGCGATGCCCGCCTTGGCGAGCCGGTCCACGAGCGCACCACCCATCGCGGTCGCCGTGGTCACCTGGCCCGCCGTCTCCGGGAGGTCGTCGGTCGCCAGGCACAGGGCCGACTCCGCCAGCATCTTCGCCGTCTCGTCGTAGCCGGGATCGCCGCCGGACACCTCCGTCACCACCCGCGAGCCGCCACCTTCGCCGACGAACCGCACCGAGAACCACGACCTCGCGCGCCGCTCGGCACTCGGGCCGCTGCCGGGCGCCAGCAGCCGGGACAGGGCCCGCCGGGCCGGTGGGACCTGTGCCGCGGCGAGCAGGGCACCCGCGCCGGCCACCCCGCCGGCCAGCACCGGGAGGTGCTTCACCGCGGCGAAGTGCCGGTAGGTGAAGTCCGGCCCGTAGCGCTCGGACGCCGCCGCCGACCGGCGGACGACTTGCGCGTCGATCGTCGGCAGCGGCACCGCCCACCAGCCCGCGGCGGCGAGCCGGTGCGGGCGGCCGAGCGGGGCGCGCGCGAACCGGCCGGCCGGCCGTGGTTCGGCGGCTGCCCGCTCGCGAGCCACCCGGGCACCGGCCGGCAGCCGGGACATGACGGTGAGCGCGCTGAGCACCGTGCCGCCCGAGGGCATCCCGCCGGCCCGGACGTAGCCGTCGACTTTCAGCGGCACGCCTTCGGGCAGCTGCTGCACGGTGAACCACGCGCCGAGGTCGTGCGGGATCGAGTCGAACCCGCACGCGTGCACCAGCCGCGCGCCGGTCTCGCGGGCGCGCCGGTCGTGCGCCAGGAACATCCGGTCGACGAACTCGGCTTCGCCGGTGAGGTCGACGTAGTCGGTGCCCGCCTCGGCGCACGCCGCCACCAGCGGTTCGCCGTGCGTCAGGTACGGGCCGACGGTCGTGATCACCACTTTCGCCGATTCGGTGACGGCCCGCAGCGACGCGCGATCGCCGGAGTCGGCGACGAGCAGGTCGAGCGAGCCGAACCGGTCGTCGATCTCCGCGAGCCGCGCCCGGACGGCTTCGAGCTTGCCGCGGTTGCGCCCGGCCAGCGCCCAGCGCAGGTTCGCCGGCGCGTGCCGGGCCAGGTATTCGGCGGTCAGGCCGCCGGTGAACCCGGTGGCGCCGAACAGGACCACGTCGTGCGCGCGCATGTCTTCTCCTCCGGGACGTCGACACCTGGAGGTTACCCGTCGGTCACTTCCCGGCGCCGGGTGAAATACCGGCGGGTACAGTGCCCCCTCGAACGCGAGGAGGCAACCGTGACCGAACGCTTCGGCAGCTACCAGAACGAGCTCTACCTGCAGGGACTCGGTGGTCAGCTGCCGCCGTGCTCGACCGACGCGACGAAGCTCGAAGCGTCGGCCCGCGAGGTCATGGAGCCCGGGCCGTTCTCCTACGTCGCGGGGGCGGCCGGTTCCGGCGCGACCGCCCGCGCCAACCGCGAGGCGTTCGACCGCTGGCGCGTCGTCCCGCGGATGCTGACCGGCGCCACCGACCGCGACCTGGCCAGGACGGTGCTCGGCACCCGGCTGCCCGCGCCGGTGGCCGTCGCGCCGGTCGGCGTCCAGTCGATCGTCCACCCGGACGCCGAATCCGCGACCGCCCGCGCCGCCGCCTCGGTCGGGCTGCCGTTCATCCTGTCCACGGCGTCGTCGACCGGCATCGAGGACGTCGCGGCGGCCAACGGCGACGGCCCGCGCTGGTTCCAGCTGTACTGGCCCGGCGACGCCGACGTCTGCGCGAGCCTGCTGACGCGGGCGAAGAACGCCGGCTACACGGCGCTGGTCGTCACGCTCGACACGTGGACGCTGGCCTGGCGGCCGTCCGATCTGGACCAGGCGTACCTGCCGTTCCTGCGGGGCGAGGGGTGCGCCGTCCCGTTCACCGACCCGGTGTTCCGCGGCCTGCTGGAGAAGACCCCGGAAGAAGACCTGAACATGGCCGTCCTCCGGTGGATCGGCATGCTCACCGGGACCGACCGGACGTGGGACCAGCTGCCGTTCCTGCGCGAGCACTGGGACGGCCCGATCGTGCTCAAGGGCATCCAGCACGTCGCGGACGCGCGCCGCGCCCTGGCGGCGGGTATGGACGGCATCGTGGTGTCGAACCACGGCGGCCGCCAGGTCGACGGGGCGATCGGCGCGCTGGAGGCCCTGCCGGGCATCGTCGCGGCGGTCGGCGACCGCATGGAGGTGCTGTTCGACTCGGGCGTCCGCACCGGCGCCGACGTGCTCAAGGCGCTCGCGCTGGGCGCACGGGCGGTCCTGGTCGGCCGCCCGTGGGTGTACGGCCTGGCCCACGCGGGCGAGGACGGCGTGCGCCACGTCCTGCGCAGCCTGCTGGCGGACTTCGACCTGACCATGGGCCTGTCCGGCCACCGCACCCTGGCCGACCTGGGCCCGGACTCCCTCCAGCGGACGTAACGTCGGCACTTCGGGGTGGGGCCGGTCACGCGCCGGGGATATTCGGGAGCCCGGTTCGTCACCCACGGCTATCCTTGGCCCAAGAATGTCCGAGCCATCCCCCTTCCACGCGCTGCGTGCGCGCCTGCCCGAGCTGATGCCGCGCGACGAGCAGCGGCTGCGCCGGCGGCTCGACGGTGCCCGCAAGTCCCGTGACCGTGACGCCGTCCTCGCGCGGATCGCCGCCGAGGTCGACGCGGCCGAGCTGCGCGTCCAGTCGCGGCGCGAAAGCGTCCCCAAGATCGAGTACCCGGAAGAACTGCCGGTCAGCAGGCTCAAGGACGAGATCGCCGCCGCCATCGACAAGCACCAGGTCGTGATCGTCGCGGGGGAGACCGGCTCGGGCAAGACCACCCAGCTGCCGAAGATCTGCCTGGAGCTCGGCCGCGGCATCCGCGGCCAGATCGGGCACACCCAGCCGCGGCGGCTGGCCGCGCGCACGGTCGCCGACCGGATCGCCAGTGAACTGAAGACCGAGCTCGGCGAGACCGTCGGCTACAAGGTGCGGTTCACCGACCAGTCCGGGCACGACACGCTGGTCAAGCTGATGACCGACGGCATCCTGCTGGCCGAGATCCAGACCGACCGGTCGCTGCGCCAGTACGACACGCTGATCATCGACGAGGCCCACGAGCGCAGCCTCAACATCGACTTCATCCTCGGCTACCTCAAGCAGCTGCTGCCGCGCCGCCCCGACCTCAAGGTCATCATCACCTCGGCGACGATCGACCCCGAGCGGTTCTCGAAGCACTTCGACGACGCGCCGATCGTCGAGGTCTCCGGCCGGACGTACCCGGTCGAGACGCGCTACCGGCCGCTGGTCGACCCCGACGATCCCGAGGGCCGCGAAGACCCTGACGAGCGCGACCAGACCCAGGGCATCCTCGACGCCGTCGAGGAGCTGTGCGCCGAGGGCCCCGGCGACATCCTCGTGTTCCTCTCCGGCGAGCGCGAGATCCGCGACACCGCGGACGTGCTCACCCGGGCGGACCTGCGCAACACCGAGGTCCTGCCGCTGTACGCGCGGCTGTCGGCGGCCGACCAGCACCGCGTCTTCCAGGCGCACACCGGGCGCCGGGTGGTGCTCGCGACCAACGTCGCCGAGACGTCGCTGACCGTGCCGGGCATCAAGTACGTCGTCGACCCGGGCACCGCGCGGATCTCGCGCTACAGCCACCGCACGAAGGTGCAACGGCTGCCGATCGAACCGGTGTCGCAGGCGTCGGCTAACCAGCGCAAGGGCCGCTGCGGCCGCACGTCCGACGGCATCTGCATCCGGCTCTACTCCGAAGAGGACTTCGAAAGCCGTCCCGAGTTCACCGACCCGGAGATCCTGCGGACCAACCTCGCCTCGGTCATCCTGCAGATGACGTCGCTGGGTCTCGGCGACATCGCGGCGTTCCCGTTCGTCGAGCCGCCGGACCGGCGCCAGGTCGCCGACGGTGTCGGCCTGCTCCAGGAGCTGGGCGCGTTCGCCCCGGGCGGCTCCGGATCCGATCGCAGCCTCACCGACATCGGCCGCAAGCTCGCGCAGCTGCCGGTCGACCCGCGGATGGGCCGGATGGTCCTGGAGGCCGCGAAGAACGGCTGCGTCCGCGAAGTCATGATCATCGCCGCGGCGCTGTCCATCCAGGACCCGCGCGAGCGGCCGGCCGAAAAGCAGCAGGCGGCGGACGCCCAGCACGCGCGGTTCGCCGATCCGACGTCGGACTTCCTCGCCTACCTGAACCTGTGGGAGTACGTCGCCGAGCAGCAGAAGGCGTTGTCCGGCAACCAGTTCCGGCGGATGTGCCGGACCGAGTACCTGAACTACCTGCGCCTGCGCGAATGGCAGGACATCTTCAGCCAGCTGCGGCAGCTGGCCAAGCCGCTCGGGATCGCGCTCAACACGACTCCGGCCGACCCGCAGCGCGTGCACACGTCGCTGATCGCCGGGCTCCTTTCCCACATCGGGCTCAAGGACCCGGCGAAGGGCGACTACCTGGGCGCGCGTGGGGCCCGCTTCGGCGTGTTCCCGGGGTCGGCGCTGTTCAAGAAGCAGCCGCGCTGGGTGATGTCGGCGGAGCTGGTCGAGACGTCGCGGCTCTGGGCGCGGGTCAACGCGCGCATCGAACCCGAGTGGGTCGAGCCGCTGGCCGAGCACGTCGTCAAGCGGAACTACTCCGAGCCGCACTGGGAACGCAAGCAGGGCGCGGTGATGGCGATCGAAAAGGTGACGCTGTACGGCGTCCCGCTGATCGCCGACCGCCGCGTCAACTACGGCCGGATCGACCCCGAGCTGTCGCGGGCGCTGTTCATCCGGCACGCGCTCGTCGAGGGGGACTGGCAGACGCGCCACCACTTCTTCGCCGAGAACCGGGCGCTGCTGGAGGAAGTCGAGGACCTGGAGAACCGGGCGCGGCGGCGCGACATCCTGGTCGACGACCAGACGCTGTACGAGTTCTACGACGCGCGGGTCCCGGCGGACGTCGTCTCGGTGCGCCACTTCGACAGCTGGTGGAAGAAGGCGCGCCACGAGCAGCCGGACCTGCTCTCGTTCGAGAAGTCCATGCTGATCAACGAGACCGCGGGCGGCGTGCGGGAGTCCGACTACCCGGACTCGTGGACGCAGGGCACGCAGGTCTTCACGCTGACCTACCAGTTCGAGCCGGGCGCGGACGCCGACGGCGTCACCGTGCACATCCCGCTGCCGGTGCTCAACCAGGTGACGCCCGACGGGTTCGACTGGCAGGTGCCGGGGCTGCGCGCGGAACTGGTCACCCAGCTGATCAAGTCGTTGCCGAAGGCGTTGCGGCGCAACTTCGTCCCGGCGCCGGACACGGCCCGGGAAGTCCTTTCGCGAGTGTCCCCTTCGGACGGTCCGCTGCTGGAGGTGCTGGGCCGCGAGCTGCGTGCGTCGCGCGGCGTGACGGTGCCCTACGCGGACTGGGACCTGTCTTCGGTGCCGGAGCACCTGAAGATGACGTTCCGGGTGGTCGACGAGCGCGGCAAGCGCGTCGCCGAGGGCAAGGACATCGAGGCGCTGCAGCGGCGGCTGGCCCCGAAGGTCCGGGAGACGATCTCGAAGGCAGCCAACACCCTCGAGAAGGCCGGCCTGACGAAACCCGCGTTCGGCTCGCTGCCGCAGGTGTTCGAGTCGACGCAGCGCGGCCACGACGTCAAGGCGTACCCGGCGCTGGTCGACGAGGGCGAGTCGGTGGCGGTGCGCCTGCTGGACACGCCGGGCCAGCAGGAACACGCGATGTGGGCGGGCACGCGGCGGATGCTGCGGCTGAACCTGAACTCGCCGATGAAGTTCATCATCCGGTCGTTGTCGAACTCTTCGAAGCTGGCGCTGAACCGCAACCCGCACGGCAGCGTGGCGGCGCTGCTCGAGGACTGCGTCGACTGCGCGGTGGACGCCCTGATGACGGCGGCGGGCGGCCCGAAGTGGGACGAGACCGGCTTCAAGGTGCTGCTGGAGCAGGTCCGGGCCGGCCTGCACCCGGCGGTGCTGGACGTGCTGAGGGAGGTCGAGAAGATCCTCCGCGCGGCGAACGACGTCGAGGTCCTGCTGCCTTCGTCGCGTGGCCCCGCGGAGTCCCTCGCCGACATCCGCACCCAGCTGGCCGGCTTGGTGTACCCGGGCTTCGTGACGGAGACCGGGGCGTCGCGGCTGCGGCACGTGGTCCGGTACCTGCAGGGAATCCTGCGACGGCTGGAGAAGCTGCCCTTGGAGCCGACCCGCGACCTGCAGCGGACGGCGGACATCGCGTGGATCACCCGTGAGTACGCCGACGCGCTGGCTTCGCTGCCACCGGGAACGTCGTCCCCGGCCCTGCGCGAAGTGCGGTGGATGATCGAGGAACTGCGGGTTTCGTTCTTCGCCCAGACGTTGGGGACGGCTCATCCGGTGTCGCTGAAACGGATCACGAAGGCACTGGACGACGCGATGGCGTGAGCCGCCGGGAATGTCCGGCTCCCCACTTCCGGCGGTTGACCGGGGCCGTGCGGGCGTCAAGCCTGGGGCGGCTGGAGCCGCTCTGGGAAAGGACCTTCCGATGTCCTCCTCCACCCGACGAAGAATCTTCGCCGCCTGCACCGCGTTCCTCTTGCCGCTCGCCGTCGTCCTCGCGCCCGCCGCCGCGCACGCCGCCACCGGGGGCTCGCCGCTGCCCGTGGATCCCGGACACAGCAGGCACAAGATCGCCGAGCCGCGGCACGATGTGCCGAATCCGCTGCTCAAGGAGCGGTTCGCCGAGGAGGAAGAGGAGGACGGCGACGATCCGGCGCTGTCCGCGCTCTGCCAGACCTACCTCGGCAAGCCGAACCCCTACCGGCCGCTCGCGCCGAACACCGACGTCATCGCCGGGGACACCATCGTGCCGACCGGCAGCCAAACCGGCTGCAGCACCGCCCAGAACGAGACGACCATCGCCGTCAACCCGGAGAACCCGCGCAACATCGTCGCCGGCGCGAACGACTACCGGCTGTACAACACCCGCGAGGCCCGCAACGACTCCGGCGGCTTCGCCTACACCTCGTTCGACGGCGGCCGGACCTGGGCGAACGTCCAGCTGCCGCACCTCGACTACCCGACCGGCGCGCCCGCCCCGCTGTCTTACCTGGACGCTGCGGGTGACCCGGCCATCGCCTTCGGGCCGCACAACACCGTCTACTACGCGACTCTCGTGTTCAGCCGGGCGGAGGTGCCGGACGACCAGCAGCTCGCCAGCGGCATCGCGGTGTCGGTGTCCCACGACGGCGGGCGCAGCTTCGGCGACCCGGCGATCCTGCACCTCGACGGCGTGACCCCGGCCGGCACGCCGACGCCCACGAACATCTTCAACGACAAGGAGTGGATCGCCGCCGACCCCGTTTCCGGCGATGTCTACGTGACCTGGACGCAGTTCACCTACGACGCCGGCGGTGCGTTCACCGAGTCGCCGATCGTGGTGTCGAAGTCCCGCGACTTCGGCCGGACGTGGTCGCCGATGCGCCGGATTTCGCCGTCGCTGACCGGTTTCTCCGGCGGAATCACGCCGTACGGCAGTGGCTCGAACCCGGTCGTCACCCGCGACGGAACGCTCCAGGTCGCCTACGAGACGGCGGTGTGCGCGACGGCCGCGTGCGACCGGCCGGCCGACCACGACGCCGTCGTCGTGGCGACCTCGCGCGACGGCGGCCGGACCTTCCGGCACACCGAGGTGGCGCTCGACTTCGACTTCCCGGTCGACGAAGACGTCGCCAACAACGCGCTGACCGGCGAAAACTTCCGGGTCAACAGCTTCCCGCAGCTGACCTACGACCGGGTGACCGACCGGCTCTGGGTGACCTGGGCCGACGACCGCAACGGCACCTACCGCGACGGCGAGTCGGTCAAGACGAACGGCGACGCCTTCCTCAGCGGGTCCGACGGGCGCCACGGCTGGTCGAAGCCGGTGAAGATCGGCACGGGCGCCGATGAGGTGTTCCCGGCGGTCGCGGCGCTGGCCGGGCGCGTGGCCGTCACCTTCTACACGCGCGCCTACGACCCGGGTGGCATCGGGCTCGACTACGCCTACGCCATCGGCTGGGGCGACGGCTTGTCCCCGCTCCGCAGGATCACCACGCAGACGGCGAACCCACAGGTCCAGTTCGTCTCGACCGGCGCGGTGACCGGCAAGGAACTCCAGGGCGTGTTCATCGGCGACTACACGGCGGCGGCGGTCGGCGCCGACTTCCGGCTGCACCCGTGCTGGACCGACTTCCGTGGCAACCCGGGCCGGACCCTGCCGAACCAGGACGTCGGAACACAGAGCCTGCCGATGTTCCCGTAGCACGGCTCTACTTTGCGTCGGCGTAGGTGTCGACCACGGCTGTCTGCATCGGGAAGCGGACCGGGCAGGCCGGGCCGAACAGCATTCTGGCCGCTTCCGTCACTGAGTCCACAATGGACTGACTGACGGAAGCGGCCAGCTCGGCCGGGGTGTGGACGATCACCTCGTCGTGCTGGAAGAAGACCAGGTGCGCCGGCGCCGGGAGGCGAGTGCGCAGCGTTGCCAGCATCACCGCCGTCATGTCCGCCGCGCTCGCCTGGACCACGAAGTTCCGCGTGAACCGGCCCCAGCCGCGTGATGCCCGGCGGGCCTTCAGCTCCCCGGCTTCGTCCGAAGCCAAGCCGCCGGTCAACGCCCGCCACGCCGCGGAGGGCGCGGGGGACGTCCGGCCCAGCCGGGACCGGACCCGCTCGCCGCGCTCGCCCGCCTGGGCCGCACGCTCCACATAGGACACCGCGTCCGGGAAGCGCTGCCGCAGCAGCCCGAGCAGCGGCCCCGCTTCCCCGGACGTGCCGCCGTACATCGCCGAGAGCATCGCGATCTTCGCCCGGGCGCGGTCGTCGCGGTCGTCGCCGGCGGCCGGCACCCAGCGGCCGCCGGAGAACAGCGCCTCGCCCAGCCGCGCGTACAGGTCCGTCGCCGCCGCGACGTCGGCCAGCTGCCGGTCGCCCGACAACGCTGTGAGCACCCGGGGCTCCAGCTGGGCGGCGTCCGCCACCACCAGTTTCCAGCCCCGGTCCGCCCGGACGCACGTGCGCAGCACCTTCGGGATCTGCAGCGCCCCACCGCCGCGGCTGGCCCACCGCCCGGACACCACCCCGCCGACGACGTAGTGCGGGCGGAACCGGCCGTCGGCGACCCACTCGTCGAGCCACGCCCAGCCGTTCGCGGTGTACAGCCGCGACAGCTCCTTGTACTCCAGCAACGGCCCGACGGCGGGGTGGTCGATCCCCTTCAGCAGGTACTTCCGCGCCGCCGTCACCTCGATCCCCTCGCGGGCCAGCGCCCGGACCACGCTCGGCGGCGAGTCCGGGTTGACCGGCCGCCCGCCGAAGGCCTCACTGATCTTCGCCGCCAGCTCGACCAGTGCCTTCGGCCGCTGCCCGGCCGGTACGCGCGGACCCAGCCGTGACGCCAGCAGCTCTTCGTGCACGTCGGCGCGCCAGGGCAGGCCGTCGGCCGACATCTCCGCCGCGGCCAGCGCGCTCGCCGATTCCGCGGCCAGCAGCAGCCGCAGCCGGTCCGGGTGCTCGCCCGCCGCCACCCGCCGCTCCTGCTCCGCGAGCACGCGCCGGACGGCCGTGACGACCGTCACGCCCTCGGGCAGCGTCGGCACGCGGGTCTCGAACAGCGTCGGCTGTGCCAGCTCGACGGCCGCCGAGTCCGGGGGCGGCTCTTCACTGTTCGCCCTGGCCCAGGCCGCGCGCAGGCTCCGCGACTGCTCCTCCGCGCCCTGGTACGCCAGCAGCAGCCCCTCGGCCAGCTCGAGGTCGTAGCAGCGGCGCACCCGCAGCCCGGCCGCCAGCAGCACCGGGTAGGTCCCCGCCACCGACGGGAACACCCACCGCGGCGCGAGCGACCCCTCCAGCTCCCGGGCGAGCGCCGCGAAACCGGCCTCGTCCAGGCCCGCCACCGTCGAAGACGGCGTGTGCACGGTGAAGCTCCCGTCCTCCTCCCGCCCGGCGATCACCTGCACCCGGACATCATGCCGACCACCACCGACATTTTTCGGGGGTTCGGGTGGCGGAGCCCCCGGCTTGGGGCGGAGCCCCAGATGTCCTTGCCGGTTTCCGCCCGCTCGCGGGCTGGTGCGTTCGGCGTACGGTTGGTTTACTCTCCAGTAGCTCCCATACCGCCGGTACGCCCGCCGTCGGCGTGGGCCGTCTTCCCCGCAGCAACGGAGGTGCCTGGATGAGCCTGGTCGCGCTCGCCACGACGATGGCGGACAAGGTGGCCGAGACGGTGCGCAGCGTCGACGTGATGCGGCGGGCGGGCCTGGTCCCCTTCCCCCGGCTCGACGAGGGCGTGCGCTCGCTGGTCGCGCTGCGGAAGTTCGGCCCGTTCGCCGGCGCCAACCACATCTCCGCGCGCCGCGACCCGACCGCCGTCGGCATCGTCGACGAGCTCGGCCCGCTCACCTACAAGCAGCTGGACGACCAGTCGAACGCGCTGGCCAGGGCCTGGTCCGAGCGCGGCATCGAACCCGGCCAGGTCGTCGCCGCGCTGTGCCGCGACCACCGCGGCCTGGTGCTCACGATGGCCGCGTCGGGCAAGCTCGGCGTCCGCCTGCTGCTGATGAACACCGGGTTCGCGAAGCCGCAGCTGGCCGACGTCGCGAAGCGCGAGGGCGTCACCGCCCTCGTCTACGACCAGGAGTTCACCGGTCTGCTCGACGCGATCCCGGACGGCGTCGACCGCTACCTCGCGTGGGTCGACCCGGGTTCCGACCTGACCGACCGGACCGTCCCGGTGCTCGACGAGATCATCGCCAGCACCGACGACCGGCCGTGGCCCCCGCCGGCCAAGCCGGGCGGTTTCGTGCTGCTGACCAGCGGCACCACCGGCACGCCGAAGGGCGCGCCGCGGCCGCACACCTCCGCGCTGGCGTCGGCGCAGTTCCTCGACCGCATCCCCCTGCGGTCCAACGAGGCCACCTACATGGGCGCGCCGCTGTTCCACGGCACCGGCCTGTCCCAGTTCATCCTCTCCTTCGCGCTCGGCTCGAAGGTCGTCATGCGGCGCAAGTTCCACCCCGAAGAGGCGCTGCGCGGCGTCGCCGAGCACAAGTGCACCGCGCTCGTGCTGGTGCCGACCATGCTGCAGCGCATCGTCGACCTGCCGAAGGAGGTCCGGCAGAAGTACGACACGTCGGCGCTGCGGATCATCTTCGTGGCCGGCTCGGCGCTCTCGCCCGACCTGGGCAACCGGGCGAACGAGGCGTTCGGCCCGGTCGTGCACAACCTCTACGGCTCGACCGAGGTCGCGGTGGCGACGGTCGCGACGCCGGCGGACTGGGCGAAGGCCCCCGGCACGGTCGGCCGCGCACCGGTCGGCTGCAAGGTGGCGCTCTACGACCAGAACGGCAGCCCCATCACCGAGCCGAACGTGACCGGCCGCGTGTTCGTCGGCAGTGGCCTCAGCTTCGGCGGCTACACCGACGGCCGCCACAAGGAGATCATCGACGGCCTGCTCTCCAGCGGCGACGTCGGCCACTTCGACGAAGACGGCCTGCTGTTCATCGACGGCCGCGACGACGAGATGATCGTCTCCGGCGGCGAGAACGTGTTCCCGATCGAGGTGGAGAACCTGCTGGTCGAGCGCGAGGACGTGATCGAGGCGGCGGTGATCGGCGTCGAGGACCCGGAGTTCGGGCAGCGGCTGAAGGCGTTCGTGGTCCGGGCGGAGGGTGCGGACCTGGACGCCGACGAGGTCCGCGACTACGTCAAGGCGAACCTGGCGCGCTACAAGGTGCCGCGGGACGTCGAGTTCCTGGACGAGCTGCCGCGCAACGCGACCGGGAAGGTGCTGCGCACCAAGTTGCTGTGACAACCGAGGCTTCGCCTCGGGCCGGGGGCTTCGCCACCCGGACCCCCGAAAAGCGGTTGTCATGAGCCCCGCTGGACGTTGACCACCCGCCAGCGCCCGTCCCGGCGCTCGGCCACCACCGTGCAGGCGACGCCGTCTCGGCGCCCGGTCGCGACGCCGACTGCCGGCGTCACCTGCAGGCTCGTCCACCGGAACGCGCCCGCCGGGACGCGGCCGGGCCAGCCGGCCTTGCCGAGCACGCGCCCGGCCGGGCCGTCGCCGCGGAAGCCCTCGGCCAGCAGCGGCGCCAAAGCCTCGGTGTCGCCGTCCGCGTCGGCGTCGCGCCAGCGGGCCAGCAGTTCCTCGAACGTCTCCACGGCTTCGAAGGTCGCAGGCACCGAGTGCGCCTACATCGGCCACCTGGCCGAGATGCGCTGGCAGACTGGCCGGGCCATGACTACGACGAAACTCCTCCCGGCCGGCACGGTCACGATCCTCTGCGCCGGTGACGCCGCCCCCGTCGTCTTCGCGACCCCTGACGAGGCGCTCACGGCGCTGACCGGCGGCCCGGCGGCCGTGCACACCGGCGACGTGCTGATCCGCGACGACGGCACGCCTGCCGGCTCCGCCGTCCGCCGTTGCGAACAGCTGCGCGCGCTGGCGGAGGACGGCCGGGTCCTCGTGTCGGCGCGCACCGCGGCGGCCCTCGGGGACGCCGTGACGCTGCACGACCTCGGCGTCCACCGCCTGCCGGACCTCACCGCGTCCGAGCGGGTCTTCGAACTCGGCGAGCCGCCCGATCCGCGGCCGCTGCGCTCGCTCGACGCCGTCCCGAACAACCTGCCCGTGCAGCTGACCGGGTTCGTCGGCCGCGACGCCGAGGTACGCGAGGTGCGGCGGCAGCTCGCCGGGACGCGGCTCGTCACGCTGGCCGGGCCGGGCGGCAGCGGCAAGACGAGGCTGGCCGCGCAGGTCGCCGCCACGGCCGGGTGGCCCGGCGGCGTCTGGTGGGTCGAGCTCGACGCCGTGACCGGGCGCGCCGAGGTCGCCGAACTGGTCGCCGCGACGCTCGGCGTGCCGGTGGAGCCCCACGTCGGCGCGGCGCGCTCGGTCGCGACGGAGCTGCGTGACCGGCGCGCGCTGCTCTGCCTCGACAACTGCGAGCAGGTCCTCGACGGCGCCGCCGACGTCGCGGTCGAACTGCTGCGGTCCTGCCCCGAGGTCGCGGTGCTGACGACCAGCCGGGAGCCCCTGGGCGTGCCGGGGGAGACGGTGTGGCGGGTGCCGCCGCTGGCCGTCGAGGAGGCCGTCGCGCTGTTCGTCGAGCGCGCGGGCGCGGTCCGGCCGCTGTTCACCTTGGACACTTCGAGCGCGGCCGCCGTCCGGTCGATCTGCACGCGGCTCGACGGCATCCCGCTGGCCGTCGAGCTGGCCGCGGCGTGGCTCGGAACCCTGGCCCCGCACCAGATCGACGCCGGTCTAGACGATCGGTTCGCATTGCTCACCCGCGGTCCGCGCGGGGTGCCCGCGCGGCAGCGGACCCTCGAAGGCTCGATCGCGTGGAGCCACGACCAGCTCGGCGCCGACGACCGCGCGCTGTTCCGGCGGCTCGCGGTGTTCGCCGGCGGGTTCACCCTGGACGCCGCGGGCGGCCCGGCCGTGCTGCCCGCGCTCGGCCGGCTCGTCGACAAGTCACTGGTGCTGGCCGAAGGCGGCCGGTACCGGCTGCTGGAGACGCTCCGCGAATACGCGGCGGCCCGGCTGGCCGAGGCGGGGGAGACCACCGCCGCCCGTGACCACCACCTCGACCACTACCTCGCGCTGGCCGAAGCCGCCGAGCCCGAGCTCGACCGCGACAAGGACGCCTGGCGGGCCCGGGTGGAGCCCGAGCGCGACAACCTGCGCGCGGCCCTGGAATGGGGGCTGGCGCAGGACGACGCCTCCCGCGGCCGCCGGCTCGCCGCCGCCGTCGCGTGGCTGTGGAACCTGCGTGGCCGCGGCCACGAGGGCCTGGCCTACCTGAAGCGCGCGGTCGCCCGGTGCCCGGAGGATCGGACGCCGCTGCAGGCCCGGCTGTTGACCGGGATGGGACTGGTCGCGGACACGACGGCGCCGTTCGACCTCGAAGCCGCGCGGCAGGGCCTGGACATCGCCACCGAAGTCGGCGATGCGGGCCTGCGCGCGCGTTGTGTTTCTCTCACCGCCCTCGGTCACCTGTACACGGATCTGGACACCGCCTGGGACCTCGCCGTCGAAGCCGCGAAGGTCGCGGAGGACGCCGGAGACGGCTTCGCGCGGGACAGCGCATTGATGCTGCGCGGGATCGTCCGGTTCACGCGCGACCGCCACGACGAGGCGGCGCCGCTGCTCGACGAGGCGGCCGGCGGACTGCTGAGCCGGGGCGACCGGGGCCTGGCCTCGACCGTCCTCAGTGTCCGGTCCGGGATCGCGCTCGCCGCGGCGGACCTGCCGCGGGCGCGCGAACTCGCCGAGCGCGCCGTCGACGTGGCCGCGCCGCTCGGCGACTTCCACCGGGTCAACACGACGCTGTGCCGCCTGGCGCTGGTGCACGGCACGGCCGGGGACGTCGACGCCGGGTTCCGCGTGATGGAGCCGTTCCTGCGGCTGGTGGAAACCGCCGGCGAGGTCTTCGTGCCGGGCATGGCCGGCGTGCTGGGCGAGCTGCACCGGCGACGGGGCGAGTTCGAAGCCGCGTTGCGCTGGTTCGAGCGCGAAGCCGTGCCCGGGACGTACATGGCCGCGCAGGGACTCGCCGAGCGCGGCGCCGTGCTGCGTGCGCTCGGCCGCACCGAAGAGGCCGCGGAGGTGCTGGCCACCGCCGTCGACCTCACCCGCCGCTGGGCCCTGCCGTCGCTGCTGGCGGACGCACTGGACCAGCAGGGGTACCTGGCGGAGCCGGAGCAGGCCGCCGACCTGCACCACGAAGCGCTGAGCCTGCGCGTCGACCACGGCCTCCGGCTGGGCGTCTTGGCCAGTCTCGACGCGCTGACCACGCTGCTCGCGCGCACCGGCCGCGAGGCCGACGCCGCGCGCGTGCTCGTCTCGGCCGACCGGGCACGGGCCGAACTGGGCGTCCCCCGCCCTCCCGCCGAGCAGGCCGGGCTGGCCGCGCTCGGGCTCGCGACGGCCGAGGCGCCGATGGGCCTCGACGACGTCGTCGCGTTCGTGCGCCGGACCCGCGGCAACCGCGGCCGGCCGTCGAGCGGCTGGGGCAGCCTGACGCCGACCGAGCTCGAGGTGGTGAAGCTGGCCGCCGAGGGCTGCACCAACCCCGAGATCGGCACCCGGCTGTTCATGAGTCGCGGCACGGTGAAGACGCACCTGGCCCATGTCTACGCGAAGCTCGGCATCGCGAACCGCACCGAACTGGCCACGCTCGCCGCGGCGCACCCGAGCTGACACGTACCCGCAGAGCCGGCCCGCGTACCTGCCCGGGTACGCGGGCTCAGTCCCAGTCGATGCCGAAGACGCCGGGACCGAAGTCGAACGCCACCGCGTGGACGCCGTCGGCGCCGTCGAGCTTGAGCGGGCGGCGGGCGAGCGTGCCGGTCGCGCCGTTGCGGGTGTACTGCCAGCAGCGCTCGGGTGCGGTGCCCGGCGCGAACCGGACCTCCAGCAGGTACTCCCGCACCGGGCGGCGGAACTCGCGGTAGTGGGTGTTGCGGCACTCCGGGTACGGCGGCCCGCTGTTGGTCAGCGTGTACTCGATCAGGTGCGTCTCGCCCCGGTTGATCGGCTGGTCGAAGAGCAGTTCGGCGACGATCAGGCCGTGGGTCTCGTCGATCTCGGCGCGGCCGACCCGGCAGTTGCGCACGGCGTGCAGTTCGGGGACGCCCGCCGCCGGGTCGTCCTGCGTGTACACGAGCAGCCAGCGGTCCTGGCCGTCCGCGGCGGCCTGGAACACCGCTCGCGCGGTCACCGCGCGCTGCCCGCCGTCCGCGGCGATCTCACACAGGTCGTGCAGCCCGACCATCTTCAGCGGCTGCCGGCGGTCGAGCGCGTACGGCGCGCCGACCTTGTCCAGCAGCGGCTGCAGGACCTGACGCGGGAACGACATCGGCTCGGCGCCGGCCTGGCGCTTCCCGGCGCCGCCGCGGGGCCGGGGCGGCGGCAGCAGCCCGAGCAGGGACCCGGCGGGGACGTCGAGGATCTCTTCGAGCGTGCGGACGGCCGAGAGCGAACTCTGGCGCTCCGGCTGCCGCTTGCCGGACTGCCAATAGCTGAGTGCGGTGACGCTGACGACGACGCCGCGGGCCCGCAGCCGCGCCTGGATCCGGTCGAGCGACAGCCCGCTGGTGGCGATGGCCGCGCGCAGCTGGATGGCGAACGCGGTGCGCCCACTCTCGTGGCCGTCACCCGCCGTGCTGCCCGCCATTGCTGAATCCCGACCCGCCCCGTGCCGTCCCCCGACGATCCCCGACACGAGCACGTTAGCAGCATTCCCCGCGCTCTCCGCGTCCCTCTTCGGTGGGGTTGCCGGGCGGCCCCCTCGGGCGAACGGGCTAGTACTGGCAACTGTGAACCATTGCCCCGGCCTGGGCGGACGCGCTTGTATGACTTGCCTGCGCCGGTGGCCCGCCTCCCCCTCACGGCCCACCCGGGCGCAGGTGCGACCGGCCGCGAGAGCGGTTCCGGCTCCGGTTCACCCCGGCCGCGTTGTGCGACCGGCCGGTGTGGCCGCGCGATGACCGGTGGCCCGGCGACGCCCCCAGCGCCGGGCCACCGGTCTTGTTACCACCGGGTAGATCCGCCTTCCTCCCCACCACCGCCCTCAACGGAGGCACTTCGCGCCGCGGTAAATTCCTTGCATGACGCTCCGGAAGAACATCCTGATCACCGGCGCCAGCAGCGGGTTGGGCGAGGGGATGGCGCGCCAGTTCGCGGCGAAGGGGCGCAACCTCGCGTTGTGCGCGCGGCGCACCGAGCGGCTGGAAACACTCGCCAAAGAACTCCGAGCAGCGCACCCGGGGATCAAGGTCGTCACGCGCACCCTCGACGTCACCGACCACGACCGCGTGTTCACCGTCTTCGAAGAGTTCCGCGCCGAGCTCGGGTCCCTCGACCGGGTGATTGTGAACGCCGGGCTCGGGAAGGGGCAGCCGGTCGGCAAGGGCCGGTTCGACGCCAACCGCCAGACCCTCGAGGTCAACTTCGTCGCGGCCGCGGCGCAGATCGAGGCGGCCGCGGGGATCTTCCGCGAGCAGGGCGCCGGCCACCTCGCCGTCGTCTCGTCGTTCAGCGCGCTCCGCGGGTTCCCGGGCCACCTCACCGCGTACGCCGCGTCGAAGGCCGGGATCTCGGCGTTCGTCGACGGCACCCGGATCGAGCTGAAGCGCAAGGGCATCGCCGTCACCGACGTCCGGCCCGGCTACATCGAGTCGGAGATGAACGACCGGATCGGCCGGAACCCCTTGCTGGCCAAGGCCGAAACCGGGGCCAGGGCGCTGGTCAAGGCGATCGAGGCCGAGCCGGCCCGGGCCTACGTCCCGGCGTGGCCGTGGGTGCCGCTGAGCGTCGTCATGCGCGTGGTCCCGGCCGCGCTGCTGCGGAAGTTCGCGTGAACGCCACCGTCGAGGTCCGCGCGGAGGACGTCTTCGACGCCGCCGCGGTGCACGCCTGGCTGAGCGCGAAGACCGAGGGCCTCGGGGACGAGCCGCCGCGCGTCCGGCAGTTCCCCGGCGGCGCGTCCAACCTGACGTACCTGCTGACCTACCCCGGCCGCGAGCTGATCCTGCGCCGCCCGCCGGCCGGGTACAAAGCCGCGTCGGCGCACGACATGCGGCGCGAGTACCGCGTGCAGCACGCGCTGAAGCCGGTGTTCCCGTACGTGCCGCGGATGGTGGCGTTCGGGGACGACCCGGCCGTGCTCGGCGGCGACTTCTACGTCATGGAGAAGCTGGACGGCCTGATCCTGCGCGGCGACCTGCCGCCGGGGATGACGCTGCCGCCCGAGCGGGCGCGCGAGCTGTCCGGCAAGGTCGTCGACCGGCTGGTCGACCTGCACGCCGTCGATGTCGGGAAGGCCGGGCTCGCCGACCTCGGCAAGGGCGCGGGCTACGTCGAGCGGCAGATCCGCGGCTGGTCGGAGCGGTACGTCGCGGCGCGCACCGACAACGTCGGCGACTTCGCCGAGGTGCGCGCGTGGCTGGCGGACCACCAGCCGGCCGAGGTGAAGATCTGCCTGATCCACAACGACTACCGGCTCGACAACCTGGTGCTCGACGGCCCGTCGACGCTCGGCATCACCGGCGTGCTCGACTGGGAGCTGGCCACGCTCGGCGACCCGCTGATGGAGCTGGGCAGCATGCTCGCCTACTGGGTGCAGGCCGGGGACGACGACGCCATGCACGCGAGCCGCCGCCAGCCGACGCACCTGCCCGGCATGTTCACCCGCGAGGAGTTCGTCGCCCGCTACGCCGAGAAGACCGGGCTCGACGTGGGCGACTGGCGGTTCTACGAGGTCTACGGCCTGTTCCGGCTCGCCGCGGTCCTGCAGCAGCTGTACCGGCGCTACCGCGACGGCGCCACCCGCAACCCGGCGTTCAAGGACTTCTGGCAGTTCGTCGGGTACCTGGACTGGCGCTGCCGCGAGATCATCGCGAAGGGGAAGGTCGTGTCTTCTGGGGCCAAGCCCCAGACCCCGGCCGGGGGGCAAGCCCCCCTGGACCCCCCCAAGGAGGGTTGAGTGGGCGCGATCTACCTCGTCCGGCACGGGCAGGCGTCGTTCGGCGCCGCCGACTACGACGCGCTGTCCCCGCGCGGCTTCGAACAGTCCACTGTGGTCGGTGCGGAACTGCTGCGGCGCGGCGTCTCCTTCAGCCAGGTCCGGTCCGGAACGCTGGCCCGGCAGCGCGACACCGCGGCCACGGCGCTGAAGGTGCTCGGCAGCGACGTCCCGGTGGTGGAGGATCCGCGCTGGAACGAGTACGACCACGTCGACATCGCGCTCCACCACGCCGGTGGCGCGCCGCAGGAGGATTCCCGGGCCTACCAAGGGGTTCTGGACGCGGCCTTGACCGCGTGGACCTCGGCCGGCTCCTCGGGGCCGTGCGCCGAAACCTGGCCCGCGTTCCTCGCCCGGTGCCGCGGCGCGCTGGAAGACCTGGTGGCGTCGCTGGGCAAGGGGGAGCACGCGGTCGTGTTCACCTCCGGCGGCGTGATCGCCACGATCTGCGGTGCCCTGCTGGGCACCCCGGAAGCCGGGCTGCTCAAGCTCAACCGCGTCACGGTCAACGGCGGGATCACCAAGCTGGTGTCCGGACGCGGTGGCGTCACGATGCTGTCGTTCAACGAGCACCCGCACTTCGAGGCGGACGCGGCCTCGTTGCTCACCTATCGGTAGGAGGCACGCGATGCGGTTCGGCGAGGTCACGGTCATCCCGGTGAACGGCCACGGCCCGGAGGACGTCGTCGTCGACGGCGAAGGCCGGATCTACACCGGCGTCGACGACGGGCGCATCCTGCGCTTGGCACCCGACGGACGGCGGATCGACGTCATCGCCGACACCGGCGGCCGCCCGCTCGGCCTGGAACTCCACGGCGACGACGAGCTGCTGATCTGCGACGCGCGAGCCGGGCTGCTGGTGGTGCCGCTCGCGGGCGGCACGCCGTCGGTGCTGGCCACTTCGGCGCTGGGCCTCGATTTCGTGTTCTGCAACAACGCAGCGGTGGCCGCGGACGGGACGATCTACTTCACGGACTCCTCGCGCCGCTTCGGCATCGACAGCTGGCGCGACGACCTGATCGAGCAGACCGCGGGCGGCCGCCTGCTCCGGAGGACCCCGGACGGCTCGATCGACCTGCTCCTCGACGGCCTCCAGTTCGCGAACGGCGTCGCACTGGCCCCGGACGAGTCGTTCGTGGCGGTGGCGGAGACCGGCGCGTGCCGCGTGTCGCGCGTGTGGCTCCGCGACGGCCGGTCCGACGTCTTCATCGACGGCCTGTGGGGCTTCCCCGACAACATTTCGACCGGCACGGACGGGCTGATCTGGATCACGCAGGCGTCGCCGCGGGTGGCGGCGCTGGACGTGGTGCGCCGCCTGCCGGCGTTCGCGCGGGCGGGGATCCGCAGGCTGCCGCCGTCGTTGCAGCCCCGCCCGGGCCGTGAAGTCGGCGTGCTGGGCGTCGCGGCGGACGGCAAGGTGGAGCGGGAGCTGCGCGGGGAAATCCCCGGTTTCCACATGCTCGTGGGCGTCCGCGAGTGGCGGGGGAAGCTCTACTTCGGCTCTTTGGAGGAGTCGGCGATCGCGGTGACCCCTACCATCGGGTGATGCTGAGCAACGTCCGGATCGAAGCGCGCATCCCCACCCAGGACCTGGCCCGCGCCCGGCGCTGGTACGCCGAGAAGCTCGGGCTCGAGGCGGTCGAGGAACGCGAAGGCGGCCTGCGGTACGAAGGCGCGTCGGGTGTCTTCTGCCTGTACGCCTCGGCCGGAGCGTCCGACGGGTCGTTCACGCAGGTCGCCTTCTACGTCGACGACCTCGAAGCGACGGTCGCCGTGCTGCGCGAGCGCGGTGTGGTGTTCGAGGAGTACGACGGGATGCGCGGCAGCATCATGGAGATCCGCGGCAACTACCCGAGCAAGGGCAGCGGCGAGCGGGCGGCGTGGTTCCGCGACTGCGAGGGCAATCTGATCGGCCTCGGCGAAGTGGTGCCCTGACGCGGTCCCCGCGGCCGAAGCGGAGCTTTCGGGAACGTCAACCGTCGTCCGCGGACCGTCCCCGGTTCCTGGCGTTGCGGCGTTTGAGGCGGGTCACCCGGATCCACTCGCCGACGAACCCGATCGGAGCCAGGACCAAGGACCACAGGACGAACTCGCCGGTGGTCGCCCCGTCGTACTTCACCGAAATCACCCAAGCGAACGCCACGCCCACCACCGCCGCGATCGCAGAAGACCACAACCGGTGCCTCACCGACCACGAATCGAGCTTGGCATTCAGCCGTTCGCTGCGTTCCCTCGCCTGCGGCGAGGCCCACTTCCGGCCGAGTTTTGAGCCCAACCTGAGAAACACCACGGATCCGTCACCCCCAGTGAGCGCGATTCTTGCGTGAAGGATGCCCGAGTTCGCCGCACCGCAAACCCGTCCTGGTGACAGGAGGGGGTCAGCGGCCAGTCCACCGGGGTTCCCGTCCCGCGGACCAGGCGGCGTAGAACTCCTTGTGGTCCTTGGCCGTCATCAGCAACGCCTGCGTGATCGCCTCCAGCTCGATCGCGCTGCCCAGGTCCATGTCCAGCTCGCGGGTCAGCAGCACCTTCGTCGTCGCGTACGCCAGTGCCGGGCCGTCGGCCAACCGCCGAGCCAGTGCCGCGGCCGCCGCAGGCAGGTCCTCATCGGGAACCACCTGGGTGGCCAAGCCGATGGCGTCCGCCCGGGCGGAATCGACCTTGTCGCCCAGGATCAGCAGCTCCGTCGCCCGGCCGAGACCCACGAGCCGGGGCAGGAGGTAGGCCGAACCCATGTCCGCTCCCGCCAACCCCACCTTCGTGAACAAGAACGCGAACTTCGCCGACCGGGCCAGCAGCCGGAAGTCGCTGGCCAGCGCGATCACCGAGCCCGCGCCCGCCGCCACGCCGTTGACCGCCGCGATCACCGGCAGCGGGCACTCGCGCAGCGCCTTCACCACCGCGCCCGTCATGCGGGTGAACTCCAGCAGGGCCGCCGTCTCGAACTTCTGCAGCTCGCCGATGATCTCCTCGACGTCGCCGCCCGAGCAGAACCCGCGGCCCTGACCGGTGATCACCAGCACCCGCACGTCGTCGTGCTGCGGGAGCTCGGTGATCAGGTCCCGCAGGTCCGCGTAGACGTCGAAGGTCAGCGCGTTCAGCTTCTCCGGGCGGGTGAACGTCACGGTCGCCACGCCGTCGGAAACGGTGAACTCGAAGTGCTCCCACTCCTTCGTCAGCGGTGCGGTCGCGCGGAACGGGCTCATGTCTGGATTCCTCCGCCGTCGAGTACGAGGGTCTGGCCGTTGATCGGGGCGGCTTCGGGTGCCGCCAAGAAGGTGACGGCGAACGCCACCTCGGAAGGTTCCAGCAGCCGGCCGAGCGGGGAGGCCGCCGCCAACGCGGATTCCGCCGAGGCGGCATCACGCCCGGTCCGCTCGGCGATCCGTGCCACCGAGGAAGCCGTCATGTCGGTGCGCACGAACGCCGGGCACACCGCGTTCGCCGTGACGCCGGTGCCGGCCAGCTCCGCCGCCACCGCCCGCATCAGCCCGGCTGCCGCGTGCTTCGACGCCGTGTAGCCGGCGGTGTAGCGGTAGCCGACGTGCGAGGCCGTCGACGCCACCGTGACGATCCGGCCGCGGTCGCGCTCGCGCATCCCCGGCAGCACCGCCCGGGTGCACAGGAACGCACCGGTCGCGTTGACCTCCAGCTGCTGATGCCAATCAGCCAGCGAAGTCCGGGAAACCGGGGCGCTCGAGGAAATCCCGGCGTTGTTGACCAGCACGTCGACCGGTCCCGCCGAAGAGAAATAAGAAGACACAGCTTCCTCGTCGGTCACGTCGCATTCGGCGCGGCCCGGCGCGAGCACCGTGTCACCCGCGGCGCGGAACCGGTCCGCGATCGCCGCGCCGATGCCGCGCGTGCCGCCGGTGACCACCACCAGGCGGCTCACTTGCGGCCCGCCAGCGCGCGCCGGTCGAGCTTTCCGTTGGCGGTGCGGGGGAGTTCGGTCATGAAGACCACCTCGCGGGGGTACTTGTGCTTGGCCAGGTGGGCTTTCGCGTGTTCTTTCAGCTCTTCCGCCGACACCGGGGAGCCGGGCCGCAGCACGACGTACGCGCGCGGCACGACCAAGCCGCCGACTTCGTGCCCGACCACCGCGCAGTCCACCACGGAAGCGTGGCCGAGCAGGCAGTCCTCGATCTCGCCGGGCGCGACGAACACCCCGCCGACCTTGAGCAGCGCGTCGGCGCGGCCGTGGTGCCGGAAGTACCCGTCGGAGCTGCGGCTGAACAGGTCACCCGAGGTCAGCGTGTCGCCGTCGAACGTCCGCGCGGACTTCTCCGGGTCGCCGAAGTACTCCAGGGCGATCGTCGGCCCGGTCACGCGCAGCGGCCCGATTTCCCCGTCCGGCAACGGGTTCCCGAGCTCGTCGACGACCTGCGCGGTGTAGCCGGGAACGGGCGTGCCGAGCGTGCCGGCGCGCGCGGCACCCGGCCGGTTCGACAGGTAGATGTGGTAGGCCTCGGACGAGCCGATCCCGTCCACCACCGGCACCCCGAAGGCCGCGTCCCACTTCCGGTGCAGTTCCGGAGGCAGCGCCTCGCCCGCCGACGTCGCCATCCGCAGGCAGCTCAGGTCCTGCTCCGCCGCGGCCGGGTGCGCGACCATCGCGCTCATCATGGTCGGCACGTTGACCAGGACGGTCGGCCGGTACCGGGCGATCAGCTCGAACACCAGGTCCGCGGTGCTGCGCTCGGGGAACGCGATCCCGGCCGCGCCGACGCCGAACGGGAACAGCGCCACCAGATCGCGCGCGTAGCCGAAGAACAGCTTGGGCACGGCGAGGACCCGGTCGTCTTCGCGCAGGCCGAGGACCCCGATGGCGTACCGATCGAAGCTCTCCAGCGGGCTGCGCAAGGGATGCACGCACGCCTTGGGCGCGCCCGTGCTGCCGGTGGTGAACTTCCAGATCCCGACGTCGGCCAAAGTGGTCGGTGCCGCTTCGAGGGTGTCCGGCGCCGCGTCGACGAGGGTCCGGAAAGGACGTTCACCCGGCAGCAGCTCACCTTCGGGCACGCCCGTGACGAGCATCCCGGTCGCACCCGCCGAGCGCAGCGCGGGCAGCGTGACGGCGTCCGCGAGCACCGCCACGGCCTCGGTGTAGCCCAGGTAGTACGCGTAGTCCTTGGGCTGCAGGAACGGGTACACCTCGGCCGTCACGGCGCCGATCTTCTGCGCGCCGTACCAGGCCGCGACGAACTCGTCGCCGTCGCTCAGCGCCAGCAAAACGCGTTGCCCTCTTCGGACACCGGCGTCGAGCAGCACGTTCCCGATCCGGTTGGTCAGCCGGGCGAGCGCCGCGTAGCTGACCGTCCGGTCCCCGACGAGCAGGGCGGTCCGGTCGCCGCGGCCCTCGGCCACGTGCCGGTCGAGGAAGTGCGTGGCGAGGTTGAACGGCTCACTCACGGGCCAGCTCCCGGATCGCTTCCACCAGCAGGTCGGTCAACGTCGAGAAGGTCGCATCGCCCTCTTCGGCGGTCGCCTCGGCCGGGGCGCCGCAGTACGCCTCGGTCATCCCCATCTCGAGGAAGCCGCCGTCTCCGGGAGCGGCGGCGAGGCTCACCGGCACGTGCGGCAGCTCCCGCATGACGGCCTGGTCGACCAGTTCGGGCCGGTCGGCGAGCACCAGCGACGTCTCGTACCGCCCGGCGTGGCACTCACCGGACCGGAACTCCTCGGTCAGCCGCTGCGCGTGCCGCCGCCGGACCAGGTCGAGCAGGGCGACGCGCCCGCCGTAGGCGAAGTTCAGCGTCTCCACCGCGCGCCGCAGGGTGACCAGGTGCGCGGGCTCGAAGTGGTTGTTGACCAGCAGGATCCGCCGGAGCCGCTGGCCGATGAGCGCGGCGCCGATGTCCACCAGCAGCGAGTGCAGCGTCTCCTCGCCGATGTGGATCCCGCCGGCGAACCCGGCGGCGAACCGCGTCACCCCGTAGGGCACCTCGGGCAGGACCAGGACGTGGACGTCGTCGTCCGCGGCCAGCCGCTCGGCCGCGCGCTCGCACATCCCGCGCGAGATCAGCGGGTCGGTGCCCAGGGGCGCGTGCGGCCCGTGCGGCTCGATCGCGCCCACCGGCAGGAGCAGCACCGGGACGCGTTCACCCGAAGCCAACGCTGCGACCTGCGGGGAGCTGAGGTCCGCGAAGTACGTCACGCAAGTCAAGCTACACCGCAGTCGCCTGAGGTGTATAGAGTTGCGCCCATGCCCGCCGATGCCTTCGAGGCCAGCCCCCAGGAGCTGGTCGTGACGTTGCTGGGCAGCTACGTGCACCCGCGCGAGACCCGCCGGGTGTGGTCGGGCGGCCTGGTCGCGGTGCTCGCCGAACTAGGCTTCTCCGACGGCGCCGCCCGGATCGCGCTCACCCGCCTGGTGCGCCGCGGCCTGCTGCAGCGCCACCGCGAAGGCCGCACAGTGCACTACTCGCTGACCCGGCGCACCATCGCGCTGCTCGCCGACGGCGACCACCGGATCTTCTCCCTCGGCCGCCGGGAGCGCGCCGCGAGCGAGTGGACCGTGCTGTGGCAGAGCATCCCCGAGAGCCGTCGCCAGGCCAGGGAACGCCTGGTCAGGCGATTGCGCTTCCTCGGGTTCGGGCCCTACTCCGACGGCACCTGGATCGCCCCGCACGACCGCGAGGCCGAGGTCGTCGCGCTCCTCGGCGAACTGGACGTCACCGAGCACGCCGGGCTGCTGCTCGGCCGTCCGTCGGCCGCGCTGGACGTCCGCCGGTTCGCCGGCCGGGCCTGGGACCTCGACGACCTGGCCGCGCGGTACGCCGCGTTCGTCGGCCAGTTCGGCGGGTACGCGGGACGCGAGCCCCCCGACGCCGAAGCGTTCGAGGTGCGCACCCGGCTGGTGCACACCTTCCGCATGTTCCCCTCGCTCGACCCCGAACTGCCCGCCGACCTGGTGCCCGCCCCGGACCGCCGGGCGGCGGCCGTCGAGCTGTTCCACGACCTGTACACCGCGCTCGCGAAACCCGCGCAGCGCCACTTCGACGAGGTGACCCGAGGATGACCGAACCCAGCCAAGCGACCCGAGAAGCCTTGAGCTACACCTCGTACCTGGGACTGGACGATGTGCTGAACGCCCAGCGCCTGCGTTCGGACGAGCACGACGAGCTGCTGTTCATCGTGATCCACCAGGTGTACGAACTGTGGTTCAAGCAGATGCTGCACGAAGCCGCGTTCCTCCAGTCGAACCTGGAAAAGGGGAACACCGCGCATTCGATCCGCACGCTGCGCCGGATCCTCACGATCCTCAAGGTCGCGGTCGCGCAGATCGACGTGCTGGAAACCATGACGCCCAGCCAGTTCACCAGTTTCCGCACCCGTTTGGACGCTTCGAGCGGCTTCCAGTCGGCCCAGTTCCGCGAGCTGGAAGCGGTGCTCGGGCGGCGCGACGAGCGGGTGTTCGCGCACTACCCCGAGGACGGCGAGCAGCGGAAACGCATTGCCGGGGCAATGGCGCGCCCGTCGTTGTTCGACTCTTTCCTCACGTACCTCAAGGTTTCTGGCTACGCGGTCGAGTGTGACCGAGACGTCACTCGACCGGTGGAGCCGTCCCCGGCCCTGCAGGCGATATTGCTGGACGTGTACAGCGACGACGGGGGACCCTCGGTCGTCGCGGAGTGTCTGGTCGATCTCGACGAAGGGATGCAGGAGTGGCGCTACCGGCACGTGAAGATGGTCGAACGCACCATCGGCGACAAGACCGGGACGGGAGGATCATCCGGCGCGACTTACCTGCGTACCACGCTCTTCCAGCCGATGTTCCCGGATCTCTGGGCCGTACGGAGCCGACTGTGACCACTTTGGACGACCTGCGCGCGGACGAAAACGCCCTCGCCGCGCACTACTCCCGGTTCGCGGTGGCCGATCGCCTGCTGCTGTCCGGGCATTCGCACCAGGCCTGGCCGGACGTGGCGGAAGAGGGGCTGCTGGAGTCGTTCGCCGACGCCGCTCGGGACGTCGACGGGAAGTGGGAGCGCGCCTTCGCGAAGGCGGACGAGCTGCGCGCGGGCTTCCGCCTGCTGCTCGGCGACCCGCACGGCGAGTACGCGCTCGGCGCGAGCACGCACGACCTGGTGCTGCGCTTCCTGTCGGCGATGGAGCTGCCGCGGAGACCGCGCCTGGTCACCACCGACGGCGAGTTCCACACCCTGCGCCGTCAGTTCGCCCGCCTCGAAGAGGAGGGCGTCGAGATCGTGCGGGTCCCGCTGGACCCGGTGACGACGCTCGCCGAACGCGTCGCCGGCGAGGTCGACGGCAACACCGCCGCGGTGCTGGTGTCGGCCGTGCTGTTCGAGACGTCGAGGCTCGTGCCGGGCCTCGCGCACCTCGCCGACGTCTGCCGCGACCGCTCGATCGAGCTCGTCGTCGACGCCTACCACGCGGTCGGGGTGGTGCCGTTCGCGCTGCACGACCTCGGGCTCACCAACGCGTGGGTGCTCGGTGGCGGCTACAAGTACCTGCAGCTGGGCGAGGGCAACTGCTTCCTGCGCCTGCCGGCGCACGCGCAGGAACTGCGGCCGGTGATCACCGGCTGGTACGCCGAGTTCGGCGCGCTCGCCGATGAGCGCCACCCCGGCCGGGTGCCCTACGCCATCGGCGGCGACCGGTTCGCCGGCGCCACCTACGACCCGGCGAGCCACTACCGCGGGGTCCGGGTCCAGCGGTTCTTCGCCGAACACGGGCTCACGCCGGGGTTCCTCCGCGAGGTGTCGCAGCACCAGGTGGGCTTGCTCGCTTCGGTGTTCGACAAGCTCGGGTTGCCCGGCGACGTCGTCACCCGCGACCGCGAGACGCCGCTCGGGATGCTCGGCGGGTTCCTTTCGCTGCGCTGCGCCGACGCCGCGGGGCTGCAGGCGGCGCTGGCCGCCCACGGCGTCCGCACCGACAGCCGGGGCTCCCATCTGCGCTTCGGCCCGGCGCCGTACCTCTCCGACACCCAGCTCGAGACGGCGATGGGCACGCTCGCCGCGGTGGTGCGCGGCTGATCGGGGTCCCCTATGGACCCCCTCAATGCCGGGCTACCGGTCCGTATCGCGGGACCTGCACTGGTTCGGCGGACGGCGGGGATCTAGGTTGGTGCCGGGACCCGGCACAGCGGCGGACGACCTCCGCCCGACACCGGTTCCCGGCCACCCGAAGCGCGTCCCGGCCACGAACCGGGCGCGGGAGACAAAGGAGTCACCACCGTGACCGACGGAGTGTTCGCCCGGGGTACCGGGCACGAACAAGTCGTGTACTGCCACGACGAGGCCAGTGGCCTCAAGGCCATCATCGGCATCCACTCCACCGCGCTCGGACCCGCCTTGGGCGGGACGCGCTTCCACCCCTACACCACCGAATCCGACGCGCTCGACGACGTGCTCGCGCTGTCCAAGGGCATGGCTTACAAGAACGCGCTGGCCGGGCTCGACCTCGGCGGCGGCAAGGCCGTCATCATCGGCGACCCGAAGACGCTCAAGTCCGAAGCGCTCCTGCGCGCGTACGGGCGCTTCGTGCAGTCCCTGGGCGGCCGCTACATCACGGCGTGCGACGTCGGCACGTACGTGCAGGACATGGACGTCGTGGCCCGTGAGTGCCAGTACGTCACCGGCCGCTCGCCCGAGGACGGCGGCGCCGGTGACTCCTCCGTGCTCACCGCGTTCGGTGTCTTCCAGGGCATGCGGGCCTCGGCCGAGCACGTCTGGGGCCGCCCGGAGCTGGCGGGGAAGCGCGTCGGCGTGGCCGGCGTCGGCAAGGTCGGCCACATCCTCGTCGGGCACCTCGTGGCGGCCGGCGCGCAGGTCACCATCACCGACGTCTCCGCGCCCGCGATCTCGCGCACGCTCGAGAGCTACCCGTCCGTGCAGGTCGCGTCCGATGTGGACACCCTGCTGCGCGCCGAGCTCGACGTCTTCGCGCCCTGTGCCCTGGGTGGCGTCTTGAACGACGCGACCGTGCCGGTGCTCGGCGCGCGGATCGTCTGCGGCGCGGCCAACAACCAGCTCGCGCACGCCGGCATCGACAAGCAGCTGGCCGACCGCGGCATCCTGTACGCGCCGGACTACCTGGTGAACGCCGGGGGCGTGATCCAGGTCGACGACGAGCGCCACGGCTTCGATTTCGACCGCGCGAAGCGCAAGACGACAGCCATCTACGACACGACGAAGGCCGTGTTCGCGCTGGCCGAGACCGACGGCGTGCCCCCGGCGACGGCGGCCGACCGGCTCGCGGAGCGGCGGATGGCGGAGGTCGGGCGGCTGCGGTCCATCATGACCGGGTGAGTCCCGAAGAAATCTTCGCGGCGGCGGGCGTGCGGGGCTTCCTGCACGCCCGCCGCCTCGGTTCCTCGTCGTCCGTCGGTTTCGGCGCCGACTCGCCCGTGGTCCTGGCTTCGGTGGCGAAGGTGCCGCTGGCGCTGGAATTCGCGCGGCAGGTGGCGGCCGGGCTGCTCGACCCGGCCGACCGGGTGCGGGCGTCCGCGGCGGACCGCCTCGGCGGCAGCGGTTCGGCGGGCTTCGCCGACGACGTCGAATACAGCCTGCGGGACGCGGCACTGCTGGCCCTTTCGGTGTCCGACAACACGGCCGCGGACCTGCTGTTCGACCGCGTCGGCGTGGACAACGTCCGGTCGCTGCTGGCCGAGCTGGGCCTGACGCGCACGACGGTGATCGGCGCGCCGCGGGACGTCCTGCGCACGATCATCGAGGACACCGAGGCCGGCCGGCCGCTGCGGGCGCTGGATCCCCTGCGGACCACGGCGAGCACGCCACGCGAGATGACGGCGTTGCTGGCGGCGATCTGGGCCGATGACGTGGGTGCGCCGGTCCGCGAATGGATGTCCGCGCAGGTCAGCTGGCACCGGCTGACCGCGGGGTTCGGACCGGAGGTGGCGGTGGCGGGCAAGACGGGCACGATGCCGGGGATCCGCAACGAAATCGGCGTCGCGACCTACCCGGACGGAACCGCTTATGCCGTCGCGGTGTTCACGACCGGCGGGGCGGAGACGCTGCGGCGCCCGGACATCGACCGCGCGATCGGCGATGCCGCGCGGGCGGCGGTCGATCAGCTGCGGTCGTAGAAGACGTCCCACGGCCGGGCCGCACCCGGGTCCGGGGGCACGATCCGTGACACGCCGTCGTTTCCGAGCACTCCGGCGGCGGCTTCCGCCAGCTGCGCGGCCTGCGGGTGCGGGCTCGTCGAGGGCCAGGCGAACGCCATTCGCGCCCGCAGCACCTCGCCTTCGAGGGGGCGCCACACCACGCGCGGTTCCTTGCGCGCGCCCGGCTCGAACGCCACGCCGTGCCCGGCCAGCACCAGGCCCAGTGCGAACTCCGGGTTGCGGGCGTGCCGGACCGCGGCCGGGCGGAAGCCGTGGTCCCAGCAGGTGCGCAGCAGGGCGTCGTAGCTGCCGGGCGCGGCGGCGCGCGGCGCGTGGACCAGACCTTCCCCGGCCAGGTCGGCGAGGGTCAGCTGGGCGCGGCGGGCCAGCGGTGAGTCGCGGGGGAGCACCACGCCCAGCGGGGTGTCGACGACCGGGCCGAGTTCGAGCCCGACGACGTCCACCGGCAGCTGCAGCAGCCCGGCGTCGAGTTCGCGGTCGGCGAGCAGCCGGGCCTGCTCGGCGGTGGTCAGCTCCTGCAGGTCCAGCCGGACGGCCGGGCACTGCTCGGCGAAGCTGGTCAAGATCGCGGCCAGCACCCGGCCGGGCAGTTCCGGAGGCACGCCAGCGCGCAGGCTGTCCATCTCCCCGCGCTCGGCTTTCGCGACGAGCGCCGTCATGCGGTCCCAGCGGGAGAGCAGGTCGCGTGCTTCGGCGCGCAGCACTTCGCCGGCTTCGGTGAGCGTGACGCGGCGCCCGCGCTCGAACAGCTTCGCGCCCAGCTCGGCTTCGAGCCGTTTGACGCGCTGGCTCAACGGCGGCTGCGCGATCCCGAGCCGCTCGGCGGCCCGGCCGAAGTGCAGTTCTTCGGCGACGACGAGGAAGTACCGCAGCGAACGGAGGTGGTCCACGCTGCGACGATAGCCGTTCCCCTATCGACATGCCCCCGGATCGATCTTGGACAGCGACGCGTGGCTCGTGGTCAGGTGTCCGGTATGGACACAGGATTCAGCAGGCGCGGGCTGTTCGGGGCGGGCGCAGCGGCCGCGGCCATCCTGGCGGGCGCGCCGGCCACGGCCCGGGCGGCCTCGGGAATGACGTTGCGCTGGTGGGGAAACAACGGCTGGGAGATCCGCGTCGGGACGAAGACGATCCTCATCGACCCGTGGCTGACCCGGTTCAAGACGGGGACGTACACGCCGGCGGGCGCGGACCCCCGCACCCCGCTCTCGGTGAACCGCGCGCTGATCGACGGCTACCTCGACCGCGGGTTCCTGCACGCGGACCACATCCTGGTGACGCACGGCCACTACGACCACCTCACGGACGTCCCGTACCTGGCCAAACGCACGGGAGCGACGGTGCTCGGCACCGAGACCCATTTGAGTCTCATGGCGGCGTTGGGTGCCCCGGAGGACCAGCTCGCGATCGCGACCGGCGGCGAGGACCTGACGTTCGACGGCTACTCGATCCGGGTGTTGCGCTCCCTGCATTCGGCGACGGGCACCCGGGCCCAGGTGGCGTTCCCGGGTTCGCGGCCACTGTCCCGCCGCGACCGGCCGCGGGTGATCTCGGACCTGCTCGAAGGCGGCACGCTGGCGTATGCCGTGTCCGGCGGCGGCGCGAGCGTGCTGAACTTCGGCGGCTCGAACTACATCGAGTCCGAGCTGGCGGGGTTGCGCCCGGACGTGGTGCTGCTGCCGGCGGGCGGCGCGAAGGTGAGGGACTACGTGCCACGCCTGCTGCGCACACTGGGAAACCCCCGTTGTGTGGCGGCGACGCATTGGGACGACTTCGACCTGCCGCTGGGTCAGGCGCACGACCCCAACGGCGGGTTGGACAAGCTGCGCGCGGCGGTCGCCGCGGCGAGTCCGGGAAGCGAGTTCGTGGTGCTGGATCACCTCGGCGAGTTCACACCGTAGCCGTTTGTCCACAGCCTCGCCGTGATGGGGAAAGGTCAGTCGCGAGAAGGCTTTCCGGGCGGTTTCGTCAGTGGGGGGCGATAGACTGGACCTGGGGACGCCCCCCGGGACGGGTGGGGGCCGCCGCGGATCGCCGCCACCACGAGCAGCACCCCCGCGGCGACCGCGACCAGCAGGTAGGCGTTGCCGATGATCGCCTGCCCGGCGGTCCAGGTCCGCTCCCGGCCCTGACCGCCGGGTACCACCGCCACCGTCCAGCCGGTGAACAGCGCCGCCAGGAGCAGCGCGGACCACCGGCGGCCGCCGGCGAGCAGGTACCCGAGCGCGGGCACGATCCACACCCAGTGGTGCGTCCACGAAATCGGGCTCACCAGCAGCGCGCACCCGGCGGTGACCAGCAGCGCGCCGCGGTCGTCGCCCTCCCGGTGCCGCCACCGGACGACGACCGCGGCGCCCGCCACCACCAGCGCCGCGAACGCGAGCGGCCAGACCTCACCGGGCGCCGTCCGAGCGGCGAACCCCGCCCACGACTGGTTCCCCACCCAGCCCTTCATCTGGGCGAAGTGGTCGTTGACCAGCGCCGACGTCCAGTACCGGGCCGAATCGGCCGGCAGCAGCACGGCGCCCAGCCCGGTGGCCGCGGCGAAGGTGCCGAGAGCGCGGAACGCGTCCGCCCGGCGGCCGGTGAGCAGCAGGTGCCCGACGAAGATCAACGGCACCAGCTTGATCGCCGCCGCGAGACCGATGAGGACGCCGCCGGTGGAGCCGCGCCGGCGCAGCACGTCGACGACCACGAGCGCCATCAGGACCAGGTTGAGCTGGCCCAGCCCGACGCTCTGCCACACCGGCTGCAGGCCGAACGCGGCGAGCAGCGGCACGGCGCCCGGTGCGTACGGGCGCAGGGCCAGGACCAGCGCGGGTGCCGCGGTCATCGCGACCAGGCCCCAGCACCACTGCACGGGCAACGCGGCGAACGGCGTGAACAGCAGCGCCGCGAACGGCGGGTAGGTGAACGGCAGCTCCGGCGCCCAGCCGGGCAGCGCCGACAGGTGCCCGTAGAGCGGTTCCCCGCGGAGCACGGCGATGCCACCGGCGCGGTACACCGCGGAGTCGACGCCGAGCGGACGGCCGAGCGACCACCACGCCACCGCGACGAGCGCCAAGACCGCGGTCACGGTCGACATCACGGTCCTGGTGCGCCCGATCCCCATGGCCGCCACGATGGTCGACGGCGGGCGCCCGGTCGTCGTGCCCGGGTGCCGTCTTCCGGTGGTACCCGGGTAGGGCCGCGGGCGCCGCGTGCTACCCCGGTATCACCGGCCGGGCACCACGATGCCCGCTTCGTAGGCGGCCACGACCGCCTGCGCCCGGTCACGGGCGCCGAGCTTGGCGAACACCCGGCTGACGTGGGTTTTCGCGGTCTGTTCGGCGATCACCAGCGTCTCGGCGATCTCCGTGTTGGACAGGCCCTTCGCGACCAGGCGGAGCACCTCGGTCTCGCGCTCGGTCAGGTCCGCGATCCCGGCCCGCCCCCGGGAACCGGGCTCGGCGGCCAGGCCGCGGACGGCGAACTCGCCGATGAGCCTGCGGGTGACCGACGGGGCGAACAGGGCGTTGCCCGCGGCGACCACGCGCACCGCGACGACCAGGTCGTCCAGCGGCGCGTCCTTGAGGAGGAAACCGCTGGCCCCCGCACGCAGCGCGCCGTAGACGTACTCGTCGATGTCGAACGTCGTCAGCATCAGCACGCGGACGCCCCCACCCGCGCCGAGGATGCGGCGAGTGGCTTCCAAGCCGTCCACGCCCGGCATCCGGACGTCCATCAGCACGACGTCCGGGGAAAGTTCCGCGCAGCGCGTCACCGCTTCGGCGCCGTCCGCGGCCTCGCCGGCGACCCGGATGTCGTCCTGCGCGTCGAGAACGGCGCGGAAACTCTGCCGGACCATGGTCTGGTCGTCGGCGATGAGCACGGAAATCACACGTTCTCCTCGTGGTCCAGCGGCAGGTCCGCGGTGACCTCGAACCCGCCGTCGGCCGTCGGTCCGGCCACCAGCCTGCCACCGAGCATCGCGGCCCGCTCCCGCATGCCGAGCAGTCCGTGCCCGGGTGGTCCCGGCGGCCCGGGACCGCCCGGGGCGTTGCGCACCGCCGCGTGCACGGAACCGGCGCCGACCCGCAGGTCCACGTCGATCGCCGCCCCGGGCGCGTGCCGGACCGCGTTGCTCAGCGCCTCCTGCACGATCCGGTAGGCGGACAGCGCGACGCCCGCGGGCAGCGCGTCGAAGTCACCGTCCACCCGCACCGTGCAGGCGGCGCCGAGGGCACGCACCCGCTCCGCCAGCTCGGCCACCCGGGTGACGTCCGGCTGCGGCGCGAGCGGTCCGGCGGTGCTGTCGGTCCGCAGCACGCCGAGCAGCCGGCGCATCTCGACCATGCCTTCCCGTGCCGTCCCGGTCAGTTCGGCGAACTCGGCACGCAGGTCGTCCGGCAGGCCGGGGAAGCGGTAAGGCGCGGAGCCGGTGCGCAGCGCGAGCACGGACATGTGGTGGGCGACCACGTCGTGCAGCTCACGGGCGATGCGCGCGCGTTCCTCGAGGACTGCGGCCCTGGTCTCCTCCGCCGCCCGCCTTCGCTGCTGTTCGGCGCTCTCCTGTTCGGCGACCCGCCGCTGACGCACCGCGTTGCCCCCGAGCAGCAGCGCGCTCATCAGGACCACGAGCAGGGCCAGGTCGCGCCAGTCCTCGACCCAGACGCCCATCGCGGCGGCCGAGACCACGCCGGCCACGACCAGAACGGCCTGCCCGTGGCCCGCCGCGAGCAGGAACCAGACCAGCGCGGCCGTCAGCGCCAGACCCGGTGACCACGGCCAGCCCCACAACCGCGGCAGGCCCGGGTACGCGGGCGGAGTGGCCACGATCAGCACGACCAGCAGCCGCCAGGCCCACAACGGCGAACGGACGGCGACGAACGCGGGCACCGCGGTCGCCGCGGCGAGGGCGAACGCGAGCGGGCCGGCCAGTTCCCGCGGTGCCGTCTGCACCGCCACGAACGCGCTCCAGAGCCCGGTGCCGGCCACGGCGACGGTCCGCAACCGCTCCACAGCGGCCGACCGGGCCCGCACCTCGGGCCGGACCCCGGTGCCGAGGACGTACCGCGTGACCCGCCACAGCTCGCCCCACCGCACCCGACCGGCCATCGGCCCACCCTAGGACGTCGTTCCCGCGCCGGGTGCGCCGAAGGCCACCACGAACGCACGTTCGTGGTGGCCTCCGGAAGCTCTCCGCAGCCGGCGGAGCGTCAGCCGCTCTTGCGGCGGAACGTCCGCTTGTTCGCCGCCGGGCCGTGGGCGTGCTGATTCTTGCCGCCCGCGTTCTCGTGGGCGGCGCCCGACCGGGCGTGGGCCTGCTTGCGCTCCAGTGCTTCGCGGAACTTGCGCTTGACGTCGTCCTCCTCGCCGCTGGGCGACGGATCCGGTTCACTCATGCTTACCTCCGAAAATGACGACGTGTGACCGCCCCAGCCTGGCATCGGCCGGGGCGCTTGGCGAGTCGATTTGGTCACGTCGTCAGCGTTTGGGGGACGGCACGCCGCCGAACTGCACCGACTTGCGGGTCAGCGGGCGGCCGCAGTGGTCGCACAGCAGCATCGGGCGCAGCCGTTCGCCGCATTCGACGTGGTGCAGGGTGATGTCCGGCTCCTGGCCGGCCACCTCGAAGCCGCGCGACCACTCGGCGATGAACGCCAGCCCCGGGAAGAACGCCAGGCCCTTCGCCGTCAGCCGGTAATCACGGGCGTCGGTGCGGGTCGCCGCCGTGCCCGTGCGCAGGACGCCGACCTCGACGAGCTTGCTCAGCCGGCCCGACAGCACGCTCGGCCCGATGCCGAGCTCGCGCTCGAATTCCGAGAAGTGCCGGCAGCCGAGCAGTGCCGAGACCAGCAGGCCGGTCGACCACCGGTCGCCGAGCAGCTCCATGGTGTCGGGGAAGAACATCAGCGGGTCGCCGGCGAGGGATTCGGCGTCCTTGCGGCGGAAGCGCTTGGACGCCGTCGCGGCAGCGACGCCGGTGGTGTCGAGCCGTTCCGCGCGGACGTCGCGCGCGTCGACCCGGCGGCTGCAGGCGGCGCAGCCGAGGGGCGCTGATGTAGCCAGCTCGCAGTCGAGGTGGATCAGCGTCGGCAGCACCTCGCGGCGGCCTTCGACCCACTCGCGCTCCCACGCCCAGATCGAGATGAGCAGCGGCCACAGTTCGAGGCCGCGCTCGGTCAGCCGGTACTCGTGCCGCGTGCGGCGCGCGTCCCGGTACGGCACCCGGGTGAGCATGCCCGCGTCCACCATGTCCCGCAGCCGTCCCGACAACGCCGTCGGCGAGATGCCCAGCCGCAGCCGCAGCTCCTCGTAGCGCCGGAAGCGCAGGAACAGGCTCTGCAGGATGAGCAGCGTCCACTGGTCGCCGACGAGTTCGAGCGCTCTCCGGAGCGGATCACCCGCCGGGCGGACGCGGTGTGATTGCCGGGGCTCCACCCCGGGCCGGGGGCTCCGCCACCCGGAACCCCCGGAAGACGGGTGTGCAGGCGCTTCGGTCACGCTACTTCCCCCTCGTTGCTCCCGGCCTCAGCGTACCTGACTACACCAAAAGAAGCCTATTGACACCTGGGTACACAAATCATAGTCTCTTCTCCATCAGCTCGCGCAGTGAGGCCCACAGCCAGGGAGCAGCCCGATGACCAGCACTTCCGAACAGCCGCTGATGGTGGCCCGGACGGCGGACACCGGCGAGGCCAACCCCTACCTGCTCGGCGTGTACGCCCCGGTCGGCACCGAGATCGACGCGGAAGACCTGCAGGTCATCGGCGAAATCCCGAAGGACCTCAACGGCGTCTACCTGCGCAACGGCCCGAACCCGCGGTTCGCTCCGGAGGGGCGCCACCACTGGTTCGACGGCGACGGCATGATCCACGCGGTCCACCTGGAGAACGGCCGGGTCCGCTACCGCAACCGCTGGATCCGCACCAAGGCCTTCGAAGCCGAGTCCGCGGCGGGCCAGGCGCTCTGGACCGGCGTCATGGAGAACCCGAAGGACAACCCGTTCGGCAACGCCCACGGTTTGGGGCTCAAGGACAACGCCAACACCGACGTGGTCTTCCACCGCGGCCGGATCCTCGCCACCTGGTACCTGTGCGGCTCGCCGTACGCGGTGGACCCGCTTTCGCTGGAGACGCTGGGTGCGGAGGACTTCCTCGGCACGCTGGCCGGCGACATGATGGCGCACCCCAAGGTGGACGAGGCCACCGGCGAGCTGTTCTGGTTCGACTACGGGCCGCGCCCGCCGTACCTGCGCTACGGCGTGATCGGTGCGGACGGCCGGGCCGTGACCACCACCGACATCGAGCTGCCGGGCCCGCGCCTGCCGCACGACATGGCCATCACCGAGCACTACGCGGTGCTGATGGACCTGCCGCTGGTCCAGGACCTGGCGGCGGCGAAGCAGGGCCGTCACAAGCTGCACTTCGACCGCTCGATGCCGAGCCGCTTCGGGGTACTGCCACGCTACGGAAACGGTAGCCAGGTTCGGTGGTTCGAAGCGAGCCCGTGCTACATCTACCACGTCGTCAACGCGTGGGAGGCCGGTGACGAGGTCGTCCTCGACGTCTGCCGCGTGCAACGCCCGCAGCCTCGTGCCGACGCGCACACCCCGCTCGCGAAGATGCTGTCCTACCTGCGGCTGGACGCGTCGCTGCACCGCTACCGCTTCGACCTGCGGACCGGCGCGTGCCGCGAAACCCCGCTCGACGACGACAACACCGAGTTCCCGACCGTCGACGCCCGCGGCGTCGGCCGGCGGAACCGGTACTCCTACACGGTGCACATCTCGCCCGAGTCGACGCTGAAGTTCGACGGGCTGGTGCGCCACGACAATCTTGCCGGCGTCAAGACCGAATACCGGTTCGGTCCCGGCCGGTGGGGCAGTGAGGCTCCGTTCGCACCCCGCGAAGGAGCACCCGTCGATTCGACGAACGGGTATCTGGTGACGTTTGTCCAGGACGAGCGTGAGGGACGCTCGGAACTGGACGTCTTCGACGCCGCCGACCTCGCTGCCGGACCCGTGGCCAGGGTCCTGCTTCCCCAGCGTGTCCCGCTCGGATTCCACGCGACCTGGGTCCGGGCGGACCAGCTGGACAACCTCCGCACCTGACGCGCCGTCGAGAGGGTCGCGCCCGGGATCGCCGGGCGCGGGGATGGTGCACCGCGGAGACGATCGGCCGGCTCGAGGAGAGCGGGTGGGCGCCCACCCGGAGGGTCTCGCGCCGGCCGATCGAAACAACGACACCGCACCGGTCGGACGCGCGACCGGAGTGCGGTGCACCCGGAGACGGTTCCCGGGCACGTGGTCTGCTCGCCGGAGGGGTGCGAGCAGACGGCGTGGCCGGTCGTCACCCCGTAGGGTGTCCTGCCGGGCACCGGGGTGCCACCGCATCCGGATACGGCGAGCACCCGCTCGCCGGGGCGGCCTTGGGCTGGATGCCGGTTCGTCGTCTTCCGGGGACGGCGGACCGGCTCGTTCCTTGAACTACGGGAGGGCGCGCGTGAGGCTTTCGGTGTCGCTGGGGTTCTGGCAGGACCGGCCGCCGGAGGAAGCGCTGGACACCGCCCGCGCCGCCGAGGCCGCGGGCTACCCGGAGCTGTGGATCGGCGAAATGGCGACGTGGGACGCCTTCGCGCTCGGTACGGCGATCGGCGCGGTCACATCGCGGATCTCCCTGACTTTCGGGCCTCTCGCGGTGACCGTGCGGGACCCGGCGACGATCGCCATGGGCGTCGCGTCGGTGGCGGCGCTGACCGGCCGCGCGACCGGCGTCGCGCTCGGGACCTCCAGTGACGTCGTGGTGCGCGGCTGGCACGGCCGGTCCCGCGACCGTGCGGCCACGGCCTTGGCGGAGTCCGCACGCGCGGTCCGGCAGCTGCTGGCCGGCGAGAAGTCGGCTGTGGACGGAAAGGTGGTCGGCTCGCGGGGCTACCGGCTGCGGCTGCCCGCCCCGGAGTCGCCCTTGACGATCGCCGCGTTCGGGCCGCGCGCGCTCGACGTCGCCGCGCGGCACGCCGACCGGATGGTCGTCAACCTCGTCAGCCCGGCGGCCGCGGCGACGCTGGTGCGCGGGCTCCGCGCCGCCGCCGAACGCGCCGGAACCACGCCGCCGCCGGTGGCCGCGTGGGTGGTCGCCGCGGCCGACCCGCCGGCGTCGGCGCTCGAGCAGCTCCGCCGGGGCGTGGTCGGTTACCTCGCCGCGCCCGGCTACGCGGACATGTTCCGCGCGGAGGGTTTCGGCGACCTGATCGACTTCGCGCGCACCCGGCCACACCCGCGCGAACTCCTGGCCGCCGTGCCCGCCGAAGCCATCGCCGCGGTCGGGCTGTTCGGGTCCCGCACCGAGATCGCGGCGAAGATCGGCGACTACGCCGCCGCCGGGATCGACGAGCTGGCGATCGTCCCGGCCACGAGCGACGAGGATCCCGCCGGGGCGAAAACCCTGGCCGCATGTCGATCCGCGGCCGTCCCGTTCGACGCGCCGGTATGACCGAGCCGAGCAAAACCCGCAGCCTCGACCGATCCGGGTCCGCGGCACTGCCGTGGAGCAGGGCGCGCGAGCTCCTCGCCACCCAGACCCCCAAGGAAGACCTGACGTTCTTCGTCGGGACCGTCCGCCCCGACGGACGGCCGCACGCCGCCGGCGTGGGCGCCATCTGGGTGGACGACGCCCTGTACTTCGTGAGCGGGCCGGGCACGCGCCGGGCCCGCAACCTCGCGGCGAACCCGGCGTGCAGCGTGTCGGTGCGGCTGCGCGGCCTCGACGTCACGATGGAAGGAGAGGCCCGCCGGGTCACCGATCCCGCGGCCCTGGAACGGGTGGCCGCCGTCTACCGCGAGGGCGGCTGGCCCGCGACGGTGGTGGACGGCGGGTTCACCGCCCCGTTCATGGCGGCGAGCGCCGGGCCGTCGCCCTGGCACCTGTACCGGCTCACGCTGCACCGGGCCGTCGGCGTCGCCACCGCCGAGCCCCACGGCGCCGCCCGCTGGGACTTCAGCCGCTGATCGCCGCGGCGACCAGCCCGCCGATGGCGGCCATGCCGTCGGCGTTCGGGTGCATCGGCGCGGCGACCGACGTCGGGAGCACGCCCTCGAACCACTTCACGCCGGGCAGCTTGCAGACGTCGTGCCCGATCGAGGCCGTCCGGACGTCGACGTAGTGCGCGTCGTGCGCCGCGGCTTGCCGGGCGAGGGCGGCGTTGGTCTTGTCGATGCTGCCCTGGATGTAGTTCGCGTCGCGCGGGGTCAGCGGCGCGATCGGCCAGCACCCGTTGTGCGGCAGGTAGGTGCCGTAACCGGCCACGTAGACCGCGGCGTTCGGCGCGTGCGTGTGGATCGCCTCCAGCAGCTCACCCCACACCGGCTCGAACGCGGCGATCTTCTCGGCGAGCTGGTCGTGCCCGCCCGCGGTGTACCGGTCGACGCAGTCCGGGTTGATGCCGGGCAGGAGGTTGATGCAGCTCGTCGCCGCGCCGACCAGGCCGACGTCGTTGCCGCCGATCGTCACGGTCACCGTGCGGGTCCGCTCGCTCAACGCGTTCAGCTGCGGCGGCACCGCGCCGGACGACGTCTGCTGCGGAGCGGTCATGTCCGCGGTCGTCGCGCCGGAGCACGTGACATCGGTCAGCGGCACGCCGAGTTCCTTCGTGGCGACGTGCGGGTAGTCGAGCAGCGACCGGAGGCAGCCGGGGGAGGAGAGGTCGGGCGGCAGGATCAGCGGCCCGGCCGCCGCCGAATCCCCGAGCGCCACGTACTCCCCGGTGGTGCTCGCCGCCGCTGGGCCCGCCGCCGCGCTCGCCAGCGCGGTGACCATGATCGCGATGAACGCCGTCGTCCTCACTCGCACGCCGTCCTCCTTGACGTTGTGCCGGCTGCTGGTCTCCGTGACACCATCGGCACCCGGCGTGGCCGGATTGACTGGGAATCCGGGCAGAGAACGAGGGGATCGGTTGTGACGGAGCACAAGCGCGGCGGGGACCTCACCCTCGGAGGGCAGCGCGTGCACGAGCGGCTCACCCGGGAGGAGCCCGAACTGATCGCCCGGGTGCTCGCGCGCATCCAGGCCGAAGTCGCGGCCTACCGGCGGCTGCCGGTGGAGGAACTGGCCGGCGACATCGCGGGCATCACCCGGCAGGCGGTGCGGGCGTTCGCGCGCAGCCTGCGCGAGGACCGCGAGCTCAACGCGGCCGAGCTGCGGCAGGTCGGCGCGTCCGCGGTCCGCCGGGCGGAAGAAGGCTTCCCGCTGGAGGCCGTGCTGACCGCCTACCACGTCGGCGCGCGGGAGATCTTCGCCGTCGGTGCCGCCGAGGCGGGCAGCGCGGACGTGGCCGACCTGCTCGACGTGGCCGACCGGGTGCTGGCGTTCGTCGGCACCGTCACCGGCGCGGTCACCCGCGGCTACCTGGAGGAGCTGCGCACGAAGGTCGGGCAGGAGCACACCGCGCGCCGGACGCTGCTGTCGGTGCTCGTCGACGGCGGCCCGGTCGACGTCGTCGCCCGCAGCGCCGGGATCACCCTGCCGGCGCGGTACCTCGTGCTGAGCGTCGAGCTCGGGCCGCACGCCGACGAGGAGTCGCCGGGCGTGGACGCCCAGATCGCCGTCCGCCGCAAGCTCCGGCGGTTCCTCGCGGCGTTCGAACACGCCTGCGGCGACGGGGTGCTGGCGTCCCTGGACGGCCCGGGCGGGCTCGTCCTGCTCCCGCTGATCGGCCGGTTGTCCTCGGTGCCGGAATGGCAGGCGCTGGCCGACGCCGCCGGTCGTGCGGCGGGCGTGACCGTGCTGGCGGCGGCGGAGACGGCGGCGCCAGCGGAGGTCCGCGTGGTGGCGGGCCGGACCGGCGAGGTGCTGGACGTGCTGCGCTGGTTCGGCCGCCCGCCGGGGCTGTACCGCCTCGACGACGTCCTGGTGGAGTACCAGCTGACCCGCCCCGGCGCGGCCCGCGACCGCCTCGCGGCGGCGCTCGACCCGCTGGAGGCGCACCCCGAGCTCGTCGAGACGCTGGACGCGTACCTGGCCCTGGACACGAACCGCCGCCGGACGGCGGCCCAGCTCCACGTCCACCCCAACACGGTCGACTACCGCCTCCGCAGGATCCGCGACCTGACGGGCATCGACCCGCTCCACCCGGCCGGCCTGCCCCGCATCATCGCGGCTTCCGCCGCCCGCCGGGCGGTGCTCGCCCGCGGCTGACGTGTCGTCCCCCCAGGTACGCGTGTCGTCCACCCAGGTACGCGTGTCGTCCCTTCGAGCACGCGAGTCGACCTCCCGATCACGGGACCCCGGAGGACCCGGCCGGCGAAGTCGCGTACCTGGACGGACGACACGCGTACCTGGACGGACGACACGCGTACCGGGATGGACGACACGGCGGCGCGGGCGAGGAGTCCGGTGGCCAGGGCCGAGGGCGAGGACCAGTCCGGCGAGGGCGAGGGGGAACCGCATGAGCCAGGACACATTCCCCACACCCGGCGCCGGGATCTTTACGCTTACTTACTTCGCGCGGTCACGCCTGCGATCGCGTCGGCGAGCTCCGGCCAGACCGCGCGGGGCAGGTTGTGGCCCATGCCCGGGATCACGACCAGCTCCGCACCGGGGATCGCCTCCGCCGTCGCCTTGCCGCCGCTGACGTTGATCAGCGGGTCGGCGTCGCCGTGGACGACCAGGGCCGGCAGCCGTACGTCGTGCAGCCGGGAGGTGCGGTCGCCGGACGCGACCACCGCCGCCGCGTGGCGCAGCGTGCCCACCGGGTGGCGCGCGCGGTCGTAGTGCAGGGCCGCCTTGGCCAGCAGGAACGCCTCGTCGTCCGGGTAGCCGGGGGAGCCGAGCCGCCGGTACCCCGCGACGCTGTCGGCGATGGCCTGCTCGCGGGTGTTCGCCGGCGGCCGGGTCAGCATCGCCAGCGCCCACGGCTCGGCCCGGCCGACCGCCGGGTCGCCGGTGGTCGACATGATCGACGTGACCGACAGCAGCCGGTCCGGGTGGTCGATGGCCAGCTGCTGCACGATCATCCCGCCCATCGACGCGCCCACGACGTGCGCCTGCGCGATGCCGAGCGCGTTGAACAGGCCGACGGCGTCGTCGGCCATGTCCGCCAGCGTGTACGGCGCGGTCGTCAGGTCGCCGGCGGCGAGCGCGGCCATGTCCGGCGGGGGCAGGTGGTCGAGCCAGGTGGAGAGCCCGACGTCCCGGTTGTCGTAACGCACGACGAAGAACCCGCGGCCGGCGAGCAGCTCGCAGAAACCGTCCTCCCAGGTGATCATCTGGGCGCCGAGGCCCATCACCAGGACCAGCGGCGGGGCCACCGGATCGCCGAATGTGTCGTACTCGAGTTCGAGACCGTTGGCCTGTGCGCGTGCCATACCCCGATCCTGCCGTACCCGCGCGGAGCTGGCACCGGCCCGGGCGGTGCGGTTACCGTTACCCCCCATGCCGACCTCATCCTCGGGCACGGGACAGCGCCCCCGGTCGCGGGCCGCGGCGGGACTGCCGGCGCTGACGGCCGACTCCATCGTCAGCGCGGCCACGGCCCTCACCGCCCAGCGCGGCCTGGACAACTGGACGCTGCGGGAGCTCGCCCGTGCGGTCGAGGCCTACCCGGCGGTGATCTACCACCACGTCGGCGACCGGGACGCGGTGGTGAACGCCGTCGTCGACCGGGTGGTCGGGCTGCTGGAGCTGCCGGACGAGCGGCTGCCGTGGCAGGAGTGGTTCACCGAGCTGCTGGACGGCCTGCGTGCGGTGCTGCGGACCTACCCGGGTTGCGCGCGGCGGCTGGCGCTGTTCGGCCCGTCCGTCCAGGCGGCCACGCGCACCATCGACGCGGGCATCGGCGTGCTGCTGGCCGCCGGGTTCGGCCGCGAGAGCGTGCTGGCCTACAACCTGCTGGTGATGACCGCGTGCCAGTTCGTCGCGATGGAGGACGACCGCGACGGTGCGCTCGCGCTGCGGCTGGACAACACCGAGGCGTACGCCGCCTACCGTCGGCGTGACGACCTGCCGGGGATGGCCGAGCTGGGCGCGGCGATGCACGACCTGATGGGTGACCCGGACCTCGCCTCGAGCTACTACGCGCAGCTCTACGACTACGCCGTCCGGCGGTGTCTCGACGGGCTCGCGCACCGGCTGGACGAACTTCACAATTCGGACGGCGCCGGGTTGACAGCGACTTGACAGCGCTTCCGCGTACCGTGGGCGTGCGTCGGTGGTCCGCCATCGACCCGGAGCCCCTGGCGCCCTCCTCCCCCTCGTGGCGCCGGGGGCTTCGGTCTACTCCCGACCGGCGGTGCGCGGCGGCTTCGCCTGGATGGCCGGGAAGATGTCGCCGACCAGCGTCACCAGCGACTTCGCCAGCAGCAGGTGCACCTGCTCGCGGGTCAGCGACCGGCGCACGAGCCATTCCCGGCCCGCCGACTTGACCATCCCGCCGAACGCGCGCACGAGCGCGTTGAGCTCGGGCCCGTGTTCGCTCTGCCGGGACAGCCCGACGGCCTCCAGCACGCGGTCGGCGGATTCGCGGTCGGCTTCTTCGAGGATGCGCTCCACCTCGAGGTCGCGGCCGATGCCTTCGGGCGCGATCGCGGCCAGCCACATCCGCTCCTGGCTGGTGACCATGTCGAGGAACCACTCGATGGCGACGTCGGCCCGCAGTTCCAGCGGCCCGTCGGGGAGGATTTCGACGGCCAGCCGCGGCACGGTCAGCGCGCGGCGGATGATTTCCAGGTACAGCTCGCGTTTCGTGCCGAAGTAGTGGTTGATCAGCCCCCGCGCGACGCCAGCCGCCGCGGCTATGTCCGAAGTGGACACTGCGGAATACGGGCGCTCACCGAAGAGCCGCGCCGCACAGGTGTAGATCTGTTCCTTCCGTTCGTCCGGTTCCAGTCTTCGCCATCTCGGCGCCGGCTCGGTGTTCATCCGCCCATCGTCGCACGCGCCGTTGCGCCGGGCAGGTCAGTGCGCACGATGCCGGATGCGCTGCCACCCCGATCCCACGATCGGGGCACGGTCAGTCCGGCAGCGTGATCGGCGCGATGTCCGCGAAGCCGTCACCCGGGCCCGGGTTCGCCGGATCGGTTTCCCCGCCGAAGTGGTGCAGCACGCCCCACACCGCGTTCAGCGCCGTCTGCACCGCGCCTTCGGCCCAGCCCGCCGTCCACGAGATGTCGTCACCCGCCAGGAACAGGCCCCGGTACCGCGACGGCAGTTCGTCCTGCACGAAGTGCGTGAACAGCCGGTGCTGGTAGCGGTAGTGCCCGGGCAGGTTCGCCTTGAACGCGCCCATGAAGTGCGGTTCGGCTTCCCACGACACGGTCACCGGGTCGCCGGTGATGTGCCGCCGGACGTCGACGCCGGGGTAGATCTCCCGCAGCGACTGCAGCATCACCTCGACCCGCTCGCCCACCGTCAGCGGCAGCCACTTCAGCGAGTCGTCCGCCCACGTGTAGGACAGGCAGATCACCGCGGGGGAGTCCGGGTCGTCGCCGAGCAGGTAGGTGCCGCGCGGCATCCGGTCGGTGAGGGTCATGCTCATCGCGTCGCGGCCGGTCGCCGGGTCGCGGTCCAGCCAGAACGGCCGGTCGACCGGCACGAACACCTTCGACGACGCCATGTAGTGCGTGCGCTCGATCGCCGTCCAGTGGTCGATCGGGAACAGCGCTTCGTCGCACTCGATGTTCGACAGCAGCATCCAGCTCTGCGCGGTGAACACCGCCGCCGGGAACGTCTTGATGTGCCCGGAGGTGTCGGTCACGGTGATGTTGCCGGGCGCGGTGCGGTGCAGCCGCGCGACGCCCGGTTGCGGCCGTCCGCCGTGCAGCGTGCTCAGGCTCGTGCCCGCCGGCCAGAAAACGAGGTCTTCCGGGGCGTGCTCCCACAACCGCAGCGGGAGCTGCCTGCTGCCGCCGACGATGCTGCGGTGCTCGTCGTCGGCCCCGGTGTAGACGACCCGCAGGATCTCCAGGATGGAGTTCGGGAAGTCGGTGTCCCAGCCGCCCGTGCCGAAGCCGACCTGGCCGAAGATCTCGCGGTGGCGGAAGGAGGCGAACGCGGGGGAGTCGCAGAGGAACCCGTAGAAGGTCTGGTTGTCCAGCCGCGGGACGAGGTCGTTCCACAGCCGTTTGATCGTCTTCGCGTCCCGGTCCCGGATCGCGGTCTGCATCTCGGCGAAGGAGGCGTGCTCGGCCAGCGTCCGGTCCCAGGCCTCGGCGACTTCGCGGAAGACGGCGGGCAGGTCTTCGGGGGTGCGCGCGTAGTGGCTCTGCCCCTTCATGTCGACGACGGTGCTCGGCGTGCCCGGCGCCAGCGGGTTCGGGAACGGCGTCGTGGTGAGCCCGGCCTTGTCGATGTAGTGGAACAGCGCGGTCGACGCGGGCGGGAAGCGCATCGCGCCCATTTCGGCGACGACGTCGTCCGGGCAGCCGGGGAACCGGACCGTGCGCAGCCGGCCGCCGAGCTCGGCGATTTCGTACACCACCGGCCGCAGGCCCAGTTTCATCAGCTCGTACGCGGTGACGATGCCGGAGAGACCGCCGCCGATCACGGCCACCTCGGTGCCGTGCCGGTGGGCGGGCACCGAGCCCAGCCCGGCGGGGTGGGCGAGGTAGTCGTCGTAGGCGAACGGTAAGTCCGGGCCGAACATCGTGATCGGGCGGCCCGCCGGTTCGTCGTGGTGGAGCGCGGTCGGAACGGCGGAGGTCATGCGGTGGTTCCCCGGTACAGTTCGGGCCGTCGGTCGGCCAGGTGGGTGTTTTCCCGACGGGACGCGGCCAGCGCGTCCCGCGTGACGTCGGCGGCGATCACCTCGGGCCCGGCGCCGGCGCGGGCGAGCACCTCGCCGGTCGGGGCCACGACGCAGGACCGCCCGCAGTAGGTCAGCTCCCGCTCGGTGTCGCAGCGGTTCGCGTAGGCGACGAACAGCTGGCTTTCGTAGGCCCGCGCGGGTACGAGCGTGTCGGCGACGATCTCGTACGGGCTCATCAGCGCGGTCGGCACGACCAGGAGCTCGGTGCCCGCGAGCGCGTGCGCGCGGACCAGCTCCGGGAACTCGACGTCGTAGCAGATCAGCAGCCCGACCCGGACACCGCCGAGGTCCGCCTGCACCACCGGCTCGTCGCCGGGGGTGAACCACGCCTTGTCGAGCTCGCCGAACAGGTGCGTCTTGCGGTAGTTCGCCAGCCGCCGCCCGGTGGCGTCGACGAGCTGGACGCTGTTGTGGACGCGCTCGCCGTCGGCTTCCGGGTAGCCGTAGGCCAGCGCGACACCGGTTTCCCGCGCCAGCGCCGACATCCGGGCCGCGGTGGGTCCGTCGGCCGGCTCGGCGAGCTCGTGCGTGCGCGCGCCGATGTGGTAGCCGGTGGTGCCCATCTCCGCCGTGACGACGAGGTCGGCGCGGGTTCCGGCCGCAACCCGCGCGAGGTCGGCGAAGGGCCCCTGGTGGACGGCGATCCTCATGCCAGCCTCGACTTCCGGATCCCGTAGCCGAAGTAGAGCAGCAGGCCCAAGGCCATCCACGCGCCGAAGACCACCCAGGTCGCGCCGTCGAGGCTCAGCATCAGGTACGCGCAGCAGAGCACGCCCAGGATCGGCGTGACCGGCGAGAACGGCACGCGGAACGAGCGGGCGGCGGCCGGCTGCCGCCGCCGCAGCAGCAGGACCGCGACGTTGACCAGCCCGAACGCGAACAGCGTGCCGATGCTGGTGGCGTCGGCCAGCTTCCCCAGCGGGATGAAGGCGGCCAGTACCGCGACGAAGCCGGAGACGACGAGGGTGTTGATTCGGGGCGAGCCGGTCTTCGCGTCCACCCGGGACAAGGCGGCGGGGACCAGGCCGTCGCGCGACATCGCGAACAGGATGCGGGTCTGTCCGTAGAGGACGGTCAGCACGACGCTGGCGATCGCCACGAGCGCGCCGACGGCGAGCAGCCCGGCCCAGAACGGGTTGTCCGAAACGGCGTCGAGCACGTGCGACAGCGCGGCCTCCTGGCCGTCGAACCGCTGCCACGGCAGCGCGCCGACGGCGGCCACGGCGACCAGGCAGTACAGCACGGTGACGATGCCGAGCGAGAGCAGGATCGCCCGCGGCAGGTCCCGCTGCGGGTTCTTCGCCTCCTCACCGGCGGTCGACGCCGCGTCGAAGCCGATGTAGGAGAAGAACAGCTTGGCGCCGCCGGCGCTCAGCCCGGCCAGTCCGAGCGGCAGGAACGGCGTGAAGTTCTTCGCCTGCACCGCGCCGAAGGCGATCACGCAGAACAGCACCAGCGTCGCGATCTTGACCGCGACCATGATCGCGTTGGCCCGCGCGCTTTCCTTCGTGCCGGACAGCAGCAGGACCATCGCGAGGACCACGACGAGGATGGCGGGCATGTTGACGACGCCACCCGAGCCCGGCGGCCCGCTCAGCGCGTCCGGGATCGCGAAGCCGAAAGCCAGTCGCAGCAGTTCGTTGAGGTACTGGCCCCAGCCGACGGCCACCGACGCCACCGAGACGCCGTATTCGAGGACCAGGCACCAGCCGCAGACCCAGGCGACCAGCTCGCCGAGCGTGGCGTACGCGTAGGAGTACGACGAGCCCGACAGCGGGATCATCCCCGCGAGCTCGGCGTAGGACAGGGCCGAGAACAACGCGGTGACCCCGGCGAGCACGAAGGAGAGCACCACCGCCGGGCCGGCCACCGGGACGGCTTCGCCGAGCACGACGAAGATGCCGCTGCCCAGCGTGGCCCCGATGCTGAGCATGGTGAGCTGCCCGAGGCCGAGCGACCGCTGCAACGTGCCATGATCACCTTCGGCGACCAGGTCGGCGACCGGTTTCCGCCGCACCGCCGCGGCTCGCAAAGTCATGCCGACGACGGTATCGGCCGTCCCCGGCCCGCAAAACACGAGAACATTGCACGTAAAGATGAATCACAGGTGATTCATTGCACAGCGTGGTCGGATCCCGGCGAATCGTTCCGAGGCCTCAGTCACGCCGGAGCGGCCGGTTGGTCGGCGGGCAGGAGGAGGGTGAACGTCGGCGGGTCGGGGCGGCTCAGCCGCAGCCGGCCGCCTTCGGCTTCGGCGAGGCTGCGGGCGAGCCGCAGGCCGATCCCGTGGCCGCTCGGCGCGGTCGCGAACGGGTCCCTCTCGCCCAGGTCGGGGCCCTCGTCGGCGACGTCGATGGCGAGCGCGTCGCCGGCGTCGCGGGCCAGCACCGTGACCGTGCCGCGCCCGTGCGTCACGGCGTTGTCCAGCAGCACGCCGAGGACCTGCCGGACCGCCGCGGCCGCCACGTGCGCCGGCGGCGGGTCCTCCCGGCGGATCCGCAGCATCCGCCCCCGCGGCCCGAGCAGGGCTTCGCCGGCCTGCCGGAGCTCGTCGAGGACGGCGTCGAGGTCGAGCTCCGCGCGGGGCGCCCGCCGTTCCCGGCCCAGCGCCAGCAGGTCGTCGATGGTCCGTTCCAGCCGGTCGGCGGACGCGATGCCGGCGCGGATCGCCGCGTACGGGTCCGCGGACGGCGTTTCCACCGCGGCTTCGAGCTGCAGGCGCAGCCCGGTCAGCGGGGTCCGCAGCTGGTGCGACGCCTCGGCGGAGAACGCGCGCTCGCGCTCCAGTGTCTCGCCGATCCGGGCCGCGGTGGCGCCCAGTGCCTCGCCGACCCGGTCGATCTCGGCGATCCCGGCCCGCGGGCCGCGGGCGGTGAAGTCACCGTCCCCGAGCCGCTCGGCCGCGGCGGCGAGCTCTTCCAGCGGCCGCACCAGCCGGATGGTGGACCGCCGGGCCATCAGCCAGCTCACCCCGGTCGCCGCGACCGCGAGCCCGGCCATGCCGACCCAGGTCAGCAGGATCCGCAGCCGCAGCTGACCCAGCGGCAGCGCGGCGCGGACCACGCCGGTCAACCGGGAGCCGCTGACCACCGGCACCGCCAGCGCCATTTCGTCGTCTTCGCGGCCGATGACGACGTCCGCCGTGGCCTTCGCCGCCTGCCGCTCGACCGGGCCGGCGACGGCGGGGCCGCGTCCGGCGAGCAGCCGCCCGTCCGGGGCGTAGATCCCGACCTCGCCGTCGGCTTCGTCGTCCTCCTCGTCGAGGGCCGGCAAGGTCGGCGTCCGCCCGGCGTTCAGGTCTTCCGACACGGCGAGCGCGGTGGCGTCCGCGGCTCGTTCCAGATCGCTCTTGGTGTCGTCGTGGTAGTACTGCCACACCGCGAAGCCCAGCGGCAGCGCGAAGAGCACGGTCGAGACCAGAGCGGCCAGTACCGTCAGCGAAATGATCCGGCGGCGCACGGCTACCCCTCGGCGACGGTACGGGCGGGGTCTTCCAGCCGGTAGCCGTGCCCGCGCAGGGTGGCGATCCGCGGCACGTCGGCGTCGGGTCCCGCCGCGGCCGCGAGCTTGCGGCGCACCGCCGCGATGTGCACGTCCAGCGTCTTCGTCGAGCCGTACCAGTGCGCGTCCCAGACCTCGGACATCAGGGTGTCGCGGCTGACCGCGACGCCGGGCTGCTCGGCGAGCCGGGCCAGCAGGTCGAACTCCTTGGCGCGCAGCACCACCTCGCGCCCGCCGAGGGTGGCGCGGCGGCCGGCGATGTCGACGGTCAGCTCGCCGATCGTCACCGGGGGCCGGGCCGTGGCCGGCGTGCCTCGCCGCAGGTGCGCCCGCACCCTGGCCAGCAGCTCGCCCAGCCGGATCGGCTTGGTGAGGTAGTCGTCGGCCCCGGCGTCGAGGCCGACGACGACGTCCATCTCCTCCTGCCGCGCGGTGAGGATGACCAGCACGGCGGCGGGCAGCGCGGCCCGCAGCCGGCGGCAGACCTCGACGCCGTCGAGGTCGGGCAGGCCCAGATCGAGCAGCACGAGGTCGAAGTCATCGGCTTCGGCGGCCTGCAGGGCGGTCCGCCCGTCGCGGCGCCAGCACACGTGGTGACCGTGCAGCCGCAGGGTCGATTCGAGCACGCTGCCGATCGCCGCGTCGTCTTCCACTACCAGCAGGTCGGGCATGCCGGGCAGCCTAACCAACGGGCCGGCGGAAGCCGGATGATTGTGGCCTATTCCGTTCGCGTCCCGAGCCCGATCCGCGATATCCGCCGTGAGGCGCCGGTGACGGCATCGGTCAACGCAGCGATCTCCGCGGTCCCGAACCGGCTGGTGGGTCCGGTGATCGCCAGCGCGGCCAGCACCCGTCCGTCGCCGTCGTGCACCGGGGCGGCGACGCTCGACGCGCCCGTCTCCGGCTCGCCGTGGCCGACCGCGGCGTCCGCGGCCGCGCCGGTGAGGACCCGGCCGGCGGCACCGCACCCGAGCGGCAGCTCGTCACCCACCCGGCCCACGTACCGGATGGCCCGGGAGCCCTCCTGCCGGGCCACGCAGACCAGCGCGGTGGTGCTGCGCACGTACAGGTGCACCGTCTCGCCGCAGTCCCGCGCCAGCTCGCGCAGCACTTGCCGGACCGGCTCGGGCAGTTGCCACGCCGTGTTCGCCAGCTGCGCCCAGCGCAGCATCCCCGGCCCCACGGTGATGCGCCCGTCGGGCCGCGTCCAGAGCACGCCGCGTTGCTCACAGGTGGCGACGAGCCGCAGCACGGTCGTCTTCGCGAGGCCGCTGGCCGCGGTGAGGTCCTTGACCGCCCAGGTCCGGCGGTGTTCGGTGAAGAGGGCGAGCAGGTCGAACGCGCGCAGGACGCTCCGGACCGTTCCGTCGTCTTCCGCCGTCATCGAGCGACCCCCCCGTCCGCCTGATGGCCACAGCGTATCGGCGGACGGGCCGGTCAGGCCACGAACCGCTCGAACGCCGCAACGGTTTCGGCGAGCACCTCCGCGCCCGGCCGGGCCCACAGCTGCGCGTTGAACACCTCGACCTCGATCGGCCCGGTGTAGCCCGCGGCTTCGACGGCCGCGCGCAGGTGGCGGTGGTCGATCGGGCCGTCGCCGGGCAGGGCGCGGCCCAGCAGCGGGTCGGGCAGCGGCACGAGGACGTCGCACACGTGGAACCCGGTGATCCGGCCGGCGGCCGCGGCGATCGACTCCTCGATCCGCGGGTCCCACCAGACGTGGAACTCGTCCACGATCACGCCGACCTGCTCGGCCGGGTGCTGCACCGCGATGGCCAGCGCCTGGTCCACAGTGGACAGCACCGACCGGTCCGCGCACTGCATCGGGTGCAGCGGTTCCAGGCCCAGCCGCACCCCGCGCTCCCCGGCGTACGGCGCGAGCTCACCGACGGCGTCGGCGACCCGCTGCCGGGACGCGGCGAGGTCGTTGCCCGCGATCCCGCCCACGACCAGCACGAGGACGTCGGCGCCGAGCGCGGCCGCCTCGTCGATCGCCTCGCGGGTCTGCCCCACACCGTCCACAGGGGACCCCTCGGGCGTCACGCCGGTGAAGAACCCACCGCGGCACAGGGAGGAAACCCGCACACCGTGCTCCTTGAGCAGCCGCGCGGCTGCGTCGACGCCGGTTTCGGCGACCTTGTCGCGCCACAGCCCGATCCAGCCGACACCGGCCGCGGCGCAGCCGGCCACGGCTTCGGGCAGCGACCAGGACTTGGTGGTGATCTGGTTGAGGCTCAGCCGGGGGTCCATCACACCACCCCCGCGGCCTGCAGCAGCGGCCGCATCCGGGCCTCGGCCAGGTCGGGGTCGGCCAGCACGCCGGCCTCGTCGGCGAGCCGCAGCAGGGTGGCGAGGTGGGTGATCGTGCGCGCGGACTCCTGCCCGGCGATCATCCGGAAGTGGTTCTGGTGGCCGTTGAGGTGGGCCAGGAACACGACGCCGGTCTTGTAGTGCCGGGTCGGCGCGCGGAAGATCTCGCGGGCCAGCGGCACGGTCGGGTCGAGCAGGGCGCGGAACCCGGCCCGGTCGCCGTCGCCCAGACGACGCAGCCCCGCCGCGGCGACCGGGGCGATCGGGTCGAAGATGCCGAGCAGGGCCTCGCTGTGGCCTTCGGCGTCCCCGGCGATCAGCTCGGGGTAGTTGAAGTCGTCGCCGGTGTAGCAGGCGACGCTGTCCGGGAGCGCCCGCCGGAACTCGATCTCCACCTCGGCGTCCAGCACCGAGACCTTCACCCCGGCGATCGCGCCCGCGTGCTCGGCGCAGAGCGCGGCCAGCTCGCGGGCCGCGGCGCGGACGTCGGCGTGGCCCCAGTAGCCGGCCAGCGCGGGGTCGAACTGCTCGCCCAGCCAGTGCAGCAGGACCGGCCCGCTCGCCTCGGACAGCAGCTTCCCGTACGCCGCGTGGTAGTCGTCCGGGCCGGTGGCCGCCGCGGCCAGCGCACGGCTGGCCATGACGACCGGGACCGCGCCCGCGCGGGAGACCAGGTCGAGCTGCTCCCGCCAGGCGTCCACAATGGACGCCACGGTGGCCGGCCCCGGCGGCAGCTGGTCGGTGCCGACGCCGGCGCACCAGCGCCGCCCGGCCGCGACCGCGCCGGTGCGGGACACCAGCTCCTGCGTCGTCGCCCAGTCGAGGCCCATGCCGCGCTGCGCGGTGTCCATCGCCTCCGCGACGCCCAGCCCGCACGACCAGAGGTGCTCGCGGAAGGCCAGCGTCGTGTCCCAGTCCACGGCGTAGGGCTCGTCGGCCAGCGCGTCCGCGACGACGTGCGCGGCGGCGTAGGCGACCCGCGACGACGGCGGCGTCTTCGGGGGTTCGGGGGGCCGTGGCCCGGACGGCGACCAGTTCAGGAGCTCGCCGCCGGGAGCCGGGAGCACGAGCATCGAGGACCTCCGAATGGCTCAGAAAGCGCTTTCTCAATCCACGGTAGGGCCTGTGCCGCGCCCGCGGCAAGGCCCGGTGCGGGTCAGCGCTTGGGGCGGCCGGTGCTTTCGCGCAGGACGACCTCGCCGGACAGCCGGACCGTCCGCGGCCGGGAGCCCGCGGCGCCCTTGATCGCCATTTCCATCGCCCGTTCGCCGAGCTCTTCCAGCGGCAGCCGGACCGTGGTCAGCGCCGGGGCCAGGTCGCGGACCACCGGGATGTCGTCGAAGCCGGCCACCGAAATGTCCCCGGGCACGGACAGGCCTTCCTCCCGCAACGCCGTCAGCGCGCCGATCGCCATCACGTCGGTGACGGCGAACAGGCAGGTCGGCAGCTTGCGCTTGCGGCCGGCGAGCAGCTGCTTCGTCGCCTCGTAGCCGCCGTCGCGGCTGAACGCGCCCTCGATGACGTCGTCGTCGCGCAGTTCGATGCCGTGCGCGGCGAGCTCGCCGGAGAACCCGGCCAGCCGGTCGATCACGGTGCTCAGCCGCCGCGGCCCGGCCAGCACGGCGAACCGCTTGTGGCCGAGGCCGACCAGCTCCTTCGCCAGCGCCGCGGCCCCGCCCTTGTTGTCCGGCTGCACGGTGTCGATCTTGAGCCCGCGGTGGCGGCTGACCGCCGCGACCTGGCCGCCGCCGCGGCGGTAGGGCTCCAGTTCGGCGGCCATCGCGCGTTCCCACGCCCGGTCCTCGAACGCCGAGCCGATGAGCAGGATCGCCGCGGCCCGCTGCGCGCGCAGCGTCGAGACGTAGGCGACCTCGCGGTCCGGGTCGCGGAACGTGCCGGCGAGCATCACGAGCAGCCCGTTGTCGGTGGCCACCCGCATCACCCCGCCCGCGATCGCGGCGAAGTACGGGTCGCTGACGTCGTGGCAGATCACGCCGACCGTGCGATGGGTGCCGCCGGCGAGGGCCTGGGCGTGCGCGTTGGGGGCGTAGGCCAGCTCGGCCGCAGCGGTGGAAACCCGCTCCCGCAGGTCGGCGCGGACGGACGCGGTGCCGTTGAGCACCCGCGACGCCGTCGCGAGCGAGACGTTGGCGCTGCGTGCCACGTCTTCGAGTGTCACGTGCGGCCGGGCCTTCATGGCTGGCTCCTCCAAGATCGGTCTCGAGTCTCTCGGCGTGCTCGGTCGGTGCAATCTACTGGGAGGGGGGTGGGCCGGGAGAAGCCGCTGGCCGGGGGACCTGACCCGTTCGAGTGAATCGCGCGGGGAAGATCGGTGGCGGCACGTGTGTTGAAAACCAGGAGAACCCGCAAGTGGTGAGTCCGCCACTGCTGATCGACCGCGAAAGGAACCACGCATGCTGTTCGGTGACGAGCACGTCCGCCGCTACGAGGAGACCGACGGCGAAGTCGGCCACGAGTGGAAGGAAGGCGTCCCGACGCTGGTGCTGACCACCAAGGGCCGCAAGACCGGGCAGGAGCGCAAGTTCGCCCTGATCTACCAGGAGGTGGACGGCAACCCGGTGATCGTGGCCTCCAAGGGCGGCGCGCCGAACCACCCCGGCTGGTACTTCAACCTCCTCGAGCACCCCGAGGTCGGCGTCCAGGTGAAGGCGGACAAGTTCACGGCCCGCGCCCGCACGGCCGAGGGCGAGGAGCGCGCGAAGCTGTGGGAGAAGCTCGCCGCCGTCTGGCCGGACTACAACGAGTACGCCAAGAAGACCGACCGCGAAATCCCGGTGGTGGTGCTCGAGCGGCAGTGACTCCCCCGAGGTGACTCCTTTGCTGTGATCTGCGCCGCGTTCGGCGCGGGCGGGAGCCGATCCGGTCGGTCGTGGGCTACGAATGACACCCATGACCGACCGTTGGACCGCCCTGGACCTCGAAGGCGAGCTGCTCACCCGGCGTCAGATGCTCGCCTACGGCCGGAGCTTCGCCCGCGCCGGCCGTGGGGCCTGGTACAGCTTCGCCATCGAGGTGGTCTGGCAGTTCCTCGTCCAGTCCACCCGCTTCCGGGTGCGGGGCTCGCACCACATCCCGAAGTCGGGGGGCGTGCTGGTGGCGTCGAACCACCTGTCGTTCGCCGACCCGACGACGCTGACGGCGTTTTGCCTGGCCGCCGGCCGCGTGCCGCGGTACCTGGCGAAGGCCTCGCTGTGGAAGCTGCCGGTCGTGGGCCGCGTGATGCGCTCGGGGCGCCACATCCCGGTCTACCGCGGCGCCGCGACGGCGGCGGAGGCCTACCGCGACCTGGTCGCCTCCGTGCGGGCGGGCGAGTGCGTCGCGATCTTCCCGGAAGGGACGTTCTCGAACGACCCCGGCGGCTGGCCGATGCGCGGCAAGACCGGGGTGGTGCGGGCCGCGCTGGAGACCGGTGCCCCGGTCATCCCGGTGGCCAACTGGGGCACCCACCACCTGCTGCCGTCGACGGCGCGGTTCCCGCGCCCGCTGCCGCGCAAGACCGTGGAGCTGGTCGCCGGGCCGCCGGTCGACCTCTCGGACCTCGTCGGCCGCGAGCTGACCCGGGCGGTGCTGGAGGAGGCGACGGCCCGGATCATGGCCGCGATCACCGAACTGCTCGTCTCGCTTCGCGGGGAGCAGCCGCCGATCGCCGCCTGAGGCCCGGGTCACCCCGCCCGGAGGGGTCGGGAAGGGTACCTCCGCCTTCCTCCCCGCCGCCACCCTCAGCGGAGGCGCTCCGCGCCGCTGTAGATTCGAGGTATGAGTGCACAACACTTTGATGTCGTCGTGCTGGGGGCCGGGGTCGGCGGCTACGTCGCGGCGATCCGCGCGTCCCAGCTGGGGCTGAGCACCGCGGTGGTCGAGGAGAAGTACTGGGGCGGCGTCTGCCTGAACGTCGGGTGCATCCCGTCGAAGGCCCTGCTGCGCAACGCCGAGCTGGCGCACGTGGTGACGCAGGAGGCGAAGGCGTTCGGCATCTCCTCCGACAGCCCGATCCGCGTCGACTACACGGCCGCGTACGAGCGGAGCCGGAAGGTCGCCGACGGGCGCGTCAAGGGCGTGCACTTCCTCATGAAGAAAAACAAGATCACCGAAATCGACGGGCACGGCACGTTCGTCGACGACCACACCCTCGAGGTGAACGGCTCGCAGGTGACGTTCGACCACTGCATCATCGCGACGGGCGCGACGACGCGGTTGCTGCCCGGCACCGCGCGCAGCTCCCGCGTGGTGACCTACGAAGAGCAGATCCTCTCGAGCGAGCTGCCGTCGAGCATCGTGATCGCCGGCGCGGGCGCGATCGGCGTCGAGTTCGCCTACGTGCTGCACAACTACGGCGTCGACGTCACGATCGTCGAATTCCTCGACCGGATGGTGCCGCTGGAGGACGCCGAGGTGTCGGCGGAGCTGGCGCGCCGGTACCGCAAGCTCGGCATCAAGGTGCTGACGTCGACCCGCGTCGAGTCGATCGACGACTCCGGTGCGTCGGTGCAGGTGACGGTGTCGTCGGAGAAGAACGGGCAGCAGGTCCTGTCCGCCGACAAGGTCATGCAGGCCATCGGCTTCCAGCCCCGGGTGGAGGGCTACGGCCTGGAGAAGACGGGCGTGGCCTTGACGGACCGCGGCGCGATCGCGATCGACGGCCGCGGCCGCACGAACGTCGACCACATCTTCGCGATCGGCGACGTGACGGCGAAGCTGATGCTGGCGCACGCGTCGGAGTCGATGGGCGTGGTGGCGGCGGAGACGATCGCGGGCGCGGAGACGATGGAGCTCGACTTCCCGATGATCCCGCGCGCGACGTACTGCCAGCCCCAGATCGCCAGCTTCGGCTGGACGGAGGAACAGGCCCGCGAGAAGGGCTTCGACGTGCGCGTCGCCAAATTCCCCTTCACGGCCAACGGCAAGGCCCAGGGCCTGGGTGACGCGGGTGGTTTCGTGAAGCTGATCAGCGACGCCCGCCACGGCGAGCTGATCGGCGGGCACCTCATCGGCCCGGACGTCACCGAGCTGCTGCCGGAGCTGACGCTGGCCCAGCAGTGGGACCTGACGGTGCACGAGGTGGCCAGGAACGTCCACGCCCACCCGACGCTGGGCGAAGCGGTGAAGGAAGCCGTCCACGGCCTCGCCGGCCACATGATCAACATGTAGGGACGTCGAAGCGGAGCTCCGGCCGTTCCAGCGGCGGAGCACCGGCGATCCCCGATCACCCTTGACCTCCAGTGGACTCGAAGTTCCAAGCTGACTCCGAGCCACTGGAGGAAATCATGAAAGCCGTAGCGTTCACCGAGTTCGGCGGGCCGGAAGTGCTCCGCGTCCTCGACCTGCCGGAGCCGCACGCCGGGCCCGGGCAGGTTCGGGTGCGGGTGAAGGCCGCCGGGGTGCAGCCGTACGACGCTGCCGTGCGGGCCGGGTGGGAGCCGCCCGGTCTGGCCCTGACCTGGCCGCGCGTGCCCGGGAACGAGTTCGCCGGCGTGGTCGACGAAGGCGATCTCGAGGCCGGTACCGAAGTTCTCGGCTTCACCGCCGTGCAGGCCGCCGCCGAGTACATCGTCGTCCCCGCCACCGACGTCACGCCGAAGCCGCCCGAAATGCCGTGGGAAGTCGCCGGTGGGTTCACCGCGGGCACGCAGACCGCGTCGATCGCCCTGGAAGTGCTGAAGCTGCGCGAGGGCGAGACGCTGCTCGTCCACGCCGCCGCCGGCTCCGTCGGCACCGCGGCGGTCCAGCTCGCGCAACTCGAGGGCGCTCACGTGATCGGCACCGCGAGTGAGTCCAATCAGGACTACCTGCGCGAACTCGGAGTCACGCCCGTCGTCTACGGCGAGGGGCTGAAGAACCGCGTCGAGGCCGCCGCGCCGCAGGGGGTCGACGTCGTGCTCGATGGTGCGGGCGGAGAAGCGCTCGACCTCTCACTCGAAATGGTGAAGGACCGGACCCGGATTCTCACGCTGGTCGACCACGGCCGGGCCGCGGAACTCGGCGTGCTCGTCTCGAAGGCCGGACGCTCCGCTGCGCGTCTCGCCGAATTGGCCGCGCTCTACGTCAACGGTGACTTGCGCTTCCACGTGCGCCGCACCTACCCGTTCACCGAGGCAGCGGCCGCCCACCGGGAAATCGAGACCGGGCACGGCCGGGGAAAAATAGTTCTCACGTTTCCCTGAGCGGCCCTGATCGTTCCAGCATGTGGGCGGGTGGGCCCTTCCCGACTTTGGTCGCTGGACCCCTGACCGGTCACTACTTAGATTCTCCCCATTACACCCGGTTGGGTGTCATTCGGTCGAGTGACCGAGTACCACAGGGAGACATCGATGGTGAGATTCAGCCGGGTCGCCGCGCACGCGGTTCCGCTGACGGTCGGCGCGTTGCTGCTGACGACGGGGGTCTCGGCGGCGCAGCCGTCCACCGTGGACGCGGCGGCCGCGCGTACCGAAGCGGGCATCAACGCGCTGCAGAACATCAAGAAGAGCCTGAGCCCCGCGGAACGCAAGCAATCGAGCCGGCTGGTCGTCGAGAAGCGGTTGCGGGCCGACCGGTCGCTGGCCGCGAAGCTGCCTGACTACCGCTCCGGCGTCGGCGTCAGCAACGCCGGCACCGTCTCGGTGGACATCGCCGCGCACGGCCAGGCCGTCGCGAACGCCGTCAAGGCGGCGGGCGGCGCCGTCCGGTCCGTCTCGCCGGACGGTGCCGTCCGCGCCGACCTGCCGCTGTCGGCGCTGGACGCGATCGCGGGCCGGGCCGACGTCGCCGAGGTGCAGCCCGCCGCGCAGGCCACCACGTGGAACGAGCCGGGCAACCGGGACTTCCGCCAGGCCGGTCGAACCGCTGCCGCGCAGGCCGCCGCGACGCAGGTGTCCGAAGGCGACAAGGCGCACGGCGCCGACGCCGCCCGCGCGACCTACGGCGTCAGCGGCTCCGGCGTCAAGGTCTGCGTGCTCTCCGACGGCGTCGACTCCCTGGCCAAGTCGCAGAGCGCCGGCGAACTGCCCGCGGTGGACGTCCTGTCCGGCCAGCAGGGCAGCGGCGACGAGGGCACCGCGATGCTCGAGATCATCCATGACCTCGCGCCGAACGCGACCCTCGGCTTCGCCACCGCGTTCACCAGCGAAGCGAGCTTCGCCGCGAACATCCGCGCGCTGCGCACCACCGGCAAGTGCCAGATCATCGTCGACGACGTCTCCTACTTCGACGAGTCGCCGTTCCAGGACACGCAGGTCGCGCAGGCGGTCAACGACGTGACCGCGGCGGGCACGCTGTACTTCTCCTCGGCCGGCAACTCGGGCAACGCGACCGACGGCACCAGCGGCTACTACGAGGGTGACTTCCGCGCCTCGTCGTCGAAGATCAGCGGCGTCACCGGCACCCCGCACGACTTCGACCCGAGCAGCACCACGCAGAACTTCGACGCGCTCTCGGCGGGCTCGCTCGGCCGCCCGGTGACGCTGTTCTGGTCCGACCCGTGGGGCAAGTCCGCCAACGACTACGACCTGTTCATCCTGAACGCGTCGGGCAGCGTCGTGGCTTCCAGCGAGAACGGGCAGTCCGGCTCGCAGAACCCGTACGAGATCGCGTCCGTGCCCACCAGCGGCTCCGGCTTCAAGGTCGCGGTGGTCAAGTACAGCGGCGCCGACCGGTTCATCGCGCTGAACGTGATCCGCGGCCGCTTCGTGGCTTCGGGCACGCTCAAGGCGTTCAGCACCAACGGCGTCACGAACGGCCACTCGGCCGCGGCGAACGCGTTCAGCGTGGCGGCGGCCCCGGCCGCGGGCGCGTTCACCCGGCCGCTGGAGACCGGTGACCCGGCGAACCCGGCCGGCCCGTACCCCGGCCTGTTCACCGCGTCGAGCAAGTGGGAGCGGTTCTCCTCCGACGGCAAGCGCCGGCTGTTCTACAACGCCGACGGCACGGCGATCACCCCGGGCAACGTGTCCTCGACGGGCGGGGCGACCCGCAGCAAGCCGGACATCACCGCGGCGGACGGCGTGGCCACCTCGGTGACCGGCTTCCAGCCGTTCTTCGGAACCTCGGCGGCGGCCCCCCACGCGGCGGCCATCGCGGCGCTGCTGCTCTCGGGCAAACCGACGGCGACGCCCGCCCAGATCCGCACGGCGCTGGTGTCCTCGTCGATCGACCTGGGCACCCCGGGCTTCGACACGGTCACCGGCAACGGCGTCATCATGGCCGGCCCGGCGCTCGCCGCGCTGGGTGTGGCGGCGAAGTAAGGCGCTTCGCGTAAGCGGGGGTCCGGCGCGAGCCGGACCCCGCTTACGTCATTCCCGGCCGGTCACCAGCAGGTGGAAGCCGATCTGCCCGCCGCCGAGCCGCTCGTGGTGGCGCACCTTCAGTCCGGCGCGAGCCAGGGCCGCCTCGACGTCGGCCACCGGGCGGATGCGGAAGCCGTGCTCCGTGAACAGCGGCGATCCGCTCATCGTCTCCGGGTCGCCGATGCCGAGCACGAACGCGCCACCCGGCTTCAGCACCCGGGCCACCTCGGCGAACGCGCCGTCGAGGTCGGCGACGAAGTACACCGTGTTCGTGGTGATGATCGCGTCGGCGGAACCGTCTTCGAGGGGCAACGCGGTGATCGGGGCCTCGTGCAGCCACAGCCGGTTCGCCGCGAGCTCCCGGCGGAAGGTGCGGCGGGCCCGGTCCAGCATCGTCGTGGAGATCTCGACGCCGTGTACCGTGCCGGCCTTCCGCAGCAGCAACGCGAGCCCCAGCCCGCCGCCGAACCCGATGTCGACGGCCGTTTCGCCGCCTGCGAGACCCAGCGCCGCGACGGCTTCGGTGATCGGCTTGCGGTTGCCGCGGTTGAGCATCGCGCCGACGACGCGCCCGCGCAGGCCGTTAGGGTGGCCGAGTTGCCGGGCCAGCCCGGCCTGGAAGCTTTCGCGAAGTCCCATGCGAGCAGTCTAGGAGGACCGATGGCGAAGACCGCGGTGGTCACCGGAGCCGGTTCCGGCATCGGGCGGGCCGTGGCCCGGGCCCTGCTCGACGACGGCTACCTCGTCGCCCTCGCCGGCCGGCGCGAGGATGCGCTCGCCGAGACCGCCACCGGCTTCGAAAACGCGCTGCCCGTCCCCACCGACGTCTCGGACGAACACGAGGTCGCCGCCTTGTTCGCCGCCGTTCGCGAGCGGTGGGGGCGGCTCGACCTGCTGGTCAACAACGCCGGCATCTCGGCGGGCGGCACCGTCGCGGATCTGTCCGTCGAGGACTGGAAGCGGACGGTCGACGTCAACCTCACCGGGATGTTCCTCTGCGCGCAGCAGGCCGTGCGGCTGATGAAGGACCAGGACCCGCGCGGCGGCCGGATCGTCAACAACGGCTCCATCTCCGCCCACGTGCCGCGGCCCGCCAGCGTCGCCTACACCGCGACCAAGCACGCCGTCACGGGGCTGACCCGGTCGATTTCGCTGGACGGCCGGGCCTGGGACGTCGCCTGCGGCCAGATCGACATCGGCAACGCCGCCACCGAAATGACCGAGCGGATGGCCGCCGGCATCCCGCAGGCCGACGGCCGGGTCGTCGCCGAGCCGACCTTCGACGTCCGGCACGTGGCCGACGCCGTGCGGTACATGGCCGGGCTGCCGCTCGACGCCAACGTCCAGTTCCTCACCATCACCGCGACGAGCATGCCGTTCATCGGCCGCGGCTAGGGGATCACCCGCGCCTTCCGGAACTCGTCGAAGAGCCGGTAGAACATCTGCTCGGTCTCGACGTACTCGTGGAAGCCCGCCCGGCGCGACTTCGACGTGTCCGCGAACATGTCGTAGTCCCAGCCGAACACGAAGTCGCCGAACGCCCACGAGGCCGAAACGTCCGCGTAGGACGCCGACAGGCCGTGCCGGGCGGCCATCGAAGTCCACAGTGGACCCTTGTCCGCCATCACGTCCACCAGCGACATCCGCAGCGGCGGCGCGGCCTCCAACCCGAAGTACGCCGCCAGCTTCGGCCAGAGTTCGCGCCAGCGGAACAGGTCGCCGTTCGCGATGTTGAACGCGCCTTGGTGGCCGGTCGCCCAGACCGTCGCCGACGCCAGCAGGCCCGCGTCGGTCATCTCCAGCAGGCTGTCGTACGCGCCGGGCTTGCCCGGAAAGCGCAGCGGCAACCCGAGTTCCTTCGAAATCGACGCGTACACCGCGATCACCAGCGCCAGGTTCATCGGATTGCCCAGCGCGGTGCCGCCGACCACCGACGGCCGGATCGCCGACCACGTCCACCGCCCCGCACGCCGTTCGAGGAACTCCTGCTGGTCGACGTTGAACTCGGGCGGCATGTGCCCGGCGTCCGTCTCGCGGGCCGGGGTCTTGAACGGGCCCAGGTGCGCGCCGTACACCTTGTAGCCCTGCATCAGGCTGACGTGCTTCAGGCCGGGCGCGGCCGCTTCGACCGCGTCGACGAGGTTGGTCAGCATCGCCAGGTTCGGCGGCACGAGTTCCGCCCACGTCGGCCGGTCTTGGTACGCCGCGTAGAAGAGGTGCGTGACGCCGGTCAGCGCGCCGAGCTTCTCCCGGGTGTCGGCGGCGTCGAGCAGGTCGACGGCGAGCCCGCCCCGGCGGGAGAGGCCCACGACGTCCCAGCCGCCGTCGGCCCGCAGGTGCTCCACGAGGTTCTTGCCGATGATGCCGCCGGCCCCGGCGACCAAAGCTGTCTTGCGTTCCATGCTCTCCAGGCTGGCGACGCCGCAGCGATAAGTCCAAGGCTTACTTGTCACCAAGTCGATAAGCTGTGTTCATGGCGAGCCTACGGCAGCTGGAGTACCTGGTCACGGTGGTCGACACCGGTTCGTTCACCCGTGCCGCCGAGCAGCTGCACGTGACGCAGCCGGCGTTGTCACACCAGATGCGGGCCCTGGAGCGCGGCCTCGGCGGACCACTGCTCGAGCGGCTGCCTCGCGCCGTCCGGCTCACGCCGATGGGCCGGGCGATGCTGCCGCACGCGCGGGCGGCGCTGGCGGACGCCGAACGCGCGCGCTGCGCCGCCCGGCTCGCGTCCGGCACGACGGCGGGCGAGCTGCAGGTCGCCACGGTGTATTCGGTGAGCCTCGGCGTGCTGCCGCCCGCACTGCGCGTGTGGCGGCGCGACCGGCCCGAGGTCGACGTCCGGCTGATCGAGTTCCGGCACGCCGACGAGCTGCGCGAGGCGATGGCCGCGGGCGAGGCCGACGTGGCACTCGGCCCGCGGCCCGGCGACTGGGCCGGGCCGGTGCGGGAGCTGGGGGTGGAGGAGTTCGTGGTGGTGCTCCCGGCCGACGGCGCCCGCGAGGACGACACCACCGGCGTGGTCGACCTGGCGACGCTCGCGGACTGCGCGTGGGTGCACTACGCCCCCGGCAACGGCCTGGCCGAGCTGGTCGACGCAACGTGCGCGGCGGCGGGGTTCCGCCCCCGCGCGGCGGTCCGCACCGAGCAGACGGCGGCGGCGCCGATCCTCGCCGCGGCGGGCCTCGGCCCCGCACTGGTCCCGGCGAACGTCCTGCCGGCCCGCTTCGACGGCCGGGTGCTGCGGCCGAGCGTCCCGGTCCGCCGGACGCTGGTCGCCTACACCCGCGCGGCGCCGGACCCGCTGACCGCGGCGTTCATCGAGACCCTCGCCGCGCACGCCACCGTTTAGAGGCGGCTTCGCCAGGGGTGCGAAGCCTCGGGCGCTTCCGCGAGCCACCGCCGCTGAGCGTGGTCGAGCACCGGGAGCGCGGCCGCGAAGTCCTGCTCGTCCTTGGGGGGTGCCGTGGACCGTGGCGAACAACGGCACCTTCGGCCCCAGGTGCGGGAGGCCGCCCGGCGCGAGCGCGCCCAGCTCGTCGAGGGGCCGTCGCCCACCCCTCCCACGACGGCGCGCGGACGTGCGAAAACAACTCGGTCACCTCGGCCGGCAGCGCGGCCTCCCAGGTCACGAAACGCCGATCCCCGCCAGCACCGGGCCGGTGAACGGCGTCGCCGTGACGTCGTGGACCCGGGACGACCAGACCGCGTGGCCGTGGCCCGACCAGAGCGGGGCCACCGGCAGGTCGCGCAGCAGCTGGTTCTCGGCCAGCCGGTACAGCTCGCCCGCCTCCTCCGCGGTCGCCGCGGCGTCGGCCAGGTCCAGGTTCTGGCGGAAGACGGTGTCGGTGTACCCCGACGCCTCGGCCAGCTGGGACAGCAGCTCGTACGGGCTCCCCGTGGCCGGCTTCACGTCCAAAGCAGACGGCCCGTCGAGTGGGCCGGTGCCGGGGGCCGCCTGCGCCGTCACGGAAGTGTCCAGGGCCTTGTGCAGCCCGACCACCAGGGTGCGCGTCCACGCTTCGGCGCCGGGTCCGAAGTAGACGGTCGCGCCTCCCGGGAACGCCGCCTGCTGCAGCAGGGCCTTGCCCGCGGCCGCGTCGAAGCTGCACGGGCGGCAGGTGCCCGAGCGCTCGCCCGGGGCGGCCGACGGCGGCAGCAGCGCCTTGGCCGGGTCGACCTGGTGGGCGAGCGGACCGGCTTCCAGGGCCGCGCGGTCGACGCCGAGTGCGAAACCGTGGCGGACCGTCGCGTCAGCGAACCGGGGGTTCGTCACCGGGAACGCCAGGTAGCCGGCCTCGGGCCGGGCCCAGGACGCGTGGCGGTCGCCGAATTCGCCGTGCATGGCTTCGTGCCGCTCGCCGGGGACCTCGGTCGCGAGGTCGAGCGTGCCCGCCTTGACCGCGTCGTACTGCGCGGCCGGCTCGCCGACCCGCAGCTCGATCTCCTCGGCCCGGCCCGGGCCGACCCGCTTGAGGGTGCCACCCGAGCCGGGCTTCCACCCGCCGTCGAGCCGGTACGGGCCGTTGCCGACCGGCGCTTTGGCGAAGCCGTCCCAGTCACGGGAGGCGAGCACCGACGCCGGCAGCGGCACCAGGCCCGGTGCCGAGAGCAGCGCGGGCACTTGGCCGGACGGCCGGTCGAGGGTCAGCGTGATCGTGTCCGGGGCCGTCGCCTTGATTTCGCGAGCGCGCAACAGCTTCGTGAGCACCGGGGAGGAGATCCAGCCCTCGCCGGCGATCACCCGCCAGGTATCCACGTAGGACTGCGCGGTGACCGGGGTGCCGTCGTGGAACGTCGCGGGCCGCAGCTTGACCGTCCAGTGCACCCGGTCGGTGCTCTCGATCGACTCCGCCGCTCGCGGGGTGACCTTCCCGGACGCCGCGTCGTAGTCGGCGAGCGGGGTCCACAGCGCGCCGGTCACCAGCCGGCCCGCCTGGTCGTCGAGGTCGGCGGGCAGCAGCGTCGCCGGCTCCCGGATGCCGACGGACAGGACGCCGGGACGCGCGGGGCCGGGATCGGAGCAGCCGGTGACGGCGAGGGCGAGGGCGGCGAGCAGGACGAGCAGACGCATGCGCCAGTCCTACCAGTGTCCTACCGGTGAGGAGACAACCAAAGACGGTTGTGTCCGGTTGATCTCCGTCGTACCGTTCGGTGGTCACGCTCTGAGCGTTCTGGGAGGTTTCGCGTGCGCACCTGGTTGCGGTCGTGCTTCGCCGCCGTCACCGTCAGCGCCACGCTGGTCGCGACCGGGCTCCCGGCCGCCGCCTGTGGCGAGGACGACAAGCCCGCGGTACCGGCCGCCCGCACGGCGGGTGATCCGGGGGCGATCAAGAACGTCCGGTCGGTCGGCAACGTGCCCGACGCCGCCGGCGCCATCTCGATCAACTTCCTCGACTACGGCCGCCGCGACGTCATGGTCGTGTCCGGCGAGTTCGGGCTGAAGGTCTACGACCTGACGAAGAACCCGGCCGCGCCGAAGCTGGTCGGGCAGGTCAGCCTGCCGGGGCTGTGGGAGACCGAGGACACCGAGGTCGACCCGGTCCGCAAGCTGGTGTTCCTCTCCCGGGACCCGCGGGCGTTCGGCGGCACGACCCACACCGGCGAATCCGGCATCTACGTCGTCGACGTCTCGAACCCCGACGCCCCGGCGATCCTCAGCTACGTGCAGGTGCCGGCCGGCCACACCACCAGCTGCGTCGACGGCTGCCGCTACCTGTGGACCGGCGGCCCGGCGAAGGCCGACAACCAGCCGGCCGACTGGGGTGGCCGGCCGATCTGGGTCACCGACATCCGCGACCCGAAGCACCCGAAGGTCGACCCGGAGCCGATCGAGCTGGCCCGCAACGACGGCAAGACCGACTACGTGCACGACGTGCAGGTCGACGCCAGCGGCGTGGCGTGGGTGTCGGGGCGCGGCGGGGTGCGCGGCTACTGGACGAACGGCGTGCACCGCGACCCGCTGACGAACAAGCTCCGCCGGGCGACGGCGCACGAGCCGATCCCGTACGCCGGCGGCGGCATCGCCGAGACGGCCGCGCCGTCGAGGTTCATGCACAACAGCTTCCACCCGGCCGGCCACCGCATCGGCGACGGCGCCTGGCGCGGCCAGGACCTGATCTACGCGACGGAGGAGAACTTCGTCGACGGCTGCGCGGGCGACGGCGTCCTGACGATCTCGTCGCTGGCGGGCTCCTACCACGGTGAGGGCTGGCGCTCGACGCCGGAGAAGCCGTTCCGCCTGCAGAGCGTCGGTACGTGGAGCGTCAACGGCCAGGAGGGCAGCGACCCGGCCTCCGACGACTGCTCCGCGCACTACTTCGACGTCCGCGGCAAGGTCCTGGTGCAGTCGTTCTACGCGCAGGGCACGCGGTTCCTCGACGTCAGCGACCCGACGAACCCGCGGCAGATCGCCTACTACCGCCCGGGTGACGCGAGCGCGTGGGCGCCGTACTGGCACGGCAAGTATGTCTACGTCGCGGACAACGCCCGCGGCGTAGACATCCTGCAGCTGACCGCCTAGGACCTCAGCCAGACAGCGGTGTCGGTCGGCAGCTCGCCGCCGCCGACCGGCCCACTGGCCAGGAGGATCTCACCGGCCGGCAGCGGCACCGGCGAGTCCGAGAAGTTCAGCGCGAACGTGAACTCCGTCCCGAGCCGGAACGCCAGCACCCCCTCGGCCGGGGAAAGCCACTCCAGCTCGCCGCCGGGGAGGTCCCGCCGCAGGCGCAGGCCGTCGCGGTAGAGCGACAGCATCGACGACGGGTCCGCCGCCTCCGCCTCCGCCGTGTACGCCTTCCACTCCGCCGGCTGCGGGAGCCACGCGTCGCCGTTGCCGAAGCCGAACGGCGGCTCGTCACCCGACCACGGGATCGGCACGCGGCAGCCGTCGCGGCCGGGGTCCGCGCCGTTCGTGCGGGCCCACACCGGGTCCTGCCGCAGCTCGTCGGGGATGTCGAGGACCTCCCACAGCCCGAGCTCTTCGCCCTGGTAAACGTACAAACCGCCGGGCAGGGCCAGCGTCAGCAGCGCCGCCGCCCTGGCCCGCCGGGTGCCCAGCTCCCGGTCCACCGGCAGTTCGTGCAGCCGGTTCGCGAAGCTGAACCCCGTGTCACCTCGGCGCCCGTAGCGGGTGACGTGCCGCGTGACGTCGTGGTTCGACAGCACCCACGCCGCCGGCGCGCCGACCTCGTCGTGCGCGCGCAGCGTGCGGGTGATGACGTCCCGGAAGCGCCCGGCGTCCCACGGGCAGACCAGGAAGTCGAAGTTGAACGCCGAGTGCAGCTCGTCGCGGCGCAGGTAGCGCGCGGCCCGCGACATGTCCGGCAGCCACATCTCGCCGACCAGCACGCGCTCGCCCGGGTAGCTGTCGGCGATCTTGCGCCACGACCGGTAGATCTCGTGCAGGCCCTCCTGGTCGGAGAACGGCGTCTCGTCGCCGTCGTCGACGTCGGGCAGCCGCGGGTCCTTGACCAGCCCGTCGGCGACGTCGATGCGGAAGCCGTCCACTCCGCGGTCGAACCAGAAGCGCAGCACGTCCTCGAACTCCGTGCGGATCTCCGGGTTGTCCCAGTTGAAGTCGGGCTGGCGCGAGCTGTAGAGGTGCAGGTACCACTCGCCGTCCGGTACGCGGGTCCACGCGGACCCGCCGAAGCGCGACTTCCAGTTGTTCGGCGGTTCGCTCCCGTCCGGTCCGCGGCCGGGCCGGAACCAGAACCGCTGCCGCTCCGGCGAACCCGGGCCCGCGGCCAGCGCGGCCTGGAACCAGCGGTGCTCGTCGGAGCAGTGGTTGGGCACGACGTCGATGATCACCCGGATGCCCCGGGCGTGGGCCTCGGCGATCAGGTCCTCCGCCTCGGAGAGGGTGCCGAAGAGCGGTTCGATGTCGCGGAAGTCGGCGACGTCGTAGCCGCCGTCGTCCATCGGCGACGGGTACCAGGGCGTGAACCAGATCGCGTCGATCCCCAGGTCGGCCAGGTGGCCCAGCCGGGCGCGGACGCCGGCGAGGTCGCCGATGCCGTCGCCGTTTCCGTCCGCGAAGCTGCGGATGTACACCTGGTAGATCGCCGCGCTGCGCCACCAGCCGGCCGTGGCCGGTCGTCCCGATGCGGTCACGGAAGTGCCCTCCTAGTCGTTGTGGAAACCCCGGGTGCGGCGCTCAGCCCTTGAGGCTGCCGGCGGTCAGCCCGGCGAGGATCTGCCGCTGGAACGCCAGGAACAGCGCCACCAACGGCAGGCTGGCCAGCACCATCCCGGCGACGAGCACGTTGAGCGGCATGTCGATCGCCACCCGTTGCAGCATCACCGAGAGCGTCTGCTTTTCGGTGTCCGGGAACACCAGCAGCGGCCAGATGAAGTCCTTCCACGCGGTGACCACCGCGAGGATCGACACCACGGCCAGGATCGGCCGCGAGATCGGCAGGATGATCCGCCAGAGCGTGCGCACCGGCCCGGCGCCGTCGATGCGCGCCGCTTCCACCAGTTCGTCCGGGATCTGGTCGAAGAACCGCTTGAGCAGGTAGATGTTGAACGCGTTCGCCGCCGCGGGCAGCCACACCGCGGCCGGCGAGTTGATCAGGTTGAGGTGCAGCAGCGGCAGGTCCGTCACCGTCACGTAGGTCGGGACCAGCAGGGCCGTGGCGGGCAGCATCAGCGTGGCCAGCATCAGCCCCAGCACGACGTTGCCGAACTTCGGCCGCAGCTTCGACAGCGCGAACGCGGCCGGGACGTCGATGGCCAGCTGCGCCAGCCAGGCGCCGCCGGCGACGACGAGCGTGTTGAGGAAGTACTTGCCCAGGCTCAGCTGGTCCCAGGCGTCGGCGAAGGTCTCCGGGTGCCACTCGTGCGGGACGAGCGTCGCCGGCGTCTGCGCCAGTTCCTGCGGCGACTTCATCGCCCCGGTGACCACCCAGTACAGCGGGAACATGAAGGCCAGCAGGAACACCGCGAGCGTGCAGGCGAAAACCACGCCGTAGACGACCTTGCCGCGCGGGCTGCGCAGGGCGCCGGGGGAGACGAGGGTCCTCATGACCGGTCCGCCTTCCGCGTCAGCCGGACGTACCACGCCGAAAACACGCCGAGCGCCACGAACAGCAGCAGGCTCATCGCGCTCGCCGCGCCGAAGTCGTTGTAGACGAAGGCGTAGCGGTAGAGCAGCAGGAGCACGGTGACCGTCGAGTCGTCCGGCCCGCCGCCGGTCATCACGTACGGCTCGGTGAACACCTGCATCGTCGCGACGACCTGCAGCAGCAGGAGCACCAGCAGCACGAACCGGGTCTGCGGGAAGGTGACGTGCCGCAGCCGCTTCCACAGCCCGGCGCCGTCGAGCTCCGCGGCTTCGTACAGCTCGCCGGGGATCGTGCCGAGCGCGGCCAGGTAGATGAGCGTGGTGCTGCCCATGTTGGCCCACGTCGAGACGAACACCAGCGACAGCATCGCCGTGCCGCTCGAGTCGAGCCACTGGCCGCCGGGCAGGCCGACCGCGCCGAGCGCGGAGTTGAACAGGCCGGGACCCGGGTCGTAGAACCACTTCCACATCAGGGCGGTCACGACCGGCGGCAGCATCACCGGCAGGTACACGGCCAGCCGGAAGAACGCCTTCGCGTGGCGGAGTTCGTTCAGCAGCACCGCGGTGAGGAACGGGACGGCGAAGCCGAAGACCAGCGCGAGCCCGGTGAACAGCAGCGTGTTGCGCCAGGCGACGCCGAACAGCGGGTCGTCGAACAGCTTCGCGAAGTTGTCGAAGCCGACCCACGTCGGCGCGTTGACGAAGTCGACCTGCTGGAAGCTCAGCAGCACGCCGCGCACGATCGGGTACCACGAGAACAGCGCGAACACCACGAGCGCGGCGCACAGCAGGCCGTACGCGGTGAGGTTCTCCTTGAGCTTGCGCCTGAGCCTGGTGCGGCGGCGTTCTTCCGGGGAAGCGACCGGGCGCCCGGCCCGCGACGAGGACGTCGCGGGCCAGGCGAGCAGGCTACTTGACCTGGGCGAGGACACTGTTGACCTTCGAGGACGCGGACGACAGCTGCTGGTCGAGGTTCGCGTTCTGGTCGGTGAGGACGGCCTGCATCACACTGTCGAGCGCGGCGTAGATCTGCTGCGCGTTCGGCGGCTCGATGCTGCCCTTGATCTTGCTGGTCGTGTCCACATAGGACTTGTAGTTCTGTGCGGGCACGTTGGCGTACTTGGCCTTCAGGGCCAGCTGCTGCTCGCGGACCGCGCCGGTCCAGACGTCCGGCGTCGGCTCGGCGGGCAGGCCGACCGGCTGCTTGCCGTCGACGTACTGCTGGATGTGCTTCTCGAAGCGGTCCGGGTTGAGGTACTTCCACTGGATCCACTCGAGGCCGGCCTTGATCTTCTCCGGCGAGGCCTTGGGGTTGAGCATGTAGCCCTCGCCGCCGAGCAGGGTGCCCTGGCCGCCGGGCATGCCCGCGATGCCGTAGTCCTCGTACTTGCCGTTGAACTGCTTGACCAGCACCGGGACGTTGTCCGGGGCGGCCATGTACATGCCGAGCTGGCCGGCGCCCATCATGCGCTGCACGTCCTGGGCTTCGAGCAGCTGCTTGGCGCCCATGGAGTTGTCGGTCCAGCGCATGTCGTGCAGGTACTGCAGCGCCTTCTTGCCCTTGTCGTCGGCGAAGCCGGCGACCCACTTGTCGCCGTCCTTGCGGGCGATGTCGCCGCCCATCGAGTAGAGCCAGCCGGTCAGGTGCCAGCCGCCCTGGTTGTTCTTGCTGTAGTCGGCGTACCCGACGACGCCGTTGCCCAGCGCGGAGATCTTCTTCGCGGCTTCGCGGACTTCGTCCCAGGTCTGCGGCGGCTTGTCCGGGTCGAGCCCGGCCTTCTGGAACAGCGGGCGGCTGTAGAGCAGGCCCATCGTGTAGTTCATCGTCGGCAGGCCGTAGAGCTTGCCGCTGGCGTCGCGGAAGTTGTCGAGCAGCTCGGGCTTGAGGTCGTTGACGTGCGGGACGCTCTTCACGGCTTCGGTGATGTCGGCGGCTTGGTGCCGCGCGATGATCTGCGCCGGGTCGGTGAAGTAGACGTAGTAGACGTCTTCGAGCTGCCCGCCGGCGAGCTTCGCGGAGAACGTCTTGGGGTCCATGAAGCCTTCGTGCGGGTCGATGTCGATGTTCGGGTGGGCGGCCTCGAACTCCTTGACATCGGCGTCGAACACGCTGCGCTCGAACGGCTGGCTGGTCGGCGGCTGACCGGTGACGGTGATCTTGACCTTGCCGCCGGTCTGGGCGCCGGTGTCACCGTCGCCGCAGGCGGTCACCCCCAGGGCGAGCCCGCCTGCGGCGAGCAGGCACAACGTCCGGCGGGAGACGGTTCGGGACCAGGGACTGCTCATCTCAAGCCTCTTCTCGAGTCGCGACGGCTGTCACTTGATTGCGGTCACTCTAAAGTGCCGGACCAGATTGCCGCAATAACCCGACGAGAATTTGCAACTTACGAACAGGCGCGACCGACGGGCGCATGAGTCCGGGCATGCGAAAGAGCGCGACGGCTCGCAAGCCGTCGCGCTCCCGGGACGCCGATCAGGCGATGCGGCGGGCCGTCGAGCCGCGGACCACCAGCTCCGGGGCGAAGAGCAGCTCCTCGGCGGCCACCTCACCGCCGTTGATGCGCTTGACCAGCAGCTCCACCACCGCGCGGCCCATCGCCTCGATCGGCTGGCGGGTGGTGGTCAGCGGCGGGTCGGTGCAGTTCATCAGGGCCGAGTCGTCGTAGCCGACCACCGAGATGTCCTCCGGCACCGACAGGCCCTGCCGCCGGGCCGCGCGGATCGCGCCGAGGGCCAGCAGGTCGCTCGCGCACAGCACCGCCGTCGCCCCGCGCGGGTACAGGCGGGCCGCCGCCGCGTGGCCGCCCTCGATCGAAAACATCCCGTGCTCGACCAGCTCGTCCAGGACCGGCAGCCCCAGCTTCGCCGCGTACGACTGGAACGCTTCGAGCTTCCGCCGCGACGGCACGTGGTCGGACGGGCCCAGCACCAGGCCGATCTTCTCGTGCCCGAGCGAGCTCAGGTGCCCGACGACCTGCTCGACGGCCACCGCGTCGTCGCACGAAACCTGCGGCAGCCCGAGGTGGTCGACCGCGGCGTTGATCAGCACCGTCGGCAGCCGCCGCTCCACGAGGTGGTGGTAGTGCGAGTGGATCGCGTCGGCCTGCGCGTACAGCCCGCCGGCGAACACCACACCCGACACCTGCTGCTGCAGGAGCAGCTCGACGTACTCCGCCTCGGACACCCCGCCCGCGGTCCGCGTGCAGAGCACCGGCGTGAACCCCTGCTGGGCGAGGGCGTTGCCCATGATCTCGGCCAGCGCGGGGAAGATGGGGTTCTGCAACTCGGGCAGGACCAGCCCGACCAGGCGGGCGCGCTCGCCACGCAGCTGGGTGGGCCGCTCGTAACCCATCACGTCCAGCGCGGTGAGCACGGCGGCCCGGGTGCTGGCGGACACCCCGGACCGGCCGTTGAGCACCCGGCTGACCGTGGCTTCGCTGACCCCGACTTGGCGGGCGACTTCGGCAAGACGACGCGTCATGAGTGAAACTTTACAGCAACAGGGCGCAAAAGTAAGACAAGCCCACCCCGGAGGATGGGCTTGCCGAACCGCCCGGGTTACGAGGCCGCCACCTCGAACTCGGACACCTGACCGGCGGGCCAGCCGGTGTTGCCGGTGAACGTCAGCCGCACGAAACGCTGGGACGTCGCCGCGAAGGACGCCGACGCCGTGTTGCCCGCTGCCGGGTCGAACGTGTAGCCGCGGGCACCCGCCAACGTCGTGTACGAGCCGCCGTCCGTGCTGCCGGAGATCGTCACCGTCTGGGTGCGCGCGCCCCACGCCGGGGACGGCGGCAGGCGCAGCGTCACCTTGTTGATCGACGACGCCGTGCCCAGGTCCACCGTCAGCGTCTGCGGGAACGCGTTGTTCGCGCTCTCCCAGTAGCTGTTGGCATCGCCGTCGTTCGCGTTCGACGGCGGGAACCCGCCCTGGGACCCGGACGCGGTGATCGCCTTCCCGCGGGCGAGGTTGCTGCCGGACTGCGGCGGCTGCGGCGGGCCTGAGTTCGGCGCGGGCCAGGTCGAGCAGTCGCTCCAGGTGCCGGTCCAGCCGCTGTTGCCCGACCCGCTGAACGTCATGCGGGGGATCGACCCCGGGTAGGGGCAGTTGTACGTCCCGGTCACGCCGACGCCGGACGCCGTCAGGTTGCTGATCGACACCGAACCCTGCGTCTGGGACTGCGCCACGAACGTGCCGGCGCCCTGCACCGAGACGCCGTCGATGGTGATGCCCTGGATGGGCTTGCCCGCGCCGTTGCCGTCGATGAACTGGATCGCCTCGTACGGGCTCTGGATCGCGGTGAATCCGGTGACGCGGATCGTCACGCCGGTGATCGCCTGGTCGCGCGCGTCGAACCACAGCGCGCCGACGCCGAACTGCCAGTTCGGGTCGAACGCCCCGGCCCGCAGCGCGCTGTTGTTCGACAGGGTCACCGTGCCGCCCAGCGGCACCGAGCTGAACCGGTTCGCCACCAGGTAGCCCCCGCCGAGTGCGTTGGTGTCCTGCACCAGGTTGCCGCTCACGGTGTTGTTCGAGCCGCCGTACAGCGCGATGCCGTTGGCCAGGTTCGGCTGCACCACGGTGTTGTTCGCGATGGTGTTGCCCGAGTCGGCCTGGCCGTTGGACCACAGCGCGAGCCCGTCGTCGCCGTTGTTGCGCAGGTAGTTGTTGCGCAGCGTCGAGTTCGTCACCGCGCCGTCGAAGTTGACGCCGTCGGCCTGGGTGTCGAGGATGCGGTTGTTCTCGATGGTGACGTTCGACGAGGCGCCGTTCATCAGCCACAGCCCGCACTTGGTGTCCTGGATCCACAGGCCCGACACGACCGAGCCGGTGCCCAGCACGCCGTGGAACGCGTTGTCGGGGCTGCCGTCGTTCCGTTCGGTGACGTCACCGAACACCGCGAAGTCGTACAGCTTGATGTTCCCGGACGCGCTGCCGTTGTTGAAGATGTTGTTGCCGTGCAGCACGGTGTACCACTGACCGGCGCCGCGGACGGTCGTCTGGTCGACCTGCAGCGCCGACCCGATTTCGAACCGGCCGGACGGCACCCACACCTCGCGGCCCTGCGAGCGCGCCGCCGAGAGCGCGTTGCGGAACGCCTGCGAGTCGTCCGAGGAGTCGTTCGCGGTGGCGCCGTAGTCGGTCACCGGCAGCGCGTTCGCCGGTTTCGTGCCCGCGCCGCCGACCTGCTCGAAGTCGGCGAGGTCGATGGTCGCCTGGCCGACGTCACCCGAGTCGGCCTGCACGCGGACCTTCGCGCCTTGAGCCAGGTTCTGGCCCAGCAGCAGCCGGGCGTCGTCGAAGAAGTGGTGCGTCTTCGCGCCCGGGATCCAGCTGGTGTCCACATAGGAATAGCGAGACGTCACGGGCAACGCCAGCTTGGTCCCGTTGACCGACACCGTGAGGCGGCCGGACGAGCCGTCGGGCACGTTGTAGTGGACGTTGATCGAGTTGGCCGCCGCGGGCAGCGTGAACTCGACGTACTGGCCGGTGGTGATCTTCACGGCCTGCCGTCCGGACGCTTCGGAAGCGACACTGGCCTGCGTGTAGTCGGGGCCGACGGCCGAGCCGGTCGTCGCCGAGCACTCGGCTTCGACGGTGCGGAACGGCACGCTGGCGCCGCCGGACGCGGTGGCCGGGCACGTGGCCGCGGCGGCCGGAGTGCCACCGGAAAGCACGGCCAAGCCGGACGCGGCGAGTGCGGCCGCCATCAGCGCCGCGCCGCGGGGAAGGGAAGACATCGTCAGCACCTCTCAGGACGAATAGGCTTCGAGTTCGGACAGCTGCCCGGCGGGCCAGCCGGTGTTGCCGGTGAAAGTCAGCCGGAGGGTGCGCTGCGCGGTCGCCGGGAAGGTCACCGTCGCGGTGTTCCCGCCGGCCGGGGAGAACGTGTAGGTGGCCGCGGCCTTGACGCCGTCGACCGAAATCGTCTGGGTCCGCGCGCCCCACGACGGGGGCAGTTTCAGCACCAGCCGCGAAACGCCGACCGTGCTGCCGAAATCGACGGTCAGCGATTGCGGGAACGCGTTGTTCGTGCTCTCCCAGTAGGAGTTCGCGTCGCCGTCGACCGCGTTGCCCGGTGGGAAACCACCCTGGGAGCCGGACGCGCTGACGGCCTTGTGCAGGGCCAGGTTCCCGCTCGGCTGGGTCGGCGTCGTGGTCGGCGGGGTGGTGGACGGCACCGTCGTGCCGCCGTTGTCGGAGCCGTACACCGGCGTCGGCCACGAACCGCAGTACGTCGTCGTCCAGCCGGAGTTGCCACCCTGGTCGGCCAGCCCGCTCATCGCGTCCGGGCCCATGCAGTTGTAGACGCCCGCGCGGCCGATGCCGGTCGCGGCGACGTTCTTCACCGATCCCGACGGCTTCGACTGCAGCTGCCAGGCGAAGGTGCCGGCGCCGGTGATCCGCAGGTCGCTGAAGTGGACGTCCGTGGTGGCGCCGTCGATGAACTGGATCGCCTCGTAGTTGTTGTCCAGCAGGTCGTTGTCCACGACGTCGATCCGGCCGGTGATGGCCGAGTCGCGGCCGTCGAACCACAGCGCGCCGACGCCGAACTGCCAGTTCGAGTCGAGCACGCCGGTGCGGATGGCGGTGTTGCGCGTGACGGTCGTGGTCCCCGAAAGCGGCACGGCGCTGAACCGGTTGGCGATGTGCAGGCCCCCGCCCTGGTCCTGGTTGTCGGCGACGACGTTGCCGGCCACGGTGTTGTCGTGCCCGCCGTAGATCGCGATGTTGTTGGCGAGGATCGGCAGCAGCACGGTGTTGGCGGAGAACGTGTTGTGGTGGTCGGCGTCGTGCTCGGACCACATGGCCAGGCCGTCGTCACCGGTGTTGCGGAGGAAGTTGTTCGTCACCAAGGTGTTGCTGATGCCCTGGTGCAGGTTCAGCCCGTCGGCGGTCTGGTCGAGGATCCGGTTGCCGGCCACGGTGAGCCCGTCGAACGGCCCGTCGAGCCACAGCCCGACCTTCGTGTGCTGCAGCCACAGGTTCTGCACGACCGAGCCGCCGCCCAGCGCGCCGCCGATCGCGTTCGACTGGTCGCAGTCGACGCGGGCGTCGACCTGGCCGATGATCGCGAAGTCGTACAGCTTCACCGCGCTGCTGGTCCCCGGCACGGCGGGGTTGCCGGGGTACGTCGGTGTTCCGCAGCTCGCCGGTTCGCCCTTGCCGAAGATCCCGGCGCGCGGCCCGGTGAGCACCGAGTACCAGGGCCCGGCGCCGCGGATCGTCACCTGGTCGACCGTGACGTGGTGGCCGAGGGTGAACGTCCCGGACGGGATCCAGACTTCCTTGCCCTGGCTCCGGGCGGCGGCCACGGCGGCGTCGAACGCGCCTGCGTCGTCGCTCGTGTCGCCCGCGGTGGCGCCGTAGTCGGTGACGGACACCGAGTTCGCGGGGCGGGTCGCGGCCGCGCCGACCTGTTCGAAGTCGGCGAGGTCGACGGTGACCGGGGTGACGTCTCCGGCGTCCACCTGCAGCTTGATCTTCGTCCCGGCCGGGTACGACGTGCCCAGCAGTGCGCGGGTCTCGTCGTAGAAGTGGTGCGCGTGGCCGTCACCCGGGTTGTTGGTGAACGGGTAAGAGCCGTAGTACCAGGCCCACTTCGACGTCAGCGCGATGTCCCGGTTGTGGGTACCGCCGACGTAGAGCGAAATCGTCCCGTTGGCGGAATCCGGGACGCTGAACCGGAAGTCGATCGAGTTCGCCGGGGCCGTGAGCGTGAATTCGACGTACTGGCCCGGCCCGGACAGGGTCACCGCCTTCCGGCCGGAGGCTTCGCCGGCGAGGGTGCCCGCGGCGCGGTTCGGCCCGATGACCGAGCCGTTCGTCGTCGCGTCCTCGGCTTCCTGTTCGAGGAACGGCACGGACGCGCCGCGGCCGGCCGCGAGCGCCGGGCTTCCCTCGGGAACGGCGGCGATCGTCAGACCGGCGGCGGCGAGCACGGCGGCGGCGAGGGCGCCGAACCGCACTTGGCGGGCACTGTTGGGCGCGTTTGAGACAGAGCTGGGAGACATGGGCGGCACTGGCCTTTCCGCAGCAGGTGGGGACTCCTGTGACCGGGATCATACGAATCCTGGACAAGAAACCGCAATAGTCGGACGAACTTACGCAAGTTTGCGACAGAAATTGACGACTGCGCCGCATGTCCGGCGTTCGCTTACACCCGGCGGAGCAACGCCTTAGCCGGCCGGCCGCGCTGATAGTTTTCGGGGATGAGCCAGCGACGTGCGGACGGGAGCGCCGGAGACGCGGATTACGGCGCGATCGGGGCGGTCTACACCGACTACCGCAAGCCGGATCCGCGCATCGGCCGGTACATCCTCGACGCGCTGGGGGACGCGCGGACCGTGCTCAACGTCGGGGCGGGCGCCGGCGCGTACGAACCCGACGACCGCGAGGTGACGGCGGTCGAGCCGTCGGCGTCGATGCGCGCGCAGCGGCCGGCGGGCCTACCGCCGGCGGTCGACGCCGTCGCCGAGAAGCTGCCGTTCCCGGACCGGGCGTTCGAGGGCGCGATGAGCACGTTCAGCGTCCACCAGTGGAACGACCTGTGGGCCGGTCTCAGGGAGCTGCGCCGCGTCACGCGCGGCCCGATCGCCATCCTGACCTGCGACCCGGATCTGCTGCGCCGCTTCTGGCTGCTCGACTACGCGCCCGAGGTGATCGAGACGGAGGCCCGCCGGTACCCGTCGGTCGACGACATCGCCGACGGACTCGGCGGCCACACGGAGATCATCGGCGTGCCGATCCCCATCGACTGCACCGACGGGTTCAACGAGGCCTACTACGCGCGTCCCGAACGCCTCCTGGACCCGGGCGCGCGGTTGTCCTGCTCGGCGTGGAGCTTCGTCGACGACCGCGTGCACCACCGCTTCGCCGCCGAACTGCGGCACGACCTCGACGACGGCACGTGGGACCGCCGTTACGGCAAGCTCCGCGAACAGCCCGCGTTCGAGGGTTCGCTGGTCCTCGTCGTCTCGGACCCCACCGCGTGACCCGCCCGCTAAGCCAGTAGGTCCTGCAGCTCGCGCACCGCGCGAGCGAGCTCGTCGGCGAAGCGGTACATCTCCGCCGACACGTGCTTCGGCGTGCTCAGGTAGATGTTCCAGCGGTCCGGCAGCAGCACGTAGGCGATGCCGATGCACTGCGGGCTGGTCGAGCCGAAGCCGAAGTACTGGATGTTGACCGACGGCGCCGAGCTGGTGCTCAGGTAGTCGTCGCGCATCTTCAGCCAGCCCGGCGAGGTGTAGAGCGCGAGGGTTTCGGTGTCCCCACGCCGTTTTCCGATCAGCTGCAGCTCCCACAGGTGCTGCTCCGGCGCGTCCCCGGCTTGGCACTCCTTCGCGCGGGCGACGTGCTTCGCCGCCGCGGCGCGGAACGCTTCCCGCTTCTCCTCGGTCGTCGCGTTCTCGTCGGTCATGACCTCGGCGAAGCGCACGACCTCGGGCGTGACGACCCGCATGGCCTCGGTCCGGCCGTTCTGGAACTGCCGGGTGGCGATCGACTCGTAGGTCGCGCCGGTCAGGCCCTTCGCGCGCCGATGCGCCAGCTGGTACGACATCTGCGCGAAGGCGTCCGGGGAGATGCCGAGTTCCTTTGCCCGGTTGGCGCCGAAGTCGAACGACACCGCCTGCGTCGCCGTCGCGTCCGCGTAGGCCTTGAAGGCGGCTCCGGCGGCGCGTGCGTCTTCGCGGAGTTCGCCGGTCAGCTTGAACTCGATCGCGTCGAAGCCCGGCACGCCGTCGGCACTCTCCCGTGGCTCCCGCGAGCCGCTCAGCAGCACGTCGGTGAAGCCCAGGATCGTGGTGCCGTCGAGTTCGCAGTGCTCGACGTTGATCCCCGCCGTGCCGTCTTCGAACACGATGAGCGACACGGCTTTGTCGTACCAGCGGTTGTCGCCGTACAGCAGCCGGTCACTCGCCTCCAGGGTGTTCGACGGCGTGAAGTCGTCCAGGCACAGGCAGAACAACGCGGTCTCGATGGTTTCCAGCGCGTCGCCGTTGCCGGCCTCGAGCAACGCGGCCCGCGAAGCCGCCCACTCGGCGCGGGCCTTCGTGGTGAAGTGCCCGGCCGGGACCTCGGTGACGTGGTCGTCCTTGAGGATCGCGCGCAGCCCGTCGGCCAGCTGCGCCGGCGAGTACGGGCGGCCGTCTTCGGCGAGGACGTCCATCCGGAACGGCGTGCCCTTCGAGAACACGACGATGTGCCGCTCGGGCGACGGGAACCGCGTGCGCGCGCTGTCCAGGACCTCGCCGGGGATCCGCGTCGCCGAGAACAGGAACTTGTGCTGCACCATCGACTGTGGCGTGCCGCGCAGGAGCACCGGTGGCACCAGTTCGTCGTCGAGCTTCAGCTTGTAGTCCACGGCGGACGCGGTCAGCTCCGCGGCGCGCTCCACCTGCCCCAGCGGGGAATCCTGGAACAGGAAGAAGAAGTTGGCGTTGAGCGCGATCCGGTCGCGGCGGCCGAGGTAGCGGTACGGCCAGAACGTGTCGAGCCAGCTGCGCACCCCGGGCGAGCGGTCGTACTCCTCCAGCGCCGCCTGCAGCCCGTGCGCGGGGCTGTCCGGCGCCAGGAACTCCGCGACCGCCGCTTCCGTCTCCGCCAGCTCGTCCGGCGTCAGCAGCGGCCCGCACCACTCGAGGAAGCGGCGGCAGCTCGCGTCCGGAGAGGGGACGGGGACGCGGGGGAGCCGGTCGTCGTTGCCGAAGGTGCGGGTGGACCATTCCGGACTGCTCACGATCATCCTTCTTCGTCGGAGAAAACGAGCTCGGCCGAGCCCCCAGGACGGGAAACATACAGCTGCGCGTAGAGCCACCCGTCGGACTCCAGTCCGGTGGGGTCGACGCCGGCCGCGCTCAGGGTGTCCAGGATTTGCGCCTGTTCTTCGGCGGAGGCGAACTGCCGCTGCCGGAACACGCCGTCGATGCTCGCGGTCTCGTACCCCAGCTCGGCGAGGCTCTCGGCGACCGGTTCGTAGGAGAACATCCGCAGCACGAAGTGCGCCATCCACGGCCGTGCGCCGCGGGCGATCCGGGTGAGGGTCTTCTCGGTGACGTACCCGACGCAGCCGGTGGAGATCACCAGGTCGACGTCGTCCAGGAGCTTCTGCTGGGTGCCGTCCGGGTCGTCGCGCTCGAAGTCGGCGTGGATCGCCTCGTCGAGGAACCCGGCGGAAAGCGCGTACTCGAGGGCCGGGGCCGAGCTGTCCAAGCCGTAGAACCGCGGGTTGCCGGCGCGGATCCGCTTCCGGTCGGCCTCGATCAGCGCCGCGTGGTCCAGCGCGCGCACGGCCGGGTCGGTGTAGTGGGCGTAGAGGTCGTCCATGGTGGCTTCGCACCGCTGCAGGGCCGCGTTGACACCGTACGAGCAGCCGACGTCGAGCACGGTCGGCCGCTCGGCGGGGTGTTCACTGATCAGCTTGGCGAAGTACGGCTTCGCCAGCTGCGGGATTTCGTAGCCGACGCGGCGCAGCGTGCCGAAGAACGGCCGCGGGTCGGGGGCGGTGTAGATGTGGTCGAACGAGATCTTGCCGGTCGAGTCGAAAGGCACAGGCCAGGCTCCTGATCTAGTCGCAGCTGCGCTGTCCGTTGCGGGCGGCGGTGGGGGCATGGACGGACTAGTCGAGCAGTTCGTCGCCGCGGTCGGTGCGCCCGGCGAGGTGGGCGGGCAGGACCCGGCCGAACAGCTGCCTGGTCCGCTCCACACTGCCGATGACCCCCGGGCGCTCGCTGTAGGCGAAGATCGCGGAGTGCCGCGCGATCGCACCTTCCACCGTACTGACCCGGTGCAACGCGAAGCGTCCTCGGAACAGCTGAAGATCACCGGGCCGGAGGTTCAGGCGCCGGACCGGCCGGGTGTCGCCGGCCAGCACCGATCGCACGGCGGCGAAGTTCTCGTCCGCGGCGGACCGGATGCCGGGGCAGTACTCGAACGTCCCGCCGTCGGCCGCGGCCTGCGTCAGCATGCTGACGGTGTAGGAGTTCGTGTCGAAGTGCCACGGGTGCGCACGGCCGGGAGCGATGACGTTCAGCGTCAGCCCGGAGAGCGGGTCGGCGAGCTCGTGCAGTCCGGGGAGGCCGAAGCAGTCGGCGACGAACCGCTGGAACAACGGGCTGGTGTAGAGCCGGCTGATGATCGACGACGCCGGGATGTGGTCGCGGGCCACGAAGGCGTTGCCGCGTTCCATGATCGTGCGGCCCGGGTGGTCCTCGGGCAGCGGCTCGTCGATCGCCGTGTTGTAGGCGTTGACCTTTTCGATCTTCGTGTAGGCGTGCGGTTCGAGCGCGGCGCATTCGGCGCGCAGCACCTCGTGCAGCTCGGGCCGGACGAAGTCGGCGAGCACGCTGCAGCCGACGTCGGCGAGGTCCGCGCGCGTGCGGCGGACGGTCGCCCGCCAGGCGGGACTGCCCGGCTCGGTGAGCGGGTAACGGCCGGTGTCGACCATTTCCAGTGCGTCCACGGAGGTGCTCATCATCGAGGTCCCTTCCGGCGGGTGAAGGAACAGAGTTAGCACACCCTCCCGCTGGTCAACCGTCGGTTTGTGAGCGGTGACACAGGGTCGTCAGGCGCCGACTTCGGTGGCCCACGAGCTGACGGTGACGGTGTCCGTGGTGCCCAGATCGGTGTCGAGGGGCTGCTTCTGCGCAGGTTCGCCCGGAACGGGGACCACCGAGATCGCCGCGCCGGTGCGCGTGTCTCCACTGGTGACGGTGGCCGACCACGCGAGCACGGCCACCACCTTCTCACCCGGTTGGACGGTCAGGTCCTGCGGACCGAGGTCCCGCGCGAAGTAGGACGTGCCGTGCTCGACCTTCACCTCGAGCGACGAGCCGTCGCCCGCGAGGATCTTCAGGTCCGGGTAGCCGGTGACCTTCCGCGGTGCCGGGTCCCGGTTGGTCAGCGTCAGCACGCTCGCGCGGTGGCCGAGCCCGGCCTCGACCTGGCCGACCGAAAGCGACAGACCGGTCGACGGCGGTGGCCCGTACGTCGGGCTCGGGGTCGTCGTCGGCGTGGGCGCAGGTGGCGGCGGAGTCGTGCAGCCGGCCAGGAGCGCGAGAACGACCAACGGTGTGCCGCGGAGAACCCCCATGCGCCGGAAGGGTAGCGGGCGCCCGGCCAGGCGCCCGCCACCACCTCACGGGGTGAGCAGCGGCAGGAGCGGCTTGCGCACCTGCGTCGCGACGCCGTCCGAAGCCTCCGCGGCGGCGATCCGCTCGGCCGACGGCCGGCCGTAGCCCGTCGTGCGCTGCACGAGCGGACGGCCCAGCGGCTCGACCATCGCGCGCATGTCGCTGATCGTCTTGTACGACCCGTTCGACGCGCCGGCCATCCGGCTGATCGTCTCCTCCATCAGCGTGCCGCCGATGTCGTTGACGCCGCCCTGCAGCACCGCGCGGCTGCCCTCTTCGCCGAGCTTCACCCAGGAGCTCTGGATGTTGTCGATCATGCCGTGCAGCAGCACCCGGGCCAGCGCGTGCACCGCGCGGTTCTCGTTCTGCGTCGCCCCCGGGCGGGCGAGCCCGGCGAGGTAGATCGGCGAGCTCTGGTGGATGAACGGCAGCAGCACGAACTCGGTGAACCCGCGCCGCCCGTGCCTCTCCAGGCCTTCGCGCTGCAGCCGGGCCAGCAGCTTGAGGTGCGCGACCCAGTGCGCCGGGGTGTCGACGTGGCCGTACATCATCGTGGACGTCGTCGGCAGCCCGATCTCGTGCGCCGTCGTCACCACCTTGATCCACTCCGACGTCGGCAGCTTGCCCTTGGTGAGCACCCAGCGGACGTCGTCGTCGAGGATCTCCGCCGCCGTGCCGGGCAGCGAGTCGACGCCGGCTTCCTTCGCCTTGATCAGCCAGTCCTTGAGGGACAGGTTGGTCCGCGAAGCGCCGTTCACGACCTCCATCGGGCTGTAGGAGTGCAGGTGGATCTCCGGCTGACGGCGCTTGACCTCGGCCGCGAGGTCGAAGTACGCGGTGCCCGGCAGGTCCGGGTGGATGCCGCCCTGCATGCAGATCTCGGTCGCGCCCGCGGCCCACGCCTCGTCGACGCGGTCGCCGACCTGCTCCAGCGAGAGCGTGTACGCGTCGGCGTCGGTGCGACGCTGGGCGAAGGCGCAGAAGCGGCAACCCGTGTAGCAGACGTTCGTGAAGTTGATGTTCCGCGTGACGACGAACGTGACGTCGTCGCCGACGGCTTCCCGCCGCAGGTCGTCGGCGAGCTTGGTGAACGCGTCCAGCTCCTTGCCCTCGGCGGACAGCAGCGCCAGCGCGGCGTCATCGGACAGCCCGGCGGGGTCCTTTTCCGCGCTGCGCAAGGCTTCCAACACGGTGGAGTCGAACTTCTGCGGCCCGGTCTTGATCCGGTCGCCGATCTCCTTCCAGTCCCCGTAGACGGAGTCGAAGTCGCTCCGGCGGTCCTCGGTGCGGCCGGTGGTGTCGATCTCCGTGTGCAGATCGGTGCGGCCGGACTGCTGCCAGCCGCCGTCCGGCTCCTGCCACGGGATACCGACCGGCATCGCGTCCTCGCGGGCCATCCCGGTGGCCGGGTCGACGAGCGCGGCGACGTGCCGCGTGATCCGCGGGTCGAGCCACGGCTCGCCGGCCTTGACGTACTCCGGGTAGATGGTGAGCCGCTCCTTGAGCTCGAACCCGGCCTTCTCGGTGCGCCGGGCGAGCTCGTCGATCTGCGGCCACGCGCGTTCGGGGTTGACGTGGTCCGGGGTCAGCGGCGAGACGCCGCCCCAGTCGTCGATGCCGGCGCGGATCATCAGGTCGTACTGGTTGCCGATCAGGTTCGGCGGCGCCTGGATGCGCATCTTCGGGCCGAGCACCAGGCGCGCCACGGCGATGTTCGCGGCGAGTTCTTCGAGGCCGGCGTCCGGGGTCGCGCGCATCTTCGTGTCCGGCTTGGCCCGGAAGTTCTGCACGATGACTTCCTGGATGCCGCCGTAGGTCTTGGCGACCTTGCGGATCTCGAACAGCGCGTCCGCGCGCTCCTCGTGCGTCTCGCCGATGCCGATGAGGACACCGGTGGTGAACGGGACGCTGCTGCGCCCGGCGTCTTCGAGCACGCGCAGCCGGACCGCGGGCTCCTTGTCGGGCGAGCCGTAGTGCGGGCCGCCCTTCTCGCTCCACAGCCGGGTCGCCGTGGTCTCCAGCATCATGCCCATCGACGGCGCGACCGGCTTGAGCCGCTGGAAGTCCTGCCAGGTCAGCACGCCCGGGTTGAGGTGCGGCAGCAGGCCGGTCTCCTCGAGGACCCGGATCGCCATCGCGCGGACGTAGGACAGCGTGTCGTCGTAGCCGTGCGCGTCCAGCCAATCGCGGGCGGCCTTCCAGCGGTCCTCGGGCCGGTCGCCGAGGGTGAAGAGGGCTTCCTTGCAGCCCATCTCCGCGCCCTTGCGGGCGATGTCGAGGACCTCGTCGGGGGACAGGAACGGCGATTCGAGCCGGCCCGGCACGGTGACGAAGGTGCAGTAGCCGCAGCGGTCGCGGCACAGCCGGGTCAGCGGGATGAACACCTTGCGGCTGTAGGTGATGACACCCGCGCGCCCGGCTTCGGCCAGGCCCGCGTCGCGGATGCGGGAGGCGTACTCGGAGAGCTTCCCCAGGTCTTCTCCGCGGGCGTGCAGCAGGACGCTCGCTTCGGCTACGTCGAGTGTCTTCCCGTCACGCGCCCGGGCGAGCGCACGGCGCATCGCGGAGGCGGTCGGGGTGGTGGCGTCGGGTTCGGGTCCCATTCCGCCCACGCTAGGACCGGCGTCGCTCGACCAGCCAGTGCGTGTTCCGCACCCGGCTGACCTGCTGCGGGTGCGTGATCGTCATCGCAGGTCAGCGGGCTCGCCTGGTTGTCGATCAGCGACTGGGCGTGTATTACCTAAAGGGTGGCATCGGTGGTCGGCAAGAAGATCGGCGGACGGACGTACTACTACCTGGCGGAGTCCGCCCGGGTGGACGGCAAGCCGCGGGTGGTGACTCAGCGTTACCTCGGCACGGCCGACGAGATCGCCCGCGCCGTCCCGGGCGGCGAACCCGCGTCGGCTTCGTACCGGACGTACGGCGACGTGGCCGCGGTGTGGGCGACGCTTTCGCGGCTCGACTTCGTCCGCCGGGTCGACGACGTGGTGCGCGCGAAGCCTTCGCTGGGGCTGACCCTCGCCGTCGCGGTGCTGCACCGCGCCACCGCTCCGGAGACGCCGATCGGGCCGTGGTGGGCCGCGGGGGCGGCCGCGGACCTCGTCCGGCCCCGGTTGTCCACAGTAGCGGGATTGTGGCGGGCGCTGGAACGCCTCACCCCGGACCGCATCGCGGGCATCGAGGAAACCGTCGCCACCGCCGTCCTGGCCACTTTGGACGACCACGCGGCGCTCGCCGTCGACGTCCCGCAGTTCGCCGCGTTCGCCCCGGCCGACTGCACCCTGCCGTCGGCGTGCCGGGGCGTGCTCGCCGGAGCGGGCCTGCGCGTGACCCGCGACGGCGCGATCCCGCTGGCGTCGCGGCTGTACCGGCGCGACGACGGCACCGCGCCGACGTTCGCCGCGCTGACCGGTGAGCTGGGTCCGGCCACGCTCGTCTTCCACGCGGGCCAGGCGGCGCAGCTCGACCTGGGCTCACGCAGCGGCTTCGTCGGGTCCCTGCCGCTGACCGACCACCCCGAGCTGCTGACCCAGCCCGCGTCCGCGCGCAAGCGCGTCGACCCCGAGCGGTTCGCCGGGCTCACCGCGCTCGACACGCACGCGGTCGTCGACGGCGTCCGGCGGCGGGTGATCCTGACCCACTCGGCGACGCTGCACGCGGCCCAGTCCCGCGCGTTCGCCGACGAGCTGGCCACCGCGACCCGGGAGCTCGACGGTCTCGCGGAGGCCTTGGCGGCGGGCACCCACCGCGGCGACCGGGCCCAGGTGCACGCCGAGATCGGCCGGGTGACCCGCGGCCGGCGCATCGAGCGCGTGCTCACCGCCGTCCTGAGCGGGAACCGGCCCGGCGAGATCCGGGTGGAACGCCGGATCGACGCGGCCGCGCTGGCCCGGCTGGACGACGAGTTCTTCGGCAAGCAGGTGCTGGTCACCGACCGGGACTGGCCGGTCGCCGAGGTCGTCACGGCCTACCGGGCGCGCACCCACCTCGAATCGACGTTCCGCTGGCTCACCGGGCCCGCCGTCACCGGCCCGACCCCCCGCTGGGAGTGGACGCGGCAGCGGATCGCGGCGCACGGCCTGGTCTCGGTGCTCGCCGCCACGGTGACCCACCTGATGCGGCGCGAGGCGGACCGGGCGGGGATGAACCTGTCGGTGCGGGAGCTGCTGGACCAGCTGGCCGGCATCGGCGAGCTGGTGCTGCGCTACCCGTCGACCGGCGGACGCCCCCGGACGAGGCGCCTGCCGACCGAGCGGGACCCGGCGCAGCAGGCGCTCTACCAGCTCTTTCAGCTTCAGGGTCGATAGGCGGAGCGTGGGTTCAGCTTTCGCGGTGGATCTGCAGCGCCGAGAAGCTCTGGACCACCGGCATCAGCTCGATCACGTTGATGTTCACGTGCTTCGGCTGCGACGCGGCCCAGTAGACGGACTCGGCGATGTCGTCCGCGGTCAGCGGCGTCGTGCCCGCGTAGACCTGGTCGGCCTTCTCCTGGTCGCCGTCGAAGCGGACCTTCGAGAAGTCCGTGCCGCCGACCATGCCGGGCTCGACGTTCGTCACCCGGACACCGGTGCCGTGCAGGTCGCTGCGCAGGTTGAGGCTGAACTGGTGGACGAACGCCTTGGTCGCGCCGTACACGTTGCCGCCGGGGTAGGGGTAGGTGCCGGCGATCGAGCCGATGTTGATGACGTGCCCGCGGCCGCGCTCGACCATGCCCGGCAGCAGCGCGCGCGTGACGTGCGCGAGGCCGCGGACGTTGGTCGCGATCATCTCGTCCCAGTCCCGCAGGTCCGCCCTGTGCGCGGGCTCGAGGCCCTTGGCCAGGCCGGCGTTGTTGACCAGGACGTCGACCTCCTGCCACCCGGCCGGCAGGCCGTCGATGGTGGCTTTGACGGCTTCCGGGTCGCTGACGTCGAGCTGCACCGGGAGGACGGCGTCGCCGAGCTCGCCGGCCAGCTTCTCGAGCTTGTCCTCGCTGCGGGCGACCGCGACCACGCGGGCACCCTCGGCGACGAACCGGCGGGCGATGGCGTCACCGAAGCCGGCGCTCGCGCCGGTCACGAACACGGTCTGCTGCTGGGTCATGGGGTGGCTCCGCTGCTCTTGCTGTTCGTCAGGAAGGTGCTGAGTGCCTCGTCGAACTCGGTCTCGCGCTCCAGGTTAGGCAGGTGGCCCGCGCCCTCGATCACGACCAGGGTGGAACCCGCCGTCTTCCGGTGGATCAGCTCGGCGTCGGCGACCGGGGTGAACTCGTCCTCACTGCCGACGATCACCAGGGTGGGGACGTTGATGGCTTCGAGGCTGTTCGTGTAGTCCGGTCGCTCGGCGCGTCCCCTGAGGGCCGCCGCGGCTCCCTCTTTCGGGGCGTTGCGCATCATCTTGCGGACGTGCGCCTCGACGTCCGGCCTGGTCGCGCGGGTCTGCCTGGAGATCATCTTGGGGAGGAGCTCCTCGGCGTACTGCTCCATGCCTTCCGCGGTGATCCGGTCCGCGGTGTCGTAGCGGGCCTGTTTGGCCTGCGGGGTGTCCAGGCCGGCGAAGGTGTCGGCGAGCAGGAGGGCCTCGACGCGGCCGGGGTGGCCGGCGACGAGCTGCATGACGATCTGGCCGCCCATGGAGAGGCCGCCGAGGACGAAGCGCTCCAGGTCCAGGTGGTCGGCCAGCTCGACGAGGTCTTCGGCGAAGACGTCCAGTCCGGTCTTCGTGTTTCGGCTCTTCGACCGGCCGTACCCGCGGAGGTCGGGGGTGACGACGCGGTAGCCGTCTTCGGCGAGGTGCTCGGCCTGGGGCCGCCACATCGAGCGGTCGAAGGGGTGGCCGTGGACCAGCAGGACGGGGCGCCCGCTCCGGGGGCCGAGGTCGTCGTACGCGAGGTTCATGCGGCCGACGCTAAGCGGAGCTTTGGCTCGGAGCAATATGGTGCAATGTAGTCGGAGCAATGTTCTTTCGGTGGCGCTCCGGGCCGGTTCGGGGCAGACTGGAGCGCGGACGGGCTCCGTCATGGGGTCTGACCTGCGCTGATCTTGTTAACCGACCCCCCTGTTTCGGGCCGTTTCGGGGCATGTAAAGTTCTCCAAGTCGCCAGGGAAACCGGGTGGCCACCGGGACACGAACCAAGCTCTCGCGGATCGCGATTGAGTGGGTGTCCCACCAAAGACTGCTAGGAACGATTCGCTTCGGATGCGGCCGCTTGACGGTGGTGGTGTTCGTGGTGTGTTGCTTGAGAACTCAACAGTGTGCTAGTGAACTAAGCCAGTAGAGCTTATTTATGAACCTCGTATGAGGTTCCTTTGAGAGCATTAAATT
>NZ_JBFBCC010000026.1:0-95836 GCF_040682955.1 Amycolatopsis sp. NPDC051045
CCGCGCCAACGCCGCCGAAGCGGACAGGTCCAGGTGCGCGATCAACATCCCGGTGGCCTGGTGCACCTCCCGGTACCGCATCCCCGCGCTCTCCAGCCAGCGACCGCCGCCGCCCCGAAGCCCGGACAGCGCGGGGCGGGCCACGCCATCACGGCACCGGCGTGGCGGCGACCCCGAGCACCGCCGCCGTGTCGTGGGCGGACAGGCCGAACATGATCCGCAGGATCGCGACGTCGCACTGGGGGCGCCAGCTGCCGCCGCTCGAGTCTTCGACGTGGCGGAGCGGTCGCCGGCTGTCCGGAGGGCTCCGGGGAGAACTCCGGAATCGGGACGGGGGTTCGCTACCCGTTCGCCCGCCCCGGCGGCCCGTCGACGTGTCCGCCGCCGACCGCCGGTTTCAGCTGCAGGCGGACCTCGTCGCGACTGGTGCCCGGTGCGGCACGCACCGCCGTCATGACCGGTTCCCGCCGCCCGGGTGCTGCCGTTCCGGTGTCCCGGTCAGGAGACCGCGCTCCAGCTTGCCGAGCCCACGCGGTGCGGGGTGGTAGCCGGGGTTGAGTTTCCGGGCCAGGCGTTCGGGCCTGGGCCAGCGGACCTCGGTGGCCCACCCGAGCTTCTCGAACAGCCGGATCAACCGGGCGGACATGTCGAGCTGGCCCCGGCGGACGCCGTGGCGGGCGCCGGTCGGGTCGGCGTGGTGGGAGTTGTGCCAGGACTCACCCATCGACGCGATGGCCAGCGGCCAGAAGTTCGCGGACTTGTCGCGGGCGGCATAAGGCCGGTCGCCGATCATGTGACACAGCGAATTCACCGACCAGGTGACGTGGTGCAGCACCGCCACCCGCACCAGGCTCGCCCAGAAGAACGCGGTCAGCGCTCCCCACCAGGACATCGTCACCAACCCGCCGATCAGCGCCGGAGCGAGCAGGGTGAGCATCGTGAGCGCGGGGAACCAGCGGTCGATCCGGACGATGTCGCGGTCGGCGAGCAGGTCGGGTGCGAAGCGCTGCGCGTTGGTCTTCTCCCGGTCGAACAGCCAGCCCATGTGGGCGTGCCAGAAACCCTTGGCCAGCGCGGCCGGAGTCGTGCCGTAGCGCCACGGCGAATGCGGATCGCCGTCGCGGTCGGCGTAGGCGTGGTGCCGGCGGTGGTCGGCCACCCAGATGATGACCGGGCCCTGCATGGCCATGCTGCCCGTGGCCGCGAGCGCGATCCGCAGCCCGCGGTGCGCCTTGAACGCGCCGTGGGTGAAGTAACGGTGGAACCCGATCGTCACCCCGAGCCCGGTCAGGAAGTAGAACCCGACGGTCAACGCGACGTCGGTCCACCCGAGGCCCCACCCCCACGCGAACGGCACCGCCACAGCCAAGGCCAGCAGCGGGACCACCGCGAACAGCTTCACCAGGAAGGTTTCGGTGCGGGACTTTTCGCCCGCGAGCATCGGCTCGGCGGCCTTGGGCGGGCGTTCCAGCGTATGGGTCATTGCCGTCGCTCTTTCCGTGACGTGTCCGTTCGCCAGGGTCCGGGGCGACCGAGTACCGGGTAGCCGGCCGACGGCGGCCTAAACCCGAGATGATGGAGGGGCTGCCGGAACCGTCCTCGCCGCTGTCGGCAGGAGCTGTCGGCAGGAGGAAGAGGTCCGCGAACGTGCTGCGCGAGCGAGAGCAGCCACTGATTACCACGAACGAGCCACCGGAAAGATTCCCGTGGGGACCTTCGCGCACCGACCGGCACCGTGCCCGCCCGGCACGCCGGCCGGTGGCCCTTTAGCGTGGCGGGTATGGAACACCCCGAACCCGACACCCGAATCCTCGAGCGCGGCCTCGGCGAGTACGTGCGGGCGGTCGCGGCCGCGGTCGGCGTCCCGGACGAGAGCACCACGGTCGAGATCAGCGACACGGCCACCGCCTACCTCGGACTGCCACGGCGGTGGCTCGGCCGGCCCGACCACGACGTCATGCTGGTGTGGAGCGAACGGCGCGGGTGGTGGCTCGCGGTGGAAACCGAGCCCGCCGAAGCCGCGATCGTCCTCGCGTACCAAGGCGGCGACGACCTCGTGCCGGCCCCAGAGGCGGTCGCGCAGTTCGTCGCCGACACCGCCGCCGGGCACCGCACCGGCCGGGACCGTCCCGGGCCGGTGGCCGCCGCGACCCGCAGGGCGCTGGCCGAGCGGCTGAGGCCCTACCTCCGCGACGCCCCCGTACCGGGTTCGCCTCCTCCCGCGGGGCGGCCGACCGCCGGGCACACCGGGGGGTGGTCGTGACAGTCCACGCCGGACAGGGGTTCCCCGCACCACATTCCGGCGTGGCGGGCCGTTCATGAGGATTCCGCCCGGCTCGGTCAGCTCCCGGTGGTCAGGTGCGGACCGGGATCGCTGCCGGTCTGGGCCCGACGAGCACGTCGGGCCGCGCCACGGCGACCGTCAGCGGAGAGGCGAAGCACGCCGTCCGGGCCCGCGGAAGGGCCGAAGGTTCCGCGATGGGTGACCTGAGGCCCTACCCGGGTGCGGGCGAGCCGGTGAGACTGGCGATCCGGACGAGGGATGGAGCTTGGCCGTGCACGTGCGACTTTCCTTGCCGGAAAGGAACGACCTCACCCTCGGCGTAGAGGAGGAATTCGTCCTCGCGGACCCGGCGACCGGCGGGGTGTCGCTCACCGCGCCCCGGCTGCTGGAGCTGCTCGACGGCGAACCCGCCGTGATGCCGGAGTTCCTGCGGTTCCAGATCGAAACCGCCACCGGGATCCACACGAGCCTCGACGAAATCCGGGCGGAGCTGCTCGGGTTGCGTCGGCTCGTGGCGGACGCGGCCGGCCACGCCGGCTGCCTGCTGCTGGCGTCCGGGACACCCCCGTGTGGCGATCTGCCGGGCCTGCCCGGCGTCACCGCCGAACCCCGGTACCGCGCGCTGGCCGCCCGGTACCCCACCCTCCTCGCGGGAGCCGGCACGTGCGCCTGCCACGTGCACGTCGGCGTCCCGTCCCCCGCACTCGGCGTCCGGGTCCTGGCCGGCCTGCGCCCCTGGCTCGCCCCGCTCCTCGCCATCAGCGCCAACTCGCCGCTCGCGCACGACGAGGACTCCGGCTGGGCCAGCGGGCGGTACCCGCTGTGGTCGCGTTGGCCGACCGCGAAACCGCCGCTGGACTGGCCGGACGCGACCGCCTACGCCGCGAGCGTCGACGCTGCGGTACGCCGTGGTGAGGCATCGGACGCACACGGGGTCTACTACTACGCCCGGCTCTCGCCGAAGTACCCGACGGTCGAGATCCGCGTCGCGGACGTCGGCTTGACCGCCGAAGACGCGGTGCTGCTCGCCGGGCTGAGCCGCGCCCTCGTGGTCACGATCCTCGCCGAAGCCCGGGCCGGCGTCGCGCCCCGGCCGGTCCGGACGGCGCTGGTCGTCGCATCGCTCACCGCCGCGGCCCGCAACGGCTACCCCGGCCACGGCATCGACCCCTTCACCGGGCAGGCCCTCCCGCACCACGTGCTCGTCGGCCGGCTCCTGGAGTACGTCCGGCCGGCCTTGCAAGCCAACGGGGACTTCGCGACGGTCGACCGGCAGCTCGCCGCGGTACAGGCCGGGGAAACCGGCGCAGCACGCCAACGCGCGCTGTTCGCGGAGGCCGGCGCACCGGCCGCGCTCGTGGCGGAGCTGGCATCGGCGACACTCACCGGGACCGGCGGATCGGGCGGCTCCGGGCCGCCGCCGAGGCAACGACCGGCCGCCGTCCACGGCGGCTGAGCCGGCTGCGGCGACGTCCGCGACCTGAAGCGCGGCAAGGCGAACCGGCCGGCCCTCGGAATTGCCGCCATTCCGGGAGGGTCCCTCATCCGGGGGATTCAGTTCTGGTGGATGGCGTACAGCGCCTAGCCTGTCCGGACCGCCCCAGACCTCGGCGTGCCCGCGGTTCCCGCACTGCGGGGAACGCACCCACGGCCGAGGAGGAGACGGATGACTGCCGCGAACCCGGACCGCAGCGCGCCGGCGGACGACGCCACCCCCCTCCGACCTCGGCGGCAGATCGCGTTCAGCGTCGGAAACTGGCGCGTCACCTACACCGGCCCGGATCCACGCTCGCCGCGGACCGGCACCCTCGCCGGCCGGCCCGAGTTCGGCTCCGGAGGCGCCCGCGTCCCCGTCATCGCCGACGACGGCCCCGCGGCCTCGGTGCGCTGGGTCGACGACCGGGACGTCATCGCCGTGACGCCGCCGCCGGCCGACGGACCACCGGTCTCTCGATGCCCCCGAACAGGCCGCGCCCGGTAGCAAGCCCGCACGAAACGGGACACTTCAGCACGCTCGGCATCGTCCGCCGGCCCCGGTGGACAACGCCCGTGCCGCGCTGCTCGCGCCGGTCGAGACCTCCGGTCAGCCGGCCCAGGTCCAATCCCGGATTTCCGGCATGTCCTCGAGGTGTTCGCGGATGTAGCCGTGGTGGCGGGCCAGCATGGCGTGGCAGTGCTCGGTCAGCGCCGCTCCGCCTTCGGGTATCCGGGCGGACCTGCGCAGTGCTTCGAGGACGAGGTGGTAGCGGCTCATCCGGTTGAGCACGACCATGTCGAACGGTGTGGTGGTGGTGCCCTGCTCGGTGTAGCCGCGGACGTGGAAGCGGCCGGGGTCGGGGCGGCCGTGCAGCAGCTGGTGCACGGCCCGGGGATAGCCGTGGAAGGCGAACACGACGTCGGCGGTGGCGGTGAACAGCCGCTCGAACTTCGGCTCGCTGAACCCGTGCGGGTGGTCGCCCGCCGGGAGCAGGCCCATCAGGTCGACCACGTTGACCACCTGCACCCGCAGGTACGGGACGTGGTCGCGGAGCAGCCGGGCCGCCGCCAGGACCTCCAGCGTCGGCACGTCACCGGCGGCGGCGAGCACGATGTCGGGTTCGCCGCCGGCCGTCTCGGTGCCGGCCCAGTCCCATGTGGACGCTCCCGCGGCGCAGTGCGCGGCCGCTTCCGTGAGGTCGAGGTACTGCAGGTGCTCCTGCTTGTCGGCGACGATCAGGTTGACGTGGTCGCGGCTGCGCAGGCAGTGCTCCGCCACCGACAGGGTGGTGTTGGCGTCCGGCGGGAACCAGACGCGCACGACACCGGGTGCGAGCGGGATGGCGATGTCGATCAGGCCCGGCCCCTGGTGCGAGAAACCGTTGTTGTCGTTGCGCCAGCAGGTCGAGGTCAACAGCACGTTCAAGGACGCGACCGAGCGCCGCCACGGCAGGTCCGCGGCGTGCTGCAGCCATTTGGCGTGCTGGATCAGCATCGACGCCGACACCATCGCGAACGCTTCGTAGGTCGCGAACACACCGTGGCGGCCCGAGAGCAGGTAGCCCTCCAGCCAGCCCTGGCACAGGTGCTCCGAGAGCACCTCCATGACCCGGCCCTCGGGCGAGACGTGATCGTCGGTGGTGAGGATCGGCGCCTGCAGGCAGCGGTCGGTGGCCTCGAAGACGGCGCCGAGCCGGTTGCTGGCCGTTTCGTCCGGGCAGAACAACCGGAACGTGCCGCCCCCGTCGGATTCCCGGGTGCTGGCGCGGTAGACGTCGCGCAGCAGCTCACCGAACGGGCGGGTGTTGCCGTGGTGCACGACCCCGGCCGACGGCACCGCGACGGCGTACGGCGCCAGGGCGGGGATGTCGAGCCGCTGCAGGAGGCGGCCGCCGTTGGCGTACGGGCTGGCGGACATCCGCTTGTCCCCCGCGGGAGCGAGCGCGGCCAGCTCCGGGACGAGCCTTCCGTCGGCATCGAACAGGTTCTCCGGTTCGTAGGACCGCAGCCACCGCTCGAGCAGTCGCCGGTGCCCGGCGTCCTCACGCACCTGGGTCAGGGGCACCTGGTGCGCCCGGAACGTGCCTTCGACCGCCACGCCGTCGACGACGGCCGGGCCCGTCCAGCCCTTCGGGGTCCGCAGCACGATGGCGGGCCAGCGGACGGGCCGGAACGGCTCGGCCGAGCCGGTGCGCGCCTGCCGCTGGTTCTCGCGGATCCGGTCGTGGGCGACGGCGAGAGCGGCGCGCAGCTCGGTGAACACGGTGGCGGGGTCGTCGCCGGACACGAGAACCGGCTCCCAGCCCTGCGCCGTCAGCAATCCGAGGACGTCGGTGTCGTCGGCCCGGCCGAGCACGGTCGGCCCGGCGATCTTGTAGCCGTTGAGGTGCAGGATCGGCAGCACGGCGCCGTCGCGGCGGGCGTTGAGGAAAGCGGGGATCTTCCAGGATCCCGCCAGGGGCCCCGTTTCCGCTTCACCGTCCCCGACCACGCAGGCCACGACCAGGTCCGGGTGATCGAAAGCGGCGCCCGCGGCGTGGGCGAGGGCGTACCCCAGTTCACCACCCTCGTGGATGCTGCCGGGCGTCTGGACGCCGACGTGGCTCGGCACGCCACCGGGCGTGGAGAACTGCCGCACCAGCCTGGTCAGCCCGGCGACGTCGGACGAGACGTCGGGGTAGACCTCGCCGTAGGTGCCTTCGAGATAGGCGTTCGCGAGCAGGGCCGGTCCGCCGTGGCCGGGACCGGCGATGTAGACGCAGTCCGTGCCGGTGTCGCGGATGAGCCGGTTGAGCAGGGTGTAGATCATGGACAGCCCCGGGCTGGTGCCCCAGTGCCCGAGCAGGCGCGGCTTGATGTCCGCCACCGAGAGGGGCTCGCGCAGCAGCGGGTTACCCTGCAAGTAGATCTGGGCGACGGTCAGGTAGTTCGCCGCGGCCCACCACCTCAGATCCAGGTCCCGGTCGTGCTCCTCGTACGGCGAAGCCGTCGTCATGGTGCCGGGCAGGGTCGTGGACTGCTGCATCGCCGTGGCCTTTCGAAGGCGGATCGGGCCGGCCGGTCAGCCGGCCGGGCTCGTGCCGGTCACGCGGACCGCGGTCACCCCGGGCACCGCCTGCGCCAGCACGGTCGCGACGTGCCGGTCGGTCTCGTCGTCGAACTCGTCCACGACCTCGACCGCGCCGTCGTGCACCTCGACGGTCCAGCGTCGCGGCCCGCCGTAGATCGCCAGCTGGTGGCGGACGTCGGCCGAAATGACTTCGTCGTCGCGGGCGAGCGCCCGGACGAGGTCGCGCCGGGTGACGACACCGACGACGTGCGCGCCGTCGACGATCGGCATGCTGCGGATCCGGTCCTCGAGCAGGACCCGCACCAGATCGACCACGTCGGTGCCCGCGCCCATCCCGACGGCGGGCGTGCTCATCACCCCGCCTACGGTCCCGGCCGGTGTCGTCGGCGAGTCGTCCGGGGCGGCGTCGTCGCCGGGGCGGTACCGCGCGTCGCGCGGGAACCGGTCCCGCACGAGGTCCGCCTCGGTCACCACACCGATCAGCCGGCCGTCGGCGTCGAGGACCGGGAGCGCGGTGAAGCCGTGGGCGGACAACAGGTTCGCGGCGTACTTCACCGTCATGTCCGGGGTCACCGAGACGACGGGGCTGCTCATGATGTCTCGTGCTTGCATCGAAGTCCTCTTTCGTCGGTGCTGACGCTAGGCCCGCGCCCGCCGGGCACGCTGCGGCCGTTCGTCACCGATCGCGAGGACCTCCGGCTCCCGTAGTCCTGGCGGCCATCGCGAGGGTCGTCTGCCGGGCGATCTCCAGACCCTCCCGCGCGGACACGACCAGCACCCGCACGGGCTCGTGCGCCCGGCCGACCTGCCGGTCGCCGGCCGCGGCCAGGCGCCCGGAATCGGTCCGCACCCCGAAGATGCCCAGCCGCCGGCCGAGTTCGGCCAGCAAAGCCGGCTGGTGTTCCGCGACGCCGCCGGTGAACACCAGCGCGTCCAGGCGGTCGAGGGACGCCACCATCGCGCCGATCTCCCGGCGCAACCGGTGCAGGTAGACCTCGATCGCGGTGCGGGCGTCCGGGTCGCCGCGGTCCCGCGCGGCCAGCACGTCCCGCACGTCACCGCCGGTGCCGGTCATCCCGGCCAGGCCGCTCCCGCGATCGAGCGCGTCGTCGAGCCCGGCCACGTCGGTGACGCCGGAGCGCAGCAGGTACAGGAGCAGCCCCGGATCGACGCTGCCGGAGCGGGTGGCCATGACCGCACCCTCCAGCGGGGTGAAGCCCATCGACGTGTCCACGCTGCGGCCGTCACGGATGGCGGTCACCGAAACGCCGGACCCGATGTGGCAACACACCAGCTGCAACCCGGTGTGGTCCCGGTCGAGCAGCTCGGCCGTGCGGCGCAGGGCGGACGCGCAGGAGAGACCGTGGAAGCCGTAGCGCCGCAGTTCGTGCTTGCGAACCCAGTCCTTCGGCAGCGCGTAGTGCGCCGCGGCTTCCGGCATCCGGGCGTGGAAAGCGGTGTCGAAGCACGCATACACCGGCCCCGGCACGATCTCGGCGGCCACCGCGGCCAGTTCCAGCGACAACGGCTGGTGCAGCGGCGCCAGCGGCGTCAAGGCACTCAGCCGCGCGGTCTCCGCGTGATCCAGCAGGACCGCGTCGGTGCTCGGACCGCCGTGCACGAACCGCACCCCGGCCGCGTCGATCGGCTGCCACCGGGCCACCAGGCCGGCCAGGGGCTGCCGGGCCTCGGTGGCGGACGCGACGCCGACCGTGGCCCGGCCGACCTCCCGGCCGTCCTCCACGACCGACAGCTTGACGCTCGACGAGCCGGGATTCACCGTCAGCACCCGCATCGGGCATCCCCTTCCGCCCCGTCGGGCCGGGCGGCGCCGGTGCGGACCGGCAGGCCGAGCGCGGCGAACACCCCGGTGCCCGGCGACGCGCCCGGACCGAAGAACCGGTGATACGGGTCCTGGCCGGAGAGGTGGGCGTGCAGTGCCCGGACGGCCGTCATCGTGTTTCCTCCGGTGTCCGCGTGGCCGGTCCGGCGGGTTCACCGGCCGCCGCGCGGATTCGAACGATCATCAGGAGCGCTTGCGCGTCCGTGAACACGCCCTGACGGACGAGATCGATGATGGCGGTCACCGCGCTGCGGTGCGGCTCGGCGATTCCCGCGAGATCGACCGGTGTCATGATGTGCCCCTCGGTCGCCTGGTCGTCACGCCGGGGTCCAGGGCACTCACTGCCCAACCTACGCGCCCGGCCATCGGCCTGCGGCGCGCGCGACCTCCGGACTTCGGTCGTGGAGCCGGCCGGGCCGTCAGCCCGGTCACCCGGACCCCGGCCCGGCAGGACCGAAGTCGGTCCTGCCGGGCCGGGGTCCGGCGAAAGTGATCAGACGAAGCACACGACGGTGATGCCGGCCGCGCCGCCGGTGCCGTTGACCCCGGGGATGCCGTTCGTCGTCAGGAGGACGTCGGTGCCGCCGCCACCGGCCACGGTGCCGGAACTGCCGACGCCACCGGCGCCGAGAGTGCCGCCGGCGCCACCAGCGCCACCGGCGGCCGGGTTGCAGCCGTTGCCGCCCTGGCCACCGGCGCCACCGCCGGCGCCGTTGCCACCGGTCACGGTGACGTTGTCGTCGTCGAGGCCGCCGTTGACGGCCCCGCTGTTGCCGACACCGCCCGCGCCACCGGCACCGCCACCGCCGCCGGCACCACCGATCTGGCCACCGCCGACGCCGTTGCCGCCCTGGCCCGCGGTCCCGCCGAGGCCACCGACCCCGCCGGTGACCTTCAGGGTGTCATTGCCCGCGTCGCCGGTGACGGAACCGGAACTGCCGATCCCGCCCGCTCCACCGACGCCACCGAAGCCGCCCGCGCCACCGCCGTGACCGGCGCCGGCGTTTCCGCCCGCACTGCCGTTCGCTCCGGCGCCACCGGCCACAGTGGTGCTGTCGATGCCGTCGTCGCCGCTGACGATCCCGGAACTACCGAGGCCGATACCGCCCACGCCGCCTGCGCCACCGACGCCACCGACGCCGCCGGTACCGGCGGTCGGGCCGCTGGCGCCGCCGAGCGCGCCGGCGCCACTGGCACCGCCCGCACCACCGGTGACCTTCACCGTGTCGTTGCCGAGGCCGCCGTGGATGGCGCCGACGCCGCCTTGGCCGCCCGCGCCGCCCGCGCCGCCGACGCCACCGGCACCACCGGCACCACCGAGGACCCCGGCGCCACCGGTGCCGCCGAGACCGCCGGTCCCACCGGCGCCGCCGGTAACGGTGACGCTGTCCGTGCCGTCACCGGCGTTGACCACTCCGGCGCTCCCCAGCGCGAGGCCACCTACTCCGCCTGCCGCGCCGGCACCACCGGCGAATCCGGCCGGGCTCGTACTCGTCCCGGCACCACCGGCGCCACCGGGAGTCCCCGTGGTGCCTGCCGTGCCGGTGATGGTGATCGTGTCGTTGCCGGCCAGGGCGTCGATGGTGCCACCGACGGATCCGCCGGTGACGGTGAGGATGTCGTTGCCGGCGGTACCGGTGAGGATCTGCGCGGCGGGAATGCCCGCGGTGCAGGTGACGGTGTCACCGGAACCGTTGAAAGCACGGGTGCAGCCGACCGGATCGGCGTGGGCCATCCCCGGGACGATCAAGGCGAACCCCGCGGCGGTACCCAGTCCGATGAGGCCGGTACGGGTTCGACGAGCCGTGGTGGTGCGTACGCTTGATCTCATGAGAAAACCTTCATGGTGTTGAGGGGATCCGGGCTGAAGCCACGGAACCGGGAGTACGGCCGATAACCGGCTTGCCGATGGCATTTCCCGTGCCGAATATCCGAGGCAGGGTCCGTCGGCACTCCCAAGACCCACGGTTGCCCTCTGGCGGACGATTTGGCAACAATAAGAACGCCAGTTCACTCCTCTGCGAGGAAATACTCCGATGCGAGGACCGCATACGGATGAAATCGTGACCCTGTTCGGCGCCCGATCAATCGGGTGACCGACCCGGAATCCGGGCGACCCACCCCCGATCGTGAGCGATATCACAGGCCACGCGTACTTGCGAGAATCGCGGACACGCGGAAATTCCGTTTCCCGCCCTGACCTGGCGGCGTCCGGCTCGCCGGCGTCGGACACATCCGGCGTAGTCCGAGCTCACCGGGCTGCGCAATGATCGCCGACCGCGCGGGCGACCACGTCGCCGCGGCAACACAGGAAACCGAGCACCTTCGCGCCTCCGGCGGCCAGCCGCCGAGCGGCGCATCCTTTTCCACATTCACATCGTTTCAGATGTCACGATGACCGCATTTGCGTACGACCATTTGGGGGACTCGGGTATCGATCAACCGGCGGCAACGATAGGCTATTGCCTGTTACCCCAGACCTCGGTACCTGATCTGCTCGCCACGATTGCGACCGCAGATCACGAACCGGGGTATTTTTCGTGGACCAATCCCACGCGGCCCGTTGGACAATTCGGGCCGACTTCTGCGTCATCTCCTGCCGGCGCACCGCGCGGCAGGTCACCACTATTGTGTTCCAGGAAATGAAGCCTTCATGCGACGCATCCCCACCCTTGCCCGGACCCTGTTCGGCATCACCATCGCGACCGGCGGCCTGATCGCACTGGCCCCGGCCGCACAGGCCACCACCATTCCGGTGGCCTGCAGCGAAAACGCTCTCGTCGCGGCCGTGAACCTGGCCAACTCCACCCCCACCTCCGACACCCTCGTGCTGGCCGGTGGCTGCACCTACGGCATGACCACCGCCCACGGCGGCGCCGCGAACGCCCTCCCCGTCATCACCACCCCGATCCAGCTGACCGGCCCCGCCACCATCACCAACGCCTCACTGTCGGGCCTGGGAATGTTCCGGATCGCCGAGGTCGGCCCGACCGGCAACCTCACCCTCGTCACCGGAGTCGCCTTCACCCGCGGCAACGTCGTCGGCGACGGCGGCGGCATCCTCAACCGCGGCGCGGTCACCCTCACCGGAAGCACTTTGACCGGCAACACCGCCTCGGGCAACGGCGGCGGCCTCGCCAACGCCGACACCCCCTCGGGCACCGCACCCGCCGCAACCTTCACCAACAGCCCGCTGTCCGGCAACACCACCCTGCTCGGCGACGGCGGCGCCATCTACAACGGCCTCCGCGGCACCCTCACCGTCACCGGCGTCACCGGCAGCCCGCTGTTCATCACCGGCAACAACGCCGGCCGCGGCGGCGGCATCTCCGCCGTGAACTCCACCGCCACCACCCTCACCCAGACCGCCGTCACCGACAACCACGCACTGCTGCTCCTGGGCAACTCCGGTGGCGTCTACCGCCAAGGCGGCACCATGACCACCAACAACGCCCCCATCACCGCCAACACCCCCAACAACTGCGTCGGCAGCGTCCCCGCGGTCCCCCACTGCACCGGGTGACCACCGCACCGAACACACAAGCCCACGAAAAGTTCCACCGAGATACCAAGGAGCACCCATCATGGGCATCGTCATCATCGGCGGCCTGCTCGACTCCGTCGTCGGCATCGTCAACGGCGCCGTAGTCGCCATCACCAGCGCGGCCAGCGCCGTCCTGCTCCCCCTCCTGCCGCTGTAGCACCACGGCTCGACCGCCACGACCCCGCCGGCCTCCGCGGCCTGCGGGGTCGTGGCAGGTGATCTCCGGGACCGGAGCGCACCACAGTGGAGGGTCGGACGGGCACCCGCCCGACATCTACGCGCTGGGGCCGGCCCGGCGCACGCGAGGGCGTCCGGCGTCACCAGCGTGGCCACCTGGACCGCGCCGCGCCGCGGCGAGCACTGCCCCCAGGAAGGCGCCGAACCTCGGCGACCGGTTCATCTCGGTTTCCCCTCCGACCCGGCCCCGGGCCCTCGGCCCCACCGGTCTCGGACGCGCCGGGGGTCGAGCCGGCGTCACGGAATCCGGTCATTCCCGACGTCTCGATCTCGTTTAGGGCCCGCCCTTCCGGGAATCTTCTTCGGGCAAGGATGAGTGATCGCCCCGGACCCCGGCGACGCACGACTTCGGAAGGACTTCGATGACTACGTCTCCGGTGAGCGTCGACGCGGGCGACCGCGCGACGTCGCGCAACGACTTCGGTGCTCTCGCCCGCCTCATACGCAGCGAAGGTCTGCTTGACCGGCGATACGGTTACTACGCGGTGAAAATGAGTCTCACCCTGCTTGCGCTGGTCGGCGGCGGTGTGGCGTTCGCGGTGCTGGGCGATTCGTGGTGGCAGCTGGCCACCGCGGTGTTCTTCGCGGTGATGTTCGCCCAGATCGCGTTCCTCGGCCACGACGCGGGACACAACCAGATCTTCCGCACCGGGCGCGCCAACGACCGCGCCGGTTACGCCTTCGGCGCCATCGTCGGCATGAGCTACGGCTGGTGGATGGGCAAGCACAGCCGGCATCACGCGAACCCCAACCACGAGGGCGACGATCCCGACATCGACATCCCGCTGCTCGCCTTCACCCGGGGGCAGTCGGGTGAGAAGAGCGGGTTCGTGCGGTGGACTTCGAAGCACCAGGCGGTGCTGTTCTTCCCGTTGCTGCTGCTCGAAGGCTTGAGCCTGCATTGGGCCGGCATCCGAGCCGTCGGGCGCGGCGAGGTCAAAGCCCGCCTGCTCGAAGCGGTACTGCTGATCCTGCACTTCGGTGTCTACCTCGGCGCGGTGTTCGTGGTGTTGTCCCCGCCGGTGGCGGTCGCGTTCATCGCCGTGCACCAGGGACTGTGGGGCGTCTACATGGGCTGCTCCTTCGCGCCGGGCCACAAGGGGATGCCCACCTTCACCGACAAGACGAAGCTCGACTTCCTGCGCAAGCAGGTTCTCACCAGCCGCAACGTCCACGGCGGTCGATGGGTCGACTTCCTGCTCGGCGGGCTGAACTACCAGATCGAGCACCACCTGTTCCCCAGCATGCCGCGCGTCAACTTGCGCCGCGCGCAACCCCTGGTTCAGCAGTTCTGCGCCGACCACGGGATCGACTACGCACAATGCGGGCTGCTGAAGACGTACCACTATGTCCTGCAACACCTGCACGACGTCAGCGCGCCACTGCGCGAGAAGAGCGCGCCGGTCCGGTAGGCCTTGCCGGAAAGCCTATGGCCGGAGGAGGGAAGCGGTCCAGGTCAGGTGCGCGGCCGGTGCGGCCTCGCCGCCGGGGGAGGTCATCGCCGCGCCGTTGTCGATGACCTCGACGGTGAGCAGGTCCGACAACGCGGCGATCCGGACTTCGACGGTGGTCGCGCCGGCCTGCCTGCTGATCGCGGACAGCGCGTTCTCGAGGATCGCCACCGCGTCGTCGGCGACGTCGGCCGGGACCGACGGCGCCAGGCCCCCGGTGAAGCTGGTCCGGACGGCGAACCCGAACGCGTCGGCCGCCGTGTCCAGGACGGTCAGCAGCCGCTCGCGCAGGTTCCCGGTCGCCTGCGGGCGGGGATCGAGGTCGTAGACGGTGGACTGGATGCGCTCGATCGTGTCGTCGAGGACGGCGATGTAGGACTCGAGGCGGTCACGCACCTCGGGCCGGGTGCTCGCGCCGGCCAGGCCCTGCAGGCCGGTGGCGACGGCGAGCAGTTTCCCGCTCACGTGCTCGTTGAGCGAAGACCCGATCCGGTCGTGCTCGTCGACGATACGTCGCGCCTGCTGCTCGGTGCGCGCGCGTTCGAGCTCGATCGCGACCCCGGCGTGGCCGGCGAACCCGGCGAGATGACTCAGGTCCGCCCGGGTGAACCGCCGCTGCCCGGCCAGCCGCCCCACGCTCAGGGCACCGATGGCTCGGTCGCCGGCAGACAGCGGAACCACGACGACGGAACCGATCGGCACGGGGAGTTCGGCGCAACCTGCGGCGGCGTAGTCGTCGATCAGGCTGGGGACACCGGAGCGCACGACCTGCCCGAGGATGCTGCTGTCCAGGTCCACCGCCTGGCCGAGCAGGTGGCCGGCCGGCACTCCGAGCGCCGCGGTGACCTCCAGCCGCCCGGAATCCGCGAGCAGTGCGAGCGTCGCGAAGTCGGCGGACACGCCCTGCTGGGCACGGCGCAGGACCAGCTCGAGCGGATCGTCGTCGTCACCGGCGAACAGGTGCCGGGTGATTTCCGTGGAGGCGGTCGACCACCTGCGCCGCTGCTCGGATTCGTCGAACCGCCGCGCGTGGTCGATCGCCACCCCCGCCGTGGCCGCCAGCGCGACGGCGAGTTGCTCGTCCTCGGCGCTGAACTCCCCGTTCATGCTGCCGGTGAGGTAGAGGTTGCCGAAGATCCGGTCGCGGATCCGGATCGGCACGCCGAGGAAACTGTCCATCGGCGGGTGGTGCGGCGGGAAGCCCGCTGCGTCGGGATGGCTGTTCAGATCGGTCAACCGGACCGGCGTCGGCCGGCGGGTCAGCAGGCCGAGGATCCCCTGGCCGCGGGGCAGTTCACCGATGCGTTCGACCAGTCCGGCGTCCATCCCGGTGTGCACGAACTCGTCGAGCACCCCGTGCTCACCGAGCACGCCCAGTGCCGCGTAGCGCGACTCCAGCAGCTCTCTCGCCGCGGTCACGATGTGCCGCAGTACGGCCTGCAGGCTCAGCTCCCCGGCGACCATGGCGTGAGCACGCAACAGAGCCCGCAACCGCCCCTGGGTGGCCAGCACTTCCTGCGCGCGGGCCGCGACATCGCCGAGCAGCTTCTCCAGCTCCGAGCGCGGCAGATCCGGGAACGGCAACGCGAGCGGGCCGAAGTCGTCAAGCCGCTGACCGTTCTGCGGACCAGCGCCGGGAATCTCGCTCATGTCCTGCTCGCATCCCGTTGACGATCTTGCGTCAGCGGGGTCCGGACCGACGTCACCAGCACCGATGGACCGGCTACCCTCTCCAGCCTACGCCGTCCCCCCGGCGAGGGAACGCGTGACTGTGCCGATCGCGGTGCCGGTGTCTCCGCCGCGGGGGGGGGGACTCGCCGACGCCACCACCGGTCGAGGAGCGCGAGGTCTTCGGTCCTCGGCTGCGGAGCAGTTCGGCCCTGTGCCGGGCAACGCGCCCACCGGACAATCGGGGGTGAAACGTTCGCCACGGCCATCGAGGGGACACGATCATGCGAGTGCTGGCATCGGCCCGGCCGGGTGAGCCGATCGGCACCCCCGGCCGGCCACCGGCGCACGCGATGGAGGCGGCCGAGACGGTCATCCTCCTCGACACCGACAGACGAACCGGGCTGACCGAAGCCGAGGCGGGCGTACGGAACGTCCACAACGGGCTGAACGTGCTGCCGACCGGCCGGGCCACCAGTGCGCTCGGCCGGTTCCTCCGCCAGTTCAAGGATCCGCTCGTCTACGTCCTGCTCGCCTCGGCCGCCGTGACCCTCAGCCTCGGCCAGCTGGTCGACTCGAGCGTGATCTTCGCCGTGGTCCTGCTCAACGCGATCGTCGGATTGCTCCAGGAGTCACGGGCCGAGCACGCACTCGCCGCGCTGGCCGGCATGGTGACCACCGAGGTCCGGGTGGTGCGCGACGGCGTCCCGATCCGGCTGCGCGCGGAGAAGCTGACCGTCGGAGATCTCGTCGTCCTCCGCGCCGGGGACAAGGTCGCGGCCGACTGCCTGCTGCTGTCCGCGCAGGAGCTCCAGATCGACGAATCCGCGCTCACCGGCGAAGCGGCGCCCGTCACGAAGGCACCCGGCGCGCTGCCCGAAGCCACCGCACTCGCCGACCGGCGGAACATCGCACACGCCGGCACCGTGGTGACGCGGGGCGAAGGCACGGCCGTCGTCGTGGCGATCGGCGCCGGCACCGAACTGGGGCTGATCAACCAGCTCATGACCGCCACCGGGGTTCCGGCCACACCGTTGACCCGCAAGCTGGCCGGGTTCAGCCGCCGGCTCTCGGCCGGCGTCGTGGCGCTGGCGGTCGTCCTGTTCGTCATCGGTCTGCTGCGGGGCTACCGCGCCGGGGAGATGTTCACCGCGGCGGTGACGATGGCGGTCGGCGCGATCCCCGAAGGCCTGCCGGCCGCGGTGTCCATCGTCCTGGCGATCGGCGTCGTCCGGATGGCCCGGCGCGGCGCGATCGTCCGGCGGCTGCCGTCGGTGGAGACGCTCGGCAGCACCACGGTCATCTGCACCGACAAGACCGGCACCCTCACCACCAACCGGATGACGGTGACCACCGTGTTCGCCGGCGACCGCACCCACGAGTGGACCGGCGGCGGCCCGCTCCCGCCGGCCCTGCGCGAGTGCCTGCTCACCGGAGTCCTCTGCAACGAGGCGCAACCGGCCGACGGCACGGCCACAGCGACCGGCGATCCGACCGAAACCGCTCTCCTCACCGCGGCGTGGGAAGCCGGGCTGGACGTCGGCGCGGAGCGGTCCGCGCACCCGCGCGTCGACGTGCTGCCCTTCGAATCCGGACGGAACCTGATGGCCACGGCGCACCGGACCGCCGACGGCCGGCTGACCGGATACCTGAAGGGGGCGCCCGAAAAGGTGCTCGCGCTGTGCCGGGATCAACTGCGGGCGGACGGCACCGGCGAACCGCTGGAGCGGGAGTCGCAGCGGCAGACGGCGGAAGCCCTCGCCCGCCGCGGACTGCGGGTGCTGGCTTTCGCGACGTTCACCCCGGCGGACGAAGACGCCTTCCCCGCGGGCGAGCCTCCGGAAGGGCTGACCCTGGTCGGCTTCCAGGCCATGCACGACCCACCCCGTCCGGCCGCGGTGGCCGCTGTCGCCGCGTGCCGGCGAGCCGGGATCGCGGTCAAGATGATCACCGGTGACCACAGCGAAACCGCACGGGCGATCGCCCGGAACTTCGCGCTGGCCGACGGGGAACCGAAAGTCCTCGCCGGCGCCGAAATCGCCGTCACCCCGGACGACGCCCTCGCCGGCGTGGACGTGTTCGCCCGCGTTTCCCCGGGGCAGAAACTCCGGCTGGTCACCCTCCTGCAGGAGCGCGGCAACGTGGTCGCCATGACCGGTGACGGGGTGAACGACGCTCCCGCTCTGCGCAAGGCCGACATCGGGGTCGCGATGGGGCGCAGCGGAACCGAAGTCGCGAAAGAGGCCGCCGACATGGTCCTGGCCAACGACGACTTCGCGACCATCGAGGCCGCTGTCGAAGAAGGCCGGGCGGTGTTCGACAACATCCGCAAGTTCCTGGCCTGGACGCTGCCGACCAACATCGCCGAAGGACTGGTCATCCTGGTCGCGATCGTGCTCGGCGCCCAGCTGCCGATGCTCCCGGTCCAGGTGCTGTGGATCAACATGACCACCGCGGTCTTCCTCGGCCTCGCGCTGGCGTTCGAACCGAAGGAAACGGGCATCATGGCCCGCCGCCCCCGCCCACCGGGCCAGGCGCTGATGACCGGCGACCTGCTCAGGCGGATCACGCTCGTGTCGGTCATCCTCGTCGCGGGTTCGTTCGCGGTGTTCAGCTGGCAGCTGCGGGCCGGCGCCTCCGTCACCGAAGCGCGCTCGATCACGATCACCGTGTTCGTGTTCGCGCAGATCGCGTACCTGTTCAGCTGCCGCTCCCTCGACCGGTTCCGGCCGACGGGATGGAACCCCTGGGTGCTCGGGGGTGCCGCCGTGATGATCGCGCTGCAGGTGTCGATCCTCTACCTGCCGCTGATGAACGAACTGTTCCGCACCGCGCCGCTGACCGTCGCGAGCTGGCTGCTGGTGCTCGGCCTCGCCGCCACGACGTTCCTGGTCGCCGAGGTGGACAAGTTCCTCTGGCGCCCCGGACGCCGGCGCCGCACCGCCCGGCCGGATGCCGTCCCGCTGGTCCCGGCGGCACCACGATGAACCACGGCGGCCCCGGTTCCCGAACCCGAGGTCCCCTCAGGTCCATCCGGGGGCTGCCCCCACTTCGCCGGTCACCTGGACCCGCGGAGGTTCCTCGCGTGCAGGCCGACGGCCAGGACGAGCAGCGGCACGTGGATCGCGGGCAGGTTCCGGGCGAACCACCGCGGCAGGAAGAGGTCGGTGACCGAGCCGCGTCCGGCGCCGAACGATTCGGCGACCTCGGTCAGCGGACAGCGGAATCCGTTCGCCGCGAACACGAGGCACTCGGCCGCGACCACGCCGCCGGCGAGCGCGGCTCGCCGATCCGACCGCTTGGCCAGCCCCGCGTACAGGACGTACGAGAAGCACGACTCGATGACCAGCCAAGCCGCCGTGTGCACGACCTTGATCGCCACGAGCACGCCGGCGCGCCGGGTCTCGCCCGTCATCGAAGTCCTCGATCCGCGGGTGTTCCGGCACGGGGGACGTGGCCGCGGGGTTCCGCGGTGCTGAAGTAGGCGGTCCGGCGGCGCAGGTGACGACGAGGGGTGGGCCGTGGCGTGGCGGTGGTCGTCCGCACGAGCCGGTAGAAGACGCGCTTGCCCGCTTCGATCAGGACGAGATATCCCAGCACCATCCCGGCCAGCGCGGCGAAGAACCCGCCAGGCAACGGCGAGAACCCCAAGGCGGACGCGAGCGGTGTCGCGGGCAGCAGTGCGCCGACGGTCACGACGCCGAGGGCTCCCACGGTCAGCGGCAGGCTGGGATGGCTGCGGAAGAACGGGATCCGCCGGGTGCGGATGGCGAAGATCACCAGGGTCTGGGTGGCCAGGGATTCGACGAACCAGCCCGAGCGGAACTGGTCCGGGCCCGCGTGGAACACCCACAGCATGACGCCGAAGGTGACGAAGTCGAACACCGAGCTCAGCGGACCGAAGAAGACCATGAACCGGCGGATGAAGCCGATGTCCCAATGGGACGGACGGCGGAGCTGCTCCTCGTCGACGGTGTCGGTGGCGATGGCGAGCTGGCTGGTGTCGTAGAGCAGGTTGTTGAGCAGGATCTGCGAAGGCAGCATCGGCAGGAACGTCAGGAACAGGGACGCGCCCGCGGCGGAGAACATGTTGCCGAAGTTGCTGGAGGTGCCCATCAGCACGTACTTGATGGTGTTGGCGAAGATCCGCCGTCCTTCGGTGACGCCGTCGGCGAGCACGGCGAGGTCCTTCTCCAGCAGGATCACGTCGGCAGCGTCCTTGGCGACGTCGGTGGCCGAGTCCACCGAGATGCCGACGTCGGCCGCGTGCAGGGCGAGCGCGTCGTTGACGCCGTCGCCCAGGAACGCCACCCCGCCGCCGCTGAGCCGCTGGACCCGCACGATGCGGGCCTTCTGCTCCGGGCTCACGCGGGCGAACACCGTGGTACGCGTGATCGCGTCGGCGAGCTGGGTGTCGTCGAGGCCGTCGAGGTCGGCCCCGGTCAGTGCGGCGCCGTCACCGAGGCCGAGGTCGTGGCACACCTTCGCCGCGACCGCCGAGTTGTCGCCGGTGACGACCTTGACCGCGATGCCCAGGTCGTCCAGCCGCCGCAGGGACCGCGCGGCGTCGTGCTTGGGCGGGTCGAGGAACACCAGGAACCCGAGCAGCAGCAGGCCCTGTTCGTCCGCGGGTGCCGGTGCCTTCCCGTCGGGGAACGGCCGCGTGGCCACGGCGACGACCCGGTTGCCCGCGGCGAACTCGGCTTCCAGGGTTTGCCGTGCTTCGGGCGGGACGCCGGTGCAGCGGCCCAGCACCGTCTCCGGGGCGCCTTTGGTCACCAGGACGGTGTGGCCCGCCGGGTCGCGGACGACGACGGAGACCATGCGGCGTTCGTGGTCGAAGGGCAGGACGCCCAGCGTGGGGTAACCGGTCAGCGCGGTCCGCTGCGCCACCGAGGCCGGCGATCCCCACAGCGCCTGGTCCAGCGGGTTGCCGCCGACGGAGCCGGTGTTTTCGGTGGAGAGCAGTCCCCAGCGCAGCACTTCGTCGGGATCACCGCCGCCCGCCGGGACGGCCCGCATGTAGTCGATGCGGCCGAGGGTGAGGGTGCCGGTCTTGTCGGTGAACAGCACGTCGACGTTGCCCAGATCCTCGATGCACACCAGCCGCTTGACGAGCACCTTGCGCCGGCTCATCCGGCGCGAGCCGGCGGCGAGACTCGTGGACACGACGGCCGGCAGCAGCTGCGGGGTGATCCCGACCGCGATCGCGAGCGAGAAGAGCAGCGCGTCGAGGATCGGCTTGTGCAGCACCACGTTGATCGCGAAGATCGACGTCGTCAGCGCGCCGGCGACGTACACCAGCAGCATCGAGAACTTCCGCAGCCCGACCTGGAACTCGGTGTCGAGCTGGTGGGTGCCCAGACCCGCGGCGATCGCGCCGAAGCCGGTGCGCGCGCCGGTCGACACCACGACGCCGGTGGCGCTGCCCGCGTGCACGACGGTGCCCATCAGCGCGCACCCGGACAGTTCGGCCAGTGCGGTGCCTTCGGGCACGGCCGCGGTGCCCTTCTCCAGCGGCAGTGATTCCCCGGTCAGCACCGACTCGTCGCATTCCAGTCCGGCGACCGACAGCAACCGGACGTCGGCCGGGACGACGTCGCCGAGCTTCAGTTCGACGACATCGCCGGGTACCAGTGCGGTCACGTCCACCGGCACGGGGTGACCGTCCCGGATGACCACGGTCTCGTGCCGGATCTGCGCGTGCAGTGCTTCCGCGGCCTTCTCCGCGCGGTACTCGTTGACGAACCCCAGCCCGACCGAGACCGCGACGATCACTCCGATGATCACCGCGTCGCTGCGCTCCCCGACGAAGGAGGACGCGACGGCGGCGGCCATCAACAGCACCAGCAACGGCGAGCGCAGCTGGTGCCAGAGCACCGGGACCAGCCGCGCCCGGTGCGATGACACCGCGTTCGGCCCGTACCGCGCCGACCGCTCGGCGACATCGCCGGCGGTCAGCCCGCCGGGCGTGACACCGAGCGCGTCCAGAACCGCCGCACCGGGCAGCGCCGCGGCGTGCGCGACGTCGAGGTCGGCGGCAGCCGCTCGCGCGGGTGCTGTGGTGGTGCGGGTGGACATGGGCGCCTCGGCGTTCGTCAACAGGATCCGGATCGGCGAGCCGGCCTGCGTGGCACGCCGGAAGGACGAACGGCGCCAGGGTCCGGGGCACGATGATGGTATTCCCGCCGGGAGGGCCCGCGGTCACCGCGTGTTCGACGGAACAGCCGACCGGCCGCTCAGCCGGGCTTCTCCCGTCATTCCGACTTCACCTCGCGGGAACATCCGGGGTGACGCGGCGGGTCAGCACGTCGGCCGGCGCTCGTCGCGCTGTCGTCGCGGTCGGCTGGCCGTACCCGATGCGCAGCAGCGTGTGGGCCTGGCCGAGGCCGTCGAAGATCCGGTCGAGCGCGTCGCGGGTCTGCGGTGTCTCGAAGGGCTGTGACAGGAACGAGGTCGCCAAGCCCGCCGCGGTGGCGGTGAGCAGCACGTGCTGCATGGCCATCCCGGCCCGGACCTCGGCGTGCGGCCCGCGGTCCCGGGTGAGGACGGCGGCCAGCAGCGGGTCCTGCTCGAATTCGCGCGGCGGCAGCCCCTGGTTGGCGTGCGAGGCACGCAACGACACCGCTCTGGCCCCGTACGGCGGAGGTCCGGTCGCGATCGTCGGCACGCCGTCCGGGGCCTCGGTTTCGTGCCGCATCCAGGACGCGGTCTCGGCCTGGAACGCGAGATCGTTCTCCTGCAGCGCTTCGGCACGGCGCACCAGCGTCGTCACGGTGGAGAAGTGCCCGGACGCGTCGAGGTATTCGACCTGCCCGCCTTCTTGGAGCGCGGCCGACTTCAGCGCGATGCGGAGCGGGGGCGACACCAGCCTGTCCAGGAAAGGCCTGCGGTTGGTGTGCCGCCGGAACACGGCCTCGGCGAGCTCGCGGTCGGTCCGGGTGATCTTCCGGTTGCCGTCGAGCCGGATCACGGCGAGCAGGTCGGGTTTTCCCGGATCGGGGATCGTCCGGACGGTCGTCGCGAGGCCGTGCGCTCTCAAGTGGACGACCGCGTTGAACGCGGCCGCGCCACAGGACAGCCGTGCTTCCCGGGCGAGCGGATCCGCCACCCCGAGCACGCGCGCGCGGTCCAGCCACACCTCGATCGTTTCGCCGTCGAGGACGAACCGCCAGGGCTGGGTGTTGTGCGGAGACGGTGCGCGGACGGCCGAAGCGAGGGCCTGCTCGAACATCGTCGGGTGCGGTCGGCTCATCGCGCGCTCCGGACGTGAGGGATCTGTACCACTCCAGCATCGCGGACGGCGGCCGTCCGCACGCCGGCCTTTGGTCACCAGCGGCCGGGACCTATGGCCCGCAGGCGGAGCCGCAGCCGGTCGATGACCGGGCCGGACGAGGGCCGCTCGCACGGGTTCACCAGCAGGTCTCCGGTTACGACGGCCGTGGGGCTCACCCGTCGGCGGCGCTCAAGCCGTTCCGGCGGGGCCCAGGGTGCCACTGGTGGTCAGGATCAGCACGGCGGAGCCCACTGCGTCCGGCGCGGCGGCCGCTTCCAGCGCTCGCTCCGCCGCCGCCGGATCGGCGCCGGGCGGGACCACCAGCAGGGTCAACCGGCGGATCCGCGCTCCGATCACGACGATCGTGTGCCGGTCCAGGCCGAAGAACCCCGCCAGCCGGACGAAACCGGTTTCGAGCGCGAGCGTCCGGGGCGTCAGATCCCACATCGCCGGGTTGAAACCGATCCGGTCCACCGGGCCCGAGTCCGCGGCGAGCGCGGTGACCAGGGCGCTGAATTCCGCGACCGGCTCCCGCGAGCGTGGCCACCAGGCGCCGTCGAAGCAGCCCTTGACCGCACCCGGCGGTTTCAACCGCAGCCGCTTCTCGACGGCCAGGGAGCCGAGCACAGGCCCGGCGGTGCTGTCCGACAAGAACGTCATGGCCGCTGCTCTTTCCGCACCTGCGGGCCGCGGACGCCGCCGGCGGCGTTCATGACGAAATCATTCATTTCCGGACACGCATCGCCGAGGTCGCCGCTTTTTTCGGCTCGCCGGCGCAGACGCAGCCGCGATCGGACGTGCCGGCCTGCGTTGCCGTGCAAAATCGGCGCGCGATCATGTCGTGCGACTCCACGGGATGGGGGCACACCGCACAGACGGCCACCGCCGGGTCGCCGATTTCCGCGACGGCGACGCCCGATTCGACATCGATCCTCGACATACCGGATTCTCCTTTTGCAGATGGGCTGACCATGCGGGCGCGGTCCGATGAGCAGACGAAAAAGTCGGGACTCGCTCGAAAATCCGGCTTCGAGGCCCGGCTCCACCGAGTGTGCCGAGGTCCGGGGCGATACCTCCACCTTACGCCGGTGCCGGCGGGCCGTGCCGGAGGTCCCCGTGGCCATCCGATCGCGGCCGGCCACGACGTCCGGCCCGTCCGCGAGCAGGGTGGAAACCCAGCGCGACCAGGCGGATCGGGTGCACCGGCCCGCGGTGGGCCGGCCCCGCGACCACGCTCCGGCCCGGCCCGCCGAACGCCCCCGGAAAAGAGGTCGCACGACTCTAGGCCCAGGCCGCTGACGGGAACACAGTCGCTGCATGACCCCGGCGACGCCTCGGACACGATGGTGGCGCGCCCGCTCGCGCTGCCGCTGCGCAACCTGCCGGAGCCCCGTCGAAATCGGCGTCGGCAAGAACCACCGTCGTGTTCCCCGCCCCGCTGATGAGCACCGGCTCCGTCCTGCCCGCGAGACCGCCGGCGCACCGAAGCGCGCCGCGACGGCTCCCGTCGTGCCGGTACCCACGCCGTCGAACGGCGCGGCCCCGCCCGGTGAGTTCCGAGCACCGTCGTCCACCCCGCTCCCGGCTGTGCGCAGCCGCCGATCCGAAGGGCTCGTGTGATCACGTTCGGCTTCTTGAGTACCTATCCGCCCACGCTCTGCGGCCTCGCGTCGTTCACCGCGTCGCTGCGGGCGGCGTTGCCGCCGGGCTCCGCGGGCAGCGTGGTCCGCGCGGTCGAGTCGGCGGACGCCGCGGGCGGCCCCGAAGTGGCGGGGGACCTGGTCGCCGGCTCGCCGGCGAGCTGCCGCGCGGCGGCGGCCCTGCTCGACCGGGACGACGTCGCGATCGTGCAGCACGAATACGGCATCTACGGCGGCGCGGACGGCGAAGACGTCCTGCGCGTCCTGGAACTGCTGCGCACGCCGGCGATCGTCGTCCTGCACACCGTCCTCAGCGCGCCGACACCGCACCAGCGCGCGGTCCTCAACGGCGTGGTAGCCGCCGCGGCCGCGATCGTGGTGATGAGCGAGACCGCGCGCGCCCGGCTCGTCGCCGGCTACGACGTGCCCGCCGGCCGGCTCGTGGTGATCCCGCACGGTGCCCCCGACACCGGTGTCGCCGCGGCGGTGCCGCACCACAGCCAGCACCGCCAGATTCTGACGTGGGGCCTGCTCGGCCCCGGCAAGGGCATCGAATGGGGCATCGAGGCCATGGCCCTGCTGCCCGCCCAGTGGCCGGAGCCGCGCTACGTGGTCGCCGGCCGCACCCATCCGAAGGTGCTGGCCCAGCAGGGGGAAAACTACCGCCGGTCACTGCTGCTCCGTACCGAACGCCTCGGCGTGCGCGACCGCGTCCGGTTCGACTCCCGCTACCTCGCCGCCGCGTCGCTGCAGCGCCTGGTGAGCCGCGCGGAAGTGGTCCTGCTGCCCTACGACTCCCGCGACCAGGTCACCTCCGGGGTGCTCATCGAGGCCGTCACCGCGCGGACACCGGTCGTGGCGACCCGCTTCCCGCACGCCGTCGAGCTGCTCTCCGGTGGCGCGGGACTGCTCGTGGACCACCGGGATCCGGCGGCCATCGCGCAGGCGCTCCAGCAGATCCTCACCGACCGGGCCGCGGCGGGCAGAATGGCCGCGGCCGCCGGGATCGCCGCCCGCGACCTCGGCTGGGCGTCGGTGGCCACGCAGTACAGCCGGCTCGGCGCCCAGCTCGTGTCCGCCCAGTCCCCGGTCGTGGCTTGATGCTGGACGACCGTCACCTGCTGCGCATGTCCGACGACGTCGGTCTCTTCGAGCACGCGTGCGGGGCCATCCCGCGTCGCGAGCACGGATACTGCCTCGACGACGCCGCTCGCGGCCTGGTGGTGCTGAGCCGCGAGCAGGACCTGACCCCACGGCTGGCCCGGGTGCAGGAAACGCTCTTCGCCTTCACCGCGCACGCGCACGAAGACGGCCGCTTCCGCAACCGGCTCGGCTACGACCGCAGCTGGCAGGATGCCCCGGGTCTCGGCGACTGGTGGGGCCGCGCGCTCTGGGGGCTCGGCAGCACCGCCGCGTACGCCGGACGCGCGTGGCTGCGCACCGAAGCCCGGCTGCTGTTCGACGCGGGAGCCCGCCGCCGGTCGCCGGACCTGCGCGCGATGGTGTTCGCCGCGTTGGGCGCCGCCGACGTGCTCACCCGGTTCCCGGCGGACGAGCCGGCGCGAGCGCTGCTCGGTGCGGCCGTCACGGCGATCGGGCCGGTTCCGCCCGGCCAGGACTGGCCGTGGCCCGAACCCCGGCTGGAATACGCCAACGCCGCGGTCGCCGAGGTCCTGATCGCCGCCGGCGCACTGCTGCCCGAACCGGGCGCGCTCGCCGACGGCCTGCGCGTGCTGGATTGGCTGGTGAACCGGCAGACCAGGGAGGGCCGGCTGTCGGTGGTGCCCGCCGGCGGCTGGGCGCCGCACCAGTCGCCGCCGGGATTCGACCAGCAGCCGATCGAGGCAGCCGCGCTCGCGGCGGCCTGCGCCCGGGCCTACGCGGTCACCGGTGCCGTCCGCTGGGCGTCCGCTGTGGAGCTGGCCCGCGCCTGGTTCCTGGGTGCCAACGACGCCGGCACGCCGATGCTGGACCGGGACACCGGTGGCTGCGGCGACGGGCTCCGCGCCGACGGCGTCAACCGCAACCAAGGTGCCGAATCGATGCTGGCGATGCTGGCGACGTTCCAGCTCCCACGGCTGCGGACCGGCACGCTGACCGGCGTGGGTGCGGCGTGACCGGCGAGGCCACGGGCCTGGTGACCCGGCAGCCCGCCGGGTTCCGGCCCGACCCCACGCGGGTCGTGACGAAACTGTTCGTGCCCGGCGAGGAGGCACCGGAGACGCGGTCGCGGGCGGCCGCGTTGATCGCGCGCGTCCTCGCCCTGCCGGAACGTTCGGTCGGTTCGACACTGGAGAGTGTCTTGGCCGGCTTCTCGGGCCGGCACCGGGACCTGCGTGCGGTCCTCGAGCACAACGCGTCGATCATGAGCCACCGGCTCGTCGATCCCCGCTCCCTCGGCCCGCAGCGCCGGCTGCTCCTCGGCGCGTACTTCACGCACGAATACGCGGTCGAGGCGGCCGCGCTGTGCAACCCGTCCCTGGTGCCGCACCCCCGGCAGGACGGGCTCGCACCCGGGCAGGTGCGAGTGGCGCTCAGCCTGCGCGGTATCGGCGAAGGACACATCTCCTCGATCGGGTTCGCCACCGGCGTCCTGGGGCCCGGGACACGCGCCGAGTGGCATCCCCGGACCGGACCGGTCAGCACCGGCGAACGCGAGCCGGACTCCTGGAGCCGTTCGTGGCTGCGCGCCGCCCTGGAACACGACGGCTGCGACAACGAGATCACCGCCACCGTGACCGCGACCCTGCCCGATCCCTTCGGCCAGCACGACCTCGACCTCGCCCTCGCGGCGCTCGATCCCCGTCTGCTCCAACGCTCCGGGGCGGCAGGCACGACCCAGCACATCCGCGAACTCGCCGCCGCCGGCTACACGGTGCGCTTTCCCGGCGACACCGAGCTCGCGCAACGGCTGCTGTGGCCGGTCAGCGCGACCGAAAGCCACGGCATGGAAGACGCCCGCTTCGTCCGCTTCACCGCCGACACGGGCGTGACCGGCTATCGGGCCACCTACACCGCGTACAACGGCGCCACCGTGACACCCCGGCTGCTGGAAAGCGCCGACCTGACCTCGTTCAGCGCGTTCGCCCTCACCGGACCGGCGGCCCGCAACAAGGGAATGGCGCTGTTCCCCCGCCTCGTCGGCGGCACGCACCTCGCGTTGTGCCGCGGGGACGGGGAAACGATGAGCCTGGCGACCTCGCCCGACGGCCGTTCCTGGTCCGGTGAAGTGCCGCTGCACGGGCCGACGGCGGCCTGGGAGCTGCTGCAGGTCGGCAACTGCGGCTCTCCCCTGGAAACACCGGCGGGCTGGCTGGTGCTCACCCACGGCGTCGGGCCGATGCGGACCTACGCCATCGGCGCTCTCCTGCTCGACCTGGCCGACCCGGCCCGGATCGTGGGCGCGCTGCCCGAGCCGCTGCTCGTGCCGGACGAGGACGAGCGTGAAGGCTACGTCCCCAACGTCGTCTACTCCTGCGGCGGGATGATCCACGACGGCACGCTCTGGCTGCCCTACGGCAGCAGCGACGCCCGGGTCGCCTTGGCCACCGTCCCGGTGGACGCCCTCGTCGCCCGGCTCGAGGAGGCGGGCGCGTGACCACGGGCCGGCGGTCGCCGAGCGGGGCCATGGGTGCAGAGCCGCCCGCAGGACAGCCGGCCGGCACGTTGTGTGCACCAAAGTCACTGTGATCCGGGGACTTCGGCCCCAGCGCCCGGCCGTGCCACGGCTCATGCTCTGGGCACAACCGAAAAGGAGCCCACGATGTCCGTCCAGGACCGCGGCCCGTCCCTGACCACCCCCTTCCTCCCCGACCAGCCGCGAACGCGGACCACCGAGCAGGCCCGGCCGGCCTCGTCCGCGCGCGGGCCGGCGCTGGCCGTCCTGCGCATCGTGATGGGCCTGACGTTCCTTTGGGCCTTCTTCGACAAGACGTTCGGCCTGGGCTACTCCACGAGTTCGGCGCAGGCTTGGATCAGCGGCGGCTCCCCGACCAACGGATTCCTCGGCCACGTCCAGGTCGGCCCGATGCAGTCGATGCTGCGCGACTGGGCCGGCGCCGGCTGGGCCGACTGGCTGTTCATGCTGGCTCTGCTCGGCCTCGGCGTCGCCCTCCTGCTCGGGGTGGCCCTGCGCCCAGCCGCCGTCGCGGGCACCGTCCTGCTCGCGCTCATGTGGATCGCCGAATGGCCGCTCGCCCGGTCCACCTCGGCCGGAACGGCGACGTCGTCGACCAACCCCCTGATCGACTACCACCTCGTGTACCTCGTCGTGCTCATCGTCCTGGCCGCCTTCGCCGCGGGCGACACCTGGGGCCTCGGACGCCGATGGGCGGATCTCGGCCTCGTCCGACGCAATCGCTGGATGCACTGACCGGATCCGTCACGTCCACCAAGACACCGTCGTGCCGGCAACGTCGTTGCCGGCACGGCACCCGACACCACAGGAGGACACCGTGCAAGCCAAGACAACGGTCGGCGACGTGATGACCCGAGCGGTGATCACCGTCGGGCCGGAACTGCCGTTCAAGGATCTCGTCCAGGTGATCGTCACCAGTGGCGTCAGCGCCGTGCCGGTGGTGACCCCGGAGGGCACCATGATCGGCGTGGTGACCGAGGCGGACCTGCTCTGCCGCCAGGCACACGAAGACGACGTACCCGGCGCCGCCTGTCCCCACTTCGCCGGTCACCTGACCAAAGAGGACTGGCGCAAGGCCGCCGGGCAGACCGCGGCGACATTGATGTCCACGTCTCCCGACACCACTTCGCCCGCCGCCACCCTGCCTGCGGTCGCGCGTCTGCTCACGCAGCGCAGGGTCCGCCGGTTGTTCGTGCTGCAGGACGAAAAGCTGGTCGGTGTCGTCGCCCGGCGCGACGTCCTCCGCAGCTTCCTGCGCACCGACGACGACGTGCAGTCCGATGTCGACCACACCGTGTTCGACGAGGCCCTGCACGCCAACCGGAACAACGTGCTCGCGAGCGTCGAGCACGGCGTCGTCCTGCTGACCGGCCGGCTCGAGTACGAAGCCGACGTGGCGACCGCGGAACGCATGACCCGCGCCGTCCCCGGCGTGGTGGACGTCCGCAACCGGATGGACTTCGTCTGGACCGGCCAGGGCGCGCACAGCACCACGACCTGAACACCTCCACCGCGGCTCCGCACGCACGTTCAGGACTTGCGCAGGACCTCTTCGACCGCCCGGTGCGGCGTAATCGGATCGGGTTCGCTGCTGTAGCCCAGGCGCATGAGGACCTGGGGGAACCCGCCCAGCGTCAGGTCCGCGCGCAGGACCGACCTGATGGGTTCGAGGTGCAGCGGCTGCGTGAGCACCGCGGCCGCCAACCCCAGGTCGACCGCGGTCAGCCAGGCGCGTTCCATCGCGTACCCGGCCCGGATGTGGTCGAGGCGGGTGTCGTCGGCGGTCACGAAGACCAGCAGCGACTCCGCCGCCAGCCGGGTCTCGATGTCGGTGATCCCGGGCAGCTCGGTGGCGCTGCGGACAAGCCCGGCCCACGGCACCGAACCCGCCGGCACGTGGCTCGCGGGCAGTCCGACACCGTGTCGGTGTGCGCGTTCGTCGCGGATCGTCCACAGCGACAATTCCCGCTGGTACCCGCTGTCGGCCTGGGAAAGCTCCGCGGCGACGTGCAGCAGCCGGGCGACCACGGTGGTCTCCCGGCCCGGGCGGACCAGGCGGGCCTCGACGCCCGGCGCCACGCCCGTCTCCCCTATCCGCCGCAGCGCCACCGCCGGGACCGGAGTGTCCTCGAAGGGTGCTCGGTGACTGGCGCGGCGCGCGATCACGCCGTACCGGTGCAGCTCGGCTGCGGTCGGCGCCGCCGCAGCCTCGGCGCCGACGCGCGCCACGACGTCCGGTCGCGCCCGGTCGGGGAGGAATGCGACGTCCGCGGCCCGGCCGAGGGTCCGGACGGCGAGTTCCAGGTTGGCCACGGCGGCACCGCAGGACGCGGCGCGGTCCCGCCCGAGCGGGTCGTGGTGCGGAAGGCGCAGCTCGGTGCGCTCACGCACCAAGACCGCCTCGGGCACGAGGTCGAGCGTCCACGGCTGGAGATTGTGCACCGACGGCGCGCTCATCAGTGACCGCACCAGCACCTCGGTCTCGGTCTCCGTCCAATCCGCGGCCGTCACCATCCCTCCGCAGTGGGTGCTTCGGTCGGCCGTAGGAACGACGCACCGGTGGTCCACCGGTCCCTGCGGTACGGCGCCAAGCGGGAAAGCAGGCCGGCCTGGCCGTCGCGCAGGTCGGGTGGGACCGGGACGACGACCGGGCAGCCGAGCGACCGGCTCGCGGCGACGAATCCGCGGACCCGGGCCGGCTCGGGCACGAGCTCGCTCCCGAGGTAGGCGAGCACCAGCAGGTCCTCGCCGGAATGGGTCTCCATCGCGAACGACCACCCGTGCCGCTCGTCCCACAGCAAAGCCATGTCACGGTCGGGACTGCGCACCAGCCGCACGTCCAACGCGATGTAGGCCGACACCGTCGAGTCGGCGTCCACGGTGCAGGACTCTTCGCCGACACCGACCGCGGCGCTCACCGCGGTCAGGTATCCGGTCAGCCCGCACAGCAGTCCGTATTCACGGTCGATTCCGGTCAGCAGAGGAATCACGCTCGATCCTTCCGGCTCATTCAGCGGCCACGCGAGGGCGTGGGGGCCGCATCCCCCGACGTTACGATTCCGCCGCCGTCCCGGCTGTCGGCGTTCGTCCTCTCGCCGAAGGACTTTCGTCACTTGACGACCACCGCACCGGCCTGCGGAAAAGCGGGACCGCGCCCCCGGCGGTGATCGCGACGTTGCGGCCGGTGACTTCCGCCGCGGAGCCGGGGACCTAACGCCCTTCGCCCACGCGGGCAGGGCGCCGATGCTCGGTCCATGGCCGTTCCCTCGCCCTCCTGGGCCGGTGTGCACGAAACCCACATCGGCGTGGTCTTCCTCGTCGGAGACCTCGCCTACAAGCTCAAGAAGCCCGTCGACCTGGGCTTCCTCGACTTCTCCGCCCGCGAGACCCGCGAGCGGGTGTGTCATCGCGAAGTCGAGCTCAACCGGCGGCTGGCGCCGGACGTCTACCTCGGCGTCTCCGACGTGACCGGACCCGGCGGCGCCGTGTGCGACCACCTCGTCGTCATGCGGCGCATGCCCGAGGACCGCCGGCTCTCCACCCTGGTCCGCCGGGGTGTGCCACTGGCCGCGACGATCCGGGCGCTGGCCCGGCAGCTCGCTGCCTTCCACGCCCACGCCGATCGCGGGCCCGCGATCGACGCCGACGAGACCCGCGACGCCGTCCGGAACCGGTGGCGCGACAGCTTCGAGCAGGTCCGGCCCTTCCACGGAAGCGTGCTCGACGCGGCCACGGCGATCGAGATCGAAGCACTGGCCGAGGAGTTCCTCGCCGGCCGCGAGGCCCTGTTCGACCGCCGGATCGCCGAAGGGCACGTCGTCGACGGGCACGGCGACCTGCTCGCCGACGACATCTTCGGCCTCGACGACGGTCCCCGCGTGCTCGACTGCCTGGAGTTCGACGACCACCTGCGCCACGTCGACGTGCTCGACGACGTCGCCTTCCTCGCGATGGACCTCGAACGGCTCGGCGCACCCGAACTGGCCGCGCAGCTCGTCGCCGACTACCGCGAGTTCGCCGGTGACCCCGCTCCCCCGGCGCTGCTGCACCACTACCTCGCCTACCGCGCCTTCGTCCGGGTCACGGTCGCCTGCCTGCGCTCGGCACAGGGCGACACCGAAACCGCCGGACTCGCCCGCGAGTACGCCGACATCGCGCTACGGCACCTACGGCTCGGCCGGGCCCGGCTGATCCTCGTCGGCGGCGCCCCCGGCACCGGCAAATCCACGATCGCCGGCGGGCTCGCCGACCGGCTCGGCGCCACCCTCCTGCAGACCGACCGGCTGCGGAAGGAACTCGCCGGGCCGACGCCGGTGCCACAGCCCGCCGAAGGCTACCGGCAAGGCCTCTACGACAGCGCCCACACGGACTCGGCCTACGCCGAGCTCACCCGTCGCGCCGGGAAACTGCTGGGGCTCGGCGAAACCGTCGTCCTGGACGCGTCCTGGTCCGCCGGCCGGCACCGCCGGCTCGCCACCGACGCGGCCGAGCGGGCGAGCAGCCCGGCACTGGCCGTGCGCTGCGAAGTACCCGCGACTGTCTCGGCGCAGCGGATCACGAGCCGGACCGACGAGCTGTCGGACGCGACCCCGCAGCTCGCCTACCGGATGGCCGAAGACGCCGACCCGTGGCCCGAGGCGCACCCGTTGACCACCACGGGAACGCCTCGGGAATCGATCGCGCGGGCAATGGCCTATCTGGCTCCGGAGCACCGAAAGTCCCCGGCCCGGAAGCATTCCGGCCCTCCCGCGGACGGCCGCAGCAATGCGAAGGTCGACCTGACCGACGAACTCGATCGCGAGGCAGACCGATGACGGACCGCAGATTTTCGGACGACTTCACCGTCAAGACCGCGGTGGCCATGGCGGGCCGCGCGCCGTCCGTGCACAACTCCCAGCCCTGGTCCTGGCGGATCGGGCACAGCTCACTGCACCTCTACGCCGACCCCGACCGGCAGCTGCGCGAAACCGACCCGGACGGCCGCGACCTGATCCTCAGCTGCGGCGCCGTCCCACCGGCACGCCGAAGACCCCGCCTACCGCACCGAACTCGCCGCCTGGAGCGGACGCCACTTCGCACCCGACGGCGTCCCGGCCCGCAACACCCCGCCGCCGGACGACACCCCGGGCGCTGCCGGCCCGCCCGTTCGCCGACCCGATACTGACCCAGCCGGCCGCTGCCCAAGCCGAAGACGACGAGACCGTGCTCTTGGTGCTGAGCACCGCCTCCGACGACCGGATGTCGCGGCTGCGCGCGGGCGAAGCGACCAGCGCGGTCCTGCTGACCGCCACCGCTCTCGGCTTGTCCACCTGCCCGCTCACCGAGCCGCTGGAGCTCGCCGACGTCCGCCGGTCCGTCACCGAGAACGTCACCGGCGGCTCGTACCCGCAGATGGTGCTGCGCCTCGGCTGGGCCCCGGCCAACGCCGACCCGCTCCCCGCCACCCCGCGGCGCGATCTGGCCGATGTCCTGCAGCCGCTGGAAGCGCCGCCGAGGAACCACTTCCGGTACCAGCGCCACTAGCGTCGGGCGTCGTTTGATGGTCTGGGCCGAGCCGGGCCCAGACCATCATCGCGCCTTCCGGCACGCCCGCACGATTTCCTCGCCGGGATCAGTCCCGCAACCGGCGCAGGAACGGGTCGGTGGGGGGCCCGGTGTTCGAATCGGGCTCGGACGTCGAGCGCTACGCAGCCGTCGGAACGGACCCGGACCGGGTTGAGGTCCAATTCGGTCAGCTCGGGCACCAGTTCGGCCAGCCGGCTGACCTTCAGCAGCACTTCCCGCACGGCCGCCCGGTCGAGCTGCCCCGACCAGAGCGTCTTCGCCGAGCGCAGGCCGTCGAGCAGCAGGTCGGCGTCGGCGCCGGTGAGCGGGGCGAGGCGAGCGGCGCGGTCGGCGACCAGGTCGGTGTCGACGCCGCCGAGGCCGAACACCACCAGCGGCCCGAACACCGGGTCCGAGCGCACGCCGACCAGCACCTCCCGGCCCGGCTCGGCCATCGGCTGGACGGTGACCCCGCGCAGGGCGGAACCGAATCGGGAACGCAAGGTACGGAACCCGTCGGGGAGGTCGGCGCCGCGCACGTTCAGCAGCACGCCTCCGCCCGCCGACTTGTGCAGCAGCCCCTCGGCGTCGGCTTTCAGCACGACCGGCGAGCCCAGGTCCACGGCCGCGGCCTCCATCGAGTCGCCGGCCTCGACGTAGGTGGTCTCGACCATCGGGATGTCGGCCAGGCGCAGGAGCTCGACGGCGTCCGTGGGCGACAGCCAGCCTTCCCGCCCGGCGGCAAAAGCCCGTAGCGCGCCGGGATCTGCCGGCGGTGCCAGGGCATCGTCGGCTTCGGGCCGGTTCAGCCACTGCTCGTAGCGGACGAGACTCGCCAGGACCGCGGCGGCCGCGGCCGGGTCGTCGTAGCACGCGGTCACCCCGGTACCGGGCACCAGCGGCGCGACGCGGGCGCTCTGCCCAGGCCTCACCGCGAAGACGGTCTTGAATTCGGGCGGGAGCACGTCGGCGAGCGCGGTCCCGGGATCGCCGACCGCGGTGGGCACGGTCGCAGCGATCACCGCGTCGACGCCGTCGTCGGCGAGCACCGCGCGCAGCGCGTCGGCGAACGCCTCCGCGGGAACGGCCGCGGTCGTGTCGACCGGGTTGCGCACCGCCGCTTCGGCCGGCAGCAGCTTCGCGAGCCGCTCCCGCGTTTCGTCGGACAGGTCCGCCATCACCAGGCCTTCCCGCTCGCAAGCGTCCGCGGCCAGTACCCCGGCACCACCGGCGTTGCTGACCACAGCCACCCGCGGCCCGCCCGGCAACAGCTGCCAGGACAGCCCGGCGATGACGTCGACCAGCTCGGCGACGGTGTCGACGGCGATGATCCCGGCCTGCTCGAACAGCGCGTCCCGGGTGACGGCCGGGGTGGCCGCGGCGGCGGTGTGCGACGCGGCCGCCCGCTGGGCGGTCCCGCCGCTGCCCGAGCGGACGGCGAGCACCGGCCGGGTGCGGGCCAGCTGCCGCGCCAGGCGGCTGAACTTGCGGGGGTTGCCGAACGATTCGAGGTAGAGCACGGCCAGTTCGGTCCGGCGGTCGGCGGTCCACCACATGAGCAGGTCGTTGCCGCTGACGTCGTACTTGTCGCCGGTCGAGACCAGGCTCGACAGGCCGAGGCCCAGGTCGTCCAGCGACTCCGCGAGCGCGATGCCCACACCACCGGACTGGGTGACCACGCCGACGTTGCCGGGCTTCACCGCCCCGGCAAGGAAAGTGAGGTTCAGCGGGCAGGCGGGGTCGGTGGACACGACGCCGAGGCAGTTCGGGCCGACCAGCCGCATGCCGTGACGGCTGACGGCTTCGCGGACCCGGGTTCCCGCCGGGGTCCCGGTCAGGCCCGAGGAGATCACGAGCACGGCGCGCACCCCTCGCCGACCGCACGCCTCGACAGCGTCAGCGGCGACCGTGGCGGGCAGGCAGACGACGGCGAGTTCGGGGGTGCGGGTCAGCTCGGCGACGCTCGCCACGGCCGGCACGCCGAGGATCTCACCGGCGTGCGGGTTCACCACCTCGACCGGTCCCGGGTAGCCGGACGCGACCAGGTTGGCCAGGATCGCGTGGCCCACCGAACCCGGGCGCCGTCCCGCACCGATGACGGCGATCGACGACGGCTTGAACACGTGGGTCAGGCTGGCCGCATCGGCGACCGAGTCGCGCTCCAGCACGGCGTCCAGGTACGCGGCGTCTTCGTCGAGGTTCATCACGACGTCCCGTTCCGGGCCACCGATGCCGGCCTCGAACCGCAGGCCGAGGTCGGCGAAGACGTGGATCATCTTGGCGTTCTCGGCGAGCACCTCGGCGACGAACCGCTTCAGGCCCGTTTTCCGGGCGTGCGAAACGAGGTGCTCCATCAGGAGGGTCGCGACGCCCTGCGTGCGCACGGTCGCGTCGACGACCAAGGCGACTTCGGCGTCGCGGGAGTCCTTCAGGACTTCGTAGTTGGCGACGCCGACGAGCTCGCCGCGCCGGTAGCAGCCCACGGCGTAGTGCCCCGGGCCGGGATCGGCGGCGATCTCCCCCGCCAGTTCGTCCAATTTGGATGGTCGGGCGCCGAAGAACCGGAAGTAGGTGTCCTGCTCGGTGAGCCGGGTGTGCAGGCCCAGCACTTCGACGGTGTCGGCCGGGTGCAACGGACGCACCAGCACCACGTCGCCGTCCGCGAGCAGGGCCCTGGAGCCCACGTCCACACTCATGCTGTCTCTCCTCGGGCTCAGCCGGGCGCGACCGGCCAACGGGCGACGACGGGTGTCGCTTCCTCAAGGAGACCCCGGAAAGCGGGCTTCCCGACGCGGCCGGACTGCCCGAACTCCGAGGACCTTCGTCACCGAAGTGCGCGCCGCTCCACCGGAGCCCGTCGTCGAGGCGCCCGGGCGGTCAGCCGAGCGGCGCCGACCACTCCAGCTTCACGCCGCCCTCGGGCCCCGGTTCCAGGGTGAACCGCCCGCCGGCGGCTTCCGCGCGTTCGCGCAGGTTGCCCAGCCCGCTCGGCGAGACGTCGGCGGGGATACCGTGGCCGTCGTCGACCACGACCACCCGCACCTCGTCGTCCTTCACCGAGACCGACACCCACAACGTCGAGGCCTCCGCGTGCCGGACGGCGTTGCTGACGGCCTCGCGCACCACCGCTTCGACGTGTTCGGCCAGCTGCGTCGGGACCGTGTCGAGCGTGCCGGACATGCTGACCGTCGGGTGCACCGGCGCGTCGTCGGTGAGCTCGGCGATCGCGTCGTACAGCCGGTGCCGCAGCCGGGTCTCCCCCGCCGCGCCGCCGTGCAGGTCGAAGATCGCCGTGCGGATTTCCTGGACGATCTCGTGCATCTGCTCGATGCTGTCGCCGAGCCGCTTCTGCAGCTCCGGCGACTTCGTGCGTCGCTGCGTGCTCTGCATCGACAAACCGACCGCGAACAGCCGCTGGATGACGTGGTCGTGCAGGTCACGGGCGATCCGGTCCCGGTCACCGAGCACGTCCAGCTCCCGCGCCGCCCGCTGCTGCGCCGCCAGCTGCAGGGCCAGCGCCGCCTGATCGGCGAAAGAGGCCACGACCGACAGCTGAGCGGCGCCGAACGACGGCGCACCCGCCTCCCGGACCGTGATGAGCACGCCGCTCGTGTGATCACCCGCCCGCAGCGGAACGATCAGCGCGGGTCCGAACCGGTGTTCCCCCAGTTCGAGCTCGGTGGCGCTGCGGGGCGTCCGGTCCCGGTACACCGCGCCGGGCACGCTGCCGTCGAGGACGATGCGCAAGCCCGCCAAGTCGGCCGCGCGCACCCCCGCGCAGACGGTGACGGTCAGCTCGTCGACGTCGTCGCCCCAGTCCTCGTCGACGTCGAGCCGGCCGGAGTTCGGCAGTGCGAGCAGGGTGACGTCGGAGCCGGTCAGCTCCAGCGCCCGGCTGGCGATGGTGTTGAGCGCTTCGGCCGGGTCGCTGCCGCCCAGCAGCTCGGTCGTCACCTCGCCGGTCGCGGCCAGCCACTGCTGCCGAACCTGCGCCTGTTCGTAGAGGTGGGCGTTCTCGATCGCGATGCCGGCCGCGGCGGCCAGCGCCTGCACGACCACTTCGTCGTCGTCGGTGAACGGCCCCCCGTTCTTCTTCTCCGTCAGGTACAACCGGCCGAACACCTCGTCACGCACCCGGACCGGCACGCCGAGGAACGAGTGCATCGGCGGGTGGTGCGCCGGGAAACCGGCCGACGCCGGATGGGCCGAGATCTCCTCCAGCCGCAACGGTTTCGCTTCTTCGATGACCACGCCGAGGACGCCGTGGCCCTCGGGCAGGTGACCGATCAGGCGACGGGTCTCGTCGTCGATTCCGAGGTGGATGAACTCGGACAGGGAGCCGTCCTCGGCGAGCACGCCCAGTGCACCGTACTCGGCCTCGCCGAGTTCGATCGCGGCCTGCACGATGCGCCGCAGCGTGGCGTCCAGCTCCAGCCCGGACGCGACGGCCAGCACCGCGTCGAGCAGGCCGTCCATCTTGTCGCGGGTGCCGATCAACAGCTCGATCCGGTCCTGCAGGTCCCGCAGGACCTCACGCAGCCGCAGCCCGGACAGCGTTCCCGCCATCCGCCGGAGCTCCTCCTCCGGGCGCTGCCCGGGTTCGTTCACCGACACGTGCCCACGACCTTCACATCGTCCACTCCTGCCTCACCGCTGGTGACTTTCTCCCCTTTCCGCCGTCCTGCGGCACGAGAGACCGTCACAGGAAGCTCTCCGGGAACCACAGCGTGCCGCTCCACGGCACCGAGAGGGAACCATGACACTACCCATCACCTCGATCGGCCTGCTGAACCCCGATCAGGTGAAGTCCGTGCTCGGCGCGGCGGTGCTCGCGCCGTCGACGCGCAACACGCAGCCGTGGCGGTTCCGCTGCAGTCCTGCGGGCATCGAGCTGCACGCCGATCCGGACCGCGCTCTGCCGGTGGCCGACGTCGACCAGCGGGAACTGCTGCTCTCGTGCGGCGCCGCGTTGTTCAACCTCCGCACGGCGATCCATGCGCTGGGTGCCCACCCCGCCACGACGCTGCTGCCCCGGCGCGACGACCCGACGCTGCTCGCCGTGGTCCGGCCGTTCGCAGCCCGCAAACCGGACCGGCGGCTCGTCCGGCTGGCCGACGCCATCCCGCGCCGCCACACCAACCGCACCCCGTTCGCCGCGGTCGTCAACCCCGACGCGGTGGTCGCCGACCTGCGCCACGCCGCCGAGGCCGAGCAGGCCTGGCTGCCCCGGCTGGACACGCACCAGATGGACCGCCTGCGTGAACTGGTGCTCAAGGGCCACCACACCCAGATCGCGGACCCCGCGTTCCTCGCCGAATGGCGGCTGTGGACCACCCGGCCCCAGGACAGCCGCGACGGCGTCCCCGAAAACACCGCCGGCGCGGACGGCGGCTCGCCGGAGCGGGGCCAGGCCGAAGACGCCGATCCCGTGGTCGTGGTCATCGGCTCCTTCGACGACCGAACGGCGGACCGGATCCGGTCCGGTCAGGCCATGCAGCGCGTGCTGCTCACGGCCACCGCCGCCGCGGTCGACGCGTCGTTCATCTCGCCGCCGGTCGAGGTCCCCGAAGTACGGGCAGAACTGCGCACCTTGCTCGGGGGCGGGCTGTGGCCGCAGGTCGTGCTGCGCCTCGGCCACGGCACACCGGCGCCCCGGACGCCGCGCCGGTCCCTGGACGACGTCCTGCTGGCACCGGACCGGCTCAGCGCCTAGCTCCCGTGCTGCCGCTGCTCGGTGGCGAGGACGGCGGCCTGGGTGCGGCGCTCCATGCCCAGCTTGGTCAGCAGCCGCGACACGTAGTTCTTGACGGTCTTCTCCGCAAGGAACATCCGCTCGGCGATCTGCCGGTTGGTCAGGCCTTCGCCGATCAGTTCCAGCAGCTTCCGCTCCTGGTCCGACAGGTCGGACAGCGGGCCTTTCTTCGTCTGGCTGTCGCGCAGCTTGGTCATCAGCACAGCCGTCGCGCGTGCGTCGAGCAGCGACTTGCCCGCGCCGACGTCCCGCACGGCCGAGACCAGGTCCATGCCCTTGATGTCCTTGATCACGAACCCGCTGGCGCCGGCCATCACCGCGTCGAGCATCGCCTGCTCGTCGGTGTAGGAGGTGAGCATGAGGCACTTCAGCTCGGGCAGCTTCGAGCGCAGCTCGCGGGCCAGTTCGATGCCGTTGCCGTCGGGCAGCCGCACGTCCAGCACGGCCACGTCCGGGTCGAGCGCGGGAATGCGCGCCAAAGCCTGCGAGACGCTGCCGGCCTGGCCGACCACGGTCAGCTCCGCGTCCTCGTCCAGCATGTCGGCGACGCCGCGGCGGACGACCTCGTGGTCGTCGACGAGAAAGACCCGGAGCATCGCCGACCTCCTGCACTGGGAAACGTTCGACCGAGTCAGCGTACGACCACCGGAGTCCTCGCGATGACGACGAAAGGCCTCCAACAGGTGCCGGAGGTCACCTTCAGGGCCGGGTGCCGGGGGCGGTCACTTCCTCCGCTCGGGGCGGACGACGAGCACCGGGCACTGGGCGTGCTGGATCAGGGCCTGGCTGGTCGAGCCCAGCAGCATGCCGGTGAAGCCGCCGCGGCCGTGACTGCCCACGACCACCAGCTGCGCGGTCTCGCTCGCCTCGAGCAGCGCGTGCCGGGGCCGGTCGCACTCGAGCAGGGGGCGGATCTCGACGTCGGGATATTTCTCCTGCCACCCCGCCAGCCGCTCGGTCAACAGCCGCTCCTCCCCCTCTTCCAGAGCTTCGGGCTGGGTGAAGATGCGGACGGTCCCGCGGGTGTCCTCGTAGGTGACGTCGTCCCACGCGTGCACCGCGACCAGCGGCACACCGCGCAGCGAAGCCTCCTCGAACGCGACCTCGATCGCCGGCTCGCTGTTCGGGCTGCCGTCGATGCCGACCACGACCGGGCCGGCGTCCGGGATCATCGTGGTGTCCTGGCGGCCGCGGACGACGGCGACCGGGCTGTGCGCGTGGCCGGCGACCGTGGCCGCGGTGCCGCCGACCAGCATTCCGGCGAACCCGCCGGCGCCGGTCCGGCCGACGACGAGCATCCGGGCGTGCCGGGACTCGTCGATCAGCATCGGCACGGGCGGGTCGTTCGGCAGTTCCGTCGTGATGACGAGGTCCTCGTCGATGGCCGCGGCGAGCTTGCGGGCGTCGGCGACGGCTCGTTCGCCGTCCGCTCGGACCGCCTCGAACAACGTCGCCGCGCCGATTCCGGTCATGCCACCGCCGTAGTACAGACCGGCGACCTGCAGCCCGTGCACGATCCTCAGCTCCAGGTGCCGCAGTGAGGCGATCCTGGCGGCCCAGGCGAGCGCGGCCGTGGAACCGGCGGAGCCGTCCACGCCCACGGTGATCCTCGGGTCGGTGGTGCTCATCGGTTCCGCTCCTGACCCGCATAGGCGGTGTCGGCGGCGACGACACCGGGCACGGCGAGCGCCAGCAACTGGGCGACGTGCCGGTCGGTGTCGTCGTCGAACTGGTCGGCGATGTGGACGCAGCCGTCGAGGACGTCGATCTTCCAGCGGCCGCTGCCGCCGTAGATCTCCAGCCGGTGCTTGACGTCCCGGGCGATGTCGGTGTCCTCCCGCGCGAGCACGCGCACGATGTCGCCGCGGGTCACGATGCCGACCACGGCCGAGCCCTCGACGATCGGCATCGCCCGGATCCGGGCGTCCACCAGGGCCCGGCACAGGTCGGCGACGTCAGCGCCGGTGCTCATGGCGGTGGCCGGGCTGGTCATCAGGTCCCCCACCTTCTTGCCCGCGGCGATGGCTTCGTGACGCTCGTGGGCGTACCGGGCGTCGACCGGGATCCGGCCGCGGATCAGGTCGGCCTCGGTGACGATGCCGACCAGGCCCTCGTCGTCGTCGACCACGGGGAGGGCGGTGAAGCCGTGCGCGGACAGCAGCCCGGCCGCCTCCTTGGCGGACGTGCACGGCTGCACGGTGATCACCGGCGCGCTCATCAGGTCGCGTGCTCGCATCGGGGGTTCCTGCCTTTCGTATCACTTCCCAACCTAGGAAGGCGCGATCTCGGGCACCGCTGGCGTCGGTCACCGGTCGTGAGGACTTACGTCCCTTCGAGCGGCTACGACCGGCGTGGTGAAGCCGGACGCGGCGGTGCGGTCCGCAGGAGTCCTCACGACCCGTTCCCGGTCACCTGGGGTCGCACGACGGCCACCGGGCACGGCGAGTGCGCGATCAGCGCTTGGCTGGTCGAGCCGAGCAGCATGCCGGTGAACCCGCCGCGGCCGCGGCAGCCGACCACGATCAGCTGGGCGTGCTCGCCCCTTTCGAGCAGCCTGCGCACCGGGCGGCCCCGCGTGACCTCGAGTTCGATCGCCAGATCCGGGTACTTCCGCTGCCAGCCCACCACCTGCTCGGCGAGCTTGACGCGCTCCGCCGCCGCGATCTCCACCGGGTCTTCCTCCAGCGGGTGGGGCCGCAGCATGCCGTCGGCGAGGACGTCGCTCCAGGTGTGCACCGCGATGAGCTCGGTGCCGCGCAGCTGAGCTTCTTCGCAGGCGAACGCGATCGCGCCCTCGCTGTCGGGCGAACCGTCCGCCCCGACGAGCACCGGCCCGGTGACCGGGGGCGGGTCGTGCGGGGTCCGGCCGCGGACGACGGCGATCGGGCAGTGCGCGTGCGCCGCCACGGCCACGGCGGTCGAGCCGACGAGCAGGCCGGTGAACCCGCCCAGGCCTCGCGAGCCCAGCACGACCAGCTCGGCGTGCTGCGACTCCTGGATCAGCGCGCTGACCGGGTTCCATTCCCGGGCGGCCGTGGTGATCTCGAGCCCGGGGTGTTCGGCGAGGACCGCTTCTCTCGCGCCGGCGAGCCACAACCCGGCCTGTTCCGCCAGGCCTTCCCGCAGCTGGTCCGGCGATCCGAACGCGATCGGGGACCGCACGTTCGGCAGGGTGTAGACCTGCACCAGCCGCAGCGGGCGACCCCGGCGGTGGGCCTCGGTCCCGGCCCACACGGCTGCCTGCACCGCCGAGGACGAACCGTCGATCCCGGCGACGATCGCGCCGTCGATCAATCCGTGCATGGTCTTCCTTCCTTCAACCGCCACAGCGGACGGATCAGACGTGGCTCGGCAGATCGGGCGGGACAGGAGTGCTCGGCGGGCCGGCGCGGTGTGCGCGGTGCGCGGCGAACCCGATGAGCAGGGCGCCACCGGCCAGCAGAACGGCGCCGGCGAGCAGCAGGCCGAGGGCGATCCAGCCGATCGCGGGCGCGGTCGCCCCGGCTTCGGCGCGCACGGAGATCCCGCGCGAGCCGTCGGCGTTCATCACGACCGCGGTCCACTGCCCGGCACCGACCGGCCAGGAGACTGCCTGAGTGCCCGAGCCGGACGCGGTCGCCGTCCACACCCCGGCATCACCGGGCGGGATGGCCGGCGCACCACCGGGGTGCACTCGATCACCGGAGCGGTTGTCGGCCACACCGCCCAAGGTCGTGAACTCGGTCGTGGCCAGGTAGCCGGCGACGTCTTCGGAGCGGCCGATGCCCACGAAGAGCGGGTGGCCGTCGGTGGCGGTCGCGCGGACCCCGCGGGTAGCGGCCGGTGAACAGCGGCACCACCCCGGCGACCAGCACCAGCACGCCGACGAGACCGCCGGCGGCCCAGTCGAAGCCGTCGTCGCGGCCGTTGCCGAACAGCAGCCAGCTGCCGCCGCCGGCGAACAGGCCCACGATCACGAAGTGCGGGATGGCCGGCAACCACCACTTCACGAGCACCAGGCCCCGCGAAAGCCGCTCCGGATAGGCGATTTCCAGCCGGGCCGGGTAATCCGGGACGTCGGCGAAGGTGAACGGCGGGTACCGGTCGGTGCCCAGCCCGGCGTAGGAGTAGTACTGCACCCGCCAGCTCCACCGCAGCACACCGGAGGTGAACGCGAAGAGGGAGCGCGGGTAGCGGCCGGTCACCAGGATCGCGAAGAACGCCGCGATCGTGACGAACGGGTACGCGAACCACAGGAACGCCAGCACGACGTAGTGCGGGACGGCCAGCAGCCACTTGACCAGCCACAGGCCACGCGACAGCGGCTCGTCCAAGGTCGCTTCCACCCGGACCGGGTAGCTGCGTGGCGCCGTCATGCCGAGCTCCTGGCGACCTCGGTCACCGCAAGGGCCGAGCCGATCTCCCGGCCCCAGGCCCGGATCGACGGCCAGTCGCGGTAGTCCCCGTCCTCGACCCGCAACGCGGCGACCATCGCCCGCTCCGGCAGGTGCAGCGCGTGGCGGTCGATCTTCCCGCCGAACAGCCGGTGCTCACGGGCCCCGAGCCGCATCACCACGTCGGCGACGCCGGCCGGCTCGTCGGCTTGCCGGTCCCGCTCGCCGACAGGGCCGCTGGAGAACACCCAGACCGGCAGCCCGCGGAGTTCGTCCACGAAGGTCTCGGCGAGCTTCACGGCCGCCTCGAGCCAGTGTCCCATGTAGACAGCGGAACCGAGGACCACGGCGTCGAAGCCGTCGACCGAAGTCACCAGGCTCGCGTCACGGACTTCGACCTCTGACCACACCCCGGCGTCGGTCAGCGCGGCGCCGGCCGCGGTGGCGATGTTCTCGGCGATTTCCCTGGTGGCGCCATGTCGGCCGGCCACCGTCACGAGGATCTTCATGCTTCCAGCCTCGCGCGGGACCCGGCCCCGGCTTAGGGGCCAATGTCCCTCGGGGCTCGCCGAAAGTCACCGAAGTTTCGCCCACGGTCCGCACCGCCCGCCGCGACCGCCCCGGACGGCCGCGGCGGTCGCGGTATCGCCGGTCGTGCCTAGCGGACGGCCTGGAACTGGGCGGTCCAGGTCGTGTGGAAGGTCATGGCCTGGCAGCGAATGTCCGTGTCGTCCTTCATCTTCACGGCGTCGGTCAGCTTGTACGGGAAGTTGGCCTCGCTCACGGCGAGCGTCGGCAGGAGCGGGTCCGCACCGGCCACGGACAGTTCGAGCTGACCTTGGCAGTAGGGTTTGTCGGCGACGTTCCCGACCGTGTCGATCACGACATCGCCGGGGGTCACGGACACCAATTTGATCTTCACGTTGGCGTTCGGGTTGGACAGGGTCAAGGTGACGTAGGCCTTCTCGCCGGGCAGCAGCGTGCCGACCTGCGCACCGGTCACGGTGGCGGGGGTCATCGCCTCGGCGGAACCGGACACCCCGCTTGTGGTGCTGTCCTGAACGAACGCGGCGACCGCGAAACCACCGACTCCCACCAGTGCGCCGACAGTGGCGACGACGAGGACGGACTTGGCCTTGTTGTTGCTACGCATGGAACTTCTCCTTGGATTGATGAGCACTCGGTTCTCAGGGTCCGGTCGTGGGTGCCGGTTCGGCGGGACTGGGTGTCACCTCGGTGGGTGTGCTGCTCGCCGGCGTGGCTGTCGTGGCGGGGATGACCGGCTCCGCCGACGGTGGGGCAGACGGCGTCGTCGCTCCGATCGCCGATGTCGGTTCCGGCGTGGCGGATGGGCCGGGTCCCCAGTTGCCGGCCTTGCCGTCGACTGTTGCGGTCACCACGACCAGGTCGAACCCCGTGGCCACCGCTACACCAGTGGTGGAAAACCCAATGGCCATCAACGCAATGACACCGGTTTGGCGGAAGGTACGCATGTGCATGCCCTTCAGGGCTTGATTTCCGGCGTCATGGCGCCATCCTGGCGATCGAGCACTGCGGGCTCGCATCGGTTTTCCCGGAGCTGGTCGATGCGCTCATCGTCTCAGCCGCAGCCAAGCGTTTGAACCGTTTTCGTCTTGCCCTGTACGTCGATTGCGTGACGTTCCCTGTTACGAATATCGACACGCGACGTCGAATCGTGACAAATGTCCACAAATTCGCACGGAAAACGAACTGCGCATGAATTGCGTTCGTGAACGCGCCGGGCCGAGAACGGTAGGCGCCGGCCGTGCACCTCCGCCAGTGCTCAAGGGCCTGATACCGGCACGTCACCCTGGCCATGCTCGCCCGCATTACGTCCGTTCGAGGGACAGCGGTATTGATCCAGGCGGACACAGGGGTAGGTTGGCGTGTTGTTGCCCCGGACCTCGGCGACGTGACAGGTCCGCGATTGATCGCGGATGCGGATCACGAGCCGAGGTTCTTCTGCGCCGAGGAGCGGACGCCGGCAGTACGGCGGATGCGGGTGGCTCGTGATCGGCACAACTCAGTCACGTTGGCGCGCCGCGTCCATGTGAGTCATCGCCGAATCGCGATCCAGGAAATGAAGCCATGAGAATTCAACAGACCCCATTCCGCCGGGGACTCGTCGTCACGCTGGCCGGAGTCCTTGCGGCGCCGGTCATGTGGGTGATCGCCCCGCTGACCGCCCATGCCGCCGTCAACTGCGTCGTGAGCCCCGGGGTGACCCAGACCGATACGACCGTGACCGGCAGTCCCGGCAACGACACGATCGACTGCGGCGGCACGAACCCCGGCAAGACGATCAACGGCAACGGGGGAAACGACACCATCACCGGCTCGGACTTCGACGACACGATCAACGGCGGGGACGGGAACGACACCATCACCGGCGGCACCGGTAACGACACCCTCACCGGCGGCCTGGGTATCGATACGATCTCCGGCAGCGCCGGCAACGACACCCTCATCGGCGCCTCCAACGACGGCAGCCAGGACAGTCTCGACGGCGGCCTCGGCACCGACACCTGCCAAGGCCCCGCACCTGACCCCGACATCCACGCCAGCTGCGAAAACACCAGCACCCCGCCGACGACGGGCCCGGGCTCGGGCACGGCGAACGCCACCCAGCTGTGCACCGCCACCGGCGGCGTGTTGTCCCTCACCGTGAACCCGGTCGGATACGTCTGCGTGTTCAACCCCCTCAACCCCGCCAACCGCCGCGTCACCGAGGCCGGCAAGATCTGCACCGGAGCCGGCGGGACGTTCGTGAACCTGCTCCCGCTGAGCTACGCCTGCGTCCTCCCGACCGCGCCGTAAACCACCCATTTCTGCCAGCTGATCCAAATGCCCGCACCGGGGCGAACGGGATCGACGAGAACGGCCGCGCCTCGAATGAGGGCGCGGCCGTTCCGCGTTGAGGGCGCGGTTCGCCTCGGAATTCCGCGTGTCTGGCCAATACGTCGAGCGGTGTTGTCCGCCGATGCCGTGAAAGCCGGTTGTGCCATCGGTGGTGATTCGGTCGCGTTCGGATGATTGGCCGCGGTACTCCTTGCCAATCCGGCTGCGGGCGCGAACGCTGAGGCATTGAGGGGTGTTGGCCGAATCCGGTGCCCTCACGTGTGCGGCACCGGGTAGCGACCCCAGACCCTGGTCATCGAACCGCCCTCTCCAGTCCGTGGCTTCAGTCCCGGGCCCAATTTTCACGGGTGGAAGGTTTGATCATGAGATCATCGACGGCGACTATCAGTACGGCAGGCCGGGCGGGCCGGGCCTTGATCGGCTTGGGCACCGCGGCCGGGTTTGTGCTCTTCGCACCTGCTCAGGCGTGGGCGCTCCCGCCGGGATGCACCCAGAGCGGCGCCAACTTCACTTGCACCGCCGGGATTCCCGCCGGTCAAGTGTTGGACGGGACCAGCGGGAACAACATCATCACCGTCACCGGCGGCGCCATGAACGGGACGGTGAACGGCCTCGCCGGCAACGACACGATCAGTGTCACCGGCGTCGCCGGTACCTCGGGAGCCAACGGTGCCCCGGGGGCCAACGGCACCGCGGGCACCCCCGCGGGCAGCGCCGGCGGCAACGGCGGAGCCGGGAACGTCGGCGGCGCCGGCGTGGGGAGCACCGGCGTCATCGACGCCGGTGCCGGCACCGACAGCATCACCGCCACCGGCGGTAGCGGAGGCAACGGCGGCAACGGCGGACAGGGCGGGATCGGCTTCGCCAGTGGCGCCGGGGGCGCCGGGGGCAACGGCGGCGTCGGCGGGATCGGTGGTGCCGGGAACGCCGGAACCGTCACCGGTGGCGCCGGCAACGACACCGTCACCTTCACCGCCGGCAAGGGCGGTAACGGCGGTCTCGGCGGCCTGGGCGGCAACAGCGGCCTCGTCGCCGGAGGTGCGGGTGCCGGCGGTATCGGCGGCGCCGGCGCGGCCGGTGGCGTGGGGAACTCCGGGACGTTCAACGGCGATCTCAGTGATCCCGGTTCCGACAACGTCACCGTCAACGGTGGTGCCGGTGGGACCGGTGCGGCCGGCGGCGTGGGTGGCTGCGGTCACGGCGGCGGCGCCGGCGGCGTCGGCGGTGCCGGTGGCGCCGGTGGTGTCGGGAACTCCGGAACCGTCGGCGGCGGCGCCGGAATCGACACCCTCAAAGCCAACGGCGGGCTCGGCGGCAACGGCGGCGTCGGCGGCAAGGGCGGCAACGGCTCGGCCGCCGTCCAGCCCGGCGGTGCCGGTGGCGTAGGCGGTGCCGGAGGCGCCGGTGGCATCGGGAACTCCGGTGCCCTCACCGGCGGAACCGGCATCGACACCATCACCGCCACCGGCGGCAAGGGCGGCAACGGCGCCGGCGGTGGCAACGGCGGCACCGGCTGCAGCGGCCCGGGCGGCCCTGGTGGCCTCGGTGGCGCCGCGGGCGCCGGTGGTCTCGGGAACTCCGGAACCATCAGCGACGCGGCCGACACCATCACCACTCCCAGCGGTGCCGGCGGCCTCGCCGGCGGCAACGGCGTCGCCGGCATCACCAACGGCGGCGTCTGCACCTGCTGACCAGCAGGCAGTAAACGGCAGCGACACCATCACCGGCAACACCGGAGATGGTGCCGCTGCTCGTGATTCCGAAGGAGGAGGGACCTCGAGCAAATATCTTGGAAACGCCGGCCCAACGGTTTGTTTCCGGCTTGCGTGGAAAGTCGCCAGTCAGGCTCGATTCATGGCAGGTGCGCTGCGTGTCCGAGCGGCCCCGGTCGGCCGAATCCACAGACACTATCGGCAGCGTCGCGTCGTGCCGCGGATCAGGTACCGTCGGACGGTCATCCGATCGCCCATCGAAGATTCGGCACTCCGAACCACCATTCTCGACGGCTGGATGAGTGGAGACCCGGTGAAGATCCTGTTGCTGTGCACCGCGTTCAACGGACTGAGTCAGCGCGCTTGGGCCGGTTTACGCGCCCGAGGTCACAGCGTCACGGTACGGACGGCGCAGGATTCGGCGGCGATCGCCGCTGCCGTGGCGGGCGTCGATCCGGAGTTGATCATCTGCCCGTTCCTGCGCCACCGGGTGCCCGAAACCGTCTGGCGGCGCCACCGCACGATCATCATCCACCCCGGACCACCGGGTGACCGCGGCCCGTCCGCGCTGGACTGGGCGATCATGGACGCCGAGCCGCGCTGGGGCGTGACCGCCCTGCAGGCGACCGGGGACATGGATGCGGGGCCGATCTGGGGGTCACGGCTGTTCCGGATGCCTGCCGACCCGCCGCGCAAGAGCACCCTCTACAACACCCAGGTGGCCGACGCGGCGATGAGCCTCATCGGCGAAGTGGTGCACAAGGCGGAAACCCGGGGCTTCACGCCGCAATCACTGGATCGCCACCGGCCCGGCGCCACCGTCAGGTCCCGTCCCCCGGTGCGCCAAGCCGACCGCCGCTTCTCCTGGAACGAACCGACACCTCACATCCTGCGCCGCATCCGCGCGGCGGACGGCCGGCCCGGGGTGCACACCACGCTGGCCGGTGCGCCGGTCGCCGTGTACGACGCTCATCCCGGGACCGCCTCGCCGGGCGAACCCGGCACGATCGCGGGGCGCAGGCATGGCGCCGTGCTGGTCCGTACCGGTGACGGCGCGCTGTGGGTGGGACATGCCCGGCGGCTGGACGCCACCCCCGGCATCCCCGTCAAACTGCCGGCCGTCCTCGCTCTGCCGGGTGCTCCCGACACGCCGGATGCCGGGGAGCCGCCCGGTTTCGAAGAGATCGTCTACCGGCGAACAGGCAACGTCGGACTGGTGAGCTTCGACTTGTACAACGGCGCGATGTCCACCACGCACTGCCGGCGGCTGCTCTCGGCGATCCGCCACGCGGTGGCGCAGGAAACCAAGGTCGTGGTGCTGGCAGGCGGCGAGGTGTTTTCCCACGGCCTGCACCTGGGAGTCGTCGAGGCCCACCCGAACCCCGCGGCGGAAGCGTGGCGCAACATCACCGCGATCGACGACGTCTGCCGGGAGATCATCACCTGCACCGGCCAGCTCGTGGTGTCGGCGCTCGCCGGCAACGCGGGCGCCGGCGGCGTGATGCTGGCACTGGGCGCGGACAAGGTGATCGCCCGGGACGGCGTGATGCTCAACCCGCACTACCGGACCATGGGCCTGTACGGCTCCGAGTACTGGACCTACGTGCTGCCCCGCCGGGTCGGCGAGGCGCAAGCGCAGCAGCTGACCACTCGCTGCGAGCCGATCAGCGCGGCCGAAGCGGCCGGGCTCGGCCTGGTGGACCGGCTTGCCGCGAGCGACCGGACGGCGTTCACCGCGACCGCGCTCGACTACGCCACCGAATTGGCCGACGGCCCGCATGCTCGCGCGCTCCTCGACGGCAAGCGCTCCACCCGGGCGGCCGAGGAGCAGCACCGGCCACTGGAGACCTACCGCGTGCGCGAACTCGCCGAGATGAGCGACGACATCTTCGACGACCGTCACGGTTTCACCCAGGCCAGGCGCGCGTTCCTCAGCCATCAACCCGCCGGTGTCACCCCGCCGGAACCGCCCGCCGTGCCCGCGCCCCGGCAACCGGCAATGCGACCCGTCTGCCGGTGACCGCGACGCAGTGCCGCAGCTAAGTGCCGTGCTCTCCGGCGAGTGCCTGGTACACCGGCCGGAGCAGCTCGGCGACGTCTTCGCCGCCCACCGTGATCGCGAACGGCGGGGCTTGGTCCAGGAGCGCGTCGCACGACGTTCGCGGCCCGTGCAACGGCGCCGCGCCGCCCAGGCCCGGGGCTTGACCGCAGTCGAAGAAGGTGTCCATGACTTCGGTCAGGGCCGGAGACCGGTCGTCCGGATCGAGCGGCTCGGCGGAAATGAGCCGGTTCTTCAGCTCCTCGAGCAGCGTTTCGCGGTTCCGGCCGCGCAGAGCCAGGATGGTGAACGGATCGTCGCCGACCCGCGCCACGAGCGCGGAGAACACGGCGTTCAGGTGGCCGCACGGCACCTCGACGTCCGGGCAGGTGCAGTCCAGTGACACCTCCCGCGCCGACGACGGGAACAAGGGCAGCCGGACCGCTTTGAAGGTCTCTTCGACGTCACGGGGCAGCTCGCCCCTGAGCAGCAGGACCGTGGACGACGCTTTTGCAGCGAGGGCATGGGTGATCGCGGCCCAGTCCGACTTCCCGAACGCCGTCAGCCCGATCCGCACCTGGTAAGGGCGGCCGTCCTGCACCTCGGCGTCGACGCGCCCGGCGCCGACCGCCAAGGACGCGACGCGGCCCTGGCCGTGCGCGGGCAGGAGCACGCCGATCGCCGTCAACGCCCGGATGAACCGGGTCGGCCACCACGGGAGCGGCTCAGTCATCGATCGCCTCCTCCCCCAGGGTGAGCACCCCGCGCAGCGCGTCCGTGGACAGTTCGGTGAGCCGGCTTTCGCCCTCGCCGACGACCATTCCCGCGAGCGCCCGTTTCTTGGTGATCAGGGTGTCGATGCGTTCCTCGATGGTGCCCGGGCAGACGAACTTCCGGACCTGGACGGTGCGTCCCTGTCCGATCCGGAACGCCCGGTCGGTGGCCTGGTTCTCCACGGCCGGGTTCCACCAGCGGTCCAGGTGCAGGACCTGGCTGGCGGCGGTCAGCGTGAGCCCGGAGCCGCCTGCCTTGAGCGAGAGCAAGAGGATCCGCGGCCCGTTGCCGGCTTGGAAGCGTTCCACGATCGCGTCTCGCGACCCTTTTGCCAGGCCGCCGTGCAAAAACGCGACTTCGGCGCCGAGCCGGTCCGACAGATGGGGCACGAGCAGATGGCCGAATTCGGTGTACTGCGTGAAGCACAGCACCCGATCGCCTGAGGCCAGGATTTCCGCCAGGATCTCTTCGAGGCGGATGACCTTGCCGGAGCGGTCCGCGATCGGGGAGCCGTCGTGCAGCAGGTGCGCGGGGTGGTTGCAGACCTGCTTGAGTTTCGTGATTGCGGCGAGGATGTTGCCGCGGCGCTTGATGCCCTGGCTGTTCTCGATCTTCTTCATCATCTCGTCGACGATCGCGCAGTACAGCGTGCCCTGTTCACGGGTGAGCCGGTATTCCTGCCTGATTTCGATCTTTTCCGGGAGCTCGGGGACGATCGTGGGGTCCGTTTTCACCCGGCGCAGGAGGTACGGCTGCGTGAGCCGGCGCAGAGCGGCGGCCGTGGCGGTGTCGCCCCTGCGCTCGATCGGGACCGCGAACCGCTGCCGGAACTCGAACCTGCTGCCGAGCAGCCCGGGGTTGAGCAGGTCCAGCACCGACCACAGGTCCGCCAGCCGGTTTTCCACCGGGGTGCCGGTCAGGGCGAGCCGGTGCCCGGCCGTGAACCGCCGCACCGCCTTGGCCGTCGCGGTGTCGGCGTTCTTGATGGCGTGCGCTTCGTCGAGCACCAGGCGCCGCCAGGAGAACGTCTCGAGTTCGTCGGCGTCACGGGCGGCGGTGGCGTAGGTCGTGACGACGAGGTCGGCCGCGGCGACCTGCTCGGCGAGCGTGTCTCCGTGGGTGCGGGCGCTGCCGTGGTGGGCGTGGACGCGGAGGCCGGGGGCGAAGTTCGCCGCCTCCCGCTGCCACATGCCGACCAGCGACATCGGGCACAGCACCAACGTCGGCGGGCGATCGTGCTCGGCCCGCTCGACGGCCTCGAGCGCCAGTGTCTGGACGGTTTTGCCGAGGCCCATGTCGTCGGCCAGGCACGCACCGAGCCCCAGCGCCGACATGAACGCCAGCCAGGCGACACCCCGCTGCTGGTAGGGGCGCAGCGTGGCCCGGAACGACGGCGGCAGCTCGACCGGCTGCAGCGCCTGGTGGACCCGCCCGGCCAGGACGTCGCCGACCCAGCCGCCGGCGCTGACGCCGGTGACCGGGAGCGGCGCCTCCCGCGTGAGGTGGACAAGCTCCAGCAGTTCGGCCGCGGTGGGGCCGTGGGTGTGCCGGTGCGGGTCGCGGCGCAGGAACTCGAGACCGGCGCGGAGCCGGTCGGGGTCGACGCTGATCCACCGGCCCCGCAGCCGCACCAGCGGCGTCTTCGCCGCGACGAGCTTCGCCAGTGCTTCTGGGCCGATTTCGTCGTCGCCCACCGCGATCGACCAGCGGAACCCGCCCAGCTCGTCGCGGCCCACCCGGCTGCGGGTGACGACCTGCTCCGACGGCGTGCTGCGGACGGACAGGCGCAGGCCGAGCCGGCGCCGGCCGTCCCAGGTGGCCGGAAGCTGCACTTCGAACCCGGCCTCGGTCAGCCGGGTCGCGCCCGAGGTGAGGAACTGTTCGGCTTCCTCGACGGTCAGGTCGTACTCGGACGGCTGGGTCCTGCGCAACGCCGGCGCCAGCATCGGTTCCACCAGCGCGGCCCGGCCCAGTTCGGCGACGAACAATCCCTTCGGGTCCCTGACCAGCCCGTTCGCCTGGCCCGACCAGATCTGCCCCGCCGACAGCAGCAAGCTCGCATCGGCCGTCGCCCGCAGGAGGAACTGCAGCTGCCACTTGGTGCCGTCGCCGGTCTGGTCGTCGGGATCGTCCTCGGCCGGCCGGCGCAGGGTGCCGGCTTCGGCCAGCCGGAAACACGCCCGGCCGTCGACGACGTCGGTATCGGCGACCTCGTCCCACTTCGCGACGGCGTCGGCCAGGACACCGAGCTCATCCAGAGGCAGCTCGACGCGGGAAACGCCGCCCTGCAAAGCGGACAACCACACCCCGGCCACGCCCGGACCCCCGCGCAGGTCGACGGGCGGATCCGCCCGCGCCAGCCGGTCCCGGACCGCCGCGTCGACCAGGGCGTGGAGGGCATCGGTGACGAGCGCGCGCGGCGAAGCCCCGGTGAACGGCGCGATCTGCTCGGCCCGCCCGACCGGCGGCATGGCCGCGACCAGTGCGTCGAACGCGACGAAATCCACGCCCTGGAGCACCGGGCGCCACCGCGCCTCCGCCGCATCGCCCTGGCGGACCAGCGTCGGCAGCACCCGCCCACGCCGCACCAGATCCGCGGCCAGGCGGGCCACCGCCCGCAGGTACGTGACCGAATCGCCGTACGAGGCCGAGTCGTCGAGGTCGTCCAGCTCGGCCGCGTCCACGACCAACGCCGGCACCGACCACGGCCGCAACGACGGCGCCGGACCACGCCGCTTACCGCCCACCGCGAACTCGGAGGAGGCGAGCGGCCGGTTCGCCCGCGACGGCAGCAGCAACGTCGCCGACGTGGGCTTTCCGGGATGCAAAGCGGTCAGCTGCGCGCTGGAGACCGCGAACGGATGCGGGAGCGCGATCCGCGCCGAACGACTCGACGTGCCGGCCGGGCCTCGGTCGTGCTCCGCCCAGAGCAGCAGACCCCGGCCCGGAGACCACAGAGCGTGCACGTGGGGCAAGGTCCGGTGCTCCTTCGTCCGATCCGGGTTCCCCCCAGATCGTCGCACGGCCGGCGAAGAGGCCGCGCCGGTGGTGATCCGACCGGCAGACCACGCTCGCGGTCGTTTTGGATACCTCCTGCACGAAAGAATCGATGTGGGGAAGGAAGTCCGGGACGGTTGCCGCGGTGGTCCTCGTACCCGTCACCGGCCGTTGAAGGTGCGCTCCCGGGTCCTGCCGTCGACGCTGTCGCCGAAGAGGCGAGCGTCCTGGCCGGGCGCGTGATCCGCGGACTTCGGGATCGGCGGTGCGTGCAGTTGCTCCGTGCGCACGCGGGGCAATGCGTACGGATGGGCCCGGCGGACCCACCGCACGAGCTGTTCGCGGACCAGGCAGCGCAGGTCGAACAACGTCGGCGCGTCGGCCGCGCTCACCAGCGCACGCACCCGGACCAGGGTGTTCACCGCGTCGGTCACCTGCAGCACGCTGACCCGGCCGTCCCAGAGGTCGGTCTCACCCAGGATCCGGCGCAGTTCCTCACGCATCTCCTCCACCGGCACCGACCAGTCCAGGTCCAGCTCGACCGTGCCCAGAAGGGCCGCTTCCCGGCGGGTCCAGTTCTCGAACGGCTGGGACATGAAGTAGGAGGTCGGCATCACCAGCCGGCGGTCGTCCCACAGGTGGATCACCAGGTAGGTCAACGTGATGTCCTCGATGCGGCCCCACTCGTTCTCCACGATCACCACGTCGTCGAGGCGGATCGCATCGCTGAACGCGATCTGCATCCCGGCGAACACGTTGCCGAGCAGGGATTGCGCGGCGAGCGCCGCCACCGCGCCCACGACCCCGGCCGAGGCGAGCAGGCTGGTGCCCGCGGCCCGCGCCATCGGGAAGGTCATCAACATCGCGCCGAACGCGATCAGCGCGACCCCCGCCACGGTGATCCGGCGGACCAGAGTGACCTGCGTCTGCAGCCGGCGGGCGTGCCGGTTGTCCGGTACGTCGACCCGCAGCCTCGACAACGCGGCCCGCTCGATCGACGTCAGTACCCCGGCGACGAGCCACCCCCCGGCCCCGATCAACGCCAGCCCCAGCCCGTGGCTCACCGGCCCCCGCCACGGCCCGTCCGGGAGACCGAAGGTGCAGGCGCTGCGCAACGCGACCACGGCGGCGAACCACAGAAACGGCCGGTGGGCGTGCACCGTCAACTCGGCCAAGACCGCGGAACGCCGCCCCAGCCGCCGCACGACCCGGCGGAAGAGGTGCTCGGCGATGAGGAAAAGCCCGAACGCCGCCGCCGCGAAAACCACAGTGGACACCAGCCGACCCCACCCGTCGGACACTCGCCTTCCTCCTTTCGGGCGTCTCGTCAGGGCGTACCCACGGCGGCCGCCTTCCGACACGGTGGCTGTTCTCACAACGCAGGAGCCGCGCCGGTCGAGCCTCGGCGCAGGCCGGTGGGCGGTACGGTGGGGCGTCCTCCTCGTCCAGCAGCGGCCTTGGAGGCGTTGACCGCGCGGGCGCGGTGAACTGCTACAGCGCTCAGCGCCACGGATCCGCGTGGCCGGTCGAATTTACCTCGGACGAGGACGCGGTAGGTCTGCACCGGCGCGAGCGTACGGGGGGTTTCGCCGTAGGGCAGAACGATTATCGCCGTGTCGAGGCGGCGCTCCGGTGGGCCGTCATCGTTCAGCGCGGCGCCGCGAACACGTCGCTCACCCAGTCGGCGATGTAGGTGCTGACGTGGCCGAGGTGGTCCAGCCCGATGTGCTCGCTCGCACCTTCCTCGACGGTGAACACGCGCAGCGTCCGCTGCGGGCTGTGCACGGCCTGCTCGTAGGACCGGTGCGCGTACTCCAAGGGGATCTGCCGGTCGCGTTCGCCGTGGCAGATCAGGAACGGCACGGTGATCTGCTCGACGACGCCGTCGAGGTTGATCCGGTCGGCGAAGGAGATGAACTGATCGAGGTTCTCGTGACCCCAGACCCACCGGACGTGTTCCCAGTAGTGCGGGACCGGGCGCTCGCCCTCGCGTTCCAGGCGGCGCCGCTGCACGGCACCCCAGTCGTGGTTGGCGCCCCACGCGACGACCAGGGCGAGGCGCTTCTCGAACGCCGCGGCCCGCGGGGCGTAGTAACCGCCGAGCGACCAGCCCACCAGCCCGATCCGGGCCGGGTCGACGTCGTCGCGGGACTCGAGGTAGTCGACGCACGCGCTCGCCCACGCCTCGGTGTCGACCCGGGCCGTGAGGCCCTGCACGCGCAGCGCCTCGCCGGAGCCCGGGCAGTCGACCATCAGGCACGAGATGCCGCGCGCGGCGAGTTCGGCCCAGTGCCCGGAGGCGTACATGTGCTCTTTCGTCGAATCCAGGCCGTTCCACATGATCATCACCGGCGCGTTCTCGCCGGCGGCGCTGAAGTAGGCGGGCAGCGTGGTGCCTTCGTACGGGACCTCGACCCGGGTGATGCCCGGATCCTTGAGGTCGAACGCCTTCTGCTGCAGCTCGAGCACGCGGCGGTAGGTGCCGAGCCGGCCCTCGGCCGAGGCGCTCTGCAGGCGTTCGGCCTGGGCGAGGTAGTTGGTGGCGCGCGCGTACAACCGGCCGGCGGTGCGCTGGTGGCCTTCCTTCTCGGCTTCCTCCGCCTGACCGACCAGCTGGTCGGTCAACGCGGTCCAGGCGCGCAGGAAGTCCGGGGTGCCCGCGTCCTCGCCGCGGGTGGCCGCCTCGCGGATGGGACGGCAGGCCCGGTCCACCTCGTCGATGAGCCCACCGCTGTTGAGGGTCGCGACGACCCCCAGGCTCCACGGATAGTTCTCGGGGAAGTACTCGAACACGTTCGTCCTCTCGTTGCGTAGTGGGCCGCGAAATCGGTCAGCGCGTTCGCCGTCTCGAGCGCGGGCGGGCGACGGCCACCGGCGGCAGCGTGGTGCCGGCGACGACGGTGTTGCGGATCGTGCCCAGCCCCTCGACCGTCATCTCGACGACGTCGCCGGGCGCCAGGGACGGAATGTCCCGGCCGCGGCCCCACAGCTCGGCCAGGCAGCCACCGTTGCCGCAGGTCCCCGACCCGAGCACGTCACCGGCCCGCACCCAGGTCCCCCGCGACGCGTAGGAGACGAGCTCGGCGAACGGCCAGCCCATGTTCGACAGCAGGTCGTGACCGACCTCCACACCGTTGACCGCGACGCGCATTTCCAGCGCGAGGAAGCCGTCCTCGTCGTGGTACGCCGCCAGTTCGTCGGCCGTGACGAGCCACGGCCCGAGCGTCGTGGCGGAGTCCTTGCCCTTGGCCGGGCCGAGCTGGACCTTCATCTCGCGGCGCTGCAGGTCGCGGGCGGACCAGTCGTTGAGGATCGTGTAGCCGAAGATCGCCTGCCGCGCCTGTTCCGGGGTCAAGGAAGCGCCGTCACCGCCGATGACCGCGGCGACCTCGAGCTCGAAGTCGAACAGTGCGCAGCCCGGCGGCACCGGGACGTCGTCGTGGGCGCCGAGCAGCGCGTAGGGGTTGGTGAAGGAGAACGTCGGAGCCTCGTACCACTCGGCAGGCACCCCATCCCCGCCGGACACGCTCGCCACGACGCCTTCGACGTGCTCCTCGAAGGCCACGAAGTCGCGGACGGTGGGCGGAGCCAGCGGCGGCAGCAACCGCACGTCGGCCAACGGCACCGCCGCGCCGCGCAGCGCTGCGGCGCCCACGTCGAGCGCGGCGGGCAGCCCGGCGCGCACGACGTCGAGCACGGTGGTGTCCGCCGGCAACGGGTGCAGGCCGTCGTCACCGACCACACCGGCGTGGACGGCTCCGTTGTTCTCGTAGGTGGCGAATCGCATGACTACCTCACACCGGAGGCGCGACGAAGAGACCCTGGTCCGGGTCGTTGAACGACTTCCGCGCGACGAACTCGTTCATCGCGTTCGCGGTCCCCCACTGGTCGGAAACCTCCGGTTGGCTGAAGTCGTAGAGGTGCGGGTGCCAGGTGTCCTCGTCGACTTCGTCCAGTTCGGTGGTGTACTCGAGGGTGTTGCCGTGCGGGTCGAGGAAGTAGGAGAAGGTGTTGTTGCCGGCCAGGTGCCGGCCGGGTCCCCAGATCTTCTCCACGCCGGCGCGCAGCAGCCGGCCGGTGCCCCGCATGTACTCGTCGAGCCCACGCAGTTCGAAGGACGCGTGGTGCAGGGACGGGTGCGGGCCGCGGGCGATCGCGAGGCTGTGGTGCCAGGCGTTGATCCGCAGGAACCACATCATCTCACCCATGCGCGGGTGCATGAGCGTGTCCGAAAGGCGGAACCCGAGATGGCGCTCGTAGAACGCGCGCGTGCCTTCGTGATCGGCGGAGTTGACGACCACATGCGACAGTCGCACCGGGACGGACTCGCCGGCTTCGATCCTGCGGTGCGCCCGGATCGCGACGTCGGCGCTGACCTCGATCGTGCGGCCCTCGTTGTCGAAGAACCGGAACCCGTAACCGCCGCCGGGGGTGTCCAGTGCCTTCGGTTCGTGCACGAGGGTCACGCCCGAGGTGGCCAAGCGTGCGGCGAGGGTGTCGACGTCGGCCGGGGTGGCGGCGCCGAGGGCGATCAGGTCGATCCGCTTGTCCTCGGCCTGGCGCAGCCGGACGACGTATTGCTCGGGCGAGCCCTCCGCGGCGAGGAACGCGATGCCGGTGTCGGTGTGTTCGGTGCTCAGGCCCCACGCGTCGGTGAAGAAGTCCTGCTGCCGGGCGAAGTCGGGCACGGCGAGGTCGACGTGCCGAAGATGGGTGATCAGGCGGTCGGTCACGGAATCCTCCGGGTGGTCAGGCGGGTGGGGAGACGAGTTCGGCGATCCGGTGCATGAGCCCGGGGACGTCGCCCCGCTCGCGGTCGAGCAGCCACTGCCCCAGCTGGTTGGACGCGTCGACGACCGCTTTGGCGCGGGCGTAGCGGCGATCGGTGAACGCCGTCCACAGCTGCTCGTCCGGAACGGGACGCTCGGTGAGCAGTTCGGCCAGGACCGTCGCGTCCTCCAGAGCCTGGGCGCCGCCCTGGGCGAGGGTGGGTGGGCAGGAGTGCGCGGCGTCGCCGATCAGCACGACCCGGCCGCGGTGCCACGGTGGCGGCAGGACGTGGGTCTCGAACCAGGTGTAGTGGAGGCGTTCCGGGTCGTCGAGCGCGGCGCGGATCTCGTCCCACGGCCCGTGGTAGGCCGACGCGAGCTCCCGCATCGTCTCGAGGCGTTCCCCGGCGCTGAGCACGCCGCGGTTTTGCGCGTCCTCGACGAGGTAGGCGTAGAGCGAATCCTCTCCGGTCGGGCAGTACCCGGCGATGTAGCACGGGCCGCCGTAGCAGAGCTCGGTCCGCGTCACCGACGCCGGCCGCGGGCCGAACACGCGCCAGATCCCCATGCCGGTGGCCCGGATGCCGGCCTCGACGCCGATCAGGCGCCGGACCGTCGAGCGGATGCCGTCGGCCCCGACGACGAGGTCGTACCGGCCGGTCGAGCCGTCGGAAAACGTCACGGCCCCGTCTTCGCCCAGCTCGGTCACCGACCGTCCGAAGTGGAGTTTCACGCCGGCGTCGCGGGCTCGCTCGATGAGGGTGCGCGCCAGCGCGGGCCGGGGCATGCCCAAGGCCGCGGGCAGGTCCGGGCCGCCCGTGCGGGCGTCGGGGATCTCGGCCAGCAGCGTGCCGTCCGGTGCGCGCAGGCCCACGCTGTCGAAGCAGGAGCTTTCGGCCCGGACGGCTTCCCAGACGCCGAGGTCGCGCAGCACCCGCAAGGCGTTGCCCTGCAACGTGATGCCCGATCCGACGGCACTGATCCCGGCGTTGACTTCGACGAGGTCGACCGCGACGCCGCGGGAGGCGAGCAGGATCGCGGTGCCGGTGCCGGCGAGGCCGGCGCCGACCACGAGGACGGTGTTCACGGCGGTCATGGCAGGCTCCCCGGCTACTTGACGGCGATCGGCGCGACCGGGGCGCCGACCGCGCCGGTCACGGGCAGGGGCGCGGCGGTCAGCCAGAACTCGTGGACGCCGTCCGCCGCGCAGTCTTCGGCGAGGGCGTCGAGGTCCCACATCTCCCCCAGGAAGAGGCCGATGTGCGGAATGGCGACCTGGTGCAGCGGCTGGAAGGCGAGGTCGAACTCGTTCGGCCGCACCTCCACGCCCCAGGTGTCGGTGGCGATCCCGGCGACGTCGGTGTCGTGCAGCCAGTCCGCGGTGGTGAAGGACAGGCCGGGTGAATCGCCGCCCGCGTAATCACCCCAGCCTTCGCGCCGCGCCCGGGTGAGCCGGCCGGTCCGCACCAGGACCAGGTCACCGCGGCCGACCCGGGCCGTGTCGCCGTGGGCGGCGATCGTGGCTTCGAGGTGCTCGACGGTGATCGCGAACCCGTCCGGCAGCTCGCCGCCGGTTCCGCACACCCGTCCCACGTCGAGCAGGACACCGCGGCCCGCGATACGCCCGGCCGTCGTCTCGATGCCGGTGACCTGATCGCCTTCGCTGGTCACGACGTCGCCGGCGCGACGGCCGTTGTAGGCCATGCCGTGGTCGAAGATGTGCCCGAGCCCGTCCCACTGCGTCGAGGCCTGCAGCGGCATGAACACGACGTCGTCGGCGCCGCCGATCCCGTGCGGGAACCCTTGCTGTGCGGCGTCGGGCGACATCCGGGAAGACGAATCAGCTGATGCGCCACATCAGCGTCGTGGATATCCTGCGGCGATGAATCTCGGCACGCTGGACCTGAACCTGCTGGTCACGCTGGACGCGCTGCTGCAGCAGCGCAGCGTCACCCGGGCGGCCGAGCAGGTGGGGCTGAGCCAGCCGGCGGTCTCCGCGCAGCTCGGCCGGCTGCGCCGGCACTTCCACGACGAGCTCCTCACCCGGGTCGGCAACACGTCCCGTCTCACGCCGCTGGCGGTGCAGCTGAAAGAACGCGTGCGGGTCGCCCTGGCCGGGGTGGACCGCGTCTTCACCGCGGCGGCCGACTTCGATCCGGCCGCCACCACCCGCGAGTTTTCGTTCGTGGTCAGCGACTACGGCGCCGCCGTGCTCGGCCCGGCCCTCGCCGCGCTGCTCGACACCGAGGCACCCGGCGCGCAGCTGCGGTTGCTGGCCAACACGCCGCAGCTGGTCGACGCCGCCGAACAGGTCCTGGCGGGTATCGACCTGTTGCTGCTGCCGCACGGCTTCGTGCACGGACTCCGGCACCAGGACCTCTACACCGACGAGTAGGTCTGCCTCGTCGCCGCCGGCAACCCCGATGTCGGGGACACGCTCACGACCGGGCAGCTCGAAACGATGCCGTGGGTGGTCACCTACCACGGTCCGACCGCGTCGACGCCGGCCGCTCGGCAAATGCGCATGCTGGGCATCGAGCCGCACGTGCAAATCGTCACCGAGTCCTTCCTCGCGATTCCCGGATTGGTCGCCGGCTCCGGCCGCGTCGCCCTGTTGCAACGGCGGTTGGCGGACCGGATTCCGGCCGCCCTCGGCGTCCGGGCGCTGGCGTGCCCGTTCGAAGTGAGCCCGTTGCTCGAGGCGATGTGGTGGCACCCGATGCACGACGACGATCCCGAACACCGCTACCTGCGCGATCTCGTCGCGGTGGCGGCGTCGCAAATCTCCGCCTGACCAAGGCACGGCACCCCGGGCCATCCACGCCATCGATGACCCGCTTCACGAAAGGTGATTTCCGCTCCGGCGCCGGTGCACCCACACTTCATCAGCAGTTCCCCCTGGACCAACGACGAATCCGGGTGCCGACATGTCCGAAAGCCCGGCCCGCAACGTGCCACCGGACGCCGGTGCGACCACGGACCGGGCTCCCGGAATGCTCCAGTTGCTGATCGGGCTCACCGCACCCTTCGCCGGGATCGTCGTGGACAGAATCGACCGGAAACGGTTGCTGATCTTCGCGATGCCGGCCTATGCCTTTCGGGACTGCACCGCTCTACCTGACCTCCTTGACCACCATCCTCGCCAGCCGGGTCCTGGTCGGGCTGTGCGACCTCGGCCTGCAGACACTCGTCGCCACGCTGTCGGCCACCGCGTTCCTCGCCCTCGGCGGCGCACTGGGAGCGTCCGGCTGGCGAACGCCGTTCTGGCTCTACGCCGTGGCGGCCCGCTCGCGATTCCGATGGCCCTCAAGCTCTGGCCGCCCACGCCACGGAACGAGCCGGCCGAGCACCTGCCGGCACTCCCCTGGCGGCAACTGGCCGCGCCCTGCCTGGTCACCCTGTTCGGCGGCATCGTCTTCTACGCCCTCATCGTCGAACTGTCCTTTGTGCTCACGGACGTGGGCATCACCTCGACCGGAACCATCGCCCTGATCTCCGCCGTCATGTCCCTCGGCACCGCGGCCGGCGCGATCGCGTTCGGTCGCTGGTCGGCGAAGACACCCCGAGCTCTGCTGCCGGCCGAGTTCGGCCTGGCCGCGGCGGGCCTGCTGCTGGTCTTCGCCACCACCTCACCGGCGATCATCACCGTGGGCGCGGTGTTCACCGGATTCGGCACCGGAATGCTGCTGCCGACCCTCGTGACGTGGGCGGTCAGCCGGCTGTCCTTCGAGCAGCGGGGCCGGGGAACCGGCCGGTGGACCGGCGCTCTGTTCATCGGCGAGTTCGCGGCACCGCTCGCGCTCGCGGCCATCGGCTCCGGGACCGGAGGAATTCGAGGCGCCCTGGCGGTTCTCGGCCTCGCGTCGGCGGTCATGGGGGTGCTGACCGCACTCGTTCTGCGGCGCGGCGACCGGCCTCTCGACGGATCGGAGCCCGCGCCCGAGCCGGCCTCGGTTCGGGAGTAGGCGACCAGCCGAGCTTGTTCCGGGATCGCGCCGGCCAGGCGGTATCGACGGCCACGTACTGGCGCGGCACACGACGGTACGAGAAGCTTCCAGGGTGTGAGGAGGCGAGTGGCCGTGGCCGTCACCGGGAACGCGGACGTTCCGCTGGTCGGCCGTGATCGTGAGGTGCGGCGGCTCGTCGAGTGCGCCGGCCGGGTCCGGGCCGGCGGGGCCGCGGTCGTGGTCATCGAAGGTGAGGCCGGGATCGGGAAGTCGCGGCTCGCCCTGGCCGGCCTGCGGTGGGCGCGTGAGGACGGCTTCACCGGATTGTGCGGCAGCGGGGGGCCGCTGCAGCGCGATCTTTCGTACGCGGTGGTGGTCGAGACCTTGCGACCGCTGGTGCACGGGCCCGCGGCCGACGTCGCCGAGCTGGTCGACGGACTGGGTGACCTCGCCCGGCTGTTCGACGGTCTTCCGGTCGCCCGGCCCGCCCCGCTCGGCGACCCGGGTTTGGAGCGCACCCGGCTGTTCGAAGCGGTGTGCGGCCTGGTGCGCCGCGCGAGCCGCCGCGGACCGCTGGTCGTGCTGATCGATGATCTGCACTGGGTCGACTCGGAATCACTCGCCGTCTTGCACTACCTGGTCCGGGGGCTGGCCGATCGCCCGATCCTCTTCCTGCTCACCTCCCGTTCCGGTGAGCCGCGACGGGAGGTCCGGGAACTGTTCGCCGCCTTGCGGCGCAGTGACGTGCTGACCGAGATCACCGTTGAGCCGCTGGGGCAGGACGACGTCGGCTCGCTGGCACGGGCGTTGCTGGGTGGTGAGCCCCCGGCCGCGCTGCTGCGGGCGCTGACCGGCCGGACCGGCGGGGTGCCGCTGTTCGTCAAGGAACTGGTCGGTGCGCTGGTGGACAGTGGAGCACTGGTGCGGTCCGGCGACCGGTGGGCGCTCGGTGCCGGCGACCTCACCCCGGTGCCGCGCGTGGTCGGCGAACTGCTGCGCGACCGCATCGAATCGCTGGCCCCCGCCGGCCGCCGCGTGCTGGACACGCTGGTCGTGTTCGGTGGGCGGGTCACCCACGCGTTGCTGCGCGAGGTCGTCGCCGACGACGCCCTGCTGCTCGACGGGATCGCGCGGTTGCGCACCTTGAACCTGATCGACGAGCAAGCGGGCCACGGTGCGGTGGCGTACCGGGTCACGCACCCGTTGCTCGGCGAGGTGGCCTACGACCTGCTCCCCGCGGCCGCCCGCGGCGAGCGGCACGCGGCGGCGGCTCGTGCCGTGCTGCGGATCGCTCCGGACGACCTGCGCGGCCTGGCGTTCCACGTGCGTGCCGCGGGCGAGGCCATGGCGGCGGAGCAGTCTTTCGACGTCCTGGATCGGGCGGCCCGCGAAGCGATCGCGGCGAGACGGGGCGACGAGGCGGCGGCGAATGCGCGCGCCGCCCTCGAGGTGGCCGCCCGGCTCGGCCGCGCGGAGGTGTTCGGTGAACTGACCCGGCTGCTGGCCGAGGCCAGCCAGCTCGCCGGCCGGCCGGAGGACGCCCGGACCGCGTGGCTGGCCGCGGCGGAGCTGGCCGGCGACGACGTCCGGACCCGGGCGCGGTGCCTGGCCGACGCCGCCATGGCGGAGTGGGAACGCGGCCACGTCGACGCCGCCGAGGCGCACCTCGCGCAAGCCGCCGAAGCACTCGCCGACGTGCCTCCCGGCCCGGAGCACCTGACCGTCACCGAAGCGCGCGTGCGTGCCGCCGGACGCCGCGGCGACACCGTCGCCGAACGGCGGCTGATCATCGAGCTGGCTCGGCTCGCCGAAGCGACGGGGTCCCGGCGCGACCGGGTCAGCGCGGACGTCCACCGGGTCGCGTCCGCCTTCACCGGCGGTGATTTCCGCACCGGCCTGGCCGGGGTCGACGCCGTGGTGCGCGAAACCGACGAGCTCGGGGATCCGCTGATGGCGGAGCTGGCCACCCGGACGGTCTTCATGCTCGTGCTCAACGGCGGCGACCTCGCGCTGGCCCGGGCCCACGCGACCAAGGCGCTGGCCGGGGCGCGGGCGGCCGGGGTGCCGACGCTGGAGGTCGTCCCCCTGCTCCTGCTCGGCTTCGCGGACCTGTACGGCGGCCGCTGGGACGACGCGATGGCCCGGTCCTTCGACGTCCTGGAACTGGCCCGGCGGGTCGGCATGGTCCGCGGCGCGGCCTTCGGGTTCGCGCTGCAGGGGATGCTGCTCGCCCGGCGCGGCCGGTTCGCCGACGCCGCGAGCCGGGTCACCCAGGCGCGGACCCACTACGGGCACTGGCCGGACGTCGACCGCCGGGTCTTCAGCGTCCTCGACCAGGTGACCGTGGAGATCGTCCTCGGCCGGGACGGCGCACCGGCCGCGGTAGGCGCGGCCGCGGAACTGGTCGCGCACCGGCCCGTGCTGCTGCCGGTCGCGCTGGCCACCCTCGGGCGCGCGGCACTGGGCGCCAACGACGTCGTGACCGCGCGGCGGGCGGCGGACCGGCTCGAAGCGCTGGGCGACGAGGTGCGGTACCCGGCCGCGCTTTCCCGGTGGCTGCGCGGCCGGATCACCCGCGACCCGGCGCTGCTCGACGCGGCCGTCGAGCGCCTCGCCACCGCGGGGATGGTCTACGACGAGGTGGTGGCCCGGCTGGACCGCGCGGAGCTGCTGACCGGCCGGCCGGACCACGGCCACGAGCTCACGGCCGACCTCACCCGGTGTGTCGAGGTGCTCGACGAACTCCGCGCGCGGCCGCAGGCGGACCGGGCGAGGCAGTTGCTGCGGCGGCTCGGTCAACGCCCGGCGCCCCGGCCCACCCGGGGCCGGCCGAGCGAACTGAGCGAGCGCGAGGAGCAGGTCGCCCGGCTCGTCGCGCAGGGCCTGTCCAACGTCGAGGTCGCCGACCGGCTGTTCATCAGCAAGCGGACGGTCACCACCCACCTGCAGAACATCTACGGCCGGCTCGGTCTCGGCTCGCGCACGGCGCTCACCCGCTACGTACTCGAGCGGCTGCCCGGAAATACGTAGTCCGGCCGATGCCGCCCTCCGTGCGTAGCGGGCGACAGTGGAGTCACCCGATCCGGATGGAGCCACCGATGACGACGTCCCAGGCCGTACTCCTGCCGCTGCCGCAGGCCACCGACCGCCGCCTCGCCGGCACCAAAGCCGCCACGCTCGCGGCACTGGTGGCGCACGGGTTGCCGGTACCCGAGGGCGTGGTGCTCCCGGTCGGTGTGTTCGCGCAGGCCCTGGCCGCGGCCCGGGAGCCGCCGGCCGCGCGGCTCGCGCTGCCCGACGAGGTGCTCACCGCGCTCGTCGAGGCGGTCCGGCCGTGGGGTGACGTCGCGCTCGCCGTCCGCTCCTCTTCGGTGGACGAAGATCTGCCCGGCTCTTCCTACGCGGGGCAGTACTGCACGGTGCTCGGCGTGCGTGGCCGGGACGCACTGCGCGCGGCCGTGCTGCGGTGCTGGACGTCCGCTTCCGATGACCGGGTCGTCGCCTACTCCGGGGGTGTGGGCGAAGGGCCGGCGATGGCGGTTCTGGTGCAGCCCATGGTGCCCGCGGCGGCCGCGGGGGTGGCGTTCACCGCCGACCCCGTCACCGGCCGGCGGGACATCGTGGTCATCGACGCCGTGCCCGGCCTGGCCGACCGGATGGTCTCCGGCGAGGTGACGCCGGAGCGGTGGACGGTCCGCGACGGCCGGGCCCACCGCGAGCCGGGGGCCGACGCCGCGCTCGACGCCGGCTCGGCGCTCGCCGTCGCCGAACTGGCCTGCGTGGTCGCGCGGTTGCGTGGCGCGCCCCAGGACGTCGAATGGGCGCTGGCGGAGGGCGAGGTGGTGCTCCTGCAGGCGCGGCCGGTGACCGCGCTGCCCGCCGCTCCGGTGCCGCTGCCGGTCGAAGTACCGGCGGGCTACTGGGTCCGGGAGAGCAGCCACGCGCCGTTGCCGTGGACGAGGCTGAGCCACGCGGTCTACCAGTCGCGGGTGGCGGCGATCCGGACCGCGGTCGGCGAGCTGGGCCTGCTCGTCGACGGGGTGGACCTCCGCGACATCGGGGGCCTGGAGTACCTGCGGATCGTTCCGCTCGGCGGCAAGGAGCCGGTACGGATACCGGGCTGGGCCGTGCCGCTCGCGTTCCGGCTGGTTCCGGTGCTGCGGCGGCGGGTGCGGAAGTGCGTCGCGGCGATCCGCGCCGACGTCCCGATGCGGCACGTCCACCGCTGGACCGCGCAGTGGCGGCCGGACTTCGAGGCCCGCGTCGCCACGCTGCAGGACATCGATCTCGGCGGGCTCGACGACGACGCGCTCGACCGGCACGTCCGGTCGGCGCTGAGCCTGTTCGCCGACGGCTTGCTGATCCACTTCCGGCTCCACCTGGCGCTGGCGATGGTGCTCCGTGAGTTCGCGCTCGCCTGCCAGGAACTGCTCGGCTGGGACGACCGGGCGTGGCTGCGGCTGGTCGCCGGCACCTCGGTGCGCTCCACCGAGCCCGCCCGCGCACTGGCGGAACTCGCCGCTTACGTCACCGCCCGTCCGCGGCTGCGCCGGCTCGTCGACGAGCCGGCGGCGGACGTCCTCGCCGCCGACGCCGGCTTCGCCGCGCGGTTCACCGCCTACCTGCGCCGGTACTGCTGCCGCACGCTGAGCTACGACCTCTCCGAACCGGCCATCGACGAGCGGCCCGACCTGGTCCTCGCGCTGCTGCGCCAGCAGCTGGCCGCCGGTTACGACCCCGGGGCGCGGGACCGGGAGCTGGCCGGGCGGCGGGCCGCCGCCACCGCCGAGGCGCACGCCTTGCTCGCCGGCCACGACGCGGCCGCCCAGGCGCGGTTCGAAACGGCCTTGGCCCGCGCCCTCACGGCCTACCCGATCCGCGAAGACAACGAGTTCTGCACGGTCAGCGCACCGGGTGCGCTGGTACGCCGGGCCGTGCTGGAGGCCGGCAGGCGGCTGACGCGCCGCGGCCGGCTCCCCGACCCCGCCGCCGCCTTCCACCTGCGCCCGCCCGAGCTGCTGGCGGCGTTGCGGCTCGGCGACGACCTGCACGCGCTGGTCGCCCGGCGGGCCGGCGAGCGGACCTGGGCCCTGGCGAACCCCGGTCCCGCCAGTCACGGCACCCCGCCGCCACCCCCACCGCCCATGACGTCCTTGCCGGCGGAGGCCCGGTTCGCCAACGAGGCCTTTCTCTGGTTGCTCGACCGGATCCTCGCGCCGTTGCCGGCGCAGGACACCGACAGCCAGGTCGTGCGCGGGATCGCCGCGTCACCCGGCAGCTACACCGGGGTGGTCTGCATGCTGCGCGACGAGACCGAGCTCGGCCGGTTGCGGGCCGGCGAGGTACTGGTGTGCCCGATGACCTCGCCCGTCTGGTCGGTGGTGTTCCCGAGTGTCGGCGCGCTGGTCACCGACGCCGGCGGCACCCTGTCCCACCCGGCGATCATCGCGCGGGAGTACGGCGTGCCGGCCGTCGTGGCCACCGGCGACGCCACCACGCGGCTGCGCGACGGTCAGGTCGTCACCGTGGACGGCACCACCGGCCAGGTCCGGGTGCAGCCGTGATGTCGGTCGACGTGGTGGCCCTCGGTGGCGGGATCCTCTTCCTCCTCACGGCGATCGTGGGCGGCGGCTTCACGATCCGGGAAATAGCGCTGCCCCGGGTGCCACGGTGGGCGAGGGCGGTGTCCGCGGTCTGCGGGATTCTCCTGCTGGTGCCGTTCACGCTGGGCATCGTGGGCCGCGGACCGGCCCCGGACGAACCGGTGGCGGCGGTCGGCGGCCAAGACCGCCGGCCGCCGCCGGCGGGCCGGAGCGGGATCGAGGTCGATCCCGCCCCGGCCACCAGCGGCGATCACCTCGAGCTCAGGGGACTCGCGGTATCGGTGCGCAACGACCCGCCGCGGGCGGGAGACACCCTGACCGTCAAGTACTCGCTGACCAACGTCGGCGAAGAGCCCGTCCAGCTGGAATACACCTTCGCCGGCGCCCGAGACCCGGCCGGCAATCACGCGGATTCCGAAGGCGGGAACGAAAACCGGGTCCTGGGGCGCGGCGAAGCCGTTCAGGTCGAGGGCCGGATCTTCCTCGGCGAGCCCGGGGCTTGGCGGGTGTGGCCGTGTTATGCCCTCCCCGGTGATCGGTACTGCCCCAACAGATGGAAAGCCTTCGTGGTCGCGGTCAGGTGACGGTGAAGCTCGCGGTCAGGGTGGCCGCCGAACTGGTGCCGACGTAGACCTCGATCTGGCCCGGCTCGACGCGGAACCGGGCCGCGTTGTCGTAGAAGCCGACGTCTTCGGGGGTGAGGGTGAACGTGACCGTCTTCGACGCGCCCGCGGCCAAGGTCACCCGTTCGAAGCCGCGCAGCCGCCGCACCGGCTGGACGATGCTCGCCACCGGATCGCGCAGGTACAGCTGGACCACCTCGTCGCCCGCGCGGGTCCCCGTGTTGGTCACCTGGGCGCTCACTTCGAGCCGGCCGCCGCGGGCGGGCATCCGGGTGTCCGACAGGCGCAGGCCGTCGACGCGGAACGTCGTGTACGACAGGCCGTGGCCGAACTCGTAGAGCGGGCCGGACTCCAGGTCGAGGTACTTCGACGTGTACTTGTTGGCCGGGTCGGCGGGCCGTCCGGTGTTCTCGTGGTTGTAGTAGATCGGGATCTGGCCGACGGCGCGCGGGAAGCTGACCGGCAGCTTGCCGCCCGGGTTCACCGTGCCGAACAGGACGTCGGCGATCGCGTGGCCGCCCTGCACCCCCGGCGCCCACGCCTCGAGGACGGCGGGCGCGTTGTCGTGCAGGTACGGGATCGTCAGCGGCCGGCCGTTGACCAGCACCACCACGAACGGCTTCCCGGTCTCCTCGATCGCGGCCACCAGCTGCTGCTGCACACCGGGGAGGTCGATGGTGCTGCGCGCGGCCGCTTCCCCGCTCATCGCGGCGGTTTCGCCGACCACGACGACGGTCACGTCGGCCGCGCGGGCCGCCTGCTGCGCGGCGGCGAACCCGCTGGTGTCGGCCCCCTCGACCGGGCAGCCCGCGGTGTAGGTCACCGTGGCCCCGGGTGCCGCGGCCTTGATCCCGTCGACCACGGTCACCGGCGGCGTCGTGAAGGCCCCCGTTCCCAGGCCCGCCCAGGTGCCGTTCAGGTCGTAGGTGGCCGCGCCGAGCGGGCCGACGACCGCCACCGAACCGACCGACTTCGCCAGCGGCAGCACCGGGCCGTCGTTCTTGAGCAGCACCATGCACCGGCCGGCGGCCTGGCGGGACGCGGCGAGCGCGGCCGGTGAAGGCGCTTTCACCTCGCCGGACTCGTCGACGTACGGGCGTTCGAACAGCCCCAGCCGGACCTTGACCAGCAGGATCCGGCGGACGGCGTCGTCGATCTGCTCGTGGGTGATCCGGCGCTCGGCCAGCAGCCGCTGCCCGAACCGCACGTAGTTGGTGCTGACCATCTCCATGTCGACACCCGACGGCAACGCGGCGGCCGCGGCATCCGCGCCGTCGCCGGCGAGGCCGTGCAGGATCAGCTCCTCGACGCCGGTGTAGTCGCTGACCACGAACCCGCGGAAGCCGTAGGCGCCCTTGAGGACGTCGTGCAGGACGTAACCGTTGCCGTGGGCGGGCACGCCGCTGATCGTGTTGAAGCTCGCCATCACGGTCGCCACGCCGGCCTCGACGCTCGCCTTGAACGGCGGCAGGTAGAAGTTGTGCAGCCGCTGCAGCGAGACGTCGACGGTGTTGTAGTCCCGGCCGCCTTCCGCTCCCCCGTAGGCGACGAAGTGCTTGGCGCAGGCGGCCAGCCGGTCCGGCGAAGCGAGGTCGTCACCCTGGAAGCCCCGGACCTTCGCGACGGCCAGCCGGCCGGCCAAGTAGGGATCCTCGCCGTACCCCTCGGCGATGCGCCCCCAGCGCGGCTCGTGGGTCACGTCCATCATCGGGGCGTACGTCCAGTGGATCCCGCTGCGCCGGGCCTCCCGCGCGGCGACCGTCGCGTCGGCGGCCGTCACCCCGGGATCGAAACTCGCCCCCTGGGCCAGCGGGATGGGGAAGTTCGTGGTGTAACCGTGGATCACGTCCAGGCCGAAGATCAGCGGGATGCGCAACCGCGTCCGTTCGACGGCGATGCGTTGCAGGGCGTTGAGCTTCGCCGCGCCCACGACCGAGAAGACGCCGCCGAGCCGGCCGGTCGCGAGCGCGGCTTGGGCGGCGGCTTCGGTGCCGACGAGCTGGAGCTGGCCGAGTTTCTCGGCGAGGGTCATCTTCCTGAGCAACCCCTCGACCCGATCGTCGCGCTCGGGGCGGACGGCGGGATCCGCCGCGGCGGGCGGGGCGGACAGAGCCGCCACACCGCCGGCGGCGAGGAGGCCGCCGACCCCGGCGAGCAGGCTCCGCCGGTTCACCCCCTCGTCGGTCGCAGGAGCGGCTTCGTGCCTCTCGGGCTGTTCCATGGCGGGACCCTTTCGCGCGAGAACGACAGCGGACAGGACAAGCAGGAACGCTCGGTTTCCCGGTGGATCCGTCACCGGGTGAGCGGCAGGGCCGCCATCCCGCGCAGCGCCGGGTTCCGGCGGCGTTCGACCGCACCCTCGATCCGCAGCGTCGGGAAGCGTTTTCCCAGCTGTTGGAGCAGCACGGTCATCTCCAGCCGCGCCAGGGCCGCGCCGAGACACAGGTGCAGGCCGTGCCCGAAGAACAGGCCCCGGCCGGCGTCCCGGGTGATGTCGAACCGGTCCGGGTCCGCGAAGCGCGCGGGGTCCCGGTTGGCCGCTCCGATGAGCACCACGAGCACGTCCCCCGCCGGGATCTCCACGCCGTCGAGCACCGCCGGCCGGACGGCCGCGCGCTGGCTCATCTGGGCGGGCCCGTCCCACCGCAGGATCTCGTCGGCCGCGCCGGCCGCCCGCCCGGGGTCACCCGCCAGCAGCGCGAACTGCTCCGGATGGGTCAGCAGCGCGTGGACGCCGTTGCCCAGCGCACCCGCGGTGGTTTCGTAGCCGCCACCGAACAACACGACGAGCGAGTTGAGCACCTCGTCGGCGGACATCAGCTCCGCGCCGGCGGTGGGCCGGGCCAGCAGCGCGGACGTCAGGTCGTCACGAGGTTCCGCACGCCGCCGCGCGATCAGGTCCGTGAAGTAGGCACGGAATTCGACGGCGGCCGCGTCGACCTCGGCACGCAGGTCCACCGGCATCGCCGGGTCGACCTGTTTGCCGATCAGGTCGGTGACGCGGCGGAGCCGGTCGTGATCGGCTTCGGGCACGCCGACCAGGTCGCCGATCACCGCCATCCCGAGCGGGTAGAGCACCGTGCCGACGAACTCGGCCGCGGATCCGTCCGCCGTCGCGTCGGCGAAGCGGTCCAGCACCCGGTCGGTAGCCCGGCGAACCGCGGGCTCCAGCTCCTGGACCCGCCGGACGGTGAAGTCGCGCATGAGCAGCCGGCGCTCGCGCGTGTGTTCCGGCGGGTTCTTCCACGGCAGGAGGTCGGCCAGCAGCGCCATGGCCGGGTTGTCGCGCCAGCCCGGCCTGTGCCGGTCCCGCCACTGCGCGTCCAGCACCAGGAAGGTCTCACCGTCGGCGAGCACCGGCCGGCAGTCGGCGAACCGGCTGAGCACCCAGCCGCCGAAGACTTCGCTGCGGAAGATCGGGGTCTCTTCGCGGAGCTTCGCGTAAACGGGGTACGGATCGGCCAGCCCGGCCAGGGACAGCAGGGCTTCGTCGGCGGCCGCGGACATGGTGCTCCCTCCGGTGGGGAAACGGCTCCCGCAGTCTTGTCCCCGGCCCCCGCGCCGGGGCAGGGCCGAGGTCCCGGCTTCACCCGGATGGCCGGGTGCGGAACCAGGATTTCGGTGGCCCACCGGTAGTCCGGCTTGCCCGACGGGGACCGTTCGATGCGGGGCACGACGCAGGTCAGCCGGGGCAGTTTGTACCGGGCGACCAGCGGCGGGCGCGTGGCTGTCCGCACCACCGAAAGGCCGTCAGGCCTTCGAGGAGCTGGTGAATCCGCGCAGCCGCAGGCTGTTGCCCACGACGAACACCGAGCTGAACGCCATCGCCGCGCCCGCGATCATCGGGTTCAGCAACCCCGCCGCGGCCAGCGGCAGGGCCGCCAGGTTGTAGGCGAACGCCCAGAACAGGTTGACCTTGATCGTCCGCAGCGTCCGCCGGGACAGCCGGATCGCGTCGGCCACCGCGCGCAGATCACCGCGCACCAGCGTGATGTCACTCGCCTCGATCGCGACGTCCGTGCCCGTGCCCATCGCCAGCCCCAGATCAGCCTGGGCCAGCGCCGGCGCGTCGTTCACGCCGTCCCCGACCATCGCGACGACCTTGCCCTCGTCCTGCAGCCGCTTGACGACGTCGAGCTTGTCGGCGGGCAGCACCTCGGCGATCACCTCGTCGATGCCGACCTCCGCGGCCACCGTCCGGGCGACGGCCTGGTTGTCCCCCGTGAGCAGCACCGGGGTCAACCCGAGCGCGCGCAGCTGGGCGACCGCTTCGGCCGACGTCGGCTTGACGGTGTCGGCGACCACCAGGACACCCCGGGCAGCGCCGTCCCAGGCCACCGCCACCGCGGTGTGCCCGCGGTCCTCGGCGGCCGCTTTCGCCGCGGCCAGGTCCTCGGGCAACGGCTGGCTCCACTCCTCGAGCAACGCCGTGCGGCCGACCAGGACCGCGTGCCCGTCGACGACGCCCTGCACCCCGAGGCCTTCCACGTTCGTGAAGTCCTCGACCGCCGGCAGGTCCCCGGCCCGTTCCCGGGCACCGTGGGCGATGGCCGCCGCGATCGGGTGTTCGGAGGCGTCCTCGAGCGCGCCCGCCAGCCGCAGCAACTCCGCCTCGTCGACGCCCTCGGCGACGTGCACACCCGTGAGGGTCATCCGTCCGGCGGTGACCGTGCCGGTCTTGTCCAGCACGACGGTGTCGACGCGGCGGGTGGACTCCAGCACCTCCGGCCCCTTGATCAGCACACCCAGCTGGGCGCCCCGGCCGGTCCCGACGAGCAACGCCGTCGGCGTGGCCAGGCCGAGCGCGCAGGGGCAGGCGATGATCAGCACCGCGACGGCAGCCGTGAAGGCGGCCGCTGTGCCGACGCCGCTGCCGAGCCAGAACCCGAGCGTGGCCACGGCCAGCCCGATCACGATCGGCACGAACACCCCGGACACCCGGTCGGCCAGGCGCTGGACCTGGGCCTTGCCGCTCTGGGCGTCCTCGACCAGCTTCGCCATCCGGGCCAGCTGCGTGTCCGCTCCGACGCGGGTGGCCCGCACGACCAGCCGGCCCCCGGCGTTGACCGTCGCCCCGGTCACCGCATCGCCCTCGCCGACCTCCACCGGCACCGACTCCCCGGTGAGCATCGAGGCGTCGACCGCGGACTTGCCGTCCTCGACCACGCCGTCGGTGGCGATCTTTTCACCGGGCCGCACCACGAACCGGTCCCCCACCGCCAGCTCCGCCGCCGGGATCCGGACCTCGGCGCCGCCGCGCAGGACGGCGACCTCTTTCGCGCCCAGCTCCAGCAGCGCCCGCAGCGCGGCACCCGCGCGCCGCTTGGACCGCGCCTCGAAGTAGCGCCCCGCGAGGATGAACGTCGTGACACCGGCGGCGACCTCGAGGTAGATGTTGCCCGCCCCGTCCGACGGCGCGATCGTCAGCTCGAACGGGTGCACCATCCCCGGCGTCCCCGCGGTGCCGAACAGCAACGCCCACAGCGACCACGCGAACGCGGCGAGCACGCCCATCGACACCAGGGTGTCCATCGTGGCCGCGCCATGGCGCAGGTTCATCCACGCCGCCCGGTGGAACGGCCACGCGCCCCAGGTGACCACCGGCGCGGCCAGGGTCAGCGAGATCCACTGCCAGTACGTGAACTGCAGCGCCGGGACCATGGCCAGGAGGACCACCGGTACGGCGAGCACCGCACTGGTGATCAGCCGCTGCCGCAACGGCCGCGTGGAGCCGTCTTCGTCCACTTCGGACTCGGCGGCGGTCTTCTCCGGCCGGGGCAGCGTCGCGCGGTACCCCGCGGCTTCGACCGTGGCCACCAGCGTGGCCGGGTCGACGCCTTCGGGTGCGTGCACCCGTGCCTTCTCCGTCGCGTAGTTGACCGAAGCGGTGATGCCGTCGAGCTTGTTGAGCTTGCGCTCGATGCGGTTGGCGCAGGACGCGCAGGTCATGCCCCCGATCGCGAGTTCGATCTCGGTCACCGGGCCGGCTACGGCCGTGGTGCTGGTCATGATCGTCTCCTTTCGCGCTCAGTGGCCGTGACCGTCGGCCGGAGCCGAGGCAGGCGCGGGGGCCGCTGGTGTTCCGGCGGTCGTGACGGTGAACTCGGCCGTCCGCACGACACCGCCGTGCCGGAAGTCGAGGAACAGCCGGTAGGTCCCCGCGCTGGGCACCTCGGCGGCGAACTTCACCTGCGGCCCGGCGGCCGTCTTCCCGTCGCCGGGTTCGCCGTCGGGGTGGACGTGCAGGTACGCGAGGTCACCGCGGCGCAGCGCGACCAGGTGACCGTACGCCCCGAGGTAGGGCTGCAGGTCGGTGACCGGGACGCCAGTACGGCTGACGGTCAGCGTCAGCGGCGATGTCTTCCCCGCCGTCAGGTCGCCGGCGAGCTCGACGGTGTAGCCGTCGACCTGGGCCGTGCGGCTGGGCGGGTAGGTCGCGGGCTGGTAGTTCCCGGCGACCGAGAGGTCGACGCCGAGGGTCATGGGATTGCCGCCGGTGGGCGCGAAGTCGGCGAAGGCGCGGTAGGAACCGGCGGCGGGCAGGTTGAGCGGGACACTCCACCTGCCGTCCGGGGCCATCTCGGGGTGGACGTGCTGGAAGCCCGCCGTGTCCCGGCGGACCACGATCAAGTGCAGCCGCTTCTCGTGCTCGACGTCGAACGCGGTCACCGGCTTCCCGTCCGGTCCGGTGATGGTGAACGCGAACCGCCCGGGTTCCGGCGCCGGGTCGGCGACGGTGAAGGTGTAGCCGTCCTTGCTCGCGGCGAGCCCGCCCGGCAGAGCGTCCGCGGCGGCCATCTCCGCGTGGCCGGGCACGCTCCCGTCGTGGGTTGCGTTCTCGCCGGCGGCCGCGACCGGACCCGCCGTCTTCCCGACGGCGAATCCGCCGGCCGCGAGCAGAACGAGCGCTCCGCCGAACAAGGCCAGCCGTGCTGTGGTGTTCATGGTCGACTTCCCTCGGTCGAGGGCCGGCGGTCAGCCGGCGAGCTGGTAACCGGCTTCCTCGACGGCCGCGCGCACGCGCGCTTCGTCGACCGGCTCGGCACTGGTGACGGTGACGGCCCCGGTGGGCAGGTCGACCGCGACGTCGGTGACGCCGTCGAGCGCGCCGACCTCCTCGGTGACCGAGGCGACACAGTGCCCGCAGGTCATGCCGATGACGGTGTAGGTGCTCTGGCTCATGGTGTTCCCCTTGGTGGACGATCCGTTCGCAAGGTTCACAGTACCCCTAGGGGGTACCCGTATCAAGTGACCCCCGTCTCGCCGGACGCGGCGGGGAGGCGGTCCATTGTGGACCGCCTCCCCGCCGCACGTCGTCCTCGCCCGGCCGCTCGTCACAGTGCGATACACCCAGCCGGGGGGTACCCCGGCGGCCGGTACCTGCTCGCCGCCGCGTCGACGCTGGTCAGAGTGGACAGAGCGGCCTGACTGTGGTACGAACGGAGCAACCAGCGGTTGAGTCCACAGCCCGCCACACCCTGCGCCGCGCGGACCGGCCGGCTCCCGCACCCTCCTGTCGGCCGGACCACAGCCGTATCCGTGGCGCCCCCTCTCGCCCGGGAGGTACACGTGTCCGCTTCGTCCCCCGCACCTGTGTCCGCAGCCACGGCCGCCGGCACCGCTGCACCCGTCCGCCACAGCGCCTCGATCCCGGCCCCCCGCTCGCAGGTCGACGCCTTGCTGCGGCTGACGCTCAGCCGTCCCGCCCCGGCCACGGCGGTGATCACGGTCGACGGCGAGCTCGACCTGCTGACCGCACCACGGCTGGCCGAGCTCCTCACCGCCCGGCTGACCACCGCCGTGCGCACCCTCGTCGTCGACCTGTCGAAGGTCGCCTTCCTCGGCTGCGCCGGTATCGGGGTACTGGCCCGAGCGCAGTGCCACGCGCAAGCGACCGGCCGGGAGCTGCGCGTCGTGACCGGCTCCGACCACGTCGACCGGATCCTGCGGCTCACCGGCCTGCACGAGGACTGGCGGTGTTACCCCGAGCTCATCGCGGCACTGGCCGAGGACCACAGCCGACGGCGCTGAGGAACGACGTCCCTACCGCGGCGAGCGGAACGCGGCGGCGAAGCGGCACGTGCCATCAGCAGGTGCGACGGACGTATCCGTCTTCCCCGGCGGGGACGACGAACTCGTCACGCTGGACGATGCTGATCTTGCCCCGCCACGAGGCACACGCCTTGCTCAGACCGGAGTTCGTGTATTCGACGTCGACGACCCGGTTCCCGAACGGGCCCGTGTACGCGTCGCATTCGGTGTAGTGGCCGCATTCCTCCACCACCGCGAAGTCCAGACCGTTCGCGCTGCGGTTGCCGGCCAGCTCCGCCGTGTTCTTCTGGGCGATCGCCAGCCCCTTCGCGTGGGCGTGCGCCGCCAGCAGCTTGATGTAGTCCTGGGCCTGGGTCGTGCTGATCAGGTTCTTCGACCGCGAATAGCTGTCGTAGTTGTCCGGCTCGACGGCCTGGAACCCCTTGCCCGCACAGCTGTCGATGACCCCGTTGATCTTCGCGGCGACCCGGTTGCGCTTGTCCGCGGTGCGGATGTCGAGCAGGGTTTCCTGCCAGTCCGGGTCGACGACCTTGGTGCCGTCGGCGTCCCGCAGCAGCAGATCGGCACTCCACTCGCCGTCGTGACCCGGGTTGATCTGGAAGGCGTTGATGTAACAGATGTTGTACTGGCCGCTCGCCGCCGAATCCGCGTTATCCCGGCTCACGATCTCGACGCCGGCAGGCGGGGAGTACGCCCCGCCGATCTGGTAGTCCCACCCCGCGGCGGGCGGCGGCAGCGTCACCGCCGCCGACGACGTCCCCGCCGTCGCCACCAACCCGGACGCCGCCAGGACCGTGACAGCGGCCGCCATCCACGATTTACCACCGTGAAAGTGCTTCTTCACATCGGGCTCCACCTGATCAGGCACACCGGTTCCGCAGCGAAGCGGCGTGCGGGAACTGTGACCCGGGCAACCTAAACGGCCGGTTGGGGACCGTCAAACAATCGCGCACGCGCGGTGTTCGTTTTCCCCGGGAGGCCGTCGACCACCGTCACCCGCACCCCGGCGGCGCGGATCGCGGCCACCGCGGCGGAGTCCGCGGTGGCGTCCGTGATCAGCTCGTGGATCTCGCCGACGTCGGCGATCCGCGCCAGGGTGCGCCGGCCCAGTTTGCTGCCGTCGGCCACGACGACCACGCGCTGTGCCCGCCCGAGCATCGCCCGGTTGGTCCGCGCCTCGTTCTCGTCGTGCGTGGTGAGCCCGCCGGCCACGTCGATCCCGTCGACGCCGATGAACGCCGTGCCGATGTTGACCGAGGCCAGGACCTGCTCCGCCCACGGCCCGACCAGCTCGTAGGAACGCGGCCGGGAGACGCCGCCGACCACCACCAGTTTCACCCGCGGGCGCAGCACGAGGTCCATGGCCGTGTTCAGCGCGTTGGTGACGACGGTGAGGTCCGCGCGCTGGGGCAGTTCCTTCGCCAGCGCCGCCGTGGTCGAGCCACCGGTCAGCCCGATCACGTGCGGCTCCGGCGGCAACCGGCGGACCGCCTCGCGCGCGATCGCCCGTTTCGCCTCCTGTGACCGGGTTTCCCGGTAGCGGACCGGCAGTTCGTAGTCCACCCCCTGGGCCCGGGCACCGCCGTGGGTCCGGGTGAGCAGCCGCTGCTCCTCCAGCGCGGTCAGGTCCCGGCGCAGCGTCGCCTCGGACACCCCGAACCGGCGGGCCAGGTCGCCGACGTGCAGCGAGCCCGACACGCTCAGCTCGTGCAGGATCTGCGCCATGCGCTCGGGACGGGCGAGGCGACGCTTCTTCCCGGCGGGCTCGGCAGGACTGCTCATGGTCCACACGGTACTGCCGGTTCGCGGAAATCCGGCCACCGCACGAGCGCAGAGTTTCCACCACTGCACTGTCCATAAAGGACGTGCAACTGGCGTGCGCACCGGGAAACGAACATCCGCGATGCTCGTTTGCGCCCCGGCTCTTGCTCGGCGATCGCGGGGACGCGTAGTACTCGAGCCGCGGGAACCCGCCGGAGACCGAAAAGGGGAATGTTCGTGGCCGTGGACGACAACCAGTGGGGCGACAGCCGCACCGCCGTCGAAATCCGCCAGCAGCCGGACGCCTGGCGCCGGGTGGCCCGGGCCGTGGCGCACGCCCGTTCCGACATCGACCGGCTGCTCGGCGAAGCACTGGTGGACCCGCGGACCAGGGTCGTCCTGACCGGAGCGGGCACCTCGGCGTTCGCCGGCCAGGTCGTGGCGCCGGACCTCGCCCGGCACCTCGGCCGGCCGGTCGAGGCGATCGCGACGACCGACATCGTCGCCGACCCGCGCTCGGTGGTCGCCGGCGACCGGCCGCTGCTGCTGGTGTCGTTCGCCCGCAGCGGCAACAGCCCCGAGTCGGTCGCGGCCGCGGACCTCGTGCACCGGCTGGCGCCGTCCACGCACCACCTCGTCCTCACCTGCAACGCCTCCGGTGAGCTCGCCCGGCGCTGGGCGGACGCCAAGAACGCGGTCGTGCCGGTGCTTCCCCCCGAACTGGACGACCGCGGGTTCGCCATGACCTCGTCCTTCACGGGCATGGTCCTGGCCGCCCTGCTGAGCCTGGGCGTCGAGGTCGACGTCGAGGGCGCGGCGCGCGCGGCGTCGGCCGTGCTGGACACCGCGGGGAGCCGGGCCGCGGCGGTCGCCGCGGCCGAGCCGGGCCGTCTGGTCTACCTCGGCTCCGGTGCGTTGAAGGGACTGGCCCTGGAGGCCGCGCTCAAGTGCCTCGAGCTGACCGCCGGCGCGGTCGTCGCCGTGGGCGATTCGCCGCTGGGGTTCCGCCACGGTCCCAAGTCCATCCTGGACGACCGGACCACCGCCGTCGTCTTCCACTCGGCGGACCGCTACACCCGCAGCTACGACGAGGACATCACGCGCGAGCTCGTGGGTGCCCTCGGCCCGGACCGGGTGCTCGCCGTCGGCCCCGCGGACCAGGCACCGGGCGGTGCACGCGGCTGGCCGATACCCGGCGCGCCCGGCGGCCCGGACGCCCTGCGGGCCATGCTCGCCGTCATCCCGGCGCAGGCGATCGCCCTCGCGTGTTCGGTCGCCAGGGGACTCGAACCCGACAACCCCTTCCCCGGCGGTGAAGTGAACCGCGTCGTGCAAGGCGTCGTCATCCACGATTTCGCCCACCGGTCGGAGGGATGACCGTGTTCCTCGGAGTGGACGGCGGCGGGACCAAGACCGCGTTCTGCCTCATCGACACCCGCGGCGCCGTGCTCGCCGAGGCGCACACCGCCGGCCTCTACTACCTCAGGCAAGGCATCGACATCGTCGAACCGCTGCTGCGCCAGGGAATCGGCGAAGTCTGCGCCGCCGCGGGCGTGGCGCCCGGGCAACTGTCCTACGCCTTCTTCGGCATTCCGTGCTACGGCGAAATCAGCGCCGACGTCCCCGTGCTCGACGAGTTGCCACAGCGGATCCTCGGCCCCGTCGGCTATACGTGCGGCAACGACATGATCTGCGGCTGGGCGGCCTCCCTCGGCGGTGCCGACGGGATCAACGTCGTGGCCGGGACCGGGTCGATCGCCTACGGCGAGAACCGGGGACGCCGGTGGCGGGCCGGTGGCTGGAGCGAGCTCTTCGGCGACGAAGGCTCGGGGTACTGGGTGGCGGTCAAGGGACTCGCCGCGTTCAGCCGGATGAGCGACGGGCGCCAGCCCGCCGGTGTCCTCGCCGACGAGATGCGCGACGAGCTCGGCCTGGCCACCGATCTCGACGCCATCGACGTCGTCGTCAACCGGTGGCACGGGGACCGGGGGAAGATCGCCGGCCTGAGCAAGGTCGTCACCCGCGCCGCGGACGCGGGCGACCCCCGGGCCGTGGAGATCCTGCGCGAGGCCGCCTGGGAACTCGCGCTGCACGTCGACGTCGGCGCCGGCGCCCTCGGCTTCGAAGCGGGCGAGCCCGTGCCCGTCTCCTACTCCGGCGGCATGTTCGGCGTCCCGCACGTGCTGGACGCCTTCCGCGAGGCGCTCGCTCGCGGCCCGCACGACTACGACCTGCGCGAGCCGCTGCTGCCCCCGCACGTCGGCGCGGCCGTCTACGCCGCCCGGCTGGCCGGCCACACCTTCACCGACCGGATGCCCGGCCGCCCGCTGACCTCGAGAGGTTGACATGACGACACCGACCCCGCCTGTCCACCGTCGCTCCGCCTGGATGCCCTACGCCGGTCTGCTGGTCGTGTTCTGGGGCGTCTGGGGGGCCTTTTCCAGCCTCCCGACGTCGCTCTACCAGTACCCGGACCCGATGGTCTACGTCGTCTGGTCGGTCACGATGCTCGTCCCCGCCTGGTTCTCGCTGCGCGGGCGGAAGATCGACCGCCGCCCGATCGCCGCCGGGTACGGGCTGCTCATCGGGCTGACCGGGGCCGGCGGGCAGCTGGTGCTGTTCAAGGCGCTCACCATCGGTCCGGCCTACATCATCTTCCCCATCGTCGCGCTGTCGCCGGCGATCACGGTCCTGATGGCGTTCGCTGCCCTGCGCGAACGGCTCAGCGCGCTCAGCCGGCTCGGCGTCGGGCTCGCCCTCGTGGCCATCGTCCTGTTCTCGGTCTCTTCCGGTGCCGCGGCGGAAGCGACCGGCCCGTACCTGCTGCTGGCGATCCTCGTGTGCGTCGCGTGGGGTGTGCAGGCGTACTTCATGCGCAAGGCCGCGGTCGCCGGGGTCAACGACGCGACGACCTTCGGCTGGATGACGGTCAGCGGCCTGCTGCTGATCCCGGTGGCGCTGGTCATGATGGGCGGCCTGCCGCTGTCGTTCCCTTGGCAGGCGCCCGCGCTGACCGCGATCACGCAGCTGCTCAACGCGGTCGGCGCGCTCTTCCTCGTGATGGCCATGAGCCGGGGGAAGGCCTCGATCGTCGCCCCGGTCACGAACGCGCTGGCGCCGGTCCTGACCATCGTGCTGTCGCTGATCGTCTTCCGGACCCTGCCGACCGGTTTCCAGCTCGGCGGGATCGTCCTGGCGCTCGTGGGGTCGTCGCTCATGGTCTACAGCTCGGAGAAGACCGGCGAGGCCCCCGACGGCACCACTGTCAGCGCCGATCCGCGGGGATCGGCGTCGTGACCATCCTGACGGTCACGCTGAACCCGGCCGTCGACGTCACCTACCGGATCCCCGCCCTCGACGCCGGCACGACGATTTCGGTCACGGAGGTGCGCACCCGCGCCGGCGGGAAGGGGGTGAACGTCGCCTCGGTCGTGCGGGCTCTCGGCGGCGACAGCCTCGTGCTGGCCTTCACCGGCGTCGGGCCACCGGACGAGTTCCGGGCCGGCCTCGACGAGCTCGGCCTGGACCACCGGCTGGTGCCCGCTCTGAGTTCGGTCCGCCGGACCGTCGCCGTGGTCGCCGACGACGGCACGACGACGAACCTGCGGGAAGCGGGCGCCGAGGTGGCCATCGGCGCCGAGGCCGGCATCACCGCCGCGCTGCGCACCGAACTGGACGCCGGTGCCGCCGCGGTCGTCGTCTCGGGCAGCGTCCCGCCCGGGCTCGCCGCCGAGGTACCCGCCCGCCTGGTCGCGGTGTGCGCCGAGTACGGCGTCCCCGTCATCGCCGACGTCTCCGGCGCCGCACTGCGCGCGGTGGCGACCGCCGCAGCCGTGCTCATGCCCAATCGCGACGAGCTCGCCCAGCTGCTCGGCACGCTCCCCCGGTCCGCCGAAGAGGTGGTGGCCGCGGGTCGCCGGCTGGTCCGCGACGGGGCGGCGGCGATCGTGGCCACCGCCGGCGAGGACGGCGCGATCGCCGTCACGCCGGCAGGGGCCTGGAGCGCCCGGCCGGTGGAAGCGGTCACCGGAAACCCGACCGGCGCCGGAGACGCCGGCGCGGCGGCGCTGGCCCGGCACCTCGCGGCCGCCGGCTCGGTGTCCGAAGTGGACTGGCCGGGTGCCCTCGCGGACGTGGTCGCGACCTCGTCGGCCGGCGTGCGGGCGCCGGTCGCGGGCGAGATCGACGCCGAGGCCAGGTCCGGCTGGCTCGGGGCGGTCACCGTGCGGGAGGCGGGATGAACGCGGACGCCTCGGTCCTCTTCGGTCAGGTACGGGACGAACCGCGCGCGGTCGGCGCGTTTAACGCGATCCTGCTGGAACACGCGGAGGCCATCGTGGCCGGCGCGGAACAGGCGGACCTTCCCGTCATCCTGCAGATCTCCCAGAACGCGATCCGGTACCACGGCTCGCTCGCACCGTTCGCCGTCGCGTGCCTGCGCCTGGCGGCCGGCGCGTCGGTGCCGGTCCTGGTCCACCTCGACCACATCGGGGACCCGGGTCTGGTCGAGGAAGGCCTCGCGCTCGGGATCCGGTCGATCATGTTCGACGCCGCGAACCTGAGCTACGAAGCCAACGTCGACCGCACCCGGGAAGTGGCCGCGAAGTGTCACGCCGCCGGCTGCTGGGTGGAGGCCGAACTCGGTGAGATCGGCGGCAAGGACGGCGCGCACGCACCGGGCGTGCGCACCGATCCGGTCGAGGCCGCCGGGTTCGTCGCGGCGACCGGCGTCGACTCGCTCGCCGTCGCGGTCGGCTCCTCGCACGCGATGTCCGGCCGCGACGCCGTGCTCGACGACGAGCTCATCGGCGCACTGGCGGAGGCGGTCCCCGTTCCCCTCGTCCTGCACGGTTCCTCGGGCGTCCCCGACGACGGCATCCGGCGGGCCGTGGCCCTCGGCATCGCGAAGGTGAACATCGGCACCCGGCTGAACCAGGTGCTCACCGGGTCGGTCCGCGCCGCCCTCGCCGAACGGGCCGACCTCACCGATCCCCGCCGCTACCTGGCTCCCGGGCGCGACCGGGTCCGCGACGAGGTAGCACGGCTGGTGCGCCTTCTTCGAGGGGCGTGACACGCCTCAGCCGCCTTCGTACACCTCCGCGTCCAGGATCGTGCGCTTGGGCACGGCCTGGCCGCGATGCATCTTGACGAGCAGGTCGGCGGCGCCCACCGCCAGCCGGTGGGAGTCCTGGACGACGGTGGCCCGCAGCGGGCTGTCCCCGGTGTCGATCAGCGTTCTGGCCTCCAGCACACCGTCGATCCCGACCACGACGGTGGCCCGGGTGGCGGCCGACCGGGAGGCCGCGAGGGCGTCGACCGCACCCAGGGCCATCTCGTCGTTGGTGCAGAAGATGGCGTCGAGGTGCTGACCGGGTCCGAGCTGCCTGACGTGGGCCCGCACCGAGCTGTAGGCCCGTGAACGCACGAACTCGCAGTGGTCGTCGGTGGTGACGTCGACGTCGGGCAATGCGCAGCGCAGCGCCTTTTCGCAGCGTTGTTGCCGGCTCTCGTGTTCACGGCTGGCGATGATGAGCACCCGCGGGCCGTTCTTCCCGCGCAACCGCCCCACCAGCCACTGTCCGGCCATTTCCCCGAGTTCGCCCGTGTCGTAGCCGATGAACGCGGCGTTGCCCGGGTACTCGGACTCGGTGGGGAACGGTTCGAGGTCGGCGAACACGACCGGCAGACGCGATTCCCGGCAGAACGTCGTCAGGTCCTCCCGCAGCCGGGCCGTCTCGCCGGCGATGATGATGCCACCGAGGTAATGGTGCTTCTTGCTCAGGATGCGGCGCAGGTGATGGGCTTGGGCCCCGGCGTCGTAGTCCCGCTCCGGCACCTTGAGCACCAGGTCGATGTCGTCACGGTCGAGCGCGCTGTGCACTCGTTGCACCAGTGCCGCCAGATAGTACTTCTGGTTGAACGCCGACGTCATCAGGAAAGCCGTGGTGGGCCTTTTCCGGGCCCGCACCGCGAACGCGGCCCAGAAAGCGGTGGCGACGACGGCGGAAACCAGCGCGGACCAGAGGAGCGTCGTTCCCGCCGAAATACCGGCTTGCAGGCTTTTCGTGAGAACAGCGAGAATGACGCCGCTCACGACGGAGGTGGTCACCGCGAACAGCGCGGGCGTCCGATCCCGGTCCAGCCGAGCCATCCGGCCCCCTCCCCCAACGACGTCACCCCGGAGACGATCGTACGGGCGACGGAGCCATCCGACCGTAGTGGTTACTCCCCGTGCCGACCACTACGGCATTCAGGTCATGGCCCGAGCGTTCGGCTGACCTTCGGCCGCCGGGGCCCTTTTCTGTTCTCCGGGCGGCCCGGAAACGATAAAGTGCCGATCTTCGCGGGGAGAGCGAATGGCGTCGAGGGGGACACATGTTCGTGGGCCGGACGTCGGTCCTGGGGTTGATCGGCGAGCTGACCGAACCGCGCGGCGAAAACGCTGCCGCCGGTCCGCGCCCGGTTGTGGTACTGACCGGTTGCGGGGGTTCCGGGCGGACCGCGATCCTCAAGGAGGCGCTGCGGACCTGGCGGGACCGGACGGCTTCCGTGCTGGTCCAGCCGCTCGTGCTGGACGGCGACCGGACGTCGTTGCGGCCCTTGCTGACCTCGATCATGCTCGGGCTGGGTGTCGGCGTCCCGGGTTATTCGGTGACGTTTCCCCGTTCCCTGGTCGCGCAACTGGCCATCAGTGCGAATTTCGCCGGGCTGCCCGCCGGTGATCAGCACACCCGGCTGCGGGAACGGCTCAACGACTACAAGCGACGGCCCGCGCTCGACAATTTCCTCAGAACACTGGCGCACGATTCGTTCGCGCTCGTGCGCGTCCAGGTCCCCGGGCTGCCCGACCTGGTCCCGAAGCTGGCGGCGCAAGCCACCGAAAGCGCCCTGAACCGCCTGTACCGCGGGCGCGGCCTGATGCGGTTTTCGTGGGGCGACGCCGTGGACTGGTTCGGGCACCAGGACCAGGACTTCGCGAACGACGCCGAGACGACGCTGATCGAGCTCAGCGCCCGGGCGAAGAGCAAGGACCCGATGATCCGGCGCGGCGTCGACGACGTCCTCGTCGCCGCGTTCCTCGCGGACCTGCGCCGCAGCCACGCCCGCGTCCGGGGGCGGCCGCCGCAGATGCTGCTGCTGCTGGACGACGGCGACGTTCCGGCGGCGACGACGTTCGTCCGCTCGCTGCTGCGCATGCGCCTGGCGATCGCCGACGGCCGGCCGACTCCGGGAAACCGGCTGCCCGATCCGCTGACCGTGGTCACGACCAGCGCCGGGCCGGCCGCGGCGGGCGCCGCGCCCTGGCCGGGGACCGGTCCGGTGGCCGGGCCGCGGGTGCGGGTCGAGGTGGCCGACCTCAGTCCCTCGGAGGTGCTCCAGCTGGCGCGCAGCCACGACTGGGCGACGTCGGAACGCACCGGGAGCGTGGCCGGCCGCCTCACCCACGGCCACGCGGCGGCGACGGAGTTCGTGCTGCGGCGGCTGAACGACCATCCGCGGTGGCTCGACGATCTGGGCGCGCTCCTGGACGGGCACGACCCCGACGAGGACGTTCGCGCCGACCGGCACCTGCTGCGGATCTTCGTCCGCGGCCTCGACCCGCAGCGGCCGCCGGACGACGACTCGGTCGAGGCGCTGATCACGCTGGCGGCCGCCCGGACCTGGCAGGAAGCCGCGGTGCTGGTCCGCCTGCTGCCGCCGCCCTTCGGGCTCGGCTCGGAGCTCTACACGTCGCCGACGTTGTGGGCCGCTTCCGGCGGCGAACGCCGGCTCCACCCGCTGGCCCGCTACCTCGGCCTGCGGGCGCTGGCCGCGCGCCCGGACGCGCAGACCGGCTGGGACGGCGTTTTCCGGCTCCTGCGGGGCAAAACCCACCCGGACGACCAGGCCGGGCGGTGGCACCACGAGCGGCTGCTCGGCGGCCGAGCGAAGGTCGCGGACGAGCTGGCCGCTCTGCTGACCGAGCTGCCGTCCGCGGAGTGGCTGGCGCTGTTCGACGCCGTGGTGGTCACGCCCGACCCGCGGGTGACCGACCTGACGGAGATCAAGGGCCTCGGCCGGCCGCCGACCCCGGCCGGCCACACCGACGCGCTGCTCGGCATCGTGCCCGCGCTGGAGCGGGACCCGTGCGTGACGCGGCCGGAGGACATCGCGGCCCTGCGGCAGCTCGCCTGGCACGGCTTCCTGCAGCTCGCCGGAACCGAGGGGGTGGCGGACAAGCAGCCGTTCCTCGACCGGGCCGCCCGCTACTCGGCGGACAGCAGCCGGTACTGACCTCCTGTCCCGAAAGGACCCGACCTTGTCTTCGCGCTACCGCTGGGGGATCCTCCCCGATCCGAACCGGGACTTCCCGCACCGCCGGACGGACTGGTGGCGGTTGGCCGCCGCGCTCGGCGTCGTCCTCCTGGTGGCGGGGGGCTTCGTGTTCCGGCAGCCGCTGCAGCGGGCGTTCACCTGCGGCTGGTTCGACGGCTCCGCCTGGTCGGCCGGCGGCGAGTGCGTGGGCCTCAGCGACGGCGCGTACGACTTCGGACTCGATCGCTTCACCACCGTGCTGCACGTGGTCGAGCAGCAGAACGCCGCCGCCGCGGACAAGTGCGATCCCCAGGGCACCCCGGTGACCGTCGGCGTGCTGCTGACCCTGACCGACCGCAACGCCGGCGGCCGCGCGCTGCACGAGCTCGAGGGGATGGCGGCCGGGCAGCGGCACGCCAACGACACCGGGTGCCTGCACCCGATGCGGCTGGTGGTCGCGAACATCGGCGCGTACGGGCCGGAGAACGAGGCCGTCGAAGTGGCCCGCGCGCTCGCGGACGACCCGGCCGTCGTGGCGGTCGCGGGGCTCGGGCTGAGCCAGCAGCGCTCGGCCGAGGTGGCGGACCTGCTGGCGGCGGCGAAGGTCCCGATGGTGGCCGACCTGATCACCGCCGAGGGGTTCGACCAGACCGGCTCCCGCGACGACCAGCCGGACTTCCGCGCGTGCGACCCGGACATCACCTACCCGCGCGGCGTCGGGCGGGACTACTTCTACCGCGTCGCCTACCGGAACGCCGTGCAGATCGAGCAGCTCGCCGGGGTGCTGCCCGGCCGGCCGGAGTTCATCATGGTGCCCACCGGCGGCTCCGACCCGTACCCGTGCACCGCGCTGCCCGTGATGCAGCGCCGCTTCGGCGGCAAGATCACCGAGGTCAAGTTCGACGCCGACGAGGCGAGCACGGTCCCGCTGACCGCCCAGCGGATCTGCGGGACGCCGAACGACGTCGAAGTGCTCTACATCGCCCGCGGCGGCGACCTCGCCCGCTTCCTGTTCAGCCTCGACGAAGCCTTCGTCGGCGGGCGGTGCGCGGCCACGTCGGTCACCGTGGTCAGCACGTCCGACGGCCTCCGGATCCGCTCGCCGGAGGACAACGCGATGCTGGAGGACCTCCGCCTGCGGGCCCTGCGGTCGCCGAGCTTCGCCGACGGCCGCATCCGCCTGATGTCGACGCTCGTGTCCGGCGCCGACCGCTTCCGCGGCGACAACCCGGGCTTCCGCGACCTCGAAACGGCGTTCGCCGGCGCCGGTTTCGACGTGGCCCACCTCGACGACGGCTGGGCGGTCAACGGCTACGACGCGGTGACCACGATTTCGGCGGCGTTGCGGACACTCCCGTCGGCGAAGCCGGTCCAGCGCAGCCAGGTCAACACCGCGATCAGCGGATTTTCTTCGAGCGGTCAGGCGGTGGCGGGCGCGGGCGGCCCGATCAAGTTCGACAACAGCGGCAACCGCGCCGACGCGGGCCCACCGGTGGTCCGGGTGTGCCCGCCCCGCCCACCGGGCGGCGACCAGCCGGCACGCACCCCCAGCGTGGTCGTCCGGCCGGGCACCCCACCGGCCTGCTGACCGGAGGGGGCAGGGTGGAACACCCGGCGGCAGGGCGACGTCAGGTCAGCCGCCAGGAGAGCTCGCCGCCTGGCTCACCAAGCTCCAGGAATTCCTCGAACGTACGCGGCGAATGCCTGGCAGGAGGTGCCATCCGCTCCAGAACGCGAAGGAATGTGTGCTGATCGACAACCGGTACTCCCAGCTGCCTGGCCCGTTTTGCCTTGCCTGACAGCGAGTCGGGATCCGCCGCGGCAACGACACTGGTCTGCCGGCTCACGCTCCCGGTGATGCGGATCCCGGCCGCCGCAGCGGCCTCGCTTTCTTCTTCGTGATTCGAGCATTCGGGGGCGGCTCCACCGTCGGCTTGCGCAGCTTCGCCGCAGTAGTCCTTCCGTTGATGGTGCTCACATTCGTCGTCGTCCCGAAGCTCAGCAGGGGCCGCCGCGACGAGATGCCGACCTTACCCGGAAGATTCCCGGACATCCGCTTGTGGCTCGCAACCGTCGGGATGGCCACCGTCGGCGCCATCATGATGCAGTTGCTCACGATCTCCACATCGATACCGATTGTTGAACTCGTGCTTTCGGCGGGACTTTCGTTCATTCTTTATCATCGGAGTGCCACACGTCCAGCCGACGAACTGAAAGTTCTCGCCCATCGACCGACCTGCTCGACCACGGGACAAAGGGGCGCCGACAACTCGGCCACAGTGGACGGTCCAGACCTGCGGCCGCGGCCCGGGAGCCGCGCGCTCCCGGGCCGCGGCGGTTCAGCTCACCTGCAGGTCGATGCACGCGTAGAACGCGTTGGCCGTGTCGGCGATGTTCCACACCGCCAGGACCGTCTGGCGGCCCGTGTGGCTGCCCAGGTTCACCTGGTGCGCGACCGTCGCCGGGGGCTGGTTGTTGCCGCTCACCTCCGCGATCTTCTGGCCCCCGATGAAGTACTGGTAGTTCGACGTGCGGTGGCGGGCGGTGAAGGTCCACGTGAAGGTCACCGTGCGGCCGACCGGGGCGGCGCGCCAGCCCTTGCCGTTGTCGTTGAGCTCGGCGAACTGGGCCACTCCGCCGTTGCAGGACCGCAGGCCCTTGGGGCCTTCGACGCTCTGGGGTTCGTACTGGATCTGCCCGCACTGCACCGTGTGCTGGGCGCACTGCGCCTGCCGGCTCGCCGGCGAGCTGACGTAGCCGTGCGCGCTCGCGATCCCGGCGGGGTTGAGCACCACCAGCACCGGGGCCAGGAGAGCACCCACCGTGGCCGCGACCAGTTTGCGGTTCATACCAGCTCCTTCGGGGACGGGCTCGCCTCCCGCCGCCGGGCACGGCGAGGCCGCGACCCCGGCCTCGCTGGGAGGTCCGCCGCGACGGGAAGGGTTACGAGCGAAGGAAAATTGTGGTCTAGACCATACTTCGATCCGTTACCCAGGTCAACGGCCGGCAAAGTTCGGATTGGTGTTGGTAAGGCGCCAACCGGCCCCTGGTGTTCCGGTCAGCGGGACTCCGGCGGCGAGACCGGCGGCGGCGCGCGGGGCGCGTGCCTCTAGGATCACGGCGGTGACCACCTACGACGACACGTTCGAGCACCTCGACGCCTCGGCTCTGCCGGAACGGCAGCAGAAGATCCTGGTCGCGATCCGGGACTGGGCGGTCCAGCACGGCTACTCCCCCAGCACGCGCGAGATCGGCGAGGCGGTCGGCCTGCAGTCGACGTCTTCGGTGTCGAAGCACCTGGCGAGCCTCGAAGACAAGGGCTTCCTGCGCCGCGGCACGGGAGTCTCCCGCCCGATCGACGTGCGCGCGTTCCTGCACGGCTCCGCTGCGGCCGAGGACGGTGACTCGGTGCCGGTGCCCGTGGTCGGCGACATCGCCGCCGGCACGCCGATTTCCGCGATCGAGCACACCGACGACGTCCTCAGGCTGCCGCGCGACCTCACCGGGCGCGGCACCGTCTTCGGGCTGCGCGTCCGCGGCGACTCGATGATCGACGCGGCCATCTGCGACGGCGACATCGTCGTGGTCAAGCAGCAGTCCGAAGCCCATTCGGGCCAGATCGTCGCCGCGATGATCGACGAAGAGGCGACCGTCAAGGTCTACCGCCGCCGCGACGGGCACGTGTACCTCGAACCCCGCAACCCGGCCTACGACGTCATCGACGGCGACCGCGCGGTGATCCTGGGCGCGGTCGTGTCGGTGCTGCGGAGCGTCTGACTCACCAGGTGACCGGCAGCTCGTACACGCCGTAGACAAACCCGTCGTGCTTGAACGGGACCTTCCCGACCTCGGTGGCCAGCGCCAGCGTCGGGATCCGCCGGTACAGCGTGCTGTAGACGACTTGCAGCTCCAGCCGAGCCAGCGGCTGGCCGAGGCACTGGTGGACGCCGAAGCCGAAGGCCACGTGGCGGTGTGCGTCGCGGGTCAGGTCCAGCCGGTCGCCGGCCGGGAAGACGTCCGGGTCGCGGTTGGCGATGTCGTTCGCCATGATCAAGCCTTCGCCCGCGCGGATGGTCTCCCCGGCGATCTCGATGTCCTCCAGCGCGACGCGGCGGCGTCCGTTGTGCGTGATGTTCAGGTAGCGCAGCAGTTCTTCGACCGCCGACGCGACCAGTGCCGGGTCGTCGCCCTCGCGCAGCAGCGCCAGCTGCTCCGGGTGCTCCAGCAGGGCCAGGGTGCCCAGCGCGATCATGTTCGCCGTCGTCTCGTGGCCCGCGATGAGCAGCAGGACGCCCATCTGCGCCGCCTCGAACCGGGTCAGCTCGCCCGCTCCGACACGGACGGCGAGCCCGGAAAGCAGGTCGTCGGCGGGGTGGTCGAGCTTCTCCCCCACCAGCCGGTCGAGGTAGCCGGTCAGCGCCTGGTACCCCGCCGCCCGCTCTTCGGGTTTGGCGTCGCGGCGGATCATGACCTTGCTGTTCTCCTGGAAGAAGTCGTGATCGGTGTACGGGACGCCCAGCAGCTCGCAGATCACCAGTGACGGCACCGGCAGCGCGAACGCCTCGACGAGGTCGACCGGGTTCGGACCGGCCAGCAGCTGGTCGATCCGGTCGTCGACGATCTTCTGCACGGCCGGGCGCATCGCGGCCACCCGGCGGATCGTGAACGGCGCCGTCACCATCTTGCGCAGCCGCGCGTGCTCGGGGTTGTCCATCAGGATGAAGCTGATGCCGGTGCCGCCCTTCGGCAGCGGCGCGGGGCTCGGGTACCCGGGCCGGGTGACGTCGGCGCTGACCCGCGGATCGGCCAGCAGCGCCCGCTGCTCGGCGTAGCGGGTGACCAGCCACGGCGTGCTGCCGTCCCACAGCCGGACGCGGGCGAGCGGCGCCTCTTCCTGGAGCGCGCGGGCGGCGGGCGGCGGATCGAACGGGCAGCCTGCGGCCCGGGTCATCGGGAACTCGGGGAGCTCGGCGGTACTGGTCATCATTCCTCCGCGGTGGCCGTCGGTTCGTGATCAGTCAACCGAAGGCTGCTACGCTAAGTCAAGCGACTGATTTAAATCAGACATCCGGAGGCCCGCTCGTGCCCGACCCGTCCACGCCCGCCCGGGAGGCGTCGCCGCGCGCGAACCTCGTCGTCGCCGTCCTCGCCCTCGCGGGCATCACCGTCTCGCTGATGCAGACGCTGGTCATCCCGCTGATCCCGGCGCTGCCCGGGCTGCTGCACGCCTCCGCCGCCGACGCCACCTGGGCCATCACCGCCACCCTGCTCGCGGGCGCGGTGGCGACGCCGACCATGGGCCGGCTCGGCGACATGTACGGGAAACGGCGGATGCTGCTCATCAGCCTCGGCGCACTGGTCGCCGGCTCGGCGATCGGCGCGCTCTCCGACACCCTCGTACCGATGGTCGCCGGGCGGACCCTGCAGGGCCTCGCCGCCGGCGTCATCCCGCTGGGGATCAGCATCATGCGCGACGAGCTGCCCGCCGAGCGGCTCGGCTCCGCCACGGCGCTGACGAGCGCGTCGCTCGGCGTCGGCGGCGCGCTGGGCCTGCCCGCGGCCGCGCTGCTGGCCGAGAACGCCGACTGGCACGCGCTCTTCTGGACCGCGGCCGGGCTCGGCGTGGTCGTCATCGCGCTGGTCGTCGCGTGGGTGCCGGAATCGCCGGTCCGCACCGGTGGCCGGTTCGACGTGCCGGGCGCGGCCGGGCTCTCGATCGCGCTGGTGTGCCTGCTGCTGGCCATCTCGAAGGGCGCCGACTGGGGCTGGGGCAGCGCGGCGACGCTGGGCCTGCTCGCGACGGCCGTCGTCGTCCTGCTGCTGTGGGGCCGCTGGGAACTGCGAACCCGGCAGCCGCTGGTGGACCTGCGGACGACCGCACGGCGCCAGGTGCTGCTGACGAACATCGCGTCCGCGGTGTTCGGCTTCGCGATGTTCGCGATGTCCCTGGTCCTGCCGCAGCTGCTGCAGCTGCCGGCGGCCACCGGGTACGGCCTCGGCCGCTCGATGCTCGTGGTCGGGCTGGTGATGGCCCCGTCCGGGCTGGTCATGATGGCGCTGGCGCCGGTGTCCGCGCGCATCTCACGGACCCGCGGCCCGAAGACGACCCTGATGCTCGGCGCGGTGGTCGTCGCCGCCGGGTACGCCCTCGGCATCGGCCTGATGAGCGCGACCTGGCACCTCGTGCTGGTTTCGAGCATCATCGGCGCCGGCATCGGGCTGGCTTACGGCGCCATGCCCGCGCTCGTCATGGGCGCCGTGCCGGTGTCCGAAACCGCGGCCGCCAACAGCCTCAACACCCTGATGCGCTCGATCGGCACGTCGGTCTCCAGCGCCACCGCCGGCCTGATCCTGGCCCGGCTGACCATCTCGTTCGGACCGGCGACCCTGCCTTCGCAGAACGGTTTCCGGCTGGTGCTGGGCATGGGGTCGGCCGCCGCGCTCATCGCACTGGCCGTCGCCGCGTTCCTCCCCCGGCAGGCACCGGTGGCCACCGCGGTGACCCCGGAACCCGCCGCCGCGGCCGGCCGCTGACCGGGCGCGCACCCTCGCCGTCCGGGCGGTGTGCGGTGCGCGTCCGGGTCACGTCCGGGCGGCCAGGCCGTCGAGGTGGAGCACGCCACCGGCGTGGTGCTCGGCGACGAACTCCGGCCCCTTCGTGACCAGCCGGGCGATCGCCGTGGCGTGGCCGTGGCCGAGGCCGTGCTCGGTCTTCAGCCAGGCGACGATCTCGCCGGCCTTCGTGAGGTTCTTGCCGGCGGCCAGGTCGAGGAAGCCGCGCGGGGTGATGCCGGTCTGCTTCTCGGCGTTGTCGAGGTAGGCCTGGAAGGACATCGTGGCTCCGGGGGGTCGGGCCGAAGAAAGTTCGGTTCGTCTCGCTGGCCACCAACGTCTCACCGACAACTTTTTTTGTCAAGCCGGCTTCGCGACGACCGCCAGCGTCGTGTACGGCAGCACGAAACCGCCGCCGAGCGCGTCGATGGCCGCACCGACCCCGGAAAGCACGTCCGCCAGCTCGTCCGGCCCGAGCCGGGTCAGGCCGCCCGTGGTGGGCAGGAAGTCCAGCCATTCCTCGCGGCTGTAGGACCGTTCCCACGCGAACCGCCACCGCTCCGGGTCGCCGAAGCCGTCCGCCGCCCGGATCCCGTCGGCGAACCGGGTGAACATCACGTCGTAGATCTCCGCGGCGCTCCGGGACTCCCCCGCGAACGGCGAGCCGGGGAGCACGCGCCGGATGCCCTCGGCGAGGGCGTCCGCCACCTCGGCGGGCGTCTGGAACACGTGGGCGAACACGGCGAGCAGGCCCCCGGGCCGCAGGACCGCGGCCGCCTTGGCCGGGCCGGCGACGGGGTCGACCCAGTGCCAGGCCTGGCCGGCGACGACGGCGTCGAAGGTCCGCCCGGCCGGGTCCCAGTCCTCGAACGTCGCGACCTCGACGTCGATCCCGCTGCGGCGCGCGAAGGCGGCCATCCGCGCGTCGGGATCCACCCCGAGTACCCGGCGGCCCGCGGCGCGGAACTGCCGCGCCTCGATGCCGGTGCCGCAGCCGACGTCGAGGAAATCCGGACCGGGGCTCGCGGCGACGAGCCGGGCCACCAGCTCGGCGGGATACTCCGGACGGGCACGGTCGTAGCGTTCGACGTCGGTCCCGAAGGACTCGGCCATCCGACGGGCTTCATGAGGTTGAGTGGGCATGCGCCCACCTTAGTGGGCACTCGCCCACTCGGGCAACCGGGTAGCCGTTCGCGGCGGGCGTAACGGAGAATGGGGGCCATGCCGACCGGGGTCCACCTGCGCGATGTGCGCAAGCAGCTGTTCGACGCCGCCTGGCGGGTCTTGCTCCGCGACGGCCCGAACGCGCTGACCAGCCGGGCGGTGACGACCGAGGCCGACGTCGCGAAGGGGGTGCTGCACCGCCACTTCGCGGATTTCGACGACTTCCTGGCGGAGCTGGTGCGCGACCGCATCGGGCGCCTGACGGATCAGGCGGCCCTCCTGCAGGCGGCGGCGGGCATGCGCACGGTGGCGGAAAACCTCCTGGACGCACTGGTGGAGGTGTTCGACCCGGTTTCGGTACCGCTGATGAGTTTGCTGTTCTTCCGCGACGAGCTGCGCTCCCGCTTGCGCCGCCGAGGCGAAGGGTTACCCCTCCTGACGGAAGCACGGGAAATGCTGGCGGCCTACCTGTCGGCCGAGCGGGCGCAGGGCCGCATCGCGGCAGACGCGGACGTGGATTCCCTCTCGCTGTCCTTGATCGGCGGAGCCCACCTGCTGTTCGCAGGTCGCCGCCCCAACGCCCTGCCCGACAACGACGAACTGAAAAAGCTGGTCAACACGACCATCGCCGACGCAATCCAGCGCCGCCTGCTCTAACCAGCGCCGCTTGCTCTGAAACCAGCGCCGCTTGCTTTAAAGTCCGATGTGGACCAAGCCGCACTCACCAGCACACGGAACCACACGTGGGGGTCCGGGGGCTCGCCCCCGGCCGGGGCGTGGGGGGGGGGGCCCCCCCTGCGCCCCCACCAAAAAGCCCACGTCGGCCCTACAGGCAAAATCGGGTCACCCGCCAAAGAAAACATAATAGACAAAC
>NZ_JBFBCC010000027.1:0-88223 GCF_040682955.1 Amycolatopsis sp. NPDC051045
CCCGCGCGGCACAACCCAGCCGCTGCGGGCGATCCAATGATGCTCCCGATCCCTTCTCTCCTGTGTATTCCACTTACCGGATACTGCAACTGCACAAACAGGTACTGCCACTGCACTTACTGGTACTGCAACTTCTGGTACTGCACTTGCCGATACTTCACTAACTGGTATTTCACTTGCCGGTACTGCACTTCTCGGTGCGACCGCCACGACCGGAACCCTTCCACTGATCGGTCCCAGCACGCTGACGCCGCTGGTCACTGCCCGGAGCCCCTTACACCGATCGGCCCCGGCCACCTGACCGGTCCTACACACTGCACTTCCACTACTTCACGGCCACCAGCCGAAACCATGTTCCCTGATCGGCTCCGCACTGCCTGACCGTCTTGTCTCACCTCGCGGGCAGTTACTTCCTCTCCCGCGCCTGCTGGACGTTGTCTCTCTCGCTACAAGAAGAACCCTACACACACCCGCCACCGAATGTCTACTCCAGTCGCCATAGATTTTCTCCAAGTCCCTCGGCCGGGTGATGCGGCCTGCTCGCCGGGCTGGCACCGGCCTCCGCTCCGGCTAAGGTGTGCCCAGCCGCGTGGCGGGTCGACGTTCGTGGGAGCCGGGGAGTATGCAGCCGGAAGACTGGCGGGATTTTGTCGACGGCCTGCCGGTCGTCGTGTGGGAAGCCGACGCCCGCACCGGTGCGTTCTCCTTCGTGTCCGGCGCTTCCCGTGCGCTGCTGGGGCATCCGCCCTCGGCGTGGCTGGCCGATCCGGCCTTCGCCCTGTCGGTGGTCCACCCGCAGGACCGCGACGACTGCGCGCGGACGCGGGCCGAGGGCTGGGCCCGCGGCGGCTACGAAATCACCTATCGCGCACTGACCGCCGACGACCGGGTGGTGTGGCTGCACGAGCTGGGGCAGGGGCGTCCCGGCGGCGCGACGATCCGCGGCGTGCTGCTGGACGCCTCGGGCCGGCGGTCCGAAGCGGAACGGCAGCGGTTCCTCGCCGGGTTCGAACGCGGGTTGCAGGAGCTGGACGACGCCGAAGAGATCATGGTGTACGCGGCTCGCAGCCTCGGCGAGTACCTCGGTGCGGATCGCTGCGCCTACGCCGAAGCGGAAGAGGACGAAGACCACTTCGTGATGAGCGGTGACCACGCCACCGGCCTGCCGCCGCTGCCCGGCCGCTTCGCCATGTCGGCGTTCGGCGACGGGTGCATGCGGGCGATGCGGGCCGGCCGCTCGTGGGTGGTCGCGGACAGCCGCCACGACGAGCGCCTCGATCCGGCGGACCTGCACGCCTACCGCGTGACGGGCATCCGTGCCGTCATCTGCGTGCCGTTGCTGCGCGGCGGCCGGTTCGTCGCGGCGATGGCCGTGCACCAGGCCACCGTCCGGGAGTGGGCGGACACGGAGATCGAGCTGGTGGAGCTCATCGTGAGCCGGTGCTGGGAGTCCATCCAGCGCACGCACGCGGGCCGCGCCTTGCGGGAGAGCGAACAACGGCACCGGCTGCTGGTGGAACGCGCGACCGATGCGATCTGGGTGCTCGACCGCGACCTGCGGTTCACCGAAATCAACCCCGCGGCCTGCGAACTCCTCGGCTACGCGCGCGACGAGCTGATCGGCACGCCGATCACCGCCCTGCTCGACGACGCCGGGAGCGACCGGTGGCGGCAGCTGATCGCCCAGCCGGGTGCCGTGCGGGAGACCGGCGAAGCCGACCACCTGCGCCGGGCCGACGGCACGCAGGTGGCGCTGGAGGTGAGCATCCAGGCCACTCCCTCGGGCGTGCAGGCGATCGGCCGCGACGTCACCGAACGACGCCGGCGCGAAGCCGAGCGGGACCTCCTGCTGCAGCGGGAGCACGAGATCGCCGAGACGCTCCAGCGCAGCCTGCTGCCGCGCGAGCTGCCCGCCCTGTCCCGGATCGCCGCCGCGGCCCGGTACCAGCCGGCGGCCGTCCACGCCCAGACGGGCGGCGACTGGTACGAGCTCGTCTCCGTGGGGCCGACCCGGGTCGCCCTTTCCGTCGGGGACGTGGTCGGCAAGGGACCGCAGGCCGCCGCGGTGATGGGGCAGTTGCGCAGCGCACTGGCCGGCAGCCTGCTCGACGGGCACGGCCCGGCGGCCGCCCTCGACCGCCTCGACGCCTTCGCCGCACGCACGGACGGGGCGGCCGGCACGACCTGCGCGTGCCTCACCCTCGACTGGGAAACCGGCGAACTGCGCTGGGCCGTCGCCGGCCACCCGCCGCCCGTGGTCGTCGAGGACGGCGGCGCCCGGCTGCTGCCCGGCCGCGGCGCCGTGCTGGGCGGGCCGGACCGGACGCGCTACCGCGAGGACACCGCGGCCCTGCAGCCCGGCGCGTCGGTGCTCCTCTACACCGACGGCCTGGTCGAGCGACGCGACGAGCCGATCGACGAAGGTTTGCGGCGGCTGTGCGAAGCCGCGGGCCGCGCGCACGCCTCGGCGCCGGAGCAGCTGGTCACCGCGCTCTCCGCGGCCCTGCTCGACAGCGGGCAGGAAGACGACGTCGCCCTGCTGGCGATCCGGCTGATGCCGCCCCCGCTGCGGCGGTGCGCGGCCGCCGAACCCGCCGTGCTGCGGCGCCTGCGTGAGGACGTCGTGCGCTGGTCGGCGCTCGCCGGCCTGCCCGCGGAACTGCACCAGGATTTGAACCTCGCACTGGGGGAGGCGGTGGCCAACTCCGTCGAACACGCCTTCGCCGAGACGCCGGGCGAGGTCGAGTACTCGGTGACCCGGACGGCGCACGGGCGGCTCGAGGTCGTCGTCCGCGACGACGGCCGGTGGCGGCCGGAACCGGCCGACAACAGCCACCGCGGGCGTGGCATCGGCATCATCAAGGCGCTGTCGGAAGACTTCGGCATCGACCACGGCGAACCCGGCACCGCCGTGCGGTTCCGCATCGCCCCGGACCCGGCCGCGTCGCCGGAGACCGTGCCCGTGCCGGCCGAAACCGTGGTCCCGGCCAACGTCTCGGTCGACGAGACGGTGCCGGGGCTGCTGGCGCTGAAGCTGACCGGCGACCTCGACCTGGCGACGATCGGCGAGGTCCGCCCGGCCGTCCTCGGCGGCGTCGAAGCCACGGCGTCCCGGAGCGTGGTCCTCGACCTGACGGAACTGCGGTACCTGAGCAGCTGCGGCGTCGCCCTGCTGCTCGACGTCGCGGCGGTGACGCGGCGCCGCGGCCTGGACTTCACCACCCGGGCGGACGCGGCGCCGCTGCGCATCCTCGAGCTCGCCGGTCTGGCGGGGACGCCGTCCGGGCCGTTCTCGGTCGAAGCTGCCCGTCCGTAACGGCTTCACCGGTGTCCGCGGCCCGCCCGCGGGTTCTGGCACAGTGGTCGCATGGGGGAGGACCTTGCCGTCGCCGTGGCCGCCGTCGTGCCTGCCGTGCGTGCCGTGATCCCGCCCGCGCCGGCCGCGGTGCTGGGCCGCCTGCGGTTCGAGCCGCAGCGGCGGCGGTTCCCGGACGCGCCCGAGTCCGCGGTGCTGCGGTCGCTGCGGACCCTGCCGTCGTGGGTGGTCGAGCAGGTGCACGGGGCGGTGGAGCCGATGCTGGCCTCGCTGCCGGTTCCGGCGCCTTCGGTGACGGCCGCGCCGGAGCCGCCGCCGTCGTCCGGGACGTTCGGCTTCCTCAGCACCGGCGGCGAAGCGGAAGCGTTGCGGGAGACGCGGTTGCTCGCCCAGACGCGGCCCGGCCTCCTCGAGCTGGTGGCGGAGCTGACCGCCGGCCTGGCGGCCGGCGACGCGCTGGCTCCGTTCCTGACCGCCGAAGGCGACGAAGCGGCGATCGCGGCCGCGCACGGAGCCGCCCACCTCGCGATCGCGCTGGTGACCGCGACGATCGCCGCGCGCGAAGCCGGCAGCCCCGGCGTCGCGGGCATCGTCGGGACGGCGCTCGGGGTCGCGGCGAGCCTGCTCCGCTCGGCTCCCATGCCGGCCGGGTACGAAGCGGCGCTGCGGGAAAAGCAGCGTGCCGAGTACCGGCTGCCGCAGTCCGGCGGCACGTTCGTGGACGTCCGCGACCACGTCTTCGCCTTGACCGAGGGTGGGTTCCCGGCCTTCGGCAGCTTCGCGGAAAACGGTCTCGCGGAGGCCGTCGAAGGTGGCGTGGTCATCCGCACCGGCACCGGGAACGGCTCGGTGCGGGTGGGCGTCCGGGTACTGGCCGAGCCGCCGGCCACGGCGGAGACGCTCGGCTGGAACGAGGTCGTCGACCTCAGCTGGCGCGCGGAGCACGGCTCGGCCGCTCTCGCACCCGGGTCGTGGCGAGGGGTGACGACGCCGCCGTGGCCCGGCGAGTACCGGATCCGCGTGCACGCGTACGGCCGCGACGACCCGGAAAGCGAGGGCTACGACCTCTGGATCTGGGCCGCGCCGGCCGAGCCGCCGCGGGTGCACGCCCGTGCCGACCGCCTCGGCCACCGCCTGCGCGGCGAGCCGGAGCCTCCGCTCGTGGACCCGCCCGAGGGGGGCTACCGCTGGATCCGGCGGTCCCGGCTGACGGTGGCGGCGACGGTCACGGTGGTCACCGGCCTCCCGGCGGAGGACGTCGTGCGCGGTTTCGGTGGCGACCCGGCCCGGCCCGAGCCGCTGGAGGAGCTGCGCGAGGCGTACGCGGAACCGTGGCTGGCGGTGCTGGATCTCGACGGCGTCGTGGTGGCGATCGAAGAGAACGGCTATCGCGGCTCCCGCGCACCGGTGCTGACGGCGGTGTCCCGGGCCGGCCGGGCGGCGAGCATGTTCTGGAACGTCAACGCGGTGCGGCGGCTGTCCTTCGCACGGGGCGGCGAAGTCGTGTCGTCGTTCGAGCCGGGACCGGGGGAGCCGGCCGCGGACCCGGAGGTGGCCGCGGCGCTGGCCGGCCTCGACCTGAAGAACTACCGCGACCGGGAGGAGAAGGGCTTGGTGGCGGTGGAGCGGTTCACCGGACGCGGGCTCCACCCCGCCGACCTGGAGGACATCGACCGGCTCGGGGTGGCCTACCGCGTCACCGGTTGAGGGTCAGCGTCCGCGGTTGACCGAGCTGATGGTGTTCTGCAGCCGTTCGCGCGCGGTCGAACGGGCGTCGCGCGGTGCGGGTGCCGCCGTCCCGGACGGCTCGCCCGCCGGCCCCGGCACCGGGAAGACCCGGTGTTCGCCGGGCAGCGGGACGCCGGGGCAGATGGTGGCCGCCGGCCGCGCGGTGCCGAGGTAGAAGCCGTTCACCAGATTGTCCACACAGGAATTCCCGCCGACGGCGTACTGGCCGTGGAAGGGCGATTCCGCCACCGAGATCATCGGCACCCCGGCCGCCCGCGCCGCCGCCTCCGCCTGTTCGTAGCCGGTCTGCGGATCGAACTCGCCCTGGATGACCAGGATGTTCTTCGCGGCGGCCGTCGAGAGCCTCGGGAGCTCGTGCCGGGGCCGGTCGGACCAGTAACCGCACGGCTCGCTCAGGCCGTACGCCCAGCCGAACAGCGGGTAGACCGGCCCCTGCAGGTCGCTCAGCAGCTTGTACCAGTTCGCCTCCGGTGCCGGCTGGTCGCCGCACGCCACGGCCAGCCGGGTCCCGGGCACGTCGGCGTAATCGGGTTCGAGCTCCGGCGCGGCCGCGACCACGTCGGCGGCGGTCAGCCGGTCCGCCGACCGCCCGAAGACGGCGCGGGAAACCCGGTCGAGATCGTCCTTCAGCGCGGCGGGCGGCGGCGGGGTGGCCGTGCCGTCGAGCGCCGCCGCGCCCTTGGTGAGGACCAGAGCACCGGTCAGCCACTGCCGGGGACTGCCGTTGCCGACGAAGATCTGGTCGAAGTCGTCGGGTGACACGCCCCGGCTCTCGAAGTAGGTGCGCAGCCGCTCCCACTTGGCGCGGACCTCCGCGGCGGTCTTGCCGAGCTGGTCCGGGAACCGGCGGGCCAGCCACGGGGCGTAGACGCGGTCGAACTGCCGCTGGTCGATCGTCGGGAACGCTTCGAACGCGGCCTGGAGCCGGCCTTCGAAGTTCACACTGGAGTCGAGGACCATCTTGCCGGCGCGGTCGGGGAACAGCGACGCGTACTTCGCGCCGAGCCAGGTGCCGTAGGAAAAGCCGAGGTAGTTCAGTTTCCCGTCGCCCAGCAGCGAGCGGATCAGGTCCATGTCGTGCGCGGTCTGCCAGGTGGTGATGAAGGGCGCGAGCGCGTCGCTCTGGCACGCCTCGGCCACGACGCGCGGCGTCCGCTGGTGCAGCGCGATGCTGCGGGCCGAGCGGTCGCGGGCGTCGAGGGCGTCGTCCAGCGGCAGCCGTCCCAGCGGCACCCGGCACACGTACCCCGGGTCTTCGCCGCCTTCCTGGCCGGTGCCCCGGGGGTCCATGCCGACGATGTCGTAGTGCTCGTTCACCGACGGCTCCAGGCCGGCCAGGGCGCCGGCGAGCGAAGTGCCCCGGCCACCGGGCCCGCCGGGGTTCACCAGGATCGCGCCCTGCCGGGTGCCGGTGGCCGCCACGCGGCTGATCGCCACCTTCAGGTCGGTGCCGGCGGACGGGGCCGACCAGTCCCGCGGGACGGTGATCCGCGCGCATTCCGCGACCCGGCTCGGGCTCCGCAGCTTGAAGGGACACGCGCCCCAGGCGACCTGCTGTCCCCGGTACGGCGCGAGCGGGTCGGGGGTGGTCGCGGCAGCGGGTGCCGTGGCCGCCACCAGGACCGAGACGGCCACCGCCAGCCCTGCTCGGGACGTTCGCACCGCAGTTTTTCCTTCCTCGCGCACCGGCCGGGAAGATCCAATCACGAGCGGTGGGGGCGCGGCAGCGCGAAGACCGCGGTTCACCGGGCCGATTCCTTCGATCCGGTGAACGCGGCGGCTCGGCTCAGGCGCGGTACGGGCCGTGGCTCCCGAGATCGGGGCTCACCTGCGGGTGCGGGCCGCTCTGGCCCGGCACGGGGGTGACGGCGGGGCGCCACGACGGTTCCGCCGCCGGCTCGACGACCACCTCGGTGGCCGGCCGGACGTAGGTTTCGGTGCCGGGCCGGAGATAGGTTTCGGTGCCGGACCGCTCGCTGTCGCGCTCCTGGAAGTGTTCCTCGACGAGCCGGTCCTGACGGCGGCGGGCGAGCACGGCCAGCGTGAGCACGTGCGCCACGGCCATCAGCAGGAGGAAGACGCCGAGCCTGCCGACCAGGGCGGCCGTCGAGCCCGTCCACTGGGGGCCGACGACGGAGAGCAGGGCGAGGACGCCGAACGAGACGAGGTGGAAGACGGTCACCACCATCCACGCCAGCGAGCCGGTCCCCTCGCCGCCGTCCGGTCCGCTCAGGTAGCGCCGGCCCCCGCGGTAGAGCACCTGGCCGTCGGCCACCACGAACACCAAGCCGATGATCAGGAATCCGGTCAGATCGTTGTCGGGCATCGTCTCCTCCTCCTTTCGGGCGGAGTACCCGGCCCGGCGGGCCGCGGGCACCGGTTCACCGGAACGAGCGACCGGCCGGCCGCCTCACAGCGGGGAATCAAACGCGGCCGCCGGACGCTGGAGGTGACGTGAAGAAGATTGGCTTCCTCTCGTTCGGCCACTGGTCGGCGAGTGCGCATTCCGAGACCCGGTCGGCCGCCGACTTCCTGCACCAGTCGATCGACCTGGCGGTCGCCGCCGAGGAGCTCGGCGTGGACGGTGCCTACTTCCGCGTGCACCACTTCGCGCGGCAGGCGGGCAGCCCGTTCCCGCTGCTGTCGGCGATCGGCGCGCGGACCTCGAAGATCGAGATCGGCACCGGCGTGATCGACATGCGCTACGAGAACCCGCTGTACATGGTCGAGAACGCGGGCGCCGCCGACCTCATCGCCGGCGGCCGGCTCCAGCTCGGCATCAGCCGGGGGTCCCCCGAGCAGGTGATCGACGGCTGGCGCTACTTCGGCTACGCCCCCGGGGACGGCGAGACCGACGCCGACATGGCCCGGCAGCACACCGAGGTGTTCCTCAAGCTGCTCGACGGCGAAGGCTTCGCGCAACCGAACCCGCGGCCGATGTTCGCCAACCCGCCGGGGCTGCTGCGGCTCGAGCCGCACTCGGAAGGCCTGCGCGAGCGCATCTGGTGGGGCTCGAGCTCGAACGCGACGAGCGTCTGGGCCGCGAAGCTGGGCATGAACCTGCAGAGCTCCACGCTCAAGGACGACGAGACGGGCGAGCCGTTGCACGTCCAGCAGCGCAAGCAGATCGAGGCCTACCGCGAAGCGTGGGCGGAAGCCGGCCACGAGCGGGAGCCGCGGGTTTCGGTCAGCCGCAGCATCTTCGCGCTGACCAACGACCTCGACCGGGCCTACTTCGGCCGCGACCGCCACTCGCGCGACCAGGTGGGCATGATCGACGAGAACACCCGGGCGATCTTCGGGCGCTCGTACGCCGCCGAACCCGACGAGCTGGTGCGGGAGCTGAAGGAGGACGAGGCCGTCCAGGCCGCGGACACCCTGCTGCTCACCATCCCCAACCAGCTCGGCGTCGACTACAACGTCCACGTGCTGGAGAGCATCCTCACCCACGTGGCCCCGGAGCTCGGCTGGCGCTGAGGGGAGACGGCCCGGTGGCGGCCGGGCCCGCTTCCCGCCTCAGCCGTGGGAGACGTTCAGGCCGTAGAACGCGACCCGCGCGCCCCTGGTCGTGCTGTCCGAAGAGGACTGGTTGTACGAGCCCGCCTTGAAGTACTGCTTGTACGGCTTGAACGACGACGGGATGCCGTAGTGCGTGGTGCTGCCGTTGACCGTGAGGTCGATGGTGTTGCCGCCGGAGATGCCGATCGTGTAGGTCCACGTCTTGCCGAGCGAGACGTGGCCGACGGTGTGCGCCGTCTGGCCGCCGTCGGGGGAGTTCTCCGTGCCCAGCACGATGTCCCCGCTCGCGCGGTAGTACAGCTCCAGCAGCGGTTTGGTCGATGAGCCGCCGGTGCCGAGGTGCACCTGGCCCACGCACACGTTCGACGTCACCGACACCACCCGCAGTGTCGCGCTCAGCTTGTGCGACCCGCTCAGCGACCAGTTCGCGGCGGACCCGTCGCGGTTCATCTCGCGCAGCTCCGAGCGCGCGTAATTGGAGTTCGGTGTGGTGACGCCCTTTTCCGGCGCCCAGAAGGTCATCGCGCCGTCACGGGTGTCGGTGTAGAAGTAGCTGTCCTGGAAGCCGTTCGGCCCCTGCAGCCGGGACGAGGAGATGGTGGTCGGCTTGCCCGGTGAGCCGACCGGCTCCTGCAGCTGCCAGACCGACAGGTCGAAGTTGCCACCCGGCGCCACGGACGGATCCGCTGCCAGTGCGGGCGCCGCGGTGACCGCGGCCAGTACCGGGACCGCCAGGAGGGTGAGGAAGGCACGCACGCGCATCGTGGTGTCCTTTCGCGGTGGGGACACTGCACCATTCGTTCACGGACGTGAAATAAATGGTCTGGACAACCCGGCGGCGTGGACCCACGGTAGGACGGCGATCACCGGTTGTCAAGATCGCCGCGGACGCGAACGGGCCCGGCCGATCGCGAGGATCGGCCGGGCCCGTGCGGGTGGATCAGGCGAGGTCGAAGCGGTCGAGCTCCATGACCTTCGTCCACGCCGCGACGAAGTCGCCGACGAACTTCTCGCGGGCGTCTTCGCTGGCGTAGACCTCCGAGAGGGCGCGCAGCTGCGAGTTCGAGCCGAAGACGAGGTCGACCGCCGTGGCGGTCCACTTCAGCTCGTCGGTCGCCACGTCGCGGATCTCGTAGACGTTCTCCTCGGACTCCGACGCCTTCCACCGGGTGCCCGGCGCGAGCAGGTTGGCGAAGAAGTCGTTGGTGAGCACGCCCGGCTGGTCGGTGAGGACACCGTGCGCGGCACCGCCGTGGTTGGTGCCGAGCGAGCGCAGGCCGCCGACGAGGACGGTCATCTCCGGCGCGGTCAGGCCGAGCATGTAGGCGCGCTCGAGGAGAAGCGTCTCCGGCTGGAGCTTCTCGCCGGAGCGCAGGTAGTTGCGGAACCCGTCGGCGCGCGGCTCGAGGACCTTGAACGAGTCGACGTCGGTCTGCTCCTGCGAGGCGTCGGTGCGGCCCGGGTGGAACGGCACGGTCGTCTCGACGCCGGCGTCGCGCGCCGCCTTCTCGACGGCGGCCGAGCCGGCCAGCACGATCAGGTCGGCGAGCGAGATCTTCGCGCCGCCGGCCTCGTTGAACTCGCGCTGGATGCCCTCGAGGATCTCGAGGACCTTGCCGAGCTGCTCGGGCTGGTTGACCTCCCAGTTGCGCTGCGGCTCCAGGCGGATCCGGGCGCCGTTCGCGCCACCGCGCTTGTCGGTGGAGCGGAAGGTCGCGGCCGACGCCCACGCGGTGGCGACGAGCTCGCTCGTGGTCAGCCCGGAGTCCAGCACCTTCGCCTTGAGTGCCGCGATGTCGGCGTCGCCCACGAGGTCACCCTCGACGGCGGGCACCGGGTCCTGCCACAGCTGCGGCTCGGCGACCCACGGGCCGAGGAAGCGGCTGACCGGGCCCATGTCCCGGTGCAGCAGCTTGTACCAGGCCTTGGCGAAGGCCAGCGCGAACTCGTCCGGGTGCTCCAGGAAGCGGCGCGAGATCGGGCCGTAGACCGGGTCGAAGCGCAGCGACAGGTCCGTCGTCAGCATCGTCGGCTTGTGCTTCTTGGTGGGGTCGTACGGGTCCGGGATGATCTCCGGGGCGTCCTTGGCGACGTACTGCTTGGCGCCGCCGGGGCTCGTGGTGAGTTCCCACTCGTAGCCGAACAGGATCTCGAAGAAGCGGTTGCTCCACTCGGTCGGCTTGTCGGTCCACGTCACCTCGAGGCCACTGGTGATCGTGTCCGGGCCCTTCCCGCTGCCGTGGGTGCTCAGCCAGCCGAGGCCCTGGGTCTCCAGGTCCGCGCCCTCGGGCTCGGGGCCGACGTGGTCGTCGGCGACACCGGCGCCGTGGGTCTTGCCGAAGGTGTGGCCACCGGCGATGAGGGCGACGGTCTCCTCGTCGTTCATCGCCATCCGGGCGAAGGTCTCGCGGATGAAGTGCGCCGCCGCCTCGAAGTCCGCGCTGCCGCGGGGACCCTCGGGGTTGACGTAGATCAGGCCCATCTCGGTCGCGCCGACCTCGGGCGCCATCTCCGAGTCGCTGACGTAGCGCTCGTCACCCAGCCAGTCGTCCTCCGGGCCCCAGATGATCTCCTCGGGCTCCCAGACGTCTTCACGGCCGAAGCCGAAGCCGAAGGTCTTGAAGCCCATCGACTCCAGGGCGACGTTGCCGGCGAGCACGAGCAGGTCGGCCCACGAGATCTTCTGGCCGTACTTCTGCTTGACCGGCCACAGCAGGCGGCGCGCCTTGTCGAGGTTGGCGTTGTCGGGCCAGCTGTTGAGCGGGGCGAAGCGCTGGCTGCCGTCCCCGGCGCCGCCACGGCCGTCGTGGATGCGGTAGGTGCCCGCGGAGTGCCAGCTCATCCGGATCATCAGGCCGCCGTAGTGGCCGAAGTCGGCGGGCCACCAGTCCTGCGAGGTGGTCAGCACCTCGGTGATGTCCCGCTTGAGCGCCTCGACGTCGAGCTTGGCGAACTCCTTGGCGTAGGAGAACTTCTCGCCGAGCGGGTTGCTCTTGGCGGAGTGGGCGTGCAGCACCGAAAGGTCGAGCTGGTTGGGCCACCAGTCCTTGTTCGTGCGCGGACGTCCGCCCGTCTTCGGCTGCGGCGAGTCGATCGCCGGGTTCTCGCTCTCGCTGCCGTGCGAGGTCACCGAGTCGTGGGCGACCGGGCAACCGGCCGCCGCCTTCTTGTCCACGCCCTGTGCGCTGGACGGGGTGTCCTGGGTGGAGCTCATTTACTTCCTTCCGGGAGCGGCGAATCATTTCGGGGGCGTTCGGCCGCGCAGCCGGGGCAGGTGCCCCAGTAGACGACCTCCGCCTGGTCGATCACGAAACCGTGGTCGTCCGAAGCGGTGAGACAGGGGGTGTGGCCGACGGCGCAGTCGACGTCGGCTATCGCCCCGCACGAACGGCACACGACGTGGTGGTGGTTGTCACCCACCCGTGCCTCGTAGCGGGCGTTCGCGCCGGCCGGCTGGATCCGCCGGATCAGCCCGGTGTCGGTGAGCGCCCGCAACACGTCGTAGACCGTCTGGTGCGACACCGCCGGGTGCTCGGCGCGGACCAGGTCGATCACCGTCTCGGTGTCGACGTGAGGATGGTCGCGCAGCGCGGCGAGCACGGCCAGCCGGGGCCGGGTGACCCGCAGCGAGACCGCTCGCAGCTGTGCTTCGAAGTCCGGCATCACCGCCGACCCTAGGGCCTTTTCTGGAATGAGTCAAGTTATGCCGGGGCGGGTTCGGCCATCCGGGGTTCACGCTGAGTCAGCGGCTGGCTAGGCTCCCGGGCATGCCGGACACGCAGTACGAAGACCTGCTCCGCCACGTTCTCGACACGGGCGCCCGCAAGGGCGACCGTACCGGTACCGGGACGCGGTCGATCTTCGGGCACCAGCTGCGGTACCGCCTGTCCGAGGGTTTTCCCTTGATCACGACGAAGAAAGTCCACTTCCGGTCGATCGCCTACGAGCTGCTGTGGTTCCTGCGCGGCGACGCGAACGTCTCGTGGCTGCGGGAGCACGGCGTCACGATCTGGGACGAGTGGGCGGCCTCCGACGGTGATCTGGGCCCCGTCTACGGCGTGCAGTGGCGGTCGTGGCCGACCCCGGACGGCGGACACGTCGACCAGATCGCCGAGGTACTGCGCACGCTGCGTGAGAACCCCGACTCCCGCCGGATCGTCGTGTCCGCGTGGAACGTCGCCGACATCCCGCGGATGGCGCTGCCGCCGTGCCACGCGTTCTTCCAGTTCTACGTCGCCGGCGGCGAGCTGTCCTGCCAGCTGTACCAGCGCAGCGCGGACCTGTTCCTCGGCGTGCCGTTCAACATCGCCAGCTACGCGCTGCTGACCCACATGATCGCCGAGCAGGTGGGCCTCGGCGTCGGTGACTTCGTCTGGACCGGCGGCGACTGCCACATCTACGACAACCACGTCGACCAGGTCCGCACGCAGCTCGCCCGCGAGGCGCGGCGGTTCCCCGCCCTCAGCCTGAAGCCGGCGGACAGCCTGTTCGACTACACCTACGAGCACTTCGCGCTCGACGGCTACGACCCGCACCCGGGCATCAAGGCGCCGGTGGCGGTGTGATCGGGCTCGTCTGGGCGCAGTCGGCGAACGGTGTCATCGGCCGCGACGGCACGCTGCCGTGGCACCTGCCGGAAGACCTCCGCCATTTCCGGGCGCTGACCGCCGGGGCGGCCGTGCTGATGGGCCGCCGCACCTGGGAGTCGCTGCCGCCGCGGTTCCGGCCGCTGCCGGGCCGGCGCAACCTCGTGCTGTCGGGCACGCCGCAGGACGGAGCCGAGACGTTCGCCGACCTGCCTTCGGCGTTCGCCGCGGTGTCCGGGGATCTGTGGGTGATCGGCGGCGCGGCGGTGTACCGGGCGGCGCTGCCGTTCGCGGACCGGATCGTCGTCACCGAGCTGCGGGAGTCCTTCGAGGGGGACACCCGCGCGCCGGAGGTGGGGCGCCCGCCCGAGTCGGCCGGCGAGTGGCAGGAGTCGTCGACGGGGTTGCACTACCGCTTCCTGACCTGGGGCTGAAGCCCGCTTCGCCGGTCCGGCCGTTGCGTTCGCGGGGGTCGGGGCGATACGGTTGGCTCGAACTAGAACACGTTATAGTTTGCGTGGCCGGCCTGACCGAGGAGCGGAAATGGCGAAGCGGGCGCCGCGGGCGGACGAAGCCGATTACGTGGTCGTCGGGTCGGGGAGCTCGGGAGCCGCGATCGCGGGACGGCTGGCCCAGTCCGGGGCCAGCGTGATCGTTCTGGAAGCCGGGAAGAGCGACAAGCAGCTGCTGGTCAGCAAGCCCGGGCTGGTCGGTCCGATGCACGCGGTGCCGCAGCTCAAGAAGCCGCTCGACTGGGGCTACTACGGGGTGCCGCAGAAACACGTTCTCGATCGGCGGATGCCGGTGCCGCGCGGCCGGGTCGTCGGCGGCTCCAGCTCCATCAACGGCATGGTCTACGTCCGTGGCAACCGCGCCAACTTCGACTCCTGGGCCGCCGAGGGCAACACCGGCTGGGACGCCGACAGCGTCAACGCGGCGTACAAGCGGATGGAGGACTTCGAGGACGGCGAGAACGCCTTCCGCGGGGCGGGCGGACCGATCCGGATCACCCGCGCGAAGAACCCGCAGGAAGGCTCGCTGCAGTTCGTCGACGCCACCGCCGACGCGCTCGGCTGCAAGATCCTCGACGACTACAACGCCGAGTCGCAGGAGGGCGTCAGCCGGATGCAGCAGAACGCCGCCGACGGCTTGCGCTACAGCGCCTCGCGCGGCTACCTCCACCACCTCGCGCCCCCGACGCTGCAGGTGCAGTCCAGCGTGCTGGTCGAGAAGGTGCTCATCGAGAACGGCCGCGCCGTCGGCGTCGAGGTCGTCGACCGTGGTCGTCAGCGCACCATCCGCGCCGGCAAGGAGGTCATCCTCTCCGCCGGCGTCGTCGGCTCGGCGCAACTGCTCATGCTGTCCGGCATCGGCCACGCCGAGCACCTGAAGGAGCACGGCATCGACGTCCTCGCCGACCTGCCGGTCGGGGACAACCTGCACGACCACATGTTCCACGCCCTGACGTTCCACGTGTCCTCCAGCAAGAACAAGGGCACCGCGCCGTACTTCGCCCGCGGGCTGGCCAGGGAACTGCTCCGGCCCGGCACCACGTTCCTGGCGAACTCGGTCTTCGAGGCGGTCGCGTTCCTGCGGACTTCGCAGGCCGGAGCGATCCCAGACCTGCAGCTGCACCTGCTGCCGTGGGCCTACGTGTCGCCCAACCAGGACGCGCCGATCCGGCACGCCGTCGACAAACGCGGCGCGCTGACCGTGCTGACGACGCTGATCTACCCGAAGAGCCGCGGCACCCTGCGGCTCGCTTCGGCCGATCCCACCGCGGCCCCGCTCATCGACTTCCAGTACCTGTCCGACCCGGCCGACCTCGAGCTGCTCGGTGAAGGTTCGGAAATGGTGCGCGAGATCTTCGCGTCCAAGGCGTTCAAGGGCGCGGTCAAGGAAGAGATCCATCCGGGGAAGGACCTCAAGGGCCAGGAACTGCGCGACGCGATCCTCAACCGCGCGACGTCGGTCTACCACGGCGTCGGCACGTGCCGGATGGGCGTCGACGAGCTCGCGGTCGTCGGCCCCGACCTGCGCGTGCGCGGCGTCGAGGGCCTGCGGGTCTGCGACGCCTCGATCATGCCGTCGATCACCGGCGGCAACACCAACGCGCCCTGCATCATGATCGGGGAAATGGGCGCCCAGCTCGTGCTCGGGAGCCGGTCATGACCCTTACTCCGCTCGAACTCACCCGTCCGGCGTCGGTGACGGACGCGTTCCTGGAGCAGCTCGTGGCCCGGGTGCCGGGCTCGTCCGGCGCGACCTGGAAGCTGACCGAGGTCTACACCGGCGACGTGCTCGTCGAACTGCCGCAGTCGACGACCGACGACATCGAGCGGGCGTTCGCCGTCGCGCGCGAGGCCCAGCGGAAGTGGGCGGCCACGCCGCTCAAGGACCGGCTGGCGGTGTTCAAGCGGGCGCACGCGCTGTTCGTCGGCCACGCGCGGGCGGTCGCCGACCTCATCCAGGTCGAGAGCGGCAAGAACCGGCGGATGGCGATCGAGGAAACCTGCGACCCGCCGATGGTGATGAGCCACTACCTGAAGCGGGCGGCCCGGTTGCTGGCGCCGACCCGGCGCGGCGGCCCGGTGCCGCTGCTGACGACGTCGACGGAGATCCGGCAGCCCAAGGGGGTCGTCGGCATCATCGCGCCGTGGAACTTCCCGTTCGCCACCGGGGTTTCCGACGCGGTGCCGGCGCTGATGGCCGGCAACGCGGTGGTGCTGAAGCCCGACAACAAGACGGCGCTTTCGCCGCTCTACGGCGTCCGGCTGCTGGAGGAAGCGGGCCTGCCGGAAGGGCTGTTCCAGGTGGTCTGCGGCGAGGGCCCGGACGTCGGCCCGACGCTGATCGACCACGCGGACTACGTGATGTTCACCGGCTCGACGGCGACCGGCCGGGTGATCGGCGAGCGGGCGGGCCGCAACCTCATCGGCTGCTGCCTCGAGCTCGGCGGCAAGAACCCGATGATCGTGCTGGAGGACGCTTCGCTGACCGAAGCCGTTCAGGGCGCGATCTTCGGTGCGTTCGGCAACACGGGCCAGATCTGCATGCACATCGAGCGGATCTACCTGCCGGAGTCCCGCTACGAGGAGTTCAAGACGGCGTTCGTGGCGGCGGCTTCGGCCCTCGACGTCCGCGCGGCGTACGACTTCGGGCCGGACATGGGATCACTGGTTTCGGTGGACCACATGCGCCGGGTGAAGTCCCATGTGGACGACGCGGTCGCGAAGGGCGCCACGGTCCTCTGCGGCGGCAAGCCCCGCCCGGACCTCGGCCCGGCGTTCTTCGAGCCGACGATCCTGGAGGGCGTCACCACGGACATGCTGTGCGGCGTCACCGAGACCTTCGGACCGGTGGTGTCACTGCACAAGTACCGCACGGTCGACGAAGCGGTGGCGCTGGCCAACGACACGGACTACGGGTTGAACGCGTCGGTCTGGAGCACCGACGTCACGGCGGCGCGCGCGGTGGCGGCCCGGATCGAGTCGGGCAACGTGAACGTGAACGACATCCTGGCGACCGCGTATGCGGCGAAGGGGACGCCGTCGGGCGGGGTGAAGAACTCCGGGGTCGGGGCGCGCCACGGTGATCAGGGGTTGCTGAAGTACACGGACGTGAAGAACCTGGCCGTGTTGAAGAAGCAGGTGATGGGGCCGCGGCCGGGGCAGGGGTACGAGAAGTACGTCGAGAGCATGCTTTCGGGGCTGAAGCTGATGCGGAAGCTGCGGATCCGGTAGCCGCTCAACCGTCCACCAGAAGCCCCCGCAACGGGCCCTGCAACCGGCCCGCCCGCCGCGAGACGCCCGGGAGCAGCACCAGCCGGTGGGTCCGCTGCTCACCCCGGCGTTCCCGCTCCGCCTGCTCCTCCGCCAACGGCCGCCACAGGTTGTCGACGATGTCCGCCGGGTCCCGGCTCTCCAGCTCCGATACCGGGCGGCCCAGGTGCTCGGCCCACAGCCGCAGGCGGGTCGCTCGGACTACGGACGGGTCGTCGGTCGCGATGTTCACCTCCGTGTCGTTGAACAGCGAATGCTCGTTCAGGTTCGCCGACCCGACCGTCAGCCACGAGTCGTCCACGATGCCGAGCTTGGCGTGGACGTACACCGGGGCCGCGGAGTCGCCGTCGTGCGCGCTGATCGTCGTGGCCAGCAGGCGGCGGTTGCCGTCGTCGGCGTCCAGGAGCCTGCCCAGCTGGCCGCGCGTGGTGTCCGAGCCGTTGCTCGGCTTGCGCGGCAGCAGCAGGACCACGCGGAACCGGTCATCCGGCGGGTTGCGCAGCTTGTCGAGCAGGACCTCGGCGATCTCCGGCGACCACAGGAACTGGTTCTCCAGGTAGACCAGCCGCTGCGCCGAGCGCAGCGCCCGGAGGTAGCCGTCGAGGAGCGTGAACTCGCCCTTCGGCAGGAAGTCGTACGTGTTGTTCGGCACCGTCCGCAGCAGCTGGACGCGGCTGCCGCCCACCGGCTCCGGGACCGCGGGCGCCGGCAGGTCCTCGCCCGCCACCTCGGTCCACCGGCGGCGGAAGTGCTCGGCGACGTCGGCGATCACCGGGCCTTCGAGCCGGGCCATCAGGTCGTGCCAGCCGATCGAGCGCGGCGGGTGGTCCGGGCTGTCGTGCCGGTCACCCTCCAGCGCCGTGAAGTCCACGCCGCCGACGAACGCGACGGCGTCGTCGACGACCACCAGCTTCTCGTGGTGGCAGTGCAGGGTCCGCTCGCGGGAATCCAGCACGCAGCGCACGTCCGTGCCCTCGGTGAACTTCCGCCGTTCGGACCGCGCCAGGCGCCGCGACGGCTGGAACGCCGGGAAGGGCGGCCCCGCCCACAGCAGGACGCGGACCTCGACCCCGCGCCCGGCCGCCTCGGCGAGCAGCTCGCGCAGGGTGGGCGAGCCGGGCTCGCGGGTCAGCCGGAAGTCGGCGCTCGCGTGCCAGTTGGCGATGTGCACGTGGGACTTCGCCCGCCGGATGGCGTCGGCGACGGCCGGCAGCGACTCCTCGCCGTCGATCAGCACCTCGACGCGGTTGCCGTCGCGGACCGGGGCGCGGCCGCCGAGCGGCTCCTGCGCGCCGCCCGGTTCGAGCACGTCACCCCAGCCGAGCCCGCGCAGCCGCCGCCGGTGGTGGGCGCACAGGGCGCTCTCGAGCCCGTCGCCCAGCCGGTCGTCCACCTTGTCCAGGAAAGAGTGAAACGTCGTCACCCGTCCCATACCACTACAGATCGGCCCGGTTCGCCGTGCAGTGACGCTCCGTCAGAGGTCGAGCACGAGCCGCGCGGAGCACGCGCGGGAGACGCAGAGCATCATCACCTCGTTCTCCAGCCGCTCATCCGCGGTCAGCACGGAGTCGCGGTGGTCCGGTATCCCGCCGAGCACGCCGGTTTCGCAGGTGCCGCACGTGCCCTCGCGGCACGACGACAGCACCGTGACCCCGGCTTCCTCGACCACCTCCAGGATCGACCGGTCCGCGGGCACCGGCAGCACCCGGCCGGACCCGGCCAGCTCGACCTCGAACGCCGTGCGCGGTCCTTCCTCCGTTCGAGGGGTGAAGCGCTCGACGTGCAGATCGGCGGGGCCGAGCGCCTCCACCGCCGCCAGCAGGGGTTCCGGGCCGCAGCAGTACACCGCCGTGCCCGGCCGCAGGTCGGCGAGCAGCCGCGGCAGGTCGAGCAGCCCGTGCTCGTCCTGGGGCCGGAACGTCACGCGGTCGCCGTGCCGGGCCAGGTCGGCGGTGAAGGCCATCGACGCGCGCGTCCGGCCGCCGTAGACCAGCTGCCATTCGTGACCGGCGCGGGCGACCCGGTCGAGCATCGGCAGGATCGGCGTGATGCCGATGCCGCCGGCGAGGAACAGGTAGCGCTCCGCGTCCACCAGCGCGAAGTGGTTGCGGGGTCCGTCCACCCGGACCCGGTGCCCGGCGAGCAGCCGGTCGTGGACGTGGGCGGAGCCGCCGCGGCCGTCGGCCTCCCGCAGCACCGCGACCTGGTAGGCCGACGTGTCCTCGGGACGGCCGCACAGCGAGTACTGCCGGACGCCGCCGGGCAGCAGGAGGTCGACGTGCGCCCCCGGCTCCCACGACGGCAGCGGCTCCCCGCCGGGCGCGCGGAGGGTGAGCCGGACGACGCCGTCGGCCACCTCGTCCTTGCGGTCCACCAAGAGATCGAGGGTCATCAGTGTCCTTCGGGGTGGGCGAGCAGCCAGTCCCACAGCTGCACGGGATCTTCGAACTCGCGCTCGGCGCCGCAGTGGCAGACCGCGCGCAGCCGGTCGGTGCCGAGCACCCAGTGGATCCGGTTGACGCGGTCGCCGGTGAGCATCGGGCGGGTCACGACGTCACCGGCGCGGCCAGCCGCTGCAGCATCCGGCGGGCCGCGAGACCGCCGGTGTCGATGTTGACCGACAGCTCCTGGTACCCCGCCGGTTCGGCGGCGATCACGCGTTCGAGGACGTCCAGCGCTTCGACGTCCTGCAGCACGACCGTGCGGTTGTTCTCCGCGAGGAAGGCCGACACGCCTTCGTCGTCGAGCGCGAAGTCGCGGGCCACCGCCCAGAAGTCGTGCGTCGAGTGCTCGGTCTCGGGCGTGATCGCGTAGACGACCTCGACGTGGAAGGCGTCCGGGTCGCTGCCGTCCGGGTTCGGCACGGACCCGACCGGCGCGATGCGGCTGTGCAGCTTGTACAGGCACGGCGGCGTGTACTCGATGTCCTGCCAGCGCGTGATGCGGCCCTCCAGGCCGGTCGACTTGGCGTAGAAGGGCGGGCACGCCGCGTCCGCCATGTGCCGCGAGACGTAGACGGTGCCGGCCTCCTCGTCGACCTCGGTCGTGATCGGCGTTTCGGCGACCTCCGGGGTGCCGATGTAGCCGCCGTGCAGGTAGGTCTCGTGGGACAGGTCCAGCAGGTTGTCCACCAGCAGCGAGTACCGCGCCTTGAGCGGTTCCATCCCGGCGACCGTGGTGTAGCCGGGGGAGTCCAGGTAGGGCGCCCGGGGGATCGTCGCCGCGTCGGCCTTCTCCGGGTCGCCGATGAACACCCAGACGAACGAGTCCTGCTCCACCAGCGGGTAGCGTGTCAGCCGCGCGGTCCGCGGCACCCGGGTCTGCCCGGGCACGGCCACGCACTTGCCGTCCACGCCGTAGGTGAACCCGTGGTAGCCGCACACGACCTGGTCGTCGACCAGCCGCGAAGGCGCCTGCGACAACGGGAACCGCCGGTGCACGCACCGGTCGGCCATCGCGGTCACGCTCCCGTCGCGGGTGCGCCAGAACAGGATCGGCTCGCCGCAGACGGTGCGGCTGAACAGGTCGGCGCCGATCTCGGAACCGTAGGCGGCGACGTACCACTGGTCGCGGGGAATGGCGCTCATCGGAGTCCTCTCGTGGCGGGAGCCGTGTCCGGGCTCACAGACTCCGCGGACGAGCCGCCGCCACGAAGGGCGATTCCATAAGATGGAAAATTCAGCCGAGGGCGCGGGAGATCGCCCGGGCGCTCGTCCGGACCAGGGGAGCCAGCGCGTGCGGCGAGGCGCTGCCGTACCGGACGACGAGGGACACCGCGGCCACCACCCGGCCGCGGGTGTCGTGGATCGGCGCGCCGACGGAGAGGCTGTCGAGGGTCACCTGGCGCTCGCTGATCGAGAACCCGTGGGTGCGCACGTCGGCCAGCAGGTGCCGCAGCCGGTCCGGATCGGTGACGGTTTCGGGGGTGTACCGCTCGATCGGGCGGCCGAGGACGTCTTCCTGCACCTCGGCGGGGGCGTGGGCGAGCAGGACGAGCCCCACCCCGGTCGCGGTCAACGCGAACCGGCCGCCGACGCGGGTCAGCACGGGCACCGCGCCGGTCCCGGCGATCCGCTCGATGAAGACCACCTCGGTGCCCTCGCGGACGGCGAGCTGGACGTTTTCCCGCGTGATCTGCGAAAGGTCCTCCAGGAACGGCAGGGCCCGTTCGCGCAGGCCGAGGCCCCGCGGCGCGAGCGAGCCCAGCTCCCACAACCGCAGCCCGACCCGGTAGACGCCCGTTTCGTCCCGCTCGAGCGCGCCCCACGCGCAGAACTCCCGCAGCAGCCGGTGCGCGGTCGCGGCCGGCAGCCCGGCCCGGCGCGCGACCTCGCTCAGCCGCAGCGCCGGCCGGTCGGGCGAGAAGGCCTCGAGCACGCGCAGCGCGCGTCCCAGCACCGGCCCGGTGGCGCCGGGCACGCGACCTCGGTGCGGCACGGGCGACCTCCGGCGGTGGGGCTCAGGCGTCCACTATGCCCCGGGCCGCGCGCCGTGCGGCGGTCGCGTCACGACGCTCTTCGAACCGGGACGCCTGCGTGTCGAGCCCCTTGACGAACGTGGCCAGCTCCTCCCGCGCGGCTTCCCCGGTGGCGCCGAGGCCGGTCAGGTCGAAGACCTTCCAGTACCGCAGCAGCGGCAGGACGACGTCGTCGTGGTGGATGCGCAGGTCGTAGATGCCGGCCTTGGCCATCAGCGCGGCCTTGCGCTGGAAGCTCGGGATCACCGCTCCCGGCATCGCGAAGTTCAGGACCTCGTCGGTGATCGCGCGCACCATCGCGTCGGGGGAGATCTCCAGGGCCGCCTTGACCAGGTTGCGGTAGAAGACCATGTGGAGGTTCTCGTCCGTGGACACCCGGGCCAGCAGCCGCTCGGCCAGCGGGTCCTGGGTGTAGCGGCCGGTGTTGCGGTGCGAGAGCCGGGTGGCCAGCTCCTGGAACGAGACGTACGCGCAGACGTTCAGCAGCGGCTTGTCGCCGGTGTCGTAGCCCGCCTGCATGGTCTCCATCCGCATCCGCTCCAGCTCGACGGGGTCGACGGCGCGGGTGACCAGCAGGTAGTCGCGGATGCAGATGCCGTGGCGGCCCTCTTCGGCCGTCCACCGGTGCACCCAGGTGCCCCACGCCCCGTCGCGGCCGAACGCGCGCTCGATCTCGCGGTGGTAGCTGGGCAGGTTGTCTTCGGTGAGGAGGTTGACCTCCAGGGCCGTCCGCGCGATCGGGGTCACCCGCGACTGCTCCGGGTCCCACGGCTCGCCGCCCAGCTCGGCGAAGTCACGACCCTGGCTCCACGGGACGTACTCGTGCGGCATCCATTCCTGGGCGACGGCGAGGTGCCGGTTGAGGTTCTCTTCGACCGTGCCTTCCAGCTCGTGCAGCAGGCGGGTGGTTTCGGGGACCGGCATGGGACGTCCTTCCGTACCTACGCGACCGTAACTTACGGAGCCGTAGGATACGACAACGGAGCCGGGCGTCGCGCGGTTCCCGGAGCTCAGTGCGTGGCTACCACCAGGTCGAAGACATAGTCCTTGAGGATGGGCCCGAAGAAACTGTTCGCGGTGATTCGCACCACAGCGCGCCCGGGGACCCCGTGCGCCTGACTGATGAGCTCGCACTTCGCGGCCGGATCGACCGGCACCACCTTCGTGATTTCCGGGGACGTGCCGGCCGCCACCGGGATGGTGGACGACGGCGCGCCGGCGTCGAAGCCGCCGATCGTCCGGCCGCCGACGACGATCTTGATCGAAAGCGGCCCGTCCGTCGGGATCGGCAGGCCGTTGAACTCCTGCCAGTAGCGCACGCAGGTGTCGCGCCAGGTGCCCGCGTCGGCCTCGTGGGCGGCGAGCTTGGCCCGCACCTCGGCGAAGCGCCGGGCGTCGACGTGGGGTTCGAGCGAGTCCCAAGCCCGGCGCATCCACGACACGTAGTGGACGCCCGTCTGGTACCGGTACACCAGTTCGTCCCAGAAGAGCCGGCCGGTGCGCATCCGCCGGTCCCACGGCACGTGGTGGAACCACATCAGCAGGTTTTCGGGGACGGTCTCGATGTCGGCGTACCGGGCCGCGAGCACCGGGAAGTACTGCGCGGTGAAGCCGCTGCCGGTGGGGGAGCGGTCGTAGCCGAGCCCGGTGCGGTCGGCCCGGTTGTAGTACACCGGGCTCCAGTCGTCTCGCGCCAGCCGTTCGGCGGGGTTGGGGCCGTAGTGGTCGCTCGACCGGAACTGGTGCGCGACGCCGAGCGGCGTCTGGTAGCTCACCAGCGCCTCCCGGGAACCCATCATCATCGTGACGATCGTCCGGACGGCGAAGTCGCGGTTGCCCCAAGTCAGCCGGACCCAGTCTTCGGCGATGCCGCGGGCGTCCAGGGTCCAGTCCCACGCCAGCCTGCCGAAGGCGTACAGGTTCGCCTGCGCGAAGTGGTGCCCGGTCAGGTTGTCCGCGTTGCCGAAGTTGGCCACGCCGACGATGGCGCTGTCCGGGTGGCCTTGGGCCGTGCCGTCCACCACGTGCCCCACCAGGCGCTTCGCCAGCAGCCGGCCGTGCTCGTCGGTGGCGAACGTGTCGGACTTGAGGACCTCTTCCCACAGCGGGCCGAGGTAGCACAGCATCGTGTTCTGTCCGGTGTACTCCTGGGTGACCTGCAGTTCCAGGGCCTGGTTGGTGTGTTCCATCCGGCCGAAGAGCGGGTTGGCCGGCTCCCGGGCCTGGTAGTCGAGCGGGCCGTTCTTGGTCTGCAGGAACACGTTCTCGGCGAACCGGCCCTTCGTGCCGTCGGGCTGGGGCTCCTCGTCGATGGGGCCGAACTCCAGGTACGCGCGCTTCAGCCGGTCCGCGTCCACGTCGGCGTTGTAGACGAAGGTCCGCCAGAAGATCCGCATCCCGAGCGGCGCCACCGCCGCCGCCATCCCGTTGGCGCCGTCACCGTGGTCGTAGCCCAGGTCCTGGGGACCCGGCTGGCCCTCGGAGTTCGCTTTGACGGTGAACCCCATGAAGTCGGGGATCGCGGCCTGCAGCTGCCGGGCCCGGCGGGTCCACCAGTCGCGGAACTCGGCGCCGTAGGGATCCAGCTGTTCCCGGGTGAGGGTGTCCGGCGCGAACCGGGCGTCCGTCGGGGCCGCGTAGTTGATGGAGACGGCGAGCTTGATCCCGTACGGGCGCAGTGCGTCCGCCAAGGCGGCTTCCTGCTCGATGGCGGCCGGGGTGAGGTAGAAGCTGTTCGCGTTGACGTTGTTGATCGTGAGGCCGTTGATGCCGACGGAAGCCATCGCCCGCGCCGCCACGAGGTACCGGTCGAGGATCACCGGCAGGTTCAGCCCGGCGGCGGCGCCCGTGGCGGTGAAGTCGAAGATCGCCCCGTTTTCGCCGTTCAGCCCGCCGGTTCCGGCCGGGTTGTTCCCGGCGTAGAGGCGCTCGGTCTCCCAGTAGTTCAGGTACCGGTGGTTGATCCTGGGGACCGACGAGAGGTCCAGGTTCGTGACGGGTTGCCGGGCCTGGAGACGCCGGAGGAAGGCGAAAGTCCCGTACAGGGCGGCGAGATCGGTGTTGCCGGCGATGACGATCGCGCGGTGCCCGCCCCGGGACAGCGAGCGGATGAGGTAGCCGTCGTCACCGAGCGGCGCCAGGTCGTGCGCGGGTACGTGCCGGCGCACCAGGGGTGAGCTGTCCGGGGTGCCGACGACCACCGCCCGGTCGGGAAACCCGCCCTGCACCGGCACGGACCGCCCCAGCAACCCGCCGAGGCCCCGGACGAGTTCGTCCCGCGCCGCTTCCAGGGTGCTTTCCACCAGGTGCTCGGTGGAGCCGGGGGCCATGCTCAGGTTCGCCGTGTGGCGGTGGACCGGGGTCTGCCCGGCGTTCTCCACGACGATCGCGCCGAGCGCGGCCCGGTAGCGGGCGAGGAGGCCGGGATCGGCGACCCGCTCGTAACGCAGCCACAGGTCCGAGCCGTCGTAATCGCCTGGGAAGGCGCTCGGCGGAGTCGCTTGTGCCGGAGCGGCACCGAACATCGAGGTGGCCACGACAGCTCCGCTGCCGATCAGGAAGGAACGCCGGCGCAGCCGGCTCTGCTCGTTCTCGTCGCTGGAAGACACGGCGCCCCCATCGTGTTCACGAGTATTCAGTTCGGTTCTCGCACTATTGCGGGCGTGGTCCGCGCTGTCAAGAATTGGCGATATACCAGGGAATTCCCGAAAGTTTCGGCGCACGCCCGGCGTGTCGGGGACGGCGTGCTCCGGCCCTGATGATCGGCCGTGTCAGACTTCGCGGCGATGCTCACCCCAGCCGATCTCGCCGACCTGCTCGATTGTGAGCACCGCAGCATCCTCCTCCAGGCGCTGGCCGCGGACCTGCCGGGAGCGCCGCGGCCCACGCCCGCCGAACCGGACCCGCGGCGCGGGCACGCCACGGCGATGCTCGCCGGATTCCGCGCCGGTGGGCGTGAGGTCGCGGAGATCGACGTCCAGGACACCGCGCTCGCCGCGAAGGCGACGGAGGAGGCGTTGCGCTCCGGAGTACCGGTCATCCACCGGGCCGTCTTCCTCGACGGTGAGTTCTCGGCGCAGGCGGACTTCCTCGTCCAGGACGGCGAAGGCCGCTACGAGGTCTACGACGCGACGCCGGTCCGGCAGGCGACGCCGGCCGCGGTGGTCCGGCTGACGGCCTGCGCCGACGCGATCACCCGCGCCGGCTGGCCCGCCGGGCCGCACCTGCACCTGCGGCTGACCGACGGCGGCACCCGGACGCTGCGCGTCGAGGACTTCCGGCCCCTGGTGGACCGGCTGCGGACCCGGCTGGCCGCCCGGCCGCCGCGGCTGCCGGTGCCGCTGTGGGCCGACGAACGCCCGGCCTGCGCCGGCTGCGGCTTCGCCCGGCACTGCGCGGCCGCGCGGGAAGCCGACCGGGACCTCTCGCTCGTGGCCGGGATGCGCGGCGACCAGCGCCGCAAACTGGTCGCCGCCGGGCTCGGCTCGATCGACGCGCTGGCCGCGGCCGGTCCCGGCGACCGGCCGCGGGACCTGTCCGTGACGGCGTTCGCGACCCTGCGCGCCCAGGCCGCGCTGCAGGTCCGGCAGGACACCACCGGCGAGGTGGCCTACGAGGTCGTCGACCCGGACGAGCTGGCCGCCCTGCCGGCCCCCGCGCCGGGCGACGTGTTCGTCGACCTGGCGGGCGATCCGCACGCCCTCGCCGGCGAGGGCCTCGAGTACCTGTTCGGCGCGGTCGGCGGCCGGGAGTTCACGCCGTTCTGGGCGCACAGCCGCGCCCAGGAGCGGCGCGCGTTCGAGGAGTTCGTCGACTTCGCCGCGGCGCGGGTCGCCGAGCACCCCGGCTCGCACGTCTACCACTACGCGCCGTACGAGGTCACCGCGATCAAGCGGCTGGCGGCGGTGCACGGGACGCGCGAGGAAACCGTCGACCACCTGCTGCGCAGCGGTGCGGTCGTGGACCTGCACGCGGTCGTGCGCAAGGCGCTGCGGGTGTCGCAGCGGTCGTACTCGATCCGGCACCTCGAGCCGCTCTACCAGCCCGGCGCCCGCGGCAAGACCGCCGTGTCGGACGTCGACGCGTACGAGCAGTACCTGGCGCTCGCGCAGGCCGGTGAACCGCAACGCGCGGACGAGGTCCTGCGCCGCATCGGCGAGAACACCGAAGACGACTGCGTCTCCGCGCAGCGGCTGTTCGAGTTCCTGCACCGGGTCCGCGCCGACGCGGGGATCGACGTCCCGGAGCCGGCCGCGGAAACCGCCGAGGACGCGCTGCTGCGCGCGGCCGAGGAGGACGTCGCCGCCGAGCGGCGCGCCGAACGGGCCGCGCAGCTGGCCGCGCTGGTCGACCCCCTCCTCGAGGGCCTGCCGGACGACCCGGGCGACTTCACCGGCGAGGAGCGGGCCCGCGCGCTGCTGGCGGCGTCCGTCGGCTACCACCGCCGCGAGACCAACCCGGCGTGGTGGGAGTACTTCCGCCAGCTGGCCGCCCCGCTCGGCGACCTCGAAGTGGACACCGCCTGCGCCGTGCCGGTTTCGCTGGAGGCGGGGGAGTGGGTGCCCCCGGCCGGGCGGGCCCGCACCGCGAAGCGGACGCTGCTGCTGGCGTGCGACCCCGACCGGCCGCACCCGTTCGCCCCCGGCGACGACGTGCGGCTGCGCTACGGCGACACCGCCCGCGACGCGAAGGTCGTCGCCGCGTCGGCCGTGGAGCTGACGCTGGAGGAGAGCTGCCCGCCGGACGCCACCACGAACGAGCGGCCGGCCGCGGTGCTGCCGGGCAGCCCGGTGCGGCCCTCGCCCAAGGACGAGGCGGTCGCCGAGCTCGCCCGCCGGGTCGTCGACGCCCTCCCGGTGCTGCCGCGGCACCCCGGCGTCGACCTGCTCCGGCGGACGCCGCCGCGGCTGCGCGGCGGCGCGGCGCTGCCGGCGCCGGGGGAGGACCTGGTCGCCACGGTGATCGAGGCGGTCGACGCCCTCGACGGTTCGGCGCTGGCCGTGCAGGGACCCCCGGGTGCGGGCAAGACCTACCTCGCCGGGAAGCTGATCGCCCACCTCGTGCGCGCGGGGCGGACCGTCGCGGTCACCTCCACGAGCCACAAGGCCGTGGAAAACGTGCTGAGCGCGGCCAAGAAGAGCGCGCCGGAGCTGCCGTGCGCCAAGCGCGCGAAGAAGACACCGGACCCGGCCGCGCCGTGGGACCAGCCGAAGAGCAACCCGGCGTTGGTGAAGTGGCGCGAAGAGCACGACACCGGGCACCTGGTCGGCGGGACGGCGTGGACGTTCGCCAACGCCGCGATCCGCGAGGAACCGTTCGACCTGCTGATCATCGACGAGGCCGGCCAGTTCGCCCTCGCCGACGCGCTCGCGGTGTCGGTGTGCGCCCGCAACGTCCTGCTGCTGGGCGATCCGCAGCAGCTGCCCCAGGTGGTGCAGGGCACGCACCCCGCGGGCGCCGAGGCCTCGGCGCTGGGCCACCTGATCGGCGACGCCGACATCATGCCGCCTTCGCTGGGGTACTTCCTCGACGAGACCCGGCGCATGCACCCGGCCGTGTGCGAACCGGTGTCGAAGCTGTCGTACGCCGGAAGGCTGCACGCCCATCCCTCGGCCGCCGACCGCGCCCTGGAGGGGATCGCCGCCGGGCTGTACCTGACCGAGGTGGACCACCGCGGCAACACGACCCGGTCGGTGGAGGAAGCGGCCGCCGTCGTCCGGATCGTGTCCGAAGTGCACGGTCGCCTGTGGACCGACCACGGCCACCGGCGGCCGTTGGGCGACCACGACATCGTCGTCGTCGCGCCCTACAACCTCCAGGCGCGCACGGTGACCCGGGCCCTGGAGGAGGCCGGGTTCCCCGGCGTCCGGGTGGGCACGGTCGACCGGTTCCAGGGCCAGGAGGCCCCGGTGGTGATCACCACGATGACGTCGTCGTCGGCGGTCGACCTGCCGCGCGGCCTCGACTTCCTGCTCTCCCGCAACCGGCTCAACGTGGCGCTGTCGCGGGCACAGGCGCTGGCGATCCTGGTGTGCTCGCCCCGGCTCGTCGAGGCGGACATCCGAACGGTGGACCAGATGCGGCTGGTCGCGGGCATGATCGGCCTGATGACCGCGGCGCGGCCCTGGCCGGCCGGTCAGCTGGGCGGTTCGACCTCGCCCGCGTCGTCTTCGACGTCCTGAGTGTCGGGTTCCTTCCGGTCGGCTTCGGGGATTTCGACGTCGAGGTCGATCTCCGGGGTGCCGGGCGGGCGCGGGGCGTCGGGGGTCAGGGGCTGGTTTTCGGATTCGGTCATGGGAGGCGGTTACCCCGGCGGCCGGTGATCGAAGCCCGGTCCTCGTGGCCACGGCGACGGGCGGGGGAGGATCCACCGAACGGCGCCGTCGCCGCGCCGCCGCCCGCCGCCGTGCAACACGTCGACGCGCGCCCGCCGATCCTCAGCCGGTCGTGCGGTGCCGCCGCGACACCGCCGCGGTGAGCAGGTCGCCCGGGCGGGGGAGCGTGCCGACCAGCCTGGTGAACGCGCTGCGCCGCACCACCTTGCCGGGGTGGCTGCCGTGGACCTGGCCCGGTTCGTCCACAGTGGAGTCGACGTTGTCCGTGCCGTTGTCCGGCAGGGTGTTGCGGAAGCTGCGCGAGCCGACCCGGCGCAGCGACAGCAGCGCGTCGGTCAGCGCCGGGGAAAGCCGCTGGCCGAGAAAGAACCCGACCGCGGCCCCGCCCACGGGGATCTCGCGGCGGGGGTGCGTCGAGGCGAACACGATGGTGTCCGCCACCGTCTCGGGCGCGTACACCGGCGGTGGGGGCTTCGGCAGCGCGCCGATCTTGCTGCGTGCGTGCTCGAAGAACGGAGTGTCGATGGCGCCGGGCAGGATGGTGGTGACCGCGATCGGCGCGCCCTCCTGCGCGAGCTCGATGCGGAGGCAGTCGTAGAAGCCGCGCAGGGCGAACTTGCTGGCGGTGTAGGGCGCGTGCAGCGGCACCGCCCGCACGCCCTCGACCGACGCCACGCCGATCACCGAGCCGCCGCCGGTGCGGCGCAGGGCGGGCAGCACCGCGCGCACCCCGTGGACGTGGCCCAGGAAGTTCACCCGCAGGACGCGGTCGAACTCTTCGTCGGTGATGTCTTCGACGCGGCCGAACACGGACACGCCGGCGAGGTTGACCCAGGTGTCGATCCGGCCGAACCGCTCCTCCGCCGTGCGGACCAGCGCGCGGACCGCGTCCGGGTCGGTGATGTCGGTGGGCACGGCCAAGGCCGTCCCGCCCGCGCCCGCGATCTCCTCGACCACCGTGTCGAGGGCGCGAGCGGTGCGTCCGGCGCACACGACACGCGCCCCGTGGGCGGCGAAGGCGAGCGCGGTGGCGCGCCCGATCCCGCTCGACGCGCCCATCAGCACGACTACCTGGTCGGACACCGGTCGGGGCATGAGGGTCTCCTCGTGGTCGCACGGGCTTTCCCGGACCACCCGGTTACCGCTTCCCCCGGCTCACAAACGCGGCCCGGATAACTGCCGGGGCCCGGGGTACCCGTACCGGGTGCCCCTCCCCGCCGGAATCGCCGCCTTCGTCCCCGGAACGGCGGTCGCCGCGGCCGCCGCCGTCCTGTTCGCCGTCGGATCGGTGCTGCAGCACGAGGCCGCTTCGAGCAGTGCGCACGCCCGGGGCCTCGAACTGCGCCTGCTGGTGACGCGTCCGAAGTGGATGGTGGGGCAGAGCGCCACCGTGCTGGGGACCCTGCTGCAGGTGGTCGCGCTGGCCTTGGCGCCGGTGTCCATCGTGCAGCCGGTGCTCGCCGGGGGACTGGTCGTCGCGCTGGCGATCCGCTCGGTGCGCGATCGGTGCCTGCCGTCCCGGCTCGACGGGATCGGGGCCGTCTGCACCTGCGGTGGCCTGGCCGTCTTCCTCGTCGCGGCCCGCCCCGCCGCCGGCAACGGCGCCCACCTGCCGCCCTGGTTCGCCGTCGTCGCCGCGGTGCTCCTGGCCGGGGGTCTGGTCGCCGGGTGCAGCCGGATCGGCCGCGGGCCGTGGGGCGCGCTGGCCTGCGGGGCGGCGGCCGGGATCGCCGCGGGCGTCGCGGCGGTGCTGATCTCCGCGGCGGTGAAGACGTTCGGCGAACGCGGGCTGCCGGCCACCCTGACCGGCAGCGCACTGTGGGCGGCCCTCGCCGTGGCGGTGCTCGCGCAGTTCGGCAGCCAGCAGGCCTACGCCCGGGGTGCGCTGTCGTGGTCGATGCCCGCACTGGTGCTGCTCGACCCCCTGGCCGCCGTGCCCGCCGCCCGGCTGCTCACCGGGGAACGCCTCGAACCGGGTCACGCTTTCGTGTGGGTCCCTGCCGCGGCGGTGGCCGTCGTGGGCGTGGTCCTGCTGGCCCGGACCGGGGAAGGCTGCCGGCGGCCGGTGTTTCGCCGTCGCGTCAGCGGGAAGTCCGGGGAACATGACCGAACCGGATCAGAGCTATGACCCGCCGCAGGACACCGGCGCACCGGACGCCGTCGAGACGGATCCGGCCGCGCTCAACAGCGCCGAGGACCTCGACGAGGACCGGATCCGCGCCGACCCGCTCGAGGAGGGCATGGACCCCCCGGAGCACTGGTCGGGCGTGACGAAGTACGGGATGACCCCGTGGGAGCAGGCCCACCCGCGGGGGCTGGGCGACCGCATCGACGAGGAGATCCCGGACCCGGCCGCGGAGGTACCCCCGGCCGGTCTCGGCGCCCGGGCGGACGAGGAAGCGGACCCGGACCCGGACACGGGCGAGACCCCGGACCAGCCGATCCAGCTGGAACCGGTCGACGGCGACGGCTTCCCGGTCGACACCGAGCCTGACCAGGTGGGCGTGGAAGCCGGTTCCGCGGTGGCCGCGGGGCCGGAACAAGCCGCCCTGCACGTCGAGGAAGAACGCTGAGCCGCAACGACTTCCGGGCGGGCGCCCGGGGACCGGAGGTGTGGTGCGGATGCCGGACGGCGTCAAGAACGAAGTGAGGCACCCCGCCCGCTCGGCGTGGGCGGGAGTGCTCGCCGGGATCGGCGTGGCGGCCTTCGTCGACGAGACCGTGTTCCACCAATTGCTGCACTGGCACCACTTCTACGACCGCTCGACCACGGACGCCGGCCTGGTCTCCGACGGGCTGTTCCACGCCTTCGGCTTTTTCGCCGTGGTGTTCGGCCTGGTGCTCGTCGCCGACCTGCGGCGGGGTGACCGGCTCTCCGGCCGCGCCCTCGCGGGCGGCGTCCTGACCGGCGCCGGCGCCTTCCAGCTGTACGACGGCACGATCCAGCACAAGCTCCTCGGCCTGCACCAGATCCGCTACGCGGTCGACCTCACGCCGTACGACTGGACGTGGAACGTCGTCGCGGTGCTCCTGGTCGTGGCCGGGGTGGTCCTGCTGCGCGGCGCGCGGAAGGCGGCGTGAGCGCCCACGTCCTTCACCAAGGGCTCGCGCTGTTCACCTTCGCGGCCTACGAAGCCGGTGCGTGGCGGCTGCGGCGCAGGGGCGACCGGTGGCCACCCCTCCGGGACGTCGTGTTCGGTGCCGGCGTCGCCGCGGCGCTGGTGCCGGGCGCGCCGACGTTCACCGGGCACATGGTGCAGCACGTCGTGCTGGGCATGCTGGCGCCCGTCCTGGTGGTGCTCGCCCGCCCCGTGACCCTCCTGCTGCGTGCGGTTCCGGCGGCGGCTCGCCACCGCCTCAAGCGCGTCCTGGGCTCCCGGCCCGCAGGGGTGCTGGTCTTCCCACCGGTCGCGGCCGCCTTGGAGGCAGGCAGCCTGTGGCTGCTCTACCGGACCGGCCTGTACGCGACGAGCGGCGACGCGCTGTGGATGCACGTCCACGTCTTCCTGACCGGGCTGCTGTTCACCACGGCGGTGTGCCGGCTCGACCCGTTCCGCCACCGGGCCGGGCTCGGCGTCCGCGCCGGCGCATTGATCGGCGCCGCCGCCGCGCACGCCGTGCTGGCCAAGACGTTGTACGTCACCCCGCCGCCGGGCGTGCTGCTCGCGGTCGCGGACCGGCAGGCCGGTGCCCGGCTCATGTACTACGGCGGGGACGTCGTCGAACTCGGGCTCGCGCTGATCGTCGCGCTGCAGTGGTACGCCGCCCGGGCTCGCGCCGAGGTCCGGAGTAGCCGCCGAACGGGGGTGCCCCGCGGAGCCCGATGCTGATAAGCCTCTGCGGGTGACCATGGACACGATCGACCTGCACAGCATCAACCCGTGGGAGGTGTCCTTCCTGCGCGAGGAGGTGGGTGCCTACTTCGCCCACGGGGTGGAGCTCGCGCCCGGAGCGACCGTCCTCGACGTAGGCGCCAACATCGGCGTCTTCTCCGCGGCCGTCTACGAGCGGTTGGACGGGGACGTGCGGATCTACGCGTTCGAGCCGCTGCCGCCGCTCCACGCGACGCTGGAGCGCAACGGCCGCGACTTCTTCGGCGGCCGGCTGACCGCGCTGCCCTACGGGCTGGCGGCCGCCGAGGACGAGCTGGACTTCAGCTACTTCCCGGCGGCGACCATCTTTTCGTCGTCGTGGCGGGACGCGGCCAACGTCGAGGCCGAGCGGCGGCGGGTCACCGCCAGCGTCGTCGAGATGATCCGCCGCGGCGGGCTGGGTGCGCCCCTGCGCCGCGTGCCGGCGCCCATCCTGCGGGGGATCGTCGGGCGCAAGCTGCGCGTGATGCGTGAGCTGGAAACCCACCGCGTCCGCGTCCGGCCGCTGTCGGCGGTGCTCGACGAGCAGGGCGTCGAGCGCATCGACCTGCTCAAGGTCGACGTCGAAGGCGCCGAGCTCGACGTGCTGCGCGGGCTCGAAGACCGGCACTGGCCGCTGGTCCGCCAAGCCGTCGTCGAGGTCGAAGGGTGGCTGCGGAACCGCGACACCGTCCGCGAAGTCTTCACCGCACGCGGCTTCGCGGTCGAGGCCGTGCAGGACCCCGTCCAGGAGGCCGCCGACATCGGGATGGTGTTCGCGGTCCGCTAGCGGCGGTACTCGAGCCAGTCGAGGTTGATCGAGCCGGTGTCGCCCGCCCCGTAGGAGAGGGTCACCACCGGGTCCCGGCCGGTGAGCGGGACGTCGGTGAAGGTCGTCGTGCCCCAGGCGTCCCAGCTGTCGGAGACCTTCGGGAAGCCGACCTGCCGGACGGTCTGCCCGTTCACCGACAGGGTCATGGTCCGCGTGTCGTTGCTGGCGTTGGCGTACCGCACGGTGATCGCGGCGCTTTCCGGTGCCGTCGTGGTGCGGTGCACGGTGAAGGACGACGCCGCGCCCTGCGCCCAAAGCCCGTCGAGGAACGCGCGGCCCGAGTAGCCCGTGTGGTTCACGTTCGTCTTCACCCCGCCGGAGTTGCGGGCGTCCTCGGCCTCGAGGTGGGCGGGGTCCGGGCAGCCGGTCAGGGCGGCGGTGCCCGTGGTGTCGGCGCAGCGGTCCTGCGCATCGGGCACGCCGTCGCCGTCCCGGTCGCCGGCGGGGGCTCCGGTGAGGGTGATGTCGATGGTGTGGTCGCCGGTGAGGGTGGCCGGGAGCTCGGTGGGGGCGGGCCGGCCGTCGACCGTGAACGAGCGGATCGTGGTGCCCGCGCCGTGCAGCGCGACGGTGAGGTTCGCCGCGCGGTAGCGGAGGGTGCGCAGGGTGACGTCCCCCCAGCCCGCCGGGAGGCGGGGCGCGAAGGACAGCCCGCGGTCGGTGAAGGTCACCCCGAACAGGCCGGTGTGGATCATGTCGAGGAACGCCGTGGCCGACCAGGTCTGGTCCGGCTCGGAACCCCAGTGGAACTTCACGGTGTCGCCCAGCCGCTGCCAGCCGCCGTCGACGACCCCGGTGGTCCCGTTGTAGATCTCCCAGAAGCCGCTGTTGCCGCCGGCCAGCTTGGCCAGGCGCGCCGTCTCCGCCGCGAACGCGTTGGGCTCGCCCTGCCCGGCCAGGGCCTTCGCCCACAGCCCCTGGACGAGCGGCCAGACGATCGCGTTGTGGCGGCCGGGCTGCGCGTCGCTGTAGCGCGCCCAGTTCGGGAAGGTGTCGGGCATGCCCCAGGGCAGTTCCCGGGCGTGGGCCAGGATCGAGCGGGCCTGCGCCGGGTTCGCGACGCCGAAGATCAGGGCGAACGCCAGCCCGGTGCCCTCCTGGAAGGCACCGCGGGAGCCGTCGGCGAGCAGCTGGTAGTCGTACAGACCGGTGCCCGGGTTCCAGAAGTGCCGGTTGATCGCCGTCCGGAGCGCGGTGGCCTTGGCCCGGTAGCCGGCGATCTCCGGCCCCGGCCGGCGCAGCTTCTCGGCCATGGCGGCGGCGTTGACGTAAGCGGCGTAGTAGAGCTCGTTCGTGCTCAGGTACATCCCGCTGGCCACCCCGGGCCACGGCATGCTCCCGGTGCTGACCGACTCGGTCGCGTCGGCGGGTGGGGCGGGGTAGCCGGCGATCCCGTCGTTGAAGAAGGAGGCGCCGGTGAACAGGCCGTACGTGGCGTTGAAGCCGGCGGTGGTGGCGTGTTCGCGGATCGCCAGCGTGGTCGCCGCCGTGCGGTAGGCGTTCTGGAGGAAGGCCGGGTCGCCGGTGACCAGGTAGTGGTGCCAGGCGGCGGTCACCCAGACGACCTGGTCCCACTGCTGGTCGTCCTGCTGCACGCGCAGCGCGCCGCTCGAGTCCTGGTCCACCACCGCCCAGAGCGTGTTCTTCGCCAGGGCCGGGTCGAGGAGGCTGGTCGCGTTCCAGCTGTTGACCGACGCGTCGCGCGTCCACGGCTGGTCGTAGCCGCCGCCCGCGCGGACGATGCCGGTGGCCGGATCCAGCAGGCCACTGCGGTTGTAGCGCGCGTCGTAGCCGATGGTGTTGGTGCGCAAGAGGTTCTGCAGGGCGGCGGCGTAGGCGGCGCCGAACAGGGCCTGGCTGTCCGGGTTCGCGAACTCCAGCGAGGGTGGCGGCGCCGGGCTCGCCGTCGCCGGGGCCGTGCCGGCGAGCACGCCGCACGCTGTCGCGAGGGCCAGAAGCGTGTAACCGATCCGCGACGGGAAGCCGTTCCTCATGCGCGTACCCCTTTCGGCGCCGTCGCCATTGCACCACGGACCGGCGATCTCTCTCCGGATACGCACGAATCCTGTCCGTTTCTGTCCACCGCCGCGGACAGGTGAAAACGTCATGCCTGATCACGCCGTGTGATCATGGTCGCCCCGGTACCCCGACCAGGTGGCCGTGCCGGGTGCCGTCGTTGCATACTGCTGGAATGGCGCCAAGGAACCCGGAGACCGCAAGGTGAGTCCCCGCGAGGGGCCGGCACGCCCGAAGTTCGGCCGGATCGACCCGTTTTGCCTGATGGCGGTGCTGCCGGTGCTGCTCGTGGCCGGGATTCTCGGTGCACTGGTCAACGTGGCGCTGGGGATCGGGTGCGCGGTCTTCGCGGGCTTGATCCTGCTGTTCGACTCCTGGGTCAACCGGCCCCGCCCGGTTCCGGCTGCCGACCGCCCGGCTCGCCCGGCGCCCCGCGGACCCTCGCGAACACCGGCTCGGGCTCCCGCTCGCGCGCCACGCCCGGTGGACGGGCGCGGACCCGCTCGCGCGCCTGGTCGCGCTCCGGTGCGGCGGGCAGGCCCACCGCCGGCCGGCAGATGAGGACCCGCTGACCCCAGGCGGTTCAGGGGGTCTGCGGGTTGAGTTCGGCTCTCGGGCGAGCCGGTCGGGGTCGCCCGGCGAGCTCGGCACGACCCGGCAGTCCGGCGGCTCGCCCCGGGCGCGGTCCGGCGACTTCGGCGGACCCGTCCCGGCAGCGCGTGAAGCCCGGCCGCCCCCTCAGCCGCCGACGTGGATGCCCGGGCGGCGGGCCGGGTCCTTTTCGATGCTGCGGATGATTTCCCGGACGACGGGCGCGGTGTCGCCGCGGCCCAGGAGCAGGTAGCGGAACAGGTGCCCGAGCGGGTTGCCTTCGGACCACTCGAAGTAGCAGCGGGGGCGGACGCCGGTCACGTCGCGCAGGGTGAGCAGGATCGCGGCGATCGCGTTGGGCGCCGCGGGGCTGTTCGCGCGGAGGATCCGGTAGCCGTCGATCTCGACGCCCCGCACCCGGAGCACGTTGCTGAACTCCGAGGGGTCCACGACGTCGATCTCGAGGAACAGGATGTCGGCGGCCCCGGGCACCGGGTTCATCCCGCGCTGTTCGGCTTCCTTCGCGGAGTACTCGGCGTGGTCGCCGCCCTGGCGCTTGTTGGCGACGATGTTCAAGGCGCCGTCGTGGTCCAGCGAGTCGGCGATGAACCGGCGGGCCTCCTCGTCGAACTCGATGCGGTCGGCGCGCAGCTCCGTCGTCCGCGAAACCCGCGACACCAGCGAGACGATGATGATCCCGACGATGAACAGGGCCGAGATGGCGATCCCGTCGGGCTTTTCGATGACGTTTTCGACGAGGGCGTACAGCAGGACCAGCGTCAGGACGACGAAGCCGGCGGCGGCGCCGCGCTGCCGCCGCCGGATCGCCGAGATGCTGACCGCCACCGCGCCGGAGACCATCATGGCCAGGATCCCGGTCGCGTAGGCGCCGGCCTGGGCGTTGACGTCGGCGCCGAACGCGATGGTGATGAGGACGCTGATCGCGGTGTAGACGAGCACGACCGGCCGGACGGCGCGGCCCCACTCCGGCGCCATCCCGTAGGAGGGCAGGTACCGCGGGACGATGTTGATCAGCCCGGCCATCGCCGAGGCGCCGGCGAACCACAGGATCAGCACGCTGCTGATGTCGTAGACGGTCCCGAAGAGCTCACCGAGCTCGTGGTGGGCGAGGTAGGCCATGGCGCGGCCGTTGGCCTCGCCGCCGTCCTTGAACGCCTCGGCCGGGATCAGCACGGTGGTGACGAAGCTGGTCGCGATCAGGAACACCGACATGACGAGCGCGGCGGCGGTCAGCAGCTTCCGCGTGTTGCGGATCCGCGATTCCAGCTTCTCCTCGGCGGTCTTCCCCTCGGCCGCGACCAGCGGCATCATGCTCACGCCCGTCTCGAACCCGGAGAGGCCCAGCACCAGCATGGGGAACGCGATGACGGCCGGGCCGAGCACGCCGGTGAAGCCGCCACCGCCGGCGGTCAGCGCGTCCGTCCAGCGGGAAAGGGCGGCGGAATCGCCCAGCAGGTCGATCACCCCGGCCACCGTCACCACGCCGTTGAGCAGCAGGAAGACCGCGACGAGCGGGATGGCGACCCCGACGGCCTCGCTGAAGCCGAGCAGGAACACACCGCCGAGGACGAGCAGCAGCACGACGGTGATCAGCACCGCGTGGCCGTGCAGGAAGCCCGGCAGGTACGGGTTCTCCAGCATGTGCACGGTGGCGTCCGCCGAGGACAGCGTGATCGTGATGATCCACGACGTGGCGACGAACCCGAGCAAGGTGAGGACGAAGAGCTTGCCCCGCCAGAACGGCAGCAGGGTCTCCAGCATCGCCACCGAGCCCTGTCCGTGCGGGCTTTCGCGGGCCACCCTGCGGTACATCGGCAGCATCCCGAGCAGCGTCAGGGCGACGATCAGCAGGGTCGCCAGCGGCGACAGCGCCCCGGCGGCGAGCGCGGCGATCCCGGGCAGGTAGGAGAGGGTGGAGAAGTAGTCGACGCCGGTCAGGCACATGACCTTCCACCAGGCCTGCGGCGTGCCGTGGTCTTCGCCGCCCGCGCGGCCGACGGGGGCCACCCGGTGCTCCAGCAGCCACCGGGCCACACCGGACGCGGGTGGGCGCGCCGCCACCGGGCTTTCGACACTCGCCGGTACGGTCAAATCGGGCGAAGCACCCATTCTTCCCTCGCGTCCCCTCGTTCCCGCCAACACCGGCCACCAGGATGCCGGATCCGGGTGCGGCGCCTCACGGGAGGCTCACCACGGTCCGTTTGGTCCTCTTCGGACGGTAACAGCCACGGCGGCGCGATCGGTTCGCCACGCTGGGCGGGGCGTGAGGGGCGATCGGAGGGCAGCTGTTTCGTCGCCGCCGTGGTGGCTGGCGGTGAGGTGACGGGCTTGAGCGGGGGTGCGGTGTCAGGTGCCCTGTTCGTCGCCGAGAACGCCGCACCTCGCCGTTTCGCCACTCCGGTGCCGGGGTAGCCGAGGCGGCATGCCCGGACGCGAAGACTTGCCCAGCACCCTGCTGCGGTCGCCGCGCAAGGCGCAGGACACGTGGGTGGCCGCGCACGACTCCGCGCTGCGGACCTACGGACCCGGCAGGCGGGCCCAGCAGACCGCCTACGCGGCGTTGAAGCACACCTTCGAGAAGGTCGGCGACCACTGGGAGCCGAAGCCGGAGCGCGGCCCGTCGGACGAGCAGGCCGCCGGCGGTGCGGGGCAGCCCGAGCGGCCGACCCGCGGCGGCGTCTACGCGACCGCGAGCCGGCAGCACCTCTACGAGCGCGCCAAACAGCTCGGCATCCCCGGCCGGTCGCGGATGTCCAAGGACGAACTCGTCACCGCGCTGGAGAAGGAGAACCGCCGGCGCACCGACCGGGCCCGGCGCGCGGAGTGAAGCGGCGGCCCGTGGAGTCGGCCGGCATCGCCTCGATCGGCTACGACGCCTCGGTCGGCACGCTCGATGTGGAGCCCCGCGTCCGGTGTGGACGGTCAGAAGTCGTCGGCGCCGGTGAGCTCGTGCTCGAAGGCGTCCGCGCGGGCGACGACCGCCTTCAGCGGGCGTTCGAACTCCTCCTGGATGCTGAGGTCCTCCAGGGGCACGGTGTGCTTGAGCAGCGCGACGCCGTCCACCACCGCCGCGCCGCCGACGGCCGAGCCGCCGGCGAGCTCGAGCAGCCGCCGCAGGTCGACCGCGTCGGCCCAGCCGACCGGGGAGGAGATCTCGATCCACGAGCCGCCGTCGAGCTCGGCGAGGTGGTGCACCGTCACCTGCTGGGTCCGGTCCCGCGGGCCCTCCAGCCGGAACCGCAGCCAGTCCTCCGATTCCTCGAGGACCTCGTACCGCGTCCGGACAAAGTTGATCACGTCGATCCAGCTGGTCACCCGCTGCGCCTCCCGCCTTAGGCCTGCCTGCGCGGTCGAGCATCTCACGCCCGCCCCGCGCCCGGCACCGAGGCCGTGCCATGGCGGCAGGCGCAGGTCGGACCGGCCGGGCGATTGCGGCCGCGCCGGCCGGGTGTTATCCGTTGATCCATGGGGTTGACCAAAGTTTGGCTCGCGACGCTCAGTGACGGCCTGCTCCGCGCCGACCAGGTCGTCGGCCTGACGGCGCACGCGACACCGGCGTTGACCGGGAAGCCGCCGCGTTGGCTGTTCGACGCGACGATCCGGACCGCGGCGGGCAGCGGCAGGGGCGACGGCTGGGACGTCGGGATCCTCCACCGCACGCTGATCCAGACGCCGTCGGAACCGGCGGGGGCGCCGGAGGCGCTGGCCCGCCTCCTGGCCCGGCTCGACGGCGAGGACGCGGCGGGGCTGATCACGGCGGTGGCGGACGGCGGCGCCGGGGCCCGGCCGGCGAGCATGGTGCGCTTCCGCTTCCATCCGTTCGAGGACGACGCGGGCCACACCGGCGACGCCTGACGCTCGCCGACCTCGGGGCCGGGCGACCGCCGCGGCCTCCTTGGCGCGCGGCTCTCGGCGGTGGCCCGCTGCTTGTTGGCGAGCGCGGCTCCCGGTGGAGCCCGGCCCTACTAGTGGGCGCGGTCCCCGGCGGAGGCGCGCTGCTCCTTGGCGCGCGCGGCTCCCGGGGGCCCCGCCGTTACTGGGCGCGCGCGGCTCCCGGCGGAGCCCCCGCCGCTACTTGGTGAGCGCGGCGATCCGGCCGAGGACTTCCTCCTGGCCCAGTGCCTGCGTGATGGCGTGCAGGTCGGGGCTGCGCGTCGACCCGGTGAGGGCGATGCGGATGATCTGGGAGGCCTCGCGGATGGAGCCGGGGTAGCCCTCGGGGTTCTTCTTGAACTCCTTGGCGTTGCGGGCGAAACCGTGCTTGGCCGCGACCGCGCGGATCTGGTCGAACCACTCCTGGCCGTCGTCGAGCTGGCGGTAGTCGGCCGCGAAGTCGCGGGCCACGGCCTGGACGACCGCGGGGTCGACGCCGAGGGCCGCGATGCGTTCGTCGTCGGGACCGGTGACGGCCGCGTGGAGCTGGGGGAAGAAGAAGCCGTAGACCGCGCGGAACTCGCTCCACTTCTTCAGGTCCTTGCGGGGGTTCTCGGCGCCGTCGCGCTCGACGGCCAGCGCGCGCAGGGCCAGGTCGGGCTCGTCGTCGAGGACCCGGCGCAGCTCGGGGTCGAACCGGCCGGCCCAGGCGCGGACGGCGTCGAGGATCGCGGCGCCGGACAGGGTGGCGATGTGATCCGCGGCGATGTCGTCCAGCTTGACCAGGTCCACCAGCGGGCCGGCGACGCCGCACTCGTCGAGGTTGATCGGCTCGGTCAGCGCCTGCTCGAGCGGCATTTCGGCGAGCCGGCCGTTGGCGAGGCCGCGCAGGTAGTACAGGACGGCTTCGGCGGGGTAGCCGGCCTCGATGTAGAAGTCGACGGACGCTTCCGGGTCCTTGCGCTTGGACAGCTTGCGCTTGCTGCCGCCCTCCTGCTTCATCAGCGGCGCGATGTGCGCGTAGGTGATCGGCTCGAAGCCGAGCGCGTCGAACAGCTGCTGGTGCACCGGGACCGACGAGATCCACTCGTCGCCGCGGACGACCAGGTTGATCCGCATCAGGTGGTCGTCGACGGCGTGGGCGAAGTGGTAGGTCGGCAGCCGGGGGCTCTGGTCGGAGCTCTTCAGGATGACGACGTCGTTGCGGTTGGCCTCGGCTTCCAGCGGCCCGCGGATGGCGTCGGTGAAGCGGGCGCGGGCGCCGGTGTCGTCCGGGGCGCGGAACCGCACGACGTACGGGGCGCCCGCGTCGAGCTTGGCCTGGACGTCGGCCGGGTCGGCGTCACGCCAGATGGCCCAGCTGCCGTAGTAGCCGGTGGGCAGCTTGGTGGCCTGCTGCCGCTGGGTGATGGCGGCCAGCTCCTCCTTGGTCGCGAAGTCGAGGTAGGCCTTGCCCTGGCGGAGGAGGTGGCGGACGTAGGTGAGGTAGATCTGCTCGCGCGCGGACTGCTGGTAGGGGCCGTAGTCGCCGCCGCGGCCGAGGTCTTCGTCGGCGGCGAGGTGGAAGTAGCGGAAGCCGCGCTCGAACTGCTCCAGTGCGCCTTCGACTTCGCGGGACTGGTCGGTGTCCTCGACGCGCACGAGGTAGCGGCCGCCGGTGCGGCGGGCGAGGTCCTGGTCGATGGTGGCGACGTAGATGCCGCCGACGTGCACGAACCCGGTCGGCGACGGGCCGAAGCGGGTGACCAGCGCGCCGTCGGGGAGGTCGCGGGCGGGGTAGCGCTGCTCCCAGTGCTCGGGTTCGGGCAGGTCGGCAGGGAAGAGGGCGTCGATGACCGCTCGGTCCAGCATGGGTTGTTCTCCCCGCGTCGTGGTGCACATGCGTCGGCGAAAGTGGTGGTCGTTTTCGCCGACGAAGAGCCTAGCCGTGCGGCCTGCCGTCACTTCCGGGTAGGTGGTGCTCGGCCGTCCGCGGTGCTAGCTTGCCGGGAATGCGCGGTCGGTTTCCTTTCACCAGAACGCTTTCGATCCTGACCGCCCTGCTGGTGGTCCCCTTGATCGCCCCGGCGGCGGCCTCCGCCCGGCCGGGTCACGAGTGCGCGACACCGTCGATCGACCGGCTGCAGCAGTGGCTCGCCAGCGGCGAGGGCGCCACGGTCCCGGCGACCGGCAGCCTGCTCGTGCCCGAGGGACGCCGGTACGCGGCCAAGGTGACGTTCCTCAACGCGGAGTGGCACGTGGCCGTGGTGTGGCTGGGCAACCGGTTCGAGGCGCAGGCCGACCTGTCCCGGTCGGCGGGCTTCCTGATGACCTACAGCGCGACCGACGACCTCTACGTCCAGCTGCGCCCGGCGTCGCACTGGAGCGGCGGGGACAAGTGGCTCACGCTCGTCCCGTCGACCGGCGGGAAGATCGTGACGCGGTTCTTCGGCTTCGCGCCGCACCGGTGGACATCGCTGCCCGAGCTGGGCACGCCGTCGTACTCGTTCGCCTCGGCGCTGAAGGAGGCGCGCGGCCTGGTGTTCGTCGGCAAGACGCCGAACGAGCTGGAGTTCCGCGGGTTGCGCGTCGACGGCTACCGGCCGCCATGTCTCTGACCGTCGTCTTCGACGCCGAGCTCTGGGAATGGGACGCGCGGCGCACCGACAGCTGGACCTTCGTCAGCCTGCCCGCCGAGGCGTCGGACGACGTCCGCGAGCGCGCCGCCGAGCCGCGGCGTGGCTTCGGATCGGTGCGCGTCCGGGTGACCGTCGGCGCCACCAACTGGCAGACGTCGATCTTCCCGGACGGCTCGCGCGGCACCTACGTGCTGCCCGTCAAGCGGGCCGTCCGCGAAGCCGAAGGCCTCGATGTGGGGGACACCTGCACCGTCACCGTGGAGCTCGCCGGCGGCTGAGCGCCCGATCCGGGGAAACGCGATCGGCGGCCGGGTGGATCTGCGATGATGCGGACACAGGCCCCCGAACCGCGCAAGGGAGACCCGATGTCCGCCCAGATGGACGAGCTGATCGCCCAGTTCGAGAACTTCCGCAGCAAGGTGCGGCAGGCCGAGGCCCGGTTCGCCGGGGTCGGCGACATGCAGGAGCGGATCGCCCGGCTGGAGACCACCGTCACCTCACCGGACGGGACCGTGACGGTGACCGCGGGCGCCGGGGGGACCATCACCGACCTGCGGCTCACCGCGGGGGCCACTCGCGTGGAAGCCGGCCGGCTGGCCGCGACGATCATGGACACCATCCGCCGGGCGGTGGCCGGGGCCGCGCAGCAGCAGGCCGGCATCGTCGACGACGCCTTCGGCGACGCGTTCGGCGTGGACGTCTCGGCGCAGGTTCGCGAAGCCCAGGCGGAGGCGTTCGGAACCGCGGCGGCCGAACCCGCGTCGGAGCAGCAGCCGCGGCAGCCGTCGCGGCCGGCCCGCCGGCCCGCCGCCGAGGACGACGACGACTTCGGTCAGGGCCCCATCCTCCGCCGATCCTAGGGAACTCCCGATGCCAGACGGAATACAGACGAACATCGGCGCGATCTCCGCCTACGCCCGGCAGCTGCCGTTCTACGAGCAGGAAGCGGACAAGTTCGGCGCCAAGATCGACGCCGCCGACGTGACCGACGAAGCGTGGGGGCTCGTCGGCCTCTTCGCCAAGCAGGGCTACACCGAACGGCTCACGGAGCTGCGCTCGCTGCTGACCGACCTCAAGGACGGCGTGGACGGGTTCACCACCAAGCTGACCAAGGCCGCGGAGATGTACCAGGGCACCGAAGACGCCGGGAAGGTCACCTTCGGCCGGTACGAAGCGGAAATCGACGCGATCGGGCAGGGCGAATGACCGAGCCGAAGAAGAGCATCGCCGACGCGCTGAACGTCGAGGCCTACGACGAGAGCACCGGCGCCAACCTCGACCGCGCCGCCGGGTACGTGCCGGTGGCCGGCACCGCCTACAAGGCCGGCAAGAAGATCGGTGAGCACGCCCAGCAGGCTGCGGAGGCCGACGGCCCGGCCGAGCTGGCGTCCGCGGGCGCCGCGCTGGTCGGCGACGGCGCGGCGTTCGTCGGTGCCGCCGCCGGCGACATGGTCACCTTCGCCATGGACCCGATCGGCTGGCTGGTCAGCCACGGCCTGAACATGCTGCTCGAACTGGTCCAGCCGCTGCAGGACGCGCTGCACCAGGTCACCGGCGACGGCCCGGCCATCGGGCACGCCTCGGAAAACTTCGTCACGATCGCGCAGGGCTTCGTCGCGCTCGCCGACGACTTCGAGCGCACCGGCGACACCGCGCTGGCCGAGTGGGTGGACGACGCCGGCAACGCGGCGAAGGAAGCGCTCGGCGACTTCTCCTCCGGCATCCGCGGCATCGGCTCGGCCGCCGGCTCGGTGGCCGAGGTGCTGCAGATGTGGTCGATGGTCATGGTGGTCATCGAAGAGGTGATCAAGGGCATCATCACCGAGCTGGTGTCCTGGCTGATCACCCTGTGGCTGCCGGCGCTGGCCGCCTCGGTGATCAGCTTCGGCGGCTCGGTCGCGGCCGCGATGACCGCGTCCATCGCCAAGGCGGCCAGCGTCCTGCAGAAGGTGACGCGCTACCTCGGCAAGTTCGGCAAGCTGCTCGACACCTTCATGGAGTTCCTGGTCAAGTACTCCGGGAAGCTCGAGGTGTTCGCCCGGAAGCTGCGGATCGGCGTGATGCCCGGCGAGACGAAGTTCGGCTTCGGCGCGGTCGCCCAGGGCTGGCAGCCCAGCAACCGGGCGCTGACGACGATGTTCGGCACGTCGGCCGGCGTCAAACCCTTCCTCGCCGGTGCGGGCGTCAAGGCCGGCATCGGGGCCGGGAAGGGCGCCTTCGCCGAAGGCAAGGAAGCCGTCACGCCGGAGGGGGACGAACCGTGGTTCGACAAGAGCGAGATCGGCGGGGACCGCAGCCCGGAGGAGACGCGCAAGGACCTCGACATTTGAGCGGGTTCGCCGACCACGCCGAACGCTGGTCCGCCGAGGCCCAGGTCCGGCCCGGGTTCCGGGAGCGGGTCGAGGCGCTGATGCGGGACCGGTGGCACGAGCCGGTCATCGTGCTGCGCCTCGGGGACACGGATCTCGGCTTCGCCGTCCCGGGACGGCGCCAAGACGGGACGCTCGAGGGAAAACGGCTCGTCCGGCAGTTCTTCCGGAACATCCTGCGCGGTCTCGGCGGGGCGGTGCTCTACGTCCTCTACCTGGCGAACGGTTCCGCCGGGGGTGGCAAGACGGGTCATCCGTTCCAGCGGGAGATCCGCGTCGCGGGTCCGGAGAACGCGATGGTGCTCGACCTGGTCGACCGGCTTCGCCCGGCAAGCGGCCCATGGCTCGTGTGCTCTCCGTCGTGCTTGGCGGTGGTGGACACCGGAGTCACCTACGTCGACCCGGCCGACGCGCCCCCGCCGCGGATCGTCTGGGAAGCGCGCCGGCCGCAAGCTCCCGAGCTGAACTTCCGCAAGCGCACCCTGACCTGGCCGGACGGCTCGAGCTTCCGGTTCCCGCTGCACGGCCGCACCGAGGAGCAGCACCTGCGGAAGTACCTCGAGCCGCCGGACACCGTGCACTGGAACGGCCGCTAGGCCCGGCCGCTACTCGCAGGCGAGGCGGGCCCACACGACCTTGCCGTCGTCGTGGTGGCTCACGCCCCAGGCGAGGGCGAGTTCGTCGACGAGCAGCAGGCCGCGGCCGCCGGAGCGGCCCGGCACCCGCAGCCGGGGTTCGCCGGTGCCGACGTCGGCGACGGCCACGATCACCTCGCACGGGCCGTGCGCGAGGTGGATCCGCAGCTGCTGGGGGCCGGTCGCGTGCACGTGGGCGTTTTCCAGCAGTTCTCCGACCACGATCAACGCGTCGACCCGATGTGCCTCGGCGAGCGAAGCCAGCTTGGCCCCGGCCCACCGGCGCGCGGAGGTCAGCCCCGTGGTGTCGGCTCCGGCCAGGTCCAGTACTTGCCAACCCGGCTCGGGCGCCGCTCCCCAGTTCACTTGCACGTGCGGCTCCTCCTTCCGCAGTGGCGTACCCGGGAAAGCGGCCGTTACTCGTGCGGCCGCCCGCGGAAAGTTCGCGGGGAGGTCAGGAGGAGCGGCGGGGGAGACTACGGGAGCCCGGTCCGCCAGCGGAACGCGGCACGCAACGCCTCGATGAGGGCTTCGTCGTCGACTTCGCTGGGCCGGTCGCCCATCGGCAGCCAGACCTCGTCGTCGGGGACGCCGGCGATGACCCGGGTGAGGGTGACACCGGGATAGGTGAGCGTCTCGCGGCCGCCGTCGACGTCGGACACGCTGACGTCCCGGGACTCCGCCCGGACGAGCACCTGCCGCTGGTCGTTCATGTCGCGCGTCTTCCCGGAACCGACGGGTCTGGCCGCTCTCCAGCATAGAGACGCGCAGCGGTGAACACGTTCCGGCGAACAGCGGATTCTCGTCCACTTCAGCTCAAGAACCACTGCGGGACAACATCTCCGCTGGCGGGCACGGCGCGCTCCGAGGGGGAGGAGAGCGCGCCATGTCCGTGCCTCGAACGGTACGCCGGGGGCCGGCCTCCGGCGCCGGAACCACTCGTACGCCGGAGCGGCGCACCGGGGACGGGGCGCCCGTGCCCGGTTGCTGTGCGCGAAACTCGCGTAGGGCGAATTGCCCGCTACCTATCTTTTGTCCTGTCCGACGAAAGTCGGTATCGCCGTGCCGGGCCCGCGATCACCCTCGAGCCACCGGATCACCGGTGCCGGCCCCCGGCCGGTTCACCCACCGTGGCCGGCGTGGCCACCCTTCGCGCCGGCTCGCCCCGCGAAAGTGAGTTACCGGCATGCGCAGAACGTCCCCGGGACACCACCTCCTCGCCCGCTCCGCCACCACCCTGGTGGCGGCCGCCGCGGCCATCGGCTTCTTCACCCCGGCCACCGCCACCGCCACCACCATCGACGGCTACTCGGCCACGGTGCAGAGCGAAGCGGTCGCTTCCCTCGCCGCGGACGCGGGGATCAGCGAATCCGCCGCCGTCGCGCTGCTGCGCACCCAGGCGCGCAGCGTCGAAACCCTGCACCAGGTCACCGCTTCCCTCGGGGCTCGCGCCGCCGACGGCTACCTCGACGCGGCCGCCAAGCCCGTGGTGAACGTGCTGGACCAGGCCGCCGCGGCCCAGGTCACCGCGGCCGGGGCGCAGGCCAAGCTGGTCAAGCACTCCAGTGCCGCGCTGGCGAGCGCGCAGGACGCCCTGCAGGCGCTGCCGGCGGTGGCGCACACCTCCGTCGGCCTCGACCCCCAGGCCAACCAGGTCGTGCTGACCGTGGCCGACGCGGCCAAGGGCACCGAAGCCCTGCTGAAGGCCGCCGGGTCGCTCGGTGACCGCGTCCGCGTGGAGCGGGTCGCCGGCGAGATGCACACCGCGATCTACAACGGCGAGGCCATCACCGGCGGTGGCATCCGCTGCTCGGTCGGCTTCAACACCAACCGCGGCGGCCAGAACTACATCATCGACGCCGGTCACTGCACCCGCGCGGTGTCGCAGTGGAACGTCGGCCCGTCCCAGGGGGCGAGCTTCCCGACCAACGACTACGGGCTCATCCGCAACACCACCGGCAGCGCGCCGGGCGCGGTGACCCTGTGGAACGGTTCCACCCAGCGGATCAGCTCCGCCGGCACCGCGACCGTCGGGCAGCGGATCAGCAAGAGCGGCAGCACCAGCCACCTCACCTCGGGCTCGGTGCAGCGGACCAACGTGACGGTGAACTACGCCGAGGGTTCGGTGTACCAGCTGATCCAGACCAACGCGCTGGTCAACCCCGGCGACTCGGGCGGCTGCCTGTTCGCCGGCAGCGTCGGCCTGGGCATCACCTCCGGCAAGGGCGGCGGGAGCTCCTACTTCCAGCCGGTCGGCGAGGCGCTGAGCGCGTACGGCGTCACCCTGAACTGAGCGGACGCGCCGGCGGGGGACACCTCCGGGTGCCTCCCGCCGGTGCGTCAGTCGTGGCGGCGGCCGAAGATGAGGCGGTAGCCGGCCAGGATGATCAGGGCGCCCAGGACGGCCAGGCCCCACGTGCGCAGGTCGAAGAACGTGCCGAGCTGGGTGTGGAACAGCGTCTTGCCCACCCAGCCACCGACGAACGCGCCCGCGATGCCGAGCAGGATCGTGATGATGCAGCCACCCGGGTCCTTGCCCGGCATGAGGGCTTTCGCGATCACCCCGGCGATGAGACCGAGCACGATCCAGGCGATGATGCCCACGGGGGTGTCCTCTCGTCCGCTTCCTCTTGACGGCACAGGATCGCAGGTGCCCACCCCCGGAGCGCACCGAAGCACGCGGACGTGATGCGGATCTCACCCGGCGCTCACCGGCGCGGGAACGGGCCCCACCGTTTGACGGCGAACGCGCCGCCGCGGCGCTCGACCTCCAGGGCGCTGTGGCCGCCGAAGTGGGCGGGCAGGAGCAGGACGGCTTCGTCGGCGGCCCAGCCCAGCAGGCGGTGCCGGGTGGTGCGGGCCCGGGCCGGGTCTTCGCAGAAGCAGCTGTTGTGCCCGGGTTCCGCGAGCTGCAGGGGAGTGTGCAGGACGTCGCCGGCGAACAGGGCGCGGTCGCTGCCGGAGGCCAGTTTCACCACGCTGGAGCCGGGCGTGTGGCCGGGAGCGGCTTCGAGACTGAGGTTCGCGTCGATCGTGTGGGCGTCTTCCCACAGCCGGACCTGTCCCGCCTCGTACACCGGCCGGATGCTGTCTTCGAAGGCGTGTTCGTTGACGCCCCCGGCGACGGCCGGGTTGCGGGCCGGGTCCCAGTGCTCGAAGTCCGCGCGGGGCATGAGGTGCGTGGCGTTGGGGAAGGTCGGTACCCACGTGCCGTCGACCAGGCGCGTGTTCCACCCGATGTGGTCGAGGTGCAGGTGGGTGTGCACGACGAGGTCGACGTCCTCCGGGCGGGCCCCGGCTTCGCGGAGCCGGTCCAGGTAGTCCAGCCGGAGGTGGTCCCAGGCGGGGACGGCCGGGCGGTGCTTGTCGTTGCCCACTGCGGTGTCGATCAGGATCGTGCGGCCTTCGCTGCGCAGCAGCCAGGTCTGCATCGAAGAGAGGACCAGTCCGTCGGGGGTCAGGAAATCCGGTTCCAGCTCGGAGCGGTGCTCCTGCCAGGCCCGCTCCGGCAGGTCCGGGAAGAAGTCCCGCGCCGGCATGATCGGGCCGTGCTGCTCTTCGACGCGGGTGACGGTGACGTCCCCGAGCTTGATCTCGGTCATCTTTTCCTTGCTTTCAAGGGGTTTTCGGGCGCGTTCGGCTCGGCATTCCTCGCCGAATGCTTGGTCAGAACAATTTTTCAGTCGCGCGCCGGCTGGCTGCGGCGTGCGGTGGCGGTGGTGTGGGTCAGCAGGGTCATCGCGGCGTGCGACGCGGAGCCGGGTTCGGTGGTCGCGATGACGACGTGCTGGTCCGGCTCGGTGCGCAGCGCCTGGTGGGTGACGGTCATCGCGCCCACCAGGGGATGCCGCATTTCGTAGACCGCGTCACCGCCGGACTTGACCCGCTGGGCTGCCCACCACGTCGCGAATTCGGTGCTCCGCACCGAAAGTTCGCCGACGAGCGCGGCCGTCCGGGGATCGTCGAGGTACCGCCCGGACGCCATCCGCAGCGTCGCCACCACCGCGCGGGCCTTGGCCGGCCAGTCGGCGTACAGCTCGCGGGTGTGCGGGTCGAGGAACACCAGCTTCGCCAGGTTCGGGCGCCGGCCGGGCCGCTCGGGAGCGTCGGGCTCGAGGTGCCCGGCGAACAGGGCGTGGCCGGCGGCGTTCCACGCCAGGACGTCGCTGCACCGGCCGAGCACGACCACCGGCACGTCGCCCAGGGTGGCCAGGAGCTGCCGGACGGCGGGGGTGACGCGCTCCGGCGCCGGACGTCGTCGCGTGGCCGGTCTCCGTGCGCCGGTCGCCAGCTCGTGGAGGTGGCGGCGTTCGGCGTCGTCGAGCCGGAGAGCCTGCGCGAGCGCGTCCAGCACCTCCGGGGAAGCGTTGGCGGACTGGCCCTGTTCGAGCCGCGAGTAGTACGGCGCGCTCACCCCGGCCAGCTGGGCGAGCTCCTCGCGGCGCAGGCCCGGTACCCGGCGGCGGTCGCCGTAGGTGGCCAGGCCGAGGTCCTCGGGCTGCAGGTGGGAACGGCGGGTCTTGAGGAACTCGCCGAGTCGTCGTCTGGCTTCCATGGAGCCAGTATGGGCAGCGGTGCGGCGGCGCAACCACACCCTCGCGGGGTGCGGGTCGGCGCGCGAAAGGGCCCGCCCGGGAACCCTGCCCCGGACGGGCCCTTTCGCGATCCGGCTCCCTCAGCCACCGCCGTAGGTGGCCTGGGTGACCGCGAAGACGTTGCGGTTGCCCGCGCCTTCCTGCAGCGACCACAGCAGGTCGGCGCTGGTGTCGTCTTCCCAGTACGAGAGGCTCTCGCCACTGCTCACCCAGGAGAACGTCTGCGCGGCGGCCGACGGCTTCCAGTAGTAGAGCTGCTTCTGGCCGGACGACTGGAACCACCAGCGGCCGTTGTGCGAGGCCACGCCGTTGAGCTTGGACCAGGGCAGCTGCAACGCCTGGCTCGCCGTGGTCGTGGCGGCGAAGACGCCGGAGGAGGCGAACGGGTAGCGGATCGCCCGCGGCGCCCGGTTCGGGTAGTCGGTGCAGCCGGACGGGCAGGTGTACTCGGTCATCACGATCGACTTGCTGACGCGGTCGAGGGAGATCGACGACCACGCGAGGTTCGTTCCCGACGTCGTCTTCGAGGAGATCGTGCCGACCTGCGGCAGGACGTAGGCGTAGTTGTGGGCGTAGTACGTGCTGCCGCTCTGGTGGCCGATCTGGTCGGCGGTGCCGCCGCCGTTCGTCTTGAGGATCTTGCGCATGTCGAACACGCGCATGCCCTTCCCGGTGTCGGCGACGTAGAGGTAGTCGCCGTACCAGGACATGCCGCCGGCGTGGATCGGGATGTCCTTGAAGTCCGGCGCCGCCGCGGTCCCGGTCGGCTCGACCAGCAGGATCTTGCGGTAGGCGTTCGGGTAGGTGGCGTCCCAGTCGACCAGGGTGATGCGGCTGCGCTGCTGGCCGCCGTCGCAGCCGTCCTTGGTGTACCAGCTGACCGCGATGAGCTGGTGCCCGTCGTAGTTGCCGCCGTTCGCCGTCCCCACGGCGTCGCGGCTGGTGGTGATGCCCTGGGGGTAGTTGGTGCAGTCGGAGTTGTCGCCGCTGTCGAACCGGAACCCCGTCGAGAGCCCGGCGACGGAGAACGACGACGGCAGCGCGGTGCGGTCGTGGTTCGCGTTGTCCATCACGGTGTGGACGGCGGCGGTGCCCAGCGTCGACACCAGAGCGCTGTTCACCGCGTCGAACTGGTTGTAGTTGGCGGTCAGGGTGTACTGGTCGGCCGGCAAGGTGGACGGCGCGGCCGCGGCGGCCGCCGCCGGCGCGGCGAACAGGCCCGCGAGCACGCCCGCGGCCAGTGCGGCCTTGGTGAGACGGTGCAATGACATGGGACCCATCGTCGGACTGACCTGTACAAGAGCCGTACAACCCTGGATTGAGACTTTCCGCCTGTTCCACGACCTCCGAAGTTCCGATGTGCGCTGCCGCCGTGCCGGTGCCGATCCCGCGCGAGCACGACGTGTCCGTCCACATCGGACGCGCTACCGCGCCGCCCGCCGGTCGAGCACCTTCAGCGACTGCTCGCACCACCGCAGGTTCTCCCGCTCGAACGACAGTCCCCGCATCAGCGTGAGGTACGGGCCGATCCGCTCGGCTTCGGCGAGGTAGTCGTCTTCGAAGCGGCCGTCCAGCAACCGGGCGCGGAGCCGCTCGTAGCCGGCGATCTTGGTCTCCGCCCGGGCCATCCGCGCCGCCAGGGCGCGCCGGACCGCCGGCTCGTCGCCTGCGTCCACCGCCTGCACCTGGACCAGCAGTTCGTCGCGGATCACGCCCGGGCGGGGCGGGCGGGCCGTGAACTCGCGCAGCGTCCGGTGCCCCGCTTCGGTCAGCGAGAACAGCCGCTTGTCCGGGCGCCGCTCCTGGTGGACCACCCGGGCGCACACCAGGCCGTCGGTCGCCATGCGGTCGAGTTCCCGGTAGAGCTGCTGCGGGGTCGCCGCCCAGAAGTTCGCCACCGAGGCGTCGAACCCCTTCGCCAGGTCGTAGCCCGACGCCTCGCCTTCGAGCAGCGCCGCCAGCAGCGCGTGACGCAGTGCCATACTCAACTAGTTGACTGCTTCGCGCTGGATCCGGTCGAACTGCGCCGCCATCGCCTCCGACAGCGCCTGCGCCGCCGACAGCGGCCGGACCATCACCGTGAACTCGTCGATCAGGCCGTCGTCGTCGAGGTGCAGGAAGTCGCACCCCTCGACCCGCACGTCGCCGATCCGGGCCTCGAAGACGAGGGCGTGCTCCCGGCCCTCGGCGCCGGTCAGCTCACGCACGTAACGGAAGTCCTCGAACACGCGCAGCACGCCGCGCAGGATCGCGGCCGTGATCGCCTTGCCGGGGTACGGCCGGAACGCCACCGGGCTGCGGAACACGACGTTCTCCGCCAGCGTCGCGGCCATGGCGTCGGGATCGCGGGCCTCGACGGCCTTGCGGAAGCTGCTCATGCGCACCTCGGATACTCAATTAGTTGACTAGGTCGCCGTCAGCGTACCTCCTGGCCTGCGGTGACCGCTCGACGACGCACAGCTCCACCACAGGCCGGCCACAGCTGCTCTCGCCACGCTGGCCCAAGGCCGGGTCAGGCGGAAGTCAACCGGCCATTACCCACCACGACCGGCAGCGGAAGGACAGGCATGGGAAACGATCACGAGGGACAACGGGTCAGCAGGCGCCGGATGCTCGCGGGAGTGAGCTCGGTCGGCTTGGGCGCGCTCGTCACGGCGTGCGCGGGCCGGAGCGCGGTCACGACGTCCACCGGGGAGACGGTCGCGCTGCAGGCGGTCACCGACGCGGACCTCACCGCCCTGTTCGCCGGCGCGCGGACGTGCACCCTCACCGCGTCCACCACGCAGGGGCCGTACTACTTCGACGCCGACAAGATCCGCAGTGACATCCGCGAAGACAAGCAGGGCGCGAAGCTGCGGCTCGCCCTGCAGGTGCAGGACAGCGAGACGTGCAAGCCCATCCCGCACGCGGTGGTCGAGATCTGGCACTGCGACGCGGGCGGCCTGTACTCCGGTGCGGAAGCGGCGTCCGGCGGCGGGGGTGGCACCCCGCCCACGGGCGAACCGCCGACCGGGACCCCGCCCACCGGCTCCCCGCCGCCCGGTGGTGGGGACGGCGACCTCGTCCCCACCGACGACCGGCGGTACCTGCGCGGCGCCCAGGTCACCAACCAGCGGGGAACCGTCGAGTTCACCACGATCTGGCCCGGCTGGTACCGCGGCCGGACCGTCCACGTCCACGTGATGGTGCACGTCGGCAGCGAGAAGACGCTCACCACGCAGCTCATGTTCGACGAAACGCTGAACGCCGAGGTGCTGGCCACCCAGCCCTACGCGCAGCGCACCGGCCGGGACACCTTCAACGACGGTGACTCGATCTACCGGCCGAGCATGCTGCTGAAGGTGACCCGGGCGCACGACGGGTACGTCGGCTGCATCGTGCTCAACGCCGACCCGGACCACGACGGCGCGTAGCGGAGCCGGTCACGACCGGGCGAGCCGCGCGCCCGGCCCGGCAGGAGGTCTTCCGGCCCCGGCGCCGCACTTCGGTGCGGTGCCCGCGGGCCGGGAGACCGCCGTATAACGCCCTACACAGCGGCGCTACGTGGCTCGTACTGGGCGCGCAGCGCCTTCTTGTCCGGCTTGCCCAGCCCGGTCATGGGCAGCGAGGCGGCCACGATCACCTGCTTGGGCACGTGCACCGGGCCCTTGCGCTCGCGCACCGCGGCCTGGATCTCGGCGGTGAGCCGCTCGAGGTCGTGGTCCGCGTCCTCGCGCAGCACCACGACCGCCGTCACTGCCTCGCCCCACTTGTCGTCCGGGGTGCCGATCACGCCAACCTGCGCGACGGCGGGGTGTTCGGCCACGACGTCCTCCACCTCGCGGGGGAAGACGTTGAACCCGCCGGTGACGATCATGTCCTTGACCCGGTCGACGATGAACCAGAAGCCGTCCTCGTCCTCGCGGGCGACGTCGCCGGTGTGCAGCCAGCCGTCGCGGAAGGTCTCCGCGGTCACCTCCGGCAGGTTCCAGTACCCGCCGGCGAGCAGCGGGCCGGCCACGCAGATCTCGCCCGGTTCGCCGGGGGCCACCGGGGCACCGTCCGGGCCGAGCAGCGCGGTGCGCAGGAAGGCCGACGGACGGCCGCAGGAGGCCAGCCGCGCGTCGTCGTGGTCGCCCTTGGCGAGGTAGCTGATCGCCATCGGTGCCTCGGACTGGCCGTAGTACTGCGCGAAGATCGGCCCGAACCGGTCGATCGCTTCGCGCAGGCGCACCGGGTTGATCGACGCGGCCCCGTAGTACACCGTTTGCAGCGAGGACAGGTCACGCGTGCGCGAGTCGGGGTGGTCCATCAGGGCGTAGAGCATGGTGGGCACCAGCATGGTCGCGGTGATCCGCTGCTCTTCGACGATCCGCAGCACCTCGGCGGGGTCGAACTTCGGCACCACGATCAGCGAACCGCCCTTGAGCAGCGTCGGGGCGAAGAACGCCGCGCCGGCGTGCGAAAGCGGGGTGCAGATCAGGAACTTCGGCGCCTCGGGCCATTCCCATTCGGCCAGCTGGATCTGCGTCATCGTGGTCATCGCCTGCGCGGTGCCCATGACGCCCTTGGGCTTGCCGGTCGTCCCGCCGGTGTAGGTGATCGAGACGACCTGGTCCGGGGGCAGCACGGCGGGCTCCAGCGGCCCGGGTTCGAACGTCGCGGCGGCCGCGGTCAGGTCCTTGCCGACGTGGGCCAGCGGCTCGGGCACCGGTCCGATGGTGAGCACCTGGGTCAGGCCGGGGACCTTTTCGAGCAGGCCGAGCGCGCGGTCGACGAAGGCGGGCACCGGGTCGATGATCAGCGTGGTGATGCCGGCGTCGCCGAGGATGTAGGCGTGGTCGTCGAGCGACCCCAGCGGGTGCAGCGCCGTGCGCCGCGAGCCCTGCAGCTGACCGGCGGCGATGATGAGCAGGACTTCCGGCCGGTTCAGCGAGAGCAGCGCGACCGGGGCGCCCGTGCCGGCCCCGAGCGCCTCGAAGGCCTGGGCGTACTGGCTGACCTGCTCGGCGGTCCGGCCCCCGGTCATCGTGGTGTCGCCCAGCACCATGACCGGCTTGTCCCGGTGGCGTTTCAGGGCGGAGACGACCAGGTGGCCGAGGTGGTTCGGATACCGCATCGCCTGCTCGTCCATCCCGGTCCCTTTCACGGCGCCAGACTAGAACACGTTACTGTTCTGGACAAGGTACGGCGGTCGGGCGTGGTTTGTCAGCTCGGCGGCGTGGTGGAACAGGTTTCAGTGACTCTGGAGGAGGCGCCGCGCGCCGCGATGCGCCCCCCGGAGCCGTCTCAGCCGCGCAGGCGGCCGGTGTAGTTGCGGTCGACGGCGACCGCCGACACGCTCACGTACCCGTCGAGCAGGGCCTTCGCATCACTGTCGGCTTCGTACGCCGGCGCGGGCACCGAGTTGTAGGACAGCTGGTACGTCCCGTCGGCCGCCGGCACGTACGCCACCCAGCCCGATGCCACCCGGCTCACCTTCGTCCAGCGCACCGGCGACGGTCCGGAACCCGGCACGACGTCCGGCTGGTTGACGTTGACCAGCGCCATGTCCTGCACGAACTTCCACATCCCGGGCGACGCGAGCAGCCGGATGACGACGTCGGCCGCGGCCGCGTACGTCTCCGTCGACGGTGGCGTCGCGCTCGAACCCGCGCTGACCGCCACCGCGGGCACGCCCCGCTCGATCGCCACGGAGGCCGCGCCGATCGTGCCGGACATGTTGACCGGGATGCCGGTGTTCTGGCCCGCGTTGACCCCCGAAAGGACCAGGTCCGGTCCTGTGGTCCAGCCGAGCCGCTGCGGCAGGATGCCGGTCAGCGCGAGCTCGGTCACGTCCGCCGGGGTGAGCGACGGGCTGCCGGGGCCGCACGGGGTGCCGCCCTGGCACGCGCCGAGCACCAGCCCGTGTCCCGGCGCCCCGGCGCAGTCGGCGGCGAACTCGGCCGGCACCGCCGGCGGCGGCGCGACGGAGGACGTGAACGACACCGCCGTGGACCGGCTCTTCCCACCCTGCGAAGCCCACGGGCCGACGATCGCCACGTCGGCTCCGGCCCGGCACAACGCCTGCCGGAGCACGTAGATGCCCCGCCCGTCCGACCCGTCGGGCTTTGCCGCCTGTACCGAATCGTCGTTGACCAGCAGAACCTTCTTGCCCCCCAGCGAAACCGGTTGATCGGGCCGCGGGCTGGCTTGGGCGGGCACGGCCAGCGACAGTGCCACCACCGCCGCGACCGCGACGCGCAAAGCCTTGAACCGCATCGCCACCTCCTCATTCGTTCGGAAACTCAATCATTCGGAATCGGAGGGGTCAGGGTAGCGAGAACGGCGGTGGCGAGGGGGCGTTTCGGCGGTTTCGCCGGCGAGCCCGCCCCGGACCGGGGCGGGCTCGCGGTTTATATTCCTTTGTGGACGGTTACGGCACCGGCGTGGCCTGCGCCCGGGCCACGGCCTCGTCGCGGTCGGCCTGCAGCAGGTAGCCCGACCGCAACGCCCGGTCCGCCGCCGCGGTGAACTTGGCGACGTAGGTGGCGTGGTCCGGGTACAGCTGCCGGATCCGCTCCGGCGTCAGCGGCGTGGTCGTGCCCAGCAGCAGGCACGCGCCCGGCACGTTGCCGCCGCTGTTGTTCGGCGCGTACGACGCCACGGGGACGTCGAGGTCGGGCAGCCGGACGCCGCCGAGGGCGTTCTGGTCGCCGTCGCGCAGGATGATGAGGTTGAACAGCATCGAAATCGGCGAAGCCGTGGGCGGGGCCGCGCCGCCCCGCGCCCAGCGGTCCAGGTAGCGGAACGCGGCGTTCTCCGCGTAGCGGAAGGTCATGCTGTTGACCGGCTTGTCGCACGTCGTCGGGGCACCGCCGTTGATGGACTTGTCGCGGGCGTTGGCCGCGTTGTACAGGTTCAGGCCGTACTGGTCGGCGTGCGCGGTGCCGGCGACCTCCCAGGTGCGCACCTGTGCGGTGTCCTGCCGGACCGAGGCCGACGCGATGACGTCGGTCTCCGACTGCAGGACGAACACCGGGACCCCGAGATCGGTGCGGATCCGGGCCGACAGCGGGCCGACGACGCCGTCGCCGATCGGGGCGGCGAGCGCCGCGCGGCCGTGGATCATGAAGCCGTCGTGGTTCCGGCGCACCGGCTGGATCGCGTTCGCGTAGGTGGTCAGCCGCAGCGCGGACTGCGAGTGCCCGGTGCCCAGCACGACTGCCGGGGTCCGGCCGCCCAGCACCTGCGGGTTCGCCCGGACCGCCTGCGCGGCCTGGGCGAAGATGTCGTAGGAAAGCGCGTCGCCGCTGATGTTCACGGCGCCGTACCGCGCGGGGTCGAGGCTCTTGAGCTTGTCGGCCCCGGCCTTCTGGGTCGTCACGCCGACGTAGGCGTAACCCTCGCGGATGAAGTGCTCGTAGGACTGCGAGAAGTCCACGGGGATGTCGACGCCGAAGCTGACGTTGAGCCATTCGACCACGACCGTGCCGTTGAACCGGGCGGCGTCGCGCGGCCGCACCACGACCAGCCGGGTGGTGTACGGGTTGCCGGTGGTGGCCACCCGGGTGGCCCAGCGGCCGTCTTCGGTCCACAGGCCCACCTGGTCGAACGTATCGGCCTGGCCGGACAGCAGGTACTCCTCCTCGACGTACCCGCGGGCGGCGAGGTCGAGGACGCCTTGGGCGCCGCTGACCGGCCAGCCCCGCCCGGCGTTCGCGGGCACCGCCGCGACGGTGGGCGCGACGGCGGCCGGCGCGGCTTGGGCGATCCCGGTGGTCACGAAGGATGGCAGGAGCACTATCAGCAGCACGAGCAGGGCTCTGCGCATGGGTAAACCCTTCTGGTGGTCGACGGCGGCGGAGCGGCTCCCGGCTCCGGTACCGTCCACATCGGACACTGAGCGGTGACCGGCCGGCCACCGCCTTTGTCTTCTACTCGCCGGTAAGGGCCGGGGCAACGCCGTGCCCCCGAACCGGGAGGACCCCGCCGGGGAACGCTCAGGGAACTGACAACTCCGCCGCCCGCCCACTCGCCAACGGAGAAATCCGGGAAAGTGCTTTCGCGGCCGCAACCTTGCGCAGGTGTCACTCGTTGCGCGACTATCTCGGGACGTTCTGCACGTGCATCCGCACGGCGAGGGGGTGTGGTGACCGAACTGGCGCCGGCGGTGGCCGGGACGACGGACGTCCCGAGCGACGCGGCCTTGATCGCGGCAGTCCGTGGTGGCGACATCGCGGCGTACGGCGAGCTCTACGACCGGCACCTCGCCGCCGCCCGCCGGGTGGCGGCCGCGATCGCGGCCGACCGGGCGGAGCGCGACGATCTGATCGCCGAAGGATTCACCCGCGTATTGCGGATTCTGCGCTCCGGCGAGGGGCCGGACGAGGATTTCCGGCCGTATCTGCTGACGACGATCCGGAACACGATGATCAGCTGGCGCCGGCGCGACTCGGCCGTCTCGCTGGTGGCCGAGGTGCCGGACGTCCTGCCGGGTGCGGGCAGCGACGAGCCGGTGGGCAGCCGGATGCACGCCACGGTCGCCGCGGACGCGTTCGCGAGCCTGCCCGAGCGGTGGCGGACGGTGCTGTGGCGGACCGAGATCGACGGTGACCCGCCCGCGCGGATCGCCGAGGACCTCGGGATGACGCCGAACGGGGTGGCCGCGCTGGCCTACCGGGCCCGGGAGGGCCTGCGCCAGGCCTACCTGGACCAGCACGTTCCCGAGGCGCGGCGGCGCAACTGCCGGAACGTCTCCGGCCAGCTGGCCCGGTGGGTGCGCGACGGCATCTCCGACCACAAGGCGCACCGGATCGCGGCCCACCTCGACCGCTGCGTGGACTGCCGGGAGCTGGCCGCCGGTCTCCGTCAGCTCAACGAGGAACTGCCCGTCGCGGTGGTCCCGCTCATCCTGGGCGTCCCGATCGTCTCGCAGTGGTTGTCCGCGGGCGGCTCCCTCGCCACCTCCGGCGCCGCCACCGGCACGGGCGCGTCCGCCGTGTCGTGGGCCACGGCCGCGAAGGTGGCCGTGGCGGGCGCCGCGCTGGTCACGACGGTGACGATCGGCGCGAGCACCTCCAGCGACGCCCCGCCGCCGCTCTCCGGCGGCGAAGGCACGACGACCCAGCCCGTCCGGACCGGGCCGCAGGCCGGCTCCCGCGCCGGCGCTCCGCCGGGCGGCGTCGCGCCGGCCTCGGACGGGCCGGGCACGTCGGCGCCCGCCGTTCCGGGCGTGGAACCGACGGGCGTGCAGCCGGCGGGCGACTCGCCGGGGGCCGCGACTTCCGGCGATGCGGGAGCGGCCGCGGGCAACGGCAACGGCAACAACGGCAACAACGGCAACGGGAACGGGAACAACGCGGACAAGCAGGCCGCGAAGGAGTCCAAGCAGGCCGCCAAGGAGTCGTCCAAGGCAGCGAAGGAATCCGCGAAAGAGTCGAAGAAGGCGGAGAAGACGAAGAACCCCGGGGAATGACCCGGCGCCGCGTGGCGCCGGGTCATCCCGCTCAGCAGGGCTGCAGCAGCCAGCAGAGCCGGTAGTTCGCCTGGTAGGTGGCCGTCGTCGCCGGGGCGACGATGTTCTGCGTCCGCGCCCCGCCGTGCGCCCAGCTGGTGAAGGCGTACTTCATGTTCAGCGGGGGCAGGGTCTGCGGGCTGTTCGCGCTGATCGAGTTGGTCGATCCGGCGATCACCGTCCGGGAGAACGGGGTCCGCTGCTGGGTCCCGCCGACGGTGAGCATCGCCTGGCTGGGGTTCGACGTGAAGTTCAGCGTCACCGTCTTCGGCTGGAGGTCGATCGTCTTGGTGCCGGTGCGGCCCGTCGAGTCCGTCGCGGTCAGCGTGAGCTGCAGGTACGACGGGTACTCGTGGTCCGGCGCGACGAACGAGCCCGCGGCGACGCCGGCGAAGTCCTGGACGTTGTGGGTGTGGCAGGTGCCGTTGGCCGCGCAGTGCCGGATGGCGAGCCGCCAGGACAGCGCCGAGGGCGGGAGCGTGCCGTCCTGGGCGTCGACGGCGCGGCCGGCGAAGGGCACGGTCTGCCCGACCGACCAGGTCAGCGTGGCGGCCGGGGCGTCGATGACCGGCACCGGGTCGAGCCCGGCCGGGGTCCCGACCGTCACCCGGACCGTCGTGGCCGCCGTCGCGCCGTGGGAGTCGGTCACCCGCAGCCCCGCGTCGACGGCCGCCGCGCTGGTGTAGGTCCAGGTCGGCCGCGCGGCCGCCGAGTCGTCGTAGGCGCCGTCCGCATCGAGGTCCCACGCGTACGAGAGCGTGTCCCCGGCGTCCGGGTCGGTGGAGCCGGTGCCGTCGAACTGGACGGTCAGCGGGGCGGGCCCGCTGGAGGGGGTCGCGGTGGCCGCGGCGACGGGCGGCCGGTTGGTGCCGCCGGCGTAGCCGACCCGGTGCAGTTCGCCGGCGCCCAGCGCGACGTAGAAGAGATCACCGCCGGGACCGGTGAGCACCTGCACGGGCGTGCTGACGCCGGTCACGAAGGGCACCAGCTTGCTGGGACTGGGCTGGCCGCCGGCCGTCTGCATCGCCCAGATGCAGCCGCGGGAGGAATCGGCGAAGAACAGGGCGCCGGCGTACTCGGCCGGGTAGTTGCTGCCCGACTCGAAGGCGATCCCGCTGATCGAGGAACCACCGGCGGGGCACGGGTCGGTCGCCACGACCTTGGCGTTGTGGTTGTAGGCGTAGTACGGCGCGGTCTGCCCGCCGGCCGAGTACAGCGATTCGCAGCGGTCGAGGTTCGCGCCGTCGTAGCCGGCTTGGCGGGCGGTGCCTTCGAAACAGGGCCAGCCGAAGTTCTCCGCCACGCCGTCGCCGGCGGCGGCGACCCGGTTGATCTCTTCCCAGGTGTTCCAGCCGACGTCACCGGCCCACAGCTCCCCGGTGCCCGGCCGGAACCCGAACCGGAACTGGTTGCGCGAGCCGTAGGCGATGACGCGCCGGGCGTTGGCGTCGGCACTCGCGGCGAAGGGGTTGCCGGGCAGGCCGTCGCCGGTGTCGGGATCGATGCGCAGGAGCGTGCCGTTGAGCAGCACGGGCTGCCCGGCCGCGCGGCGCGGCGACTGCGAACGCAGGGCGCCGCCTTCGGCCGTCGGCGGGGTGAGGTTCGTGCCGGCGGGCGACGGCGGGTCGGCGCAGGGGTTGCCGACCTGGCCGTAGTCGGCGAAGTTGAAGCTGGCGCCGTCGCCGCCGCCCGCGTACAGGGCACCGTCCGGGCCGAAGGCGAGCGAGCCGACCGAGTGGCTGGGGTACTGCTGGCACCAGCCGGTGACCAGGGGTTTCTCGCTGACCGCCGTCCCGTCCGGGCCCATCGTCAGCTGGGAGACGCGGCCGGTCACGACGCAGCCCTGGTCGGTCGCACCCGGCGGCGTCGGGCAGGTGTCGCCCCACTTCGGCGCGGTGCCGCCCGGCAGGGCGTCGAGCGTGTAGGACACGTAGACGTACGGCCGGGCCGGGAAGGCCGGGTCGACCGCCAGCCCGAGCAGGCCGCGGTCCCAGAAGTCCTGGGTGGGGGTGCGCAGGTCGGCGAACACGGTCGCCGTCGGGTCGGAGAGCGAGTCGAACACCTTGACCAGGCCGCTCTTCTCGGCGACGAACACCCGCCCGTCGGGGGCGAACGCGGCGGCGGTCGGCGAGCTGAGCCCGCCGACCGCGACCGTGTCGGCGAACCCGGTGGGTACGGCGGCGGCGGGGGCCGCGGTGGCGACGGCCACCGCGAGGGCACCGGCCAGGGGCACGACCACCCCCAGTGCCAGTGCGCGTCTTGATCTTCGCGGAAGCGTGGAACGACGACAACCCATCACGAACTCCTCGTGCGGCGGGGACCGGACTGGCGCGAACGCCGTCCCCTATGGCGCGCGAAGTCCGAAAGTTGTTACGTCATAGGCAAAAGTGTGCACGAACAGCTCAATCCCGTTGGGCGGGAATAACTTACCGCCCCTCGCGCGGCCACCGCGGTGCGGCCACGGCGGGGCCGGTCCGGGAGACCGAGGAGGTCACGTCCGTGGTGCGGCCGGCTCCCGGTCCGCCGGGCGGTCCAGCCACTCCGCCAGCAGCGCCCGTTCCGCCTTCGTGAGCGGGGCCGGGAAGGCGGCCGCGGCCGGGGGTGTCGCCGGTGCGTCGGTGAGGATCTGCTGCGCCACGGCCTCGAACATCGCGTCGGCGAGCCCGGGATCCCGGCTTTCCGGCGGCTGGGCCAGCAGGGTGAGCACGGCGCCGGTGCCGGCGGCGTGGACCAGGTCGGCCGCGCGGGTCTCGGGGACGCGCAGCCGCCCGCTCCGCCCGACGCGGTCGATCCGGGCGCGCAGGACCGCCCGGCCGGCCTCCGCCGCGGGGGAGACGCGGCCGGGGGCGACGAGCAGGCCGAACAGGGCCGCGTTGGCGAGGCCGAAGCCGATGTGCGCGTCCCAGCCCGCCCGCAGGTCCGTCACCGGGTCTCCGCTGCCGGCGGCGCGGGACTTTCCGGTGACGTAGGTGGTGAAGACGTGCTCGGCGACCGCGTCGAGCAGCGCGTCCTTGTCTTCGAAGAAGCGGTAGAGCGCCGGGACCTGCACCCCGGCCGCCTGGGCGACCGCGCGGAGGGTGACCGCCGCGGCGCCCCGCTCCTGAAGCAGCCGCGCGGCGATCTCCACGACCTTTTCCCGCGCTTGCGCCCGGCTGATGCCCTTCATCATGGTTCCAATGATAACCCTCTATTGCTATCAGCGGTGATAACGTGGTTAGTATCAGTGTGAACATCGAGAAGAGGGGTACCCCATGATCGTCATCACCGGCGCCACCGGCCGGCTCGGTTCCCAGGTCGTCGACCGGCTGCTCGAGCGCGTCCCGGCGGCCGAAATCGGCGTCAGCGTCCGTGCACCCGGCCGGGCGGCCGGGCTTGCGGCCCGGGGCGTCCGCGTGCGGCGCGGCGACTTCGCCGACCCGGGCTCGCTCGCCGAGGCCTTCGAAGGGGCGGCGCAGGTCCTCGTCGTCTCGACGGACCAGACGGGCGATGCGGCCGTCGCCCACCACGTCGCCGCGATCGAAGCCGCGCGCGAAGCGGGGGTGAAACGCGTCCTCTACACCAGCCACCAAGGCGCCGCCGAGGATTCGCTGTTCGCTCCGATGGCCGACCACGCCGCGACCGAGCGCCGGCTCGCGGGTGCGGCGTTCACCGCGCTGCGCAACGGTTTCTACGCCGGCACGGTGCCGCTGCTGCTGGGCGAGGCGCTGCGGACCGGTGAACTGGCCGCCCCGGCCGACGGGCCGGTGTCGTGGACGGCGCACGCCGACCTCGCCGAGGCCGCGGCGATCATCCTCGCCGGGGAGGGCCGGTTCGACGGGCCGACGCCGCCGCTGACCGCGCCGGTGGCCTTCGACCTCGAAGACGTCGCCGCTCTCCTGACCGACCTCGCCGGGCGTCCCGTCCGGCGCGTCGTGGTCGGCGACGACGAATGGGTGGCCACCTTGACCGGGCACGGTGTTCCGGCGGACCGGGCGGAGCTGCTGCTCGGCATGTTCCGCGCCGCCCGCCGCGGCGAGTTCGCGGCGGCCGGGTCGGACCTGGAAGCCCTGCTGGGGCGTCCGGCGACGCCGCTGCGTGCGGTACTGGCCGAGGCCGTCGAAGGGCAGTGATCGCGGTGCGCCGGGGGTACTGAAAACCTCCACAATGGACGGTGCCGGCGGAGCGGATCCGGATCCGCTCCGCCGGCCGGTACAAGAGCCGTACAACGTCGGTGTACGGAATTTGGATCGCCGACCGGCGTACTGGCTCCCATGCGAATTCGGAAAGTCCTCCTGCTGGCGCTGGCCGTGGCGGCCGGCGCACTGGCGTTGCCCGGCACGGCGAGTGCCGCCTACAGCGACCCCCTGACCACGACGACCAAGCAGAGCCTGGTGTGGCACGCCACGCCGGCCGCCGCGCTGACCACGCTCGACAACGCGCTGCCGAACGTCAGCCTCAACACCGTGGTCAACGACCCCAGCTACGACATGACCGGCTGCACCGGTGCGGAGAAGGCCGCGCTGCCCCAGGCGCCGGTGGCCACCAAGTCGATGTGCTGGGACGCCGACCGCGCCGGGACGACGACGTGGAGCCCGCAGGGCATCACGACCTCCGGCGACGCCGACAACGACGGGAAGTGGGGCGACGACAAGGTCATCCTGTCCGGCTGGCACGGCACCGACGCGCTCGGCCGCTACAACGACGCGCGGATCCAGGCGATCAACTACAACGACCCGGCTTCGCCGTCGTACCGGATGCTCTACCTGGCGGTGCCGAACAGCGCCGGCACCAGCTTCTCCGCGGCGCAGGCCCACATGGGCGGGATGGCCTGGTACGGCGACAAGATCTACGTGACGGCGGAGGGCAGCACCTCGACCGCCATCCGGGTCTTCAGCACCAAGCACATCCTGCAGCTGACCGACACGACGTCGAACGCCATCGGCAAGACCTCGGGCGGGTACGCCGCCTACACCTACAAGTACGCGATGATGCAGGTCGGCTACTACACCTACGCGGGTGGCACCTGCAGCATGTCGTCCGACACGGGCGTGCCGTGCTTCTCGTCGATGTCGCTGGACCGCAGCACCACCCCGGCCAGCGTCGTGACGACGGAGTACTTCTCCGACCAGAGCCTCCACGGCCGCCTCTACCGCTACCCGATGGGCACGGACTACCTGCTGGCGGCCTCGTCCGGCACGGTGGCCGCGACCGAGGCGCTCCGCAGTTCGGTGGGCAACATGCAGGGCGTGCTGTCCAACAACGGCAAGTGGTACGTCGCCCACAGCTCGGCGACGATCAACGGCCAGCTCTGGACCCAGACGACGGCGAAGAGCAGCTCGGCGACCTGCGGTTCCGGGACGACGGCCTGCTGGGCGGTCCACCCGGAGGCGCTGACCTACGACTGGTCGACGGGCCTGGTGTGGTCGCAGTCCGAGTGGTCCACGGCCGACTGCACGGCGAAGAACCAGACGTGCGGCCGGTCGGTGTTCGCGGTGCCGCTGTCCTCGCTGCCCGCGTGACCCCGTCCGTGGCGGCCTGCCCCCCGGTTGTGGGAGCAGGCCGGCCATGGCTGGTCCCGTGGACGAAGTTTCAGTTGACCGGGGCCACGGGCTCGGGCTCCCGCGGTTCCTCCGCCGCGACGGCCGGAACCCGCCGCCGCCGGTTCCACAGTTCCCGGCCCCGCCGCAGCAGCACCGGGGCCACCATGACGCACAGCGAGAGGGTGGCGACGTCGAGCAGGTAGGCCGCCAGCCACACGTGCTTGGCGATCTCGAAGTACCCGTCGCCGACCACCGACATCGCGGCGATGCCCAGCGCGCTCGTCACGGCCACGCCGGCGACCACGCCGTAGCGGGTCGTCGACCGGTGGCGCCGCACCAGCGCCACCACCGCGGCGGCCAGGCCGAGCAGGACGAGCAGGGCGGGAAACCACGGCACGCCCATGCCGTCGAGCCACTCCTGGAACGTCGCCGAGTCGCCGCCCATGTCGCCGCTGACCGGGGCCGAGTTGTCCGGGGGGCGGCTCACCGCCGACCACGGCTCGTCCGGCAGGTACGGCAGGCTCCGCCCCAGCGTCGCCTGCAGGCCGATGCCGATCGCGCGCACCAGCACCCCCGGGTGCTCCAGCAGGACGTCCCACGCCTTGTGCTTGACCGTGGTGGGGTCCTCCAGCAGCACGTCCGAGCCGGCGAGCGCCTCGGGGCCGTCCGGGTAGTACGCGTGCCCCGCACTGTCCTGCGCGGCTTCGGGCAGGCCGAGCCGGGGCGCCGAACCCGGCACCTCGGCCAGGGTGAAGGTGTAGACGACGTTGACCGCGTTGACGTCGGCGTAGTTGCGCTCCTGCCACGCGAGATTCGCGCGGACCGGGGCGATGATCTCCAGCACGAGCAGGACCGCGAGCACCGGCCCGACGATCCGGCCGGACCACCACCGGCCGCTGCCGGGCCGGGCGGCGGTGACCGCGCAGACGACCACGGCCAGCACGAACAGCGGGAGGAAGCCGATCTTCGCCAGCCCGCCCACGACCCCGCCGACGGCGACGAGGACGAGGGCCGCCAGCCGCGCGAAACCGTCACCCGCCTTGGTCGCGGCGATCACCGCGAGCCCGCACATCAGCGTGTACGCGCCGAACAGCCCGGCCGGCTCGGCGAACGTCGAGACGAACAGCCGCGCGAAGGCGGGCTCGAGCAGGGGCACCAGGGGCGGCACCAGGAAGAGCAGCCGCAGCGGGCCACGGGCCTGCACCGCCCAGGCCGCGAGCAGCGTGACCAGGAAGACCAGCAGCACGTACAGCCAGCCGAGTTCGACGAGGCTGAACGAACCGTGCCCGTTGGCGACCGACCCGAACAGCACCGCCGCGCTGGACGGCTGCGGGTCCGGGCACGGCGTGCCGCGCGCGAAGTCGAGCACCACGCCGCCCAGCCAGCTCGCCTTGTGGTTCGGCGTCGCCGGCGTGAGCCCGGGCCCGCAGAACAACCGGTAGCCGTCCCCGTTGTCCCCGGCGCCGGTCGGTGTCCCGCCCAGCAGGCCGAGGACGAGCGCCAGCGCGAGCGCGGCGACCGCCGCGGTCGCCGTGGCGATCCCCACCCTCTTCATGCCGGTCAGCGTAGGTGGTCGGTTCGCCGGCCGGTTCCGGAACTCCCGAATCTGCCTCAGGCGCCGGGGTGCCCGCACGCGTAGACGTTGGCCGAAGCCAGCGTCACACAGGCGGGGCAGGTGTGCAGCGGCCGGTCGCGGCGGCCGTAGTAGGAGTGGCGGGCGCCGCACAGCGCCGTGATCACGTCCCCGGGGCGCGGATCCGGGTGGCAGCGGGGACAGTAGGCGTGCGCGGCGCGTTCGACCTCGGCGCTCATGTCACCCGGGTACCCCCGGCGGCGGTGTGCCAACCCGCCGTGGAAGCAGCGCCGTGAACAGGGACCGGCCCCCGGTGAAGCACCAGATCGCGATGACCGGGTCGCAGATCGCGCAGCCGAACGACGAGCCGTGGGCGAAGGGGAGGATCGGCTGCCCCTTGAGGTGGTGGACGACGTCCCAGCCGGTGTGCAGCAGCCAGCCGAGACCGATGAACGTCCACGAGTCGAGCCCGCGGAACGCGACGTAGGTCAGCACGGCGCAGAACACGAGCTCCCACGGCCCCAGCGCGCCGCCGGAGAGGTAGGCCGCGCCCGCACCGCCCACCAGCACGGCGTTGAACCGCCGCCGGTGCGGCTCCGGGACGAGCGAGCTGAGCAGGACGTAGACGAGGCCGATGAGGATCGGCGCCAGGATCTCGAGCACGGGATCGACGTTAGGGACCGGCCGGCCGGGCGGACAGTGGCCGTCTTGCCAGGGGACGCCGGATTCTCGCCACCACCGAGGAGGCCCCATTAACTCAAGCGCTTGACTTAAAGCCGGGGTAGGCTGCCGTCATGACCACCACGGAACCGCTGAGCGCGGACACCCCGATCGGCGACTGGGTTGCGCACCCCGAGGGCGGCCCGCTCATCCGCGCCCTGCTCGCCGAAGCGGGGGTCGACGAGACCGTCCTCGCGCCGGTCCGCCTGCTGCCACTGCGGCAGCTGGTCGGCCTCAGTCGGGGGCGGCTCGACCAGGACGTCGTCGACGACCTGGTGGCCCGCGCCAACCACGGTGTGGTCCCGGCGCCCGGGGCCGGCCGGACGGGGTGGCGCGAACGGACCGTGCCCGGCCGGTTCGAAGGCCGGACGGTCGTCGTGACCGGGGCCGCCTCCGGGATCGGCCGCGCCACCGCGTCGCGCATCGCTCGTGAAGGCGGCCGGGTCGTCGCGGTCGACGTCTCGGCGGGCAGGCTGGACGAGTTCGCCGCCGAGCTCGGCTCGCCGGAACTGGTCGCCGTGCCGGCCGACATCACCGACGAGGGCGGCGTGGCGCGGATCCTCGCCGCCGCGGGCTCCCGCATCGACGGGCTGGCCAACGTCGCGGGCGTCGTCGACGACTTCTCCCCGGCCCACGAGGTGAGCGACGAGCTGTGGCGGCGGGTCTTCGCGGTGAACGTCGACGGGACGTTCCGGCTCATCCGCGCGGTCGTCCCGTCGATGCTCGAAGCGGGGTCGGGCGCCATCGTCAACGTCGCTTCCGAAGCGGCGCTGCGCGGCTCGGCCGCCGGGATCGCCTACACCGCCTCGAAGCACGCCGTCGTCGGCATCACCCGCAGCTGCGCCTTCATGTACGGGCCGCACGGCATCCGCGTCAACGCCGTCGCGCCCGGCGGCGTCGCGACCGGCATCGGCCTGTCCGGCGAGCCGTCGGAGTTCGGGCAGGGCCGGCTCGGAGCCTTCCTCGGGCTCATCCCGCCGATCGCCACGGCGGAGCAGCTGGCCGCGTCGATCACCTTCCTGCTCGCCGACGACGGCGTGAACGTCAACGGCGCCCTGCTGCCGTCCGACGGCGGCTGGTCGGTCCAGTGACCGTGCCGCTGTCCGCGGTGGCGCCCGAACTGCGCGGCCCGGTCCGGCGGATGCCGCGCCTGCCGCTGGAGCGGGCCTGGGTCCGGCGCCTGGTGCGGGCGGCGACCGGGCGGATGCGGCCGCCGTCGCTGCCGGACGTCGCCGTCGAACTGCACCCCGGCCTGCGGGTGTACCGGCCGCGGACGCCACGGTCCGAGCTCACCCTGCTGTGGATCCACGGCGGCGGCCTGGTCATCGGCGGCGCCGCCCAGGACGACCGCTTCTGCGCCGGGACCGCGCGCGAACTCGGCATCACCGTGGTGTCGGCCGAGTACCGCCTCGCCCCGGACGACCCCTATCCGGCGGCGCTCGACGACTGCCACGCCGCCTGGACGTGGCTGCGGGGTCACGTCGCCGCCGAGCGGGTCGTCGTCGGCGGGCAGAGCGCGGGCGGCGGGCTCGCGGCGGCCCTCGTGCAGCGCCTGCACGACCAGGGCGAGCGGCCGCGCGCGCAGTGGCTGTTCTGCCCGATGCTCGACGACCGCACCGCCGCCCGGCGCGGCCTCGACGACGCCGGCCACCGGGTCTGGGACAACCGCCTCAACCGCTTCGGCTGGCGTGCCTACCTCGGCACCGAACCCGGCGCCCCCGTCGTGCCGCTCTACGCCGTGCCCGCCCGCCGGGACGACCTCTCCGGCCTGCCGGACACCTGGATCGGCGTCGGGGACATCGACCTGTTCCACGACGAAGCCGCCGAATACGCCCGCCGGCTGCGCGCGGCCGGCGTCGGCACGACGTTCCACGTCGCGCCCGGCGGGCCGCACGGGTTCGAAGCCTGGGCCCCCGGGACCGAGTTCAGCCGACGCTATCTGGACGCGGCGCGGGCGTGGCTGGGCCGGCTGCGGTGACCGGCTCCGTAAGGTGGGGCCCGGCAGAGCGTCGGGGTGACCGGGTGGGTGGATGAACGTCAAGGCGGACCGCGCGAGTGCCACGCGGGAGAGCATCCTCGTCACGGCGGAGCGGCTGTTCGCCGAGCACGGGGTGCACGCGGTGTCCAACCGGCACATCAGCGAGGCGGCCGGGCAGGGCAACAACGCCGCGGTCAACTACCACTTCGGCACCAAGGTCGACCTGGTCCGCGCGATCGCCCGCAAGCACTTCGGGCGGATCGAACGGCTGCGCGCCGAGCTCGTCGAGGCCATCGACGGCGACGGTGACCTGCGCGACTGGGTCGCGTGCCTGGTCCGCCCGACCACGAGCTACCTGCACCAGCTGGGCGCGCCGACGTGGTTCGCGCGGTTCAGCGCCCAGGTGATGACCGACCCGGCCCTGCGGGCGATCGTCGCGGAGGAGTCGCTGTCCGCACCGGCGCTGGCCCGCGCGGTCGAGGGCCTGAACCGCAGCCTGGACGGCCTGCCGCCCGACGTCCGCGCCGAACGCGGCGACATGGCCCGTCAGCTGATGATCCACATGACGGCGGAGCGCGAGCGGGCACTGGCCGAGGGCACGGCCACCCCGCGCGCGAGCTGGAACGACGCGGGCACGGGCCTGATCGACGCGATCACGGGCCTCCTCCTGGCCCCGGTCTCCCCACCTTCCTGACCCGGTACCCACCCGGACGACACGCGTACCCACCCGGACGACACGCGTACCCACCCGGACGACACGGCGTCCGGCGCCGGCTCCGGCCGTGTCGTCCGTCCAGGTACGCGTGTCGTCCATCGGGGTACGCGTGTCGTCCGTTGGGGTTCGTCCGCGCGGATGGAACCGGCCGCTGCGATTCGTCGTGGCGCACGAACGGGACCGCCGGAAATCCTCCTAACGTCACCTCGGTCGGCGGCGACGAGGAGGCGGCGGGTGCGGACACTCTTGCGGGGCGGCCGGGTCATCGATCCGGGGACCGGGTTCGACGGCGTCGCCGACGTGCTCCTGGCCGGCGGGACGGTCGAAGCGGTCGGGCCCGGCCTGGCGGCGCCGGACGCCACCGAAGTCGACGTCGCCGGGCTCGTCGTCGGGCCGGGCTTCGTCGACCTGCACAGCCACGTGCATTCCGTCGCCGGGCAGCGGCTGCAGGCGATGGACGGCGTCACCACCGCGCTCGACCTCGAAGCCGGCCTGATGCCGGTCGAGCGGGCCTACGCCGAAGCGGCCGCGGCCGGGCGGCCGCTGCACTACGGCTTCTCCGCCTCCTGGAGCGCGGCCCGGGCGCAGGTGCTGGCCGGGATCGAACCCGACGCGAACATCGACAGCGGCTTGGCGGTGCTCGGGAACCCGGCGTGGCAGCGGTCCTCGTCGCCGACGGAGCTGGCCGCCTGGCTGTCCCTTTTGGACACCGAACTCGCGGGGGGGTGCCCTGGGGATCGGCGTGCTCATGGGGTACGCGCCCCAGACCGCGCCCGGCGAGTTCCTCGCCGTCGCCCACCTCGCCGCGAGGGCCGGGGTGCCGGCCTACACCCACGTCCGCGAGCTGGTCGAGGTCGACCCCGAAATCCCCGTCGACGGCTCGGGGGAGATCGCCGCCGCCGCGGGGGAGACGGGCGCGGCGATGCACCACTGCCACGTCAACAGCACCTCCGGTCACCACATCGACCGCGTCCTCGCCACGCTCGCCGACGCCCGCCGCGAAGGATCCCGCGTCACCGTGGAGGCTTACCCGTACGGCGCGGGCAGCACCGCGGTCGGTGCCGCCTTCATCGAGCCGGAACGCCTGCGGCTGAAGGGACTCCGCCCGTCGAGTGTGGTCATCCTCGAAACCGGGGAGCGCGTGCGGGACGAAGCCCGCCTGCGCCGGCTGCGGCGGGAGGACCCGGGCGCACCCTGCCTGCTGGAGTTCCTCGACGAAGAGAATCCCCGCGAACGCGCGCTGCTGCAACGGGCCCTCGCCTTCCCCGACGCCGTCGTCGCCAGCGACGCGATGCCCGTGTACTGGCCGGACGGCCGCACCGAAAGCACCCAATGGCCGCTGCCGGCCGGCGGCAGGACGCACCCGCGCACCGCGGGGACCTTCGCCAAGACCCTGCGGCTGATGGTCCGCGAAACGGCGGCCTGGAGCTGGCTCGAGGCGTTCCGGCGGTGTTCCCACCTGCCTTCGCGGCTGCTCGACGACGTCGCGCCGGCGGCCCGCCGCAAGGGCCACCTGGGCGCCGGGGCCGACGCCGACATCGTTGTGCTCGACCCGGAACGGATCACCGACACCGCCACCTACGCCGAGCCCACCCGGCCCTCGCTCGGCGTCCGGCACCTGTACGTCGCCGGGGTCCCGGTGGTCGGCGACGGAAGGCTCGACACCGGCGCGTTGCCCGGCCGGCCGCTGCGGGGTGAGCCCCGATGAGCGACCTGATCGCCGACATCGAAACGCTCGTCCGCTGCGAATCACCGTCGGCGGACCACGACGCCGTCGCGCGCAGCGCCGAAGCCGTCGCCGGCCTCGGCCGCCGCCTCCTCGGCGCCGAGCCGGAGCGCCTGGTCACCGACGGGTGCACGCACCTGCGGTGGCGGTTCGGCGACGGCCCGCCGCGCGTCCTGCTGCTCGGCCACCACGACACCGTGTGGCCCCTGGGCTCCCTGCGGACGCACCCCTTCTCCGTCTCCGGCGGCATCCTGCGCGGCCCGGGGTGTTTCGACATGAAAGCCGGCGTGGTGATGGCCCTGCACGCGGCCGCGGCGCTGCCGGACCGCACCGGCGTGGCGATCCTCGTCACCGGCGACGAAGAAATCGGGTCCCCGCTGTCCCGCGGGCTCATCGTGGAAGAGGCCCGAAGCTGCGACGCGGTGTTCGTGCTCGAAGCCTCGGCCGACGGCGGGGCGCTGAAGACCCGCCGCAAGGGCGTTTCCCGGTACCGGATCGAAGTCGACGGCCGGGCCGCGCACGCCGGTCTCGAACCCGAAAAGGGCATCAACGCCGGGGTGGAGGTGGCCCACCAGATCCTCGCGGTGGCCGCGCTCGCCGACCCGGCCCGCGGCACCACCGTCGTCCCGACCGCCCTCGGCGCCGGCACCACCACCAACACGGTGCCGGCCGCGGCCAGCGTCGCGGTCGACGCGCGGGCGTGGGACGCGGCCGAGCAGGATCGCGTCGACCGGGCCGTGCGGAGCCTGGTGCCGGTGCTCGCGGGCGCGCGGATCCGCATCGCCGGCGGCATCAACCGGCCGCCCCTGGCCGCGGCCGCGTCGGCGGAGTTGTTCACCCTCGCGGACACACTGGCGGCCGGGCTCGGCATCGGGCCGCTCACCCAGGCCGCGGTCGGCGGTGCCTCGGACGGCAATCTCACCGCGGGACTGGGCATTCCGACGCTCGACGGCCTCGGTGCGGTGGGCGGCGGAGCCCACGCCGACGACGAACACGTCGTCGTCGCCGAGCTGCCCCGGCGGACCGCGCTGCTCACCGCGCTCACCGCAACCGTGCTGGCCCAACGGAGTTCGTCTGCGCCGACGAACCCCCACGGTGAATCCGGTGCGGAGCAACGGTGACCGGGGGCGAGCGTCCGGAAAGGATGGTGGGCGTGACAGAAGTCGTGACGAACACAGCCCCGCCGCTGCGGGACGAGGCCACGGCCGCGGCGGCCGGCGCCGCCCTCGCCTCGGGCGTCCGGATCCGGACGCTGGCCGAGGTCGCCGACCTGGCCGCCGTGTCCCGGCTCTTCGCATCGATCTGGCGGACCGCGCCGGGAAACCCGCTGGTGACGGCCGAACTGCTGCGGGCGATGGTCTCGGCGGGCAACTACGTCGCCGGGGCGTTCGACGGGTCCGAGCTGCTCGGCGCCTGCTTCGGGTTCTTCGGCGAGCCCGCGAAGGGAGGACTGCACAGCCACATCGCCGGGGTCGCGACGACCGGGCACGGCCGCGGCATCGGCTTCGCGCTCAAGCTGCACCAGCGGGCGTGGGCGCTGCGCCAGGGCGTCGCGGTGATCTCCTGGACGTTCGACCCGCTGGTGCGCCGCAACGCGCACTTCAACCTGACCAAGCTCGCCGCTCGCCCGGAGCACTACCTGCCCGACTTCTACGGCCCGATGAGCAACGGCCTGAACGGCGCCGGCGAGACCGACCGCCTGCTGGTCGCCTGGGACCTGGCGAGCCCGTCCGTGCGGGCGGCCGCAGCCGGCCGGCCGGACCGGGTGGACGCGGCGGCGCTGCGGGCCGGGGGAGCCGCGGTCGCGCTGGCGGCCGGTCCGGACGGCGGGCCGGTCACCGGCTCCGCGGACGCGCCCGTGGTGCTGGTCGCCGTACCGCCGGACATCGAGGCGCTCCGGCGCGCCGACCCGGAACGGGGCCGGGCGTGGCGGGTCGCGCTGCGGGAGGTGCTGGGCGGCCTGCTCACCGAGGGCGCCTCGGTCACCGGGTTCGATCGGGCCGGCTGGTACGCGGTCGCCAAGGAGCGTGCGTCGTGAAACTCACCGGTGTGGAACTCCTCCGGGTGCGGATGCCCTTGGTGGCCCCGTTCCGGACGTCGTTCGGCACGCAGACCGCCCGCGAACTGCTGCTCCTGCGCGCGGTGACGTCCGAAGGCGAAGGCTGGGGAGAGTGCGGGGCGATGGCCGACCCGCTCTACTCCTCGGAGTACGGCGACGGCGTCGAGCACGTGCTGCGGACCTTCCTCGTGCCGGCGCTGCTGGCGGCCGGGGAGCTCACCGCGCACCGGGTCGCGCCGCTGCTGGCGAAGTTCAAGGGCCACCGGATGGCCAAGGCCGCGCTGGAGATGGCGGTGCTCGACGCCGAGCTGCGCGCGCACGGGATGTCCTTCGGCACCGCACTGGGGTCCACGACGGACTCGGTGCCGTGCGGGGTGTCGGTCGGGATCATGGATTCGATCCCGCAGCTGCTCGACGTCGTCGGCGGCTACCTCGACGCGGGGTACCTGCGGATCAAGCTGAAGATCGAACCCGGCTGGGACGTCGGGCCGGTGCGCGCGGTCCGCGAGCGCTTCGGCGACGACATCCTGCTCCAGGTCGACGCGAACACGGCGTACACGCTGTCGGACGTGCCGCAGCTGCAACGGCTCGACCCGTTCGGGCTGCTGCTGATCGAGCAGCCCCTGGACGAGGAGGACGTGCTCGGCCACGCCGAGCTGGCCCGGCACCTGCGGACGCCGATCTGCCTGGACGAAACCGTCGTGTCGGCGCGCTCGGCCGCCGACGCGATCAGGCTCGGCGCCTGCCGCATCGTCAACATCAAGCCGAGCCGGGTCGGCGGCTACCTGGAAGCGCGGCGGGTGCACGACGTCTGCGCGGCGCACGGCGTCGGAGCCTGGTGCGGCGGAATGCTCGAAACCGGGCTGGGCCGGGCCGCCAACGTCGCGCTCGCGTCGCTGCCCGGGTTCACCCTGCCCGGCGACACCTCGGCGTCCGACCGGTTCTACCGCACCGACATCACCGAGCCGTTCGTGCTCGACGCCGGGCGGCTGCCGGTGCCGTCCGGTCCCGGCCTCGGCGTCACCCCGATCCCGGAGCGGCTGGCCGAGGTGACCACCGCCAAGTCCTGGCTCGCCTAGCGAAACCCGAGAGGCCCCCATGTCGAAACTCCCCGCACTCTCCGCCTGGCTCGAAGGCCGCCTGCCCGCCCTGCTGGCCGAGCACCAGGTCCCCGGCGCGGCCGTCGCCGTGTACGCCGGCGGCGAAATCGTCGACCGCGCCGCCGGGGTGCTCAACAAGGCCACCGGCGTCGAAGCGGACGTCGACTCGCTGTTCCAGATCGGCTCCATCACCAAGGTCTGGACGACCACGCTGGCGATGCAGCTCGTCGACGACGGCGTGCTGGACCTCGACCAGCCGGTCCGGAAGCACCTGCCGGAGTTCGTGCTCGCCGACGCGGACGCGGCCGCGCGGATCACCGTCCGGCAGCTGATGTGCCACACCGCCGGGTTCGAAGGCGACATCTTCACCGACACCGGCCGTGGCGACGACTGCGTCGAGAAGTACGTCGCCACCCTGGGCGACGTACCCCAGCTGTTCGCCCCCGGCGAGCTGTTCTCCTACAACAACGCCGCGTTCTGCGTGCTCGGCCGGATCGTCGAGGTCCTGCGCGGCAAGGCTTTCGGCGCCTGCCTGCAGGACCACCTGTTCGCGCCGCTCGGCTTGACGCACGCCGCGCAGAGCCCGTACGAGGCGATCCGGTTCCGCGCCGCGCTGGGGCACCTGACCCCGTCGCCCGGCGCCGATCCGGAACCCGCGGGCATGTGGGCGCTGACGCCGTCCAACGCCCCGGCCGGCTCGATGCTCGCGATGCGCCCGCGGGACCTCGTCAAGTTCGCCGCGATGCACCTGAACGACGGCGAAGGCCCCGACGGCACCCGCGTGCTGAGCGCGGAAAGCGCCCGCGCCATGCGGGACCGCCAGGCCGAGCTGCCCGACCTCGGCCTGTTCGGCGACGCGTGGGGGCTCGGCTGGTCGCTGTTCGACTGGCCCGGCGGACAGGTCGTCGGCCACGACGGCGGCACGATCGGCCAGTCGGCGTACCTGCGCGTCGCTCCGGAGCACGGCGTCGCGGTGGCCCTGCTGACCAACGGCGGCGACACCATCGCCGTCTACACCGAGGTCATCGAGCACGTCCTGCGCGAGCTGACCGGCATCGAGCCGGTCGCGCCGCCGAAGCCCGACCCGGCCGCGCCGCGCGTCGACGCGTCGCGGTACGTGGGCGAATACTCCTCGGCGGTGGCGGACATCGTGGTCAGCCAGGACGACGACGGCCGGGTCTGGGTCGAGCGCGTCCCGAAGGGGATCTTCGCGGAGCTGGCCAAGCCGGAGAAGACCGAACTGGTCGCGATGAACGGCGACACGCTCATCCTGGCCGAGCCGATGCAGGGCATGTACGTGCCGCACGCCTTCGTCGGGGACGACGGCACCGGCCGCGCGCTGTACCTGCACACCGGCCGCGCCGATCGGCGGGTGAGCGCGTGAGTGCCGTCGAGGCGGAGATCACGGGAGTCTTCGCCGAAGCGGACGCGCGCGGGTTCCTGCACGCACGGGAGATCGGCGGCGGACCGGAAGTGGCCGTCGGCGCGGACGACCCGGTGGTGCTCGCGTCGGTGTTCAAGATCCCGGTCGCCGTCGCCTACGCGCGGGAAGTGGCCGCGGGACGGCTGGACGAGACCGCCCGGACCCGCGTCGGCCGGCGCTACCGCATCGGCGGCATCGGCACCGCGGGCTGCGCCGACGACGTCGAGCTGAGCTGGCGCGACCTCGCGCTGTTCATGCTGACGATGAGCGACAACGCCGCCACCGACGTCGTCTACCACCGGATCGGGCCGGACGCCGTGAACCGCCTGCTGGCCGACCTCGGCCTGCACCGCACCCGGCTGGCCGGCTGCTGCGAAGACCTGTTCGCCTCCGTGTCCGCCGACCTCGGCGTGGCCGAAGGCGCCGACATCGACGCCGTGTTCGCCGGCGCGACCCCCGAGCAGACGTGGAAGCTCGCGGTGCTGGACCCGGAACGCACGACGTCGTCCACGCCGCGGGAAATCACCGCGCTGCTCGACGCCGTGTGGACCGACCGCGCCGGCGAACCGGCGGCGTGCGAGCGGGTCCGCTCGATGATGGCGCGGCAGATCTGGCCGCACCGCCTCTCGTCCGGGTTCGGCTCGGACGTCGCGATCGCGGCCAAGACCGGCACCCTGCCCGCGGTCCGCAACGAAGCCGGCGTCGTGTCCTTTCCCGACGGTCGCCGGTTCGCCGTCGCGGTCTTCACCCGCGCGAACTCCCTGGCGCAGCGGCAACCCGCCGTCGACGCGGCGATCGGCAAAGCCGGCCGCCTCGCCGTGGACCACCTGCGGAAGGAAATCCCATGACCTGCACACGGACGGCGGTGGTCCTGCTCGGCGTGCTCGCCCTCGCGGCCACGGCCTGCGGGGGACCGGGCGGCCCCGGCGCGGCCGGCGGCACGCTCGCGGACGGCAAGACGTTCACCCTCGGGATCGCCTCCGACCCGGGCAACCTCGATCCGCACATGTCGGTGCTGGCGGTGACCGGCCAGGTCGACCGGTTCCTCTACGACTCCCTGCTCGAGCTCACCCCCGACGGCAAGCCGGTGCCCGCGCTCGCCGGAAAGTGGGACGCCACGACGACCACGGCGTCGTTCACCCTGCGCCCGGGCATCACCTGCGCGGACGGCGCCCCGCTGACCGCCGCCGACGTCGCGGCGAACATCGTGTTCGTCGGCGACCCGGCGAACAAGTCGCCGTTCGCCGGCCTGACGATCGCGCCGGGCACGAAGGCCGCGGCCGACGAAGCCACCCGCACGATCACCGTGACCAGCGGCGCACCCGACGCCTTCCTGCTCCGCAACGTCGGCGGCTTGCCGATCGTCTGCGGCAAGGGACTGGCCGACCGGAAGCTGCTCGCGAAGGGCGGCAGCGGCACCGGCATGTTCACCGTCTCCGAGGTCGTGCCGAACGACCACTACACGTTCACCCGCCGCACGGACTACACCTGGGGACCGGGGACCTGGCAGGCGCAGCAGCCCGGCCTGCCGGACAAGGTCGTCGCCCGGGTCATCCCGAACACCTCGACGGCGACGAACCTGCTGCTGTCCGGCGAGCTGAACGCCAGTCAGATCAACGGGCCCGACCGCCAGCGGCTCGAAGGGCGGAAGCTCTTCCACGCGGACTTCACCGCGCCACTGGGGGAGATCTTCTACAACCAGGCCGCCGGGCGCCCCGGCCAGGACGAGGCCGTGCGGCGCGCGCTCACCCAGGCCCTCGACCTCGCCCAGCTCGGCAAGGTGCTGACCAACGGCACCGGCAAGCCGTCGCAGAGCCTGGTCACCGCCGAGCCGAAGGCGTGCTCGGGCGACACCGTCACCGGCCACCTGCCGAACCACGACCCCGCGGCCGCCGCGTCCACTTTGGACAACCTCGGCTGGCGGGCGGGCCCGGACGGCGTGCGCGTCAAGGACGGGAAGCGGCTGGCGCTCACCGTCCTCTACGGCACCCAGCTGGGCCCGACGATGGCGCCCACCGCCGAACTGGCCCAGCAGACGTGGAAGTCCCTCGGCGTCGAGGTCACGCTCAAGGCGGTCGACAGCCCCGGGCTGTCCCAGGTGCTGTTCGGCACCGGCGAGTGGGAGGTGTCGCTCGGCCCGGTCGGGCTGACGCTGCCCAGCCAGCTGGTGCCGTTCGTGTCCGGGCCCGCGGCGCCGGACGGGACCAACTTCGCCCACATCGCGAACCCCGCGTACGAACAGGGCGTGCAGCAGGCCGCCGCGATGAGCGGCGCGGCCAGCTGCCCGGCCTGGGAGGCCGCGGAGACCGCGTTGGTCAAGCGCGTCGACGTGGTGCCGTACATCGACTCCGTCGTGCCGTACTACGCGAGCGGTTCGCGGTTCGAGGTCAGCCAGGGCAGCGTCACGCCGTCGTCGATCCGGATGTACGCGCGATGACCACGGCGGCGGCGCCGGCGCGCCTGCGTGGCGGGCCGTGGCCGGCGTTCGCCGCTCGGCGGCTGGCCCGGTTCGCCGTCTCCCTGTGGGCGCTGGTCACCGCGGCCTTCCTGATGATCCACCTGGTGCCCGGCGATCCCGTGCGCGCCGCGCTCGGCCTGACCGCTCCGGCGGATCTGGTGCGGGCCCGCCGTCAGGAGCTCGGCCTGGACGACCCGCTGTGGGTGCAGTACGGGCACTACCTGCGCGGCCTGGTCACCGGGGATTTCGGGACGTCGATGGCGAGCGGGCAGCCCGTCTCGCAGGTGATCGGCGACCGCCTGCCGGCGACCCTGCAGCTGGCGCTGCCCGCCTTCGCCGTCGTGGTCGCCGTCGCGATCCCGGTCGGGGTGGTGTTCGCGGTGCTGACCCGCGGCGGCCGCCGCCGGGGCGGCGAGCTGGCCTTCACGTCGGTGAGCGTGTTCCTCGCCGCCATCCCGGAATTCCTGGTGGCGGTCGCGCTGGTGGCGCTGTTCGCGGTCGGCCTCGGCTGGTTCCCGGTGGCCGGTGGCGACGACGCGAGCGCGTACGTGCTGCCGGTCGCGGCGCTCGCCACCGGGCCGTCGGCGGTGCTCGCGCGGATCGTCCGGGTGGAGCTGCTTTCCGTGCTCGGCGCCGACTTCGTCCGCACCGCGCGGGCGAAGCGGCTGCCCGCGCGGCTGGTCTACCTCCGGCACGCGCTGCCGAACGCGCTGACCGCGACGCTGACGCTGGGCGGGCTGATGCTGACCGGACTGGTCGCGGGCACGGTGCTGGTGGAGAACGTGTTCGCCTGGCCCGGCCTCGGCTCGACGATCGTGCAGTCGATCCTGCAGAAGGACTACCCGCTGGTGCAGGGGATCGTCCTGGTCTACGGCGTCGGCGTGCTGCTGGTGAACCTGCTGGTCGACGTCGTGCTCGGGCTGCTCGACCCGCGCTCGGCCATTCGGGAGGCGTGAGATGGCGCGACGCGGTTCGGTGTGGGCGGCGGCGGTGCGCACGCCGGTGGGCGCGTGTTCGGCGGTGCTGCTGGCCCTGGTCGTCGTCCTGGCGGCGTTGGCGCCGGCGCTGTGGGGTGACGGCGCGGCCGCGATCGACACCGACGCGATCGGCCGGGGACCGTCCGGGGCGCACCCGTTCGGCACCGACTCCCTCGGCCGGGACCTGGTGCTCCGCACCCTGGTCGCGACCCGGCTTTCGGTCGGGCTGGCGGTGCTCGCCACCGCGATCGGCGCCGGCACCGGCGTCGTCCTCGGCACGCTGCCGTCCGTGCTGCCCCGCCGGGTGGGCCGGCTGCTCACGGCGGTCGTCGACATCGCCGTCGCGTTCCCCGGCCTGCTGCTGGCCCTGTTCCTGGCGGTGATCTTCGGCGTCGGCACGCACGGCGCGGTGCTGGCGATCGGGTTCGCGACGGCGCCGGCGTTCGCGCGGCTCGTGCAGACGCTGTCCGCGTCGGTGCACGGCCGCGACTTCGTCGCCGCGGCCCGGATCGCCGGGGTCGGCCCGATCCGGCTGCCGGTCCGGCACGTGCTGCCCAACATCGGCGAGCCGCTCGTCGTGAACGCGACCATCGGGGCGGGCTCGGCGCTGCTGGCCTTCGCCGGGCTGTCGTTCCTCGGGATCGGCGTGCAGGCGCCGGACTACGACTGGGGACGGCTGCTGCGGGAAGGCCTGGACGGCATCTACGTCAACCCCGTGGCCGCACTCGCCCCGGCCGCGGCGGTGGTGCTCGCCGGGCTGGCGTTCAACCTGGTCGGCGAGACGGTCGCCGCGGTGGTCGGGGTCCGCACGCGGGTGAACCGGCGCGGGGCCGCACCGCTTCCGGCCGCGCGGCCCGCAGTCGCGGAGACACCCGCCGGTGACGCGGTCCTCGTCGTCGAGAACCTCCAGGTGGCGTTCCCGGGCCCGGCCGGGTGGACGGTTCCGGTGCGCGGAGTCAGCTTCAGCGTCCGCGCCGGTGAAGCGATCGGCGTGGTCGGCGAGTCCGGTTCCGGCAAGAGCCTGACCGCACTGGCCGTGTCCCGGCTGGTCGAAGCCCCCGGGGTGGTCACCGCCGACCGGCTCGAGTTCGACGGCCGGCCACTGGCGGCCGCGTCGGACCGGGAACTCGGCACGTCACTGGCGATGGTGTTCCAGGACCCGATGACGTCGTTCAACCCGGCCCGCCGCGTCGGCGGGCAGCTGGCCGAGGTCTCCGAGCAGCACCACGGCCTCTCGCGGCGCCAGGCGTTCGCCCGCGCGGTGGACCGGCTGGCCGCGGTGCGCGTCCCGGCCGCCGAACGGCGCGCGCGGCAGTACCCGCACGAGTTCTCCGGCGGCATGCGGCAGCGGGCGATGATCGGCATGGGCCTGATGGGCCGGCCGAAGCTCATCGTGGCCGACGAGCCGACCACCGCGCTCGACGTCACCGTGCAGCGGCAGGTGCTGCGCCTGCTGGCCCGCACGCGCGAAGCCGAAGGCGCGGCGATCCTGTTGATCAGCCACGACATCGCCGTGGTTTCCCAGACGTGCGAACGGATGCTCGTGATGTACGCCGGCCGGGTCGTCGAGGACCTGCCGACCGGGAGCCCGGCCCGGCACCCGTACACCCGGGCACTGCTGGCCACGACGGTGGACCTCGAGACCGACCGCGACCGGCCCCTGGAAGTGATCCCCGGCCGTCCACCGGAACCGGACCAGCTGCCCGCCGGCTGCGCGTTCGCCGCCCGGTGCCCGCTGGCGTCGGACCGCTGCCGCACCGAGGACCCGGTGCTCGAACCGGCCACGGCCGGCCACCGGGTCGCCTGCTGGCACCCCCAGCTCAGTGTCCTTTCCGGACAGTCGCACGAGGAGGGTGCCGCGTGAGTGCATTGGAGTTCGACGCGGTGAGCGTCCGCTACGGCAAGCTGACCGCGGTCGACGGCGTCAGCCTGACCGTCCCTTCCGGACAGGTCGTCGGCTTGGTCGGCGAATCCGGTTCCGGCAAGTCGACGCTGGCCAGGGCGGCGGCCGGGCTCGCGCCGGTCAGCGCGGGGCGGGTGCTGCTCGACGGCGTCGACGTGCGGCGGCTGCCCCGGCGCCGTCCGCTGCAGATGGTGTTCCAGGACCCGTATTCGTCCCTGGATCCGCGGATGGCGATCGGCGAGTCGATCGCCGAGGCGATGCCCCGCGGCACCCAGCGCCGGGCCGAGGTCGCCCGGCTGCTCGAACTGGTGAACCTGGACCCCGATCGGGCGAGGACGCTGCCCGGGCAGCTCTCCGGCGGGCAGCGCCAGCGCGTCGCGCTCGCCCGTGCGCTCGCCGGGCAGCCGAAGGTGCTGATCGCCGACGAGATCACCTCGGCCCTCGACGTCTCGGTGCAGGGCGCCGTGCTCAACCTGGTCCGGGACGTGCAGCGGCGGCTGGCGCTGTCGATGCTGTTCATCTCGCACAACCTCGCCGTGGTGCGGTACGTCAGCGACGTCGTCGCGGTGATGTACCTCGGCCGGATCGTCGAGGCCGGCCCCGCCGAGCAGGTCCTCACCGATCCGAAGCACCCCTACACGCGGGACCTGCTGGCGGCCGCGCCGTCGGCGCACCGGGGCCTGCTCGACGACACCGGCGACGACGCGCTCGCCGACACCGAACCCGCCGATCCGCACCACCCGCCGGCCGGCTGCCACTACCACCCGCGGTGCCCGATCGGGCCGTTCGTGCACGCCGACCGCACCGTCTGCGTCCGCGCCGACCCGCACCACGCGGCCGGTCACCGGCCGCACCGCGCGGCCTGCCACTTCGCCGCCTGAGACCGCCACCCCCGAGGAGATCCGCATGACCCGACGTCCGGGCACCGACGACCTGTACGCCTTCGCGTTCCCCGAGCAGCCGGCGATTTCGCCCGACGGCGCCCGGATCGTGTACGTCCTGCGCACCGCCGACCGGGACGAGGACGAGGACACCCGATCGCTCTGGCAAGTCGCCACCGAAGGCGGTGAAGCGCGGCGGCTGACCCGCGGCTCCGCCGACCTGGCGCCCGCCTGGGCGCCGGACGGTACGCGGATCGCGTTCCTGCGGGCCCAGGACGGCCCCGCCCAGCTGTGGCTGCTGCCCGCGGACGGCGGCGAGCCCGAGCAGGTCACCACGCTCCCGCTCGGCGCGGGCACCCCGGTCTGGCGCCCGGACGGCGCCGAAATCGCCTTCGCCGCCCCGGTCGACCTCGCCGCCGACGAAGGTGAAGACGACGCCGCCCGGGCCCGCCGGGCGGGGGCCCCGGTGGTCGCCGACCGGCTCGACTTCAAGGCCGACGGCGCCGGGCTGCTGCGGACGCTGCGCAAGCACGTCCACGTCCTCGACGTCGCCACCGGCGAGGTCCGGCAGGTCACGTCGGGGGACTGGCACGCCGGCGACCCCGCCTGGTCACCGGACGGCGAGCGGCTGGCCTTCCCCGCGGGGCCGGAGGCCGGCGCCGACCTGACCTTCCGCTCCGGCGCGTACGTCGTCGAGCCCGGCGACCGGGCCGGCGAGCCCCGGCTGATCGGTTCCGGCGACGGCCTGTGCGCTGCGGTCACCTGGAGCGCCGACGGCACCGCGCTGCTGGCCGTCGGTCGCCGCGACACCGCACCCGGGCACCTCGGGCTGCTGCGGATTCCCCTGGACGGCGGGGAAACCGCCGACCTGGCCGCCCCGCTGGACCGGAACGTCATGCCGGGCGGCCCGGGCTACCCCGGCGCGCTCCCGCAGCTCGCCGGCGCCACCGTGCTGTTCTGCGTCCGCGACCGCGGCTGCACCCACCTGTACGCGGTCGACGCCGAGGGTGGCGAGCCGCGGCTCGTCGCCGGGGGCGCCGGGAACGCCGTGGCCGGGATGGCCGTCGCCGGGGACACGGCGGCGATCGTGCTCGCCACGCCGTCGTCCTACGGAGAGATCGCGACGGTCGGCGTCACCGGGGGAGCGGTGGAGGTGCGCACCGCGCACGGTTCCGGCGACCTCGAGCCGTTCACCCACGAGGAACGGCAGTTCACCGTCTCCGACGGCACGACCGTGTCCGGCTGGCTGCTGCGCGACCCCGCCCGCACCGGCCCGCGGCCGCTGCTGCTGGACATCCACGGCGGCCCGCACAACGCCTGGAACGGCACCGCCGACGCCGTGCACCTCTACCACCAGGAACTCGTCGCGCGGGGCTGGGCGGTGCTGCTGCTCAACCCGCGAGGCAGCGACGGCTACGGCGAAGCGTTCTACACCGCGGCGGTCGGCGCCTGGGGCGTGGCCGACGCCGACGATTTCCTCGAGCCCTTGGAGCAGCTGGTCGCCGAGGGCGTGGCCGACCCGCGGCGGCTCGCCGTGGCCGGTTACAGCTACGGCGGCTTCATGACCTGCTACCTCACCAGCCGGGACGACCGCTTCGCCGCGGCGGTCGCGGGCGGGGTCGTCAGCGACGTGGTCAGCATGGCGGGCACGTCCGACAGCGGCCACTACCTCGGCGTCGCCGAACTCGGCGCGCTCCCGTCGGAGAACCGGGCGCACTACGCGGCGCTTTCCCCGTTGGCTCAGGTGGAGAAGGTGCGCACGCCGACCCTGGTGGTGCACGGCGCCGACGACGAGCGGTGCCCGGCCGGGCAGGCCGAACAGTGGTTCACCGCGCTGCGCGAACAGGGCGTGCCGACGCGGCTGGTGCTCTACCCCGGCGCGTCACACCTGTTCATCCTCGGCGGGAAGCCGTCGCACCGCGTCGACTTCAACCGCCGCGTCGTCGACTGGGTCGAGCAGCACGCGGGCGAGCCGGGCAAGCCGGCGCGGGTGCCGCTCGACGCCGCGCACTGGCGGCGGCGCCTGGCCGCGCTCGCGCGCAAGCACCGCGTTCCCGGTGCGTCGCTGGGCATCCTGCGCGGTGCGGACCAGGTGCTCGCCGGCCACGGCGTGCTGAACACCGCCACCGGCGTCGAGGTGACCGACGACTCGGTGTTCCAGATCGGTTCGATCACCAAGGTCTGGACGGCCACGGTGGTGCTGCAGCTGGTCGACGAGGGCCGGGTGGACCTCGACGCGCCGGTCGCGGACGTGCTGCCCGAGCTGCGGCTGGCCGACCCCGACGTGACCAAGCAGGTGACCCTGCGGCACTTGCTCACCCACACGAGCGGCATCGACGGCGACGTCTTCACCGACACCGGCCGCGGCGACGACTGCGTCGAGAAGTTCGTCGGCCTGCTCGACCAGGTCGCGCAGACGCACCCGCTCGGGGCGACGCTGTCCTACTGCAACTCCGGGTTCGTGCTGGCCGGCCGGGTCATCGAAAAGCTCACCGGCCGGACGTGGGACGCGGCGCTGCGCGAGCGGCTGTTCACCCCGCTCGGCCTGACCCGCACGGGCACGCTGCCGGAGGAGGCGCTGCTGCACCGCGCGGCAATGGGGCACGTCGCGGCCGGCGACGGCGAGCCGCAACCGGCGCCGGCGTGGGGCCTGCCGCGCTCGGCGGGCCCGGCCGGGCTGATCACGGCACCGGCGGCGGACGTGCTCGCGTTCGCCCGGATGCACCTGGCCGGCGGGCTCGACGTGCTGTCCGAGGCGTCGGCCACGGCGATGACCGAGTGGCAGGCCGACCTGCCCGACAAGCACACGCTGGGCGACTCGTGGGGCCTCGGCTGGATCCGCTTCGACTGGGACGGCCACCGCGTGCTCGGCCACGACGGCAACACGATCGGGCAGTCGGCGTTCCTCCGGCTCCTGCCGGAACAGGGGCTGGCGGTCACCCTCCTCACCAACGGCGGCAACACCCGCGACCTCTACGAAGAGCTGTACCGCGAAATCTTCGCCGAGCTGGCGGGGGTGGCGCTGCCCCACCCGATCGAGCCGGCCGCCGCGCCGCCGTCCGTCGGCTTCGAGGAGTACGTCGGTGTCTACGAGCGCGCGTCGATGCGGATCGAGGTCTTCGAAGGGGAGCGGGGCCTGCGGATGCGGCAGACGATCACGGGCCCGATCGCGGAGCTGGTCCCGGAACCGACGACCGAGCACGACCTGATCCCGGTCGGCGAGGACCGGTTCGTCCACCGCGAGCCGGGCGCGCGGTCGTGGATCTCGGTGACGTTCTACACGCTGCCGACGGGGGAGCGGTACCTGCACAGCGGCGTCCGCGCCACCCCGAAGGTCGAGGCATGAGCCGGGTCACGTCGGGGAACACCGCCGCACCCGGGGCGTTGTAAGGGGTGTCGGTACGGCCGTGTCCCCGCGCCTCATTCCTGGCCTTTCGGGGCGAGGCGACCCCCGGACCGCTCCAGAACCCCCGCTTCCGCTCGCAGGTCTCCCCCCGGCCTTCGCCGAGCGGAAGCGGGACTTCTTTCAGTGCCCCGAAGTGGACGCCGTGGACGTAGCGGACGACGCGGACGGTCCACGCCGGATCAGCCAGCTGCCCGCGAAGGCGAGCAGCCCGACGACCCCGGCGAGGACGAACGCCGCCCGCAGGCCTGAGGCGTCCGGGCTGCCCGCCGTGGTGTCGTGGCTGCCCAGCGTCGCCACGCTGACGAACACCGCCGTGCCGAGCGCACCGGCCACCTGCTGCAGCGTCGACAGGATCGCGCTGCCGTGCGAGTACAGGTGATCGGGCAGCACGCCGAGCGACTCGGTGAACAGCGGCGTCATCATGAGCCCGAGCCCGGCCATCATCAGCACGTGGATCCCGATCACCGCGACCAGCGGCGAGCCCGGCCCCAGCACCGCGAACAGCCACAGCGAAGCGGCCATCGCCGCCGCCCCGGGGATGACGAGCGGCCGCGCGCCGACCTTGTCGAACAGCGCGCCGACCGGACGGCCCAGCAAACCCAGCACCAGCCCGCCGGGCAGCAAGGCCAAGCCGCTGACGAACGTGCTGGTGTGCAGCACCGTCTGCAGGTAGAGCGGCAGCAGGATCGCCGCGGCGCCGATCAGGCACACGAACAGCAACGCGGTCAGCACCAGCGCGACGACGAAGCTGCGGTGGGTGAACGGCCGCAGGTCGAGCAGGGCCCGGTCCCGGCGCTGCAACCGCAGTTGCCGCCAGGTGAACACCACCAGCGCGGCGACACCGACGACGATCGGCACCCACCCCGGCACCAGCGGTCCGGCCCCGCCCTGCTCCCCGCCCGAAGACAAGCCGTACAGCACCCCGCCGAACCCGATCGCGGACAGCAGCACCGACGGCAGGTCGAGCGGCACCCGGCGGCGCCGGCCGTCCAGGCGCAGCATCAGCGCACCGGCCACCAGCGCGGCGACCGACAGCGGCAGCACGATCCAGAACATCCAGCGCCAGCTCAGCGACGACAGCACCGCACCCCCGATGGTCGGCCCGATCGCCGGCGCGACCGCGATGACGATCGTGATCGTGCCCATCGTCGCGCCGCGCCTCTCCGGCGGCACCAGCCGCATCACCGTCGTCATCAGCAGCGGCAGCATCACCGCCGTGCCGAACGCCTGCACCACGCGCCCGGTCATCAGCAGCCCGAACCCGGGCGCCAGCGCACACAGCAGCGTGCCGAGACTGAACGCCGACAGCGAGAAGAGGAAGACCTGCCGCGGCGAGAACCGCTCCAGCAGGAACCCCGTCGTGGGAATGACGACAGCCATGGTCAGCAGGAACCCGCTGGTCAGCCACTGCACCGTCGTGGTCGGTACCCGGAGGTCGACGGTCAGGTCGCGCAGCGCCACGCTGAGGATCGTCTCGTTGAGGATCATCACGAACGCGGAGAGCACCAGGACCCCGATGAGGAGTCCCGCGCGCGCCGGAGCGCGGTGCACGTCGGAGGGTGAGGTGGACACGGTTTCGGTCATCGAGGTGGAAGCTCTCCTGGTCGGCCGCGACGGCCGGGACGAAAACAGGACGTCCTCCGCAGTCTGCCCGTCCCCGCCCCTTCGTGTCACGGCGGTTTTCGCACCTCGTGAGGCACACCGGACCCCCTGCACGGCCCCGGCAGACATCCGATATGCTTCCGTCAGTACGAAGTTCCGCAGCGCGCGATTAGCTCAGCGGGAGAGCGCTTCCCTGACACGGAAGAGGTCACTGGTTCAATCCCAGTATCGCGCACCACGAGTCCACCCCCGGATTTCGTGGAAGTTCGTACCGCGGGCGATTAGCTCAGGGGGAGAGCGCTTCGTTCACACCGAAGAGGTCACTGGTTCGATCCCAGTATCGCCCACGAGATTCGCTGGGAGAGCCCTGTTCGCGGAAAGCGCGAACCAGGGCTCTTCTCGTCGTGTCCTGTGGGGGCCCAGCCCCCACGCCCCGGGGGGGGGGGGGGCGCCCCCCCCCCCCCCCGGGGGGGGGGGGGGGGGGGGTTTTTTTTTTTTTTTTTTGGTTTTTGCCGGGGCGGTTTGTGTGATCACTGGGTTCTCG